>JBILQE010000057.1:0-18245 GCA_044373465.1 Akkermansiaceae bacterium | reverse complement strand
TTCCTACCATGGCACGCCGCAAGCGAGTTTACCACAAGCCGGACCGGAGCGATCCGCGTTACGACAGCCCTCTCGTCGGTCACCTGATCTGCAAGGTCATGCGTGACGGCAAGCGCTCCCTCTCGGAACGCATCGTCTACGCAGCGATTGAACGCGCCAACGAGGGCGTCGACACCGTCGACCCGCTTGAAGTCGTCACCCGCGCGATTGAAAACTCCAAGCCGCGCGTCGAGGTCAAGAGCCGCCGCGTCGGTGGCGCCACCTATCAGGTGCCGCTGGAAGTCGATGCCGACCGGTCCGAATCGCTCGCACTCCGCTGGCTCGTGGGCTTTGCCCGCAAGCGCAAGGGGACTCCGATGCACGTGGCCCTCTCTAACGAGATCAAGGACGCCGCCAACAACCAGGGCAACGCAGTGCGCAAGCGCGACGACGTCCACAAGATGGCCCAGGCCAACCGCGCCTTCGCCCACTTCCGTTTCTAACCGATTCTAAGCGTCTCCGCCTGATTCCATCCGCTTCAGCTGACTTCGTCATGTCTGACAATCCAAACAGCTCAAAACGTCCGTATACGTTGGACCGCACCCGGAACATCGGGATTGCGGCCCATATCGATGCGGGCAAGACGACGCTGACGGAGCGGATCCTGTTTTACACCGGGATGATCCACAAGATCGGCGAGGTCCATGACGGGGCCGCGACGACCGACTGGATGGAGCAGGAGCAGGAGCGCGGGATCACGATCACCTCCGCGGCGGTGACCACCGAGTGGTGGCAGCGCGCCGAGGACGGCGTGACCAAGCTCTTCCCTAACCAGAAGCAACGGATCAACATCATCGACACCCCCGGCCACGTCGACTTCACCGCCGAGGTGGAGCGTTCGCTGCGGGTGTTGGATGGCGCGATCGTGGTGTTCTGTGGAGTCGCAGGCGTCCAGCCGCAGACCGAAACGGTGTGGCGGCAGGCAACCAAGTACGACGTTCCGCGGATCGTGTTCGTCAACAAGATGGACCGGGTGGCGGCCAACTTCGACAACGTGGTTGCCGAGATCCGCGAGAAGCTCGGCGCCAACGCGGTTAGAATCCTCATTCCGATCGGCTCGGAAGACACCCTGCGCGGCCAGATTGACGTGGTTAGCCAGAAGGCGGTTTTGTTCAAGGACGACGATGTGTTCGGTTCGACCTACGACGTTGCCGAGCTTGACGACGAGCAGAAGCTCATCGCCGAAGAAGCCTACGCGGAGCTCCTTGAAGCGGTTGCCGACGTCGACGACATCCTCGGTGAGAAGTTTCTCAGCGAGGCGCCGATTTCCCGCGAGGACGTCAAGCAAGCCTTGCGCCGCGCGACGATCGCCAACCTGATCATCCCGGTCGCCGGCGGATCCGCCTTCAAGAACAAGGGCGTCCAATACCTCCTCGACGCCGTCGTCGACTACCTGCCAAGCCCGCTGGACATCCCGTGCGCGGTCGGCCAGGACCCGGACGACGAGGAGATCAAGATCGAGGCGCCGACCAGCGACCACGCGAAGTTCGTCGCCCTCGCATTCAAACTTTGGGCTGACAAGTATGTCGGCAAACTGGTTTTCTTCCGCGTTTACTCCGGCACCATCGCCAAGGGCGACGTCGTCTACAACCCGCGCACCCGCCGCTCCGAGCGCGTCGGCCGCCTGATCCGGATCCAGTCTAACCAGCATACCGATGTCGACGCCTGTTATGCCGGCGACATCGCAGCGATGGTCGGCATCAAGAATGTCACCACCGGCGACACCCTGGCCGCGGAGAAATACGACATCCTGCTAGAGCCGCCAACCTTCCCCGAGCCGGTCATCAGCATGGCCGTCGAGCCGCGCACCCAGGCCGACCAGGAAAAACTCGGGCTCGCCCTCGGCCGGCTCTCCGACGAGGACCCGACCTTCATGGTCAAGACCGACGAGGAAACCGGCCAGACCATCATTTCCGGCATGGGCGAGCTCCACCTGGAAATCATCGTCGACCGGCTGCGCCGCGAGTTCAAGGTCGAGGCCAACGTCGGCAAGCCGCAGATCGCCTACCGCGAAACCATCACCCTCCCGGCACACGGCGACGGCAAGCTCGTCAAACAGTCCGGCGGCCGCGGCCAATACGGCCACGTCGTGATCGACATCAAGCCTAACGAAAAGGGCAAGGGGCTAACCATCGAGAACAAGACCATCGGTGGCTCGATCCCCAAGGAGTTCATCAACCCGACCCTCTCCGGCATCGCCGAGGCGATGGTCAACGGCATCGTCGCCGGCTATCCGGTCGTCGATGTCCATGTCGACGTCGTCGACGGCTCGTCCCACGACGTCGACTCCAACGAGAACGCGTTCAAGATGGCCGCCATCTTCGCGATGAAGGACGCTTTCGCCAAGGCCAAGCCGATCCTTCTTGAGCCGGTCATGGCCGTCGAGGTCTCCTCGCCGGAAGAATACCAGGGCGACCTGATGGGCGACATCAGCCGCCGCCGCGGGCAGATCCAAAAGATCGAGAGCAAGAACAACCTGGCCATCGTCCGCGCCAACGTTCCGCTCGCCGAAATGTTCGGCTACTCCACCGCCATCCGCACCCTTTCCAGCGGCCGGGCATCCTACTCGATGACCCCGTCCCACTTCGAACAAGTCCCACCCAACATTGTTGACGTCATCGTTCACGAACGCACCGGCCGCTAACCTGCCGCTCCCTTTCAACCGCTAGCTCCGATCATGGAAAACCAGAAAATTCGCATCCGTCTCCGCGCCTACGATCATCGTGCGATCGATCGTTCCGCCATGGAGATCGTGGAAACCGCCAAACGCACCGGCGCCAAGGTCGCCGGTCCGATCCCGCTCCCCACCCGCATCGAGAAATTCTCGGTCAACCGGTCGGTCCACGTGAACAAAAAGTCCGCCGAACAGTTCGAGATCCGCACCCACAAGCGCCTCCTCGACATCGTCGATCCCACCGCCCGCACCGTCGACGAGCTCAAAAAGCTCAACCTGCCCGCCGGCGTCGACATCACCATCCGCATCTAACTTTCTAACTAACTGCAACCATGCCACTCGGTATTATTGGTAAAAAAATCGGCATGACCCGCCTCTTCGACAAAGAGGCCGGTTGCATGATCCCTGTGACGGTCATCGACGTCGCCGGCAACGAGTATCTCCAGGTCAAGACCAGCGAGAAGGAAGGCTACAGCGCCTATCAGCTCGGCTACGGCGACCAGAAGCCGCAGCGCCTGACCAAGCCAGCGCTCGGGACCTTCAAGAAGTACGGCGCGAGCCCGAAGAAGCTCATCATGGAGTTCCGGGTTGATTCCGACGCGGAGCTTCCGGACACGACCGCGGGCAACCCGACGGCCGAGTTCTTCCAGGACGGCCAGTGGGTCGACGTCGTCGGCACCTCGAAGGGCAAAGGCTTCCAAGGGGTTGTGCGGCGCTACAACTTCGCCGGCCAGCCTGACAGCCACGGTCACATGATGCACCGGCGGACCGGCGCCATCGCCGCGGGCACCTCGCCCGGCCGCGTCTGGAAGGGCCAGAAGATGCCCGGCCACATGGGCAACGCCAAGGCGACCGTCCAGAACCTCAAGATCGTCAAGGTCCGTGCCGAGGACAACGTGGTCCTCGTCTCCGGCGCCGTCCCCGGTCACAACGGCGCCTACGTCGTCATCCGCCCGGCGAAGAAAAAGTCCGCCAAGTAATCCTTACCCGACTCTAACCAAGGAGCTCCCATGCCCGCGAAAACACTCACAGCAGAGGCTGCCCAGGCGGCTAACATCCAGCTGGTCGGCAGCGACAAAGGCCACCAGGCCGTCCACGACCTCATCGTCGCCTATCAGGCCAACCGCCGCAGCGGGACCGCCTGCGCCAAGACCCGCGGCGAAGTCAGCGGCAACAACAAGAAGATCTTCCGCCAGAAGGGGACCGGCAATGCTCGTCACGGTGACAAGCGTGCGCCGATCTTCGTCGGTGGTGGGGTTGTCTTCGGCCCGCGGCCGCGCGACTACAGCAAGAAGGTCCAGCGCAACACCCGCCGGCTCGCGCTGCGCCGGGTGCTCGGTGAGCTCATCTCGGCTGGCACGATCCAGACGGTCGACAGCTTCGCGATTGCCGACGGCAAGACGAAGAGCTTCATCGCCGCGGTCACCGCGCTGACCGGAGCGGTCAAAGTGCTCATCATCGCCAAGGACTTCACCGATGAGACGTTCCTCGCTGCCCGCAACATCTCCTGGGCCCTCCTGATGAGCGCCCACGAGGTCAACATCGAGCAGCTCCTCTCCGCCGACGCGGTCATCCTCGTTGAGGACGCCCTCGAAATTCTCGCAGCCCGCACCGCCTAACCGCACCGCGCCATGAAAGACATCTATCAGGTCATCAAAAACGTCCGTCTCAGCGAGAAGGCCACGGTCCTCCAGGAAACCAACAACGAGTATGTTTTCCAGGTAGACCGCAAGGCCAACAAGCTTGAGATCAAGCAAGCCATCGAGCAGCTCTTCGGCAAGAAGGTCATCGGGGTGCGCACCTGCAACTACGACGGGAAGCTCAAGCGCCGCCGGCGTGCTGACGCGGGCCGGACCAACCATTGGAAGAAAGCGATCGTGCGCCTGAAGGCGGGCGAGACCCTCGACCTTGTCTAGAACTTTACGTCCGCCGAGGCGGACCCACTGAAAGGAAACGCGAGCCATGCCTCTCAAAACATTCAAGCCATTCACGCCGTCGAGCCGCTACAAGGTTCTGCCGAGCTTTGAGGAAATCACCAAGACCAAGCCGGAGAAGAGCCTGCTAACCCCGCTGAAGAAGTCGGGCGGCCGGAACAACACCGGACGGATCACCTGCCGCCACGTCGGCGGCGGGCACAAGCGCCACTACCGCCTCATCGACTTCCGTCGCGGCAAGCTTGACGCCCCGGCGACCGTGCTGGGGATCGAGTATGACCCGAACCGGACCTGCCGGATCGCCCTGATCCAGTATGAGGACGGCCAAAAGAGCTACATCCTTGCCCCGGGTGGGCTGGAAGTCGGCGCCACGGTGACCGCCGGCGTCAACGCCCCGCCGAAGCCAGGCAACGCGATGCCGCTCAAGAGCGTCCCGCTCGGGACGGCGATCCACAACATCGAGCTGAGCCCCGGCAGCGGTGGCAAGGTGGCCCGCGCCGCCGGTCAGCAAGCGATCCTCTCCAACCGTGAAAGCGGCTACGCGCTCGTCAAGATGCCGTCGGGAGAAATCCGCCGCTTCCACGAAGAGTGCTTCTGCACCATCGGCCAAGTCGGCAACCGTGACCACATGAACGAAGTCTCCGCCAAGGCGGGACGCTCGCGCTGGCAGGGTATCCGCCCGACGGTCCGCGGGATGTGCATGAACCCGGTCGATCACCCGAACGGTGGTGGCGAAGGGAAGTCGAAGTCCGGCGGTGGTCGCCAGCACTTGACCTCCCCGTGGGGTCACACGAAGGGCCAGAAGACCCGCAAGCGGAAGAAGTCGAGCGACATCTTCATCGTCCAGGACCGTCGCGCCGCGAAGCGCAAGTAATTCACCCAACCTTTAAACCGAACCGAACCTCATGCCGCGATCGCTGAAAAAGGGTCCCTTTGTGGACCAGAAGCTCCTCGCCAAGATCGACAAGGCCGCCGAAGGCGGCGAGCGCAAGCCGATCAAGACCTGGAGCCGCCAATCGATGATCACGCCAGACTTTGTCGGCCACAACTTCCTCGTCCACAACGGCAAGACGTTTGTCCCCGTGTACGTGACCGAGAACATGGTTGGCCACAAGCTTGGTGAGTTCTCCGCCACCCGGATCTTCCGCCAGCACGGCAACGTCGGTAAGAAGTAATCCCCGCCAATCCCGCCCGTCATGTACGCCAGCCACCATGCCATTCCATTCATCGCCGCCCTCGGGTTGGCGGCGAGTGCCGGCCATGGCTGCGCCCAGGACGCCGGGAAGGTCCAGGAGCTCGAACGCACCATCGCCGGCCTGCGCGCTCAAAACCAATCGCTCCAGCAAAGCCTCGTCGAGGCGCGCCGCAGCGAGAAGGAAAGCGCCGACGCCCTGGCCTTGGTCCGGACCCGTCTGTCGGCCCTCGGGAAAAATCTCCTCGAGGGCGGCAACGAACGCCTGGTGCAAGCCATGGCGGACATCCAAGTCATTCAGGAACAGACAGCGGTGGTTGAAGCCAGCGCTCTGGGCCTGGCCGCCGCGGTCACCGAATACCTGCGCAACGCAGTGACATCCGACCCGGATGCGCGTCTCCGAGTGGAAACCTCGCTTAGAGAGCTTGACGCCGCCCTCGGCCTGAGGCAAAAGCCGCGCCCCGATATCCGGACCGGCAGCCTGCAACAGGCCAAGGTGGTTAGCATCGACAGTGAGAGCGGCCTGCTCGTCCTCAATGTTGGTGAGAAAGAAGGAGCCCGCATCGGCATGACCTTCCGCCTCCAGAGGGGCGAAAGGGCCATAGGTGAGATTGTTCTCGTTGATGTCCGCAAGGAAGTCAGCGGGGCGTTCATCGAAACTATCCAAGATCAATCCCAGAACGTCCGCCTCGGTGACGAGGCGAGCGTCAAAGTCCAGTAACCGTCCAAATTTAACCGAGAGTCGACCGATGGAAGTCAAGTCCACCTATAAATACGCGCGCGTTTCGCCGAAGAAGGCCCGCGACGTTGCCCGTGAAATCCAAGGCCTGCCCGTTTCGAGCGCCCTGGACATCCTTACCTTCACCCCGCGCAAGGCGGCATTCCTCATCGGCAAGACGTTGAAGACCGCCATCGCCGATGCGGAGAACAACTTCGAGTTGGATGCCGAGACGCTCACCATCAAGGAAGCCACCGTGGGTGACGGCCCGATCCTGAAGCGCTTCCAGCCGCGTGCCCGTGGCTCGGCCGGCGCGATCCGCAAGCGGACCAGCCACCTGTACATCATTCTCACCGACGAAGTGGCCTTGCCTGAGCCGAAGCAGAAGGGCCGCAAGGCCGCTGCCGCCAAGGCGCCGGCTGCCGCCCCGGTCGCCGCCGAGCCCGCCGTGGCTGCCGACGCGGAATAAATTCCATCACACCCGAAACGCACTTTTCCTATGGGACAAAAAGTTAATCCAATCGCCTTCCGGCTCGCGGTCAACAAAGACTGGCGCTCGAAGTGGTATGCCAGCGGCAAGGACTACGCCGACAAGCTGCACGAGGACCTGCGCATCCGGAAGTATATCCGCGAGCGGCTCCAGTTTGCAGCGATGTCCAAGGTGGTTATCGAGCGCGCCTGGAACAGCGTGCGCGTCACCCTGCACACGTCGCGTCCAGGCCTCGTCATCGGCCGCAAGGGCTCGGAGATCGAACGGATGACCAAGGACATTTCCGACATGTGCGGCGGTTCACAGGTCAAGCTCGACATCATCGAGATCCGCAAGCCGGAGATCGACGCCCAGCTCGTCGCCGAGAACGTCGCCGTCCAGCTTGAGCGGCGGATTTCCTTCCGCCGGGCGATGAAGCGCGCGGTCCAGACGGCCATGGAATTTGGTGCCGACGGGATCCGCCTGCGGGTTGCCGGCCGGCTTGGTGGTGCTGACATTGCCCGCTCCCAGGTCTACCGCGAGGGTAAGGTGCCGCTCCAAACGCTGCGCGTCCCGATCGACTACGGATTTGCCGAAGCCCGCACCCTTTACGGCGTCATCGGCGTCAAGTGCTGGATCACCCGCAAGGATGACGACGCCATCGACGCCCAGGCCGGCGCCAGCGGCCAGCGGCCACCACGCCGCGACAACCGTGACAACCGCGACTCCCGCCCGCAGCGCGGCTAATCCCGCCGCCGCACCGACTCCCATTTCATACCAACCATTTAAGAGGACCGAGCCATGCCTTTGATGCCCAAACGAGTGAAGTTCCGCAAGAGCATGCGGGGCAACCGCGGCGGGAACGCCACTTCCGGAACCGACGTTTCCTTCGGCGACTTCGGTCTCCAAGCGCTCACCCGCGGATGGATGACCAACCGCCAGATCGAATCCTGCCGTATCGCCATCAACCGCTTCCTCAAGCGCAAAGGCAAGGTCTGGATCCGGATCTTCCCGCACAAGTCGATCACCGCCCGTCCGCCGGAAACCCGAATGGGTAAAGGCAAGGGACCGGTCGACGCCTGGGTGGCTGTCATCCGCCCCGGCAACATGCTCTTCGAGATCGCCGGCGTCCCGGAATCATCCGCCCGCGAAGCACTGCGCCTCGCATCCAACAAGCTCGGGATCCGCACCCGCTTCGTTGTCCGCAACCCGCATTCCTAACGCGCCAACCGCACCACCACCATGGCCCAAGTAAAAATCAAGGACATCCGTGAGCTCACCGGCATCGAGCTCGAAGCTCGCCTGCGCGACCTCAAGCAGGAGAACCTCCACCTCCACCTCCAGCAGGCCACCGGCCAGCTGGAAAACTCCGCACGCATCCGCCAGGTCCGCCGCGAGATCGCCAAGGTGAATACCGTGCTTTCCGAACGCCTGCGCCAGAGCGTGATCGCCTGAGCCCCGCCCAACCCACTTAGAACGCCAAGCCAACTTCCATCATGAGCGAGACTCAAACGGATTCCCATCCCCACCTCCGCAAGACCCGTGTCGGTCTCGTGGTTTCCACCAAGATGAATAAAACCATCGTCGTGGAACACGTCGCCCGCGTCCCACACCCGCGCTTCAACAAGATCATCAAGCAGACCAAGAAATACTACGTCCACGATGAGAACGGTGAAGCCGCGATGGGTGACAAGGTCCGCATCATCGAAACCCGGCCGCTCTCAAAGCTGAAGCGCTGGCGCCTCGAAAGCATCATCTCCCATTGATTGCGCATCCCGCGGAATCCCAAGTTTCTCACCACTAGCAATTTCTCGTCATGATCCAGATGGAATCAAAAATCGCCGTCGCGGACAACACCGGTGCCCGGGTTGCCAAGATGATCGGCGTTATCGGCAAGCGTACCCGCATCGCCAACGTCGGTGACATCATCACCGCCCACATCCGCGAGGCAATCCCGACCGCCAGCATCAAGAAAGGCGCCGTCGTCAAGGCCGTCGTCGTCCGCACCGCCGCACCGATCCGCCGCGATGACGGCTCGGTCCTGCGCTTCGATTCCAATGCGATTGTCATCATCGACAAGGACGGCAACCCGAAAGGGACCCGGATTTTCGGCCCGGTCGCCCGGGAACTGCGTGAAAAGCAGTTTATGAAGATCGTTTCGCTTGCCCCCGAGGTGCTTTAAGGGCATCTCCACCGCCACATTCCCATCCGCCACCAGGCAATCCCAATTTTCCCACTCAGATGAGCCGCATTAAGACCCACGTCAAGAAAGGTGACGAAGTCCAAGTCATCTCCGGCAACCACAAAGGCAAGCGCGGCACCGTCCTCTCCGTGGACGGCGTCAAGGGCCGGGTTGTCGTCGAGGGCACCCGCATCGTCACCAAGGCGACCCGCAAGTCCGAACAAAATCCCGAAGGTGGCCTGCTCCCGCAGGACGCCCCGATCCATATCTCCAACGTCAAAAAGATTGGGTGAGGACACCCGCCGGAGCCCGCTCCGGCGACTGCCCCGCCCGCGCTTAAGCCGTCAACCGCGCTGACCCGCAAAACCGAATGCAACCGACCCTGCTGACATACTACAAGGAAAAGGTCGTCCCCGCTCTCAAGGAGAAGCTCGGACTGGCCAACCCGCATCAAGTCCCCGCTCTGGAAAAGATCGTCGTGACTTCCTGCATGGGCTCAACCCAGGACCGCAAGGCGGCCGTGGAAGACGCCGTGAACGAGATCGCCAAGATCACCGGCCAGAAGCCGAGCGTGACCTTTGCCCGCAAGAGCGTGGCGAACTTCAAACTGCGTGAGAACGAAGCGCTTGGCGCCCGCGTCACGCTCCGTGGTGCGCGGATGTGGGAGTTTCTCGACCGCTTCGTCAACATCGCCGCGCCGAACATCCGCGACTTCCGCGGGATTTCCCCGAAGAGCTTTGACGGCCGTGGCAACTACGCCTGCGGGATCCCCGACCAGTCGATCTTCCCGGAAGTCGAGCTTGACCAGATCAAGCGGACGATCGGGTTTGACCTGATTTTCGTCACCACCGCCAAGGATGACAATTCCGGGCGCGAGCTGCTGCGCGCGCTGGGGATGCCATTCCGTGACAACCCAGCCAAGTCCGACCAACCCGCCGAGGACGCCGCCTAATTCCACTTCTAATCATTCACTCCAATGGCAGTTCTCAGCGATCCCATTTCCGACTTCCTGACCCGCTTCAAGAATGCTTGTCGCGCCGGTCGTGAAGACTTCTCCGCGCCGTATTCCCGGATCAAGGCGGACATCGCCCGCATCCTTCTGGATGAAGGCTACCTGTGGGGATACGACGTCTCCACCGAAGGCAAGTACCCGGTCCTCAAGGTCCGCGCGAAGTTCGTCGACGGCCGCCCGGTCCTCACCGACCTGAAGCGCGTCTCGAGCCCGGGCCGCCGCCAGTACGTCGGGTCGGATGAAATCCCCCGCGTCCTCAACGGCCTCGGCATCGCCATCCTCTCGACGTCCAAGGGCGTCATGTCCGGAGCACGGGCCAAGCGGGAACGCCTCGGTGGCGAACTGCTTGCCTTCGTCTGGTAAACCAACACCCGCAACAGGAGAAAAACATCATGTCACGAGTTGGTAAGAAAACCATCGCGCTGCCCGCCAAGGTCACCTTGAAGCTGGACGGCCGCCACATCACCGTCCAGGGACCCAAGGGCAACCTTGAATGGGACCTTCCGGAAGGGATCTCATTGCGCGAGGAGGACGGTCAGGTGATCGTCGCCCGCGCCTCCGAGCAGCGCCGCCACAAGGCGCTCCACGGGACTGCCCGCAGTCTGGTGCAGAATATGATCCAGGGGGTCTCCCAGGGATTCACCAAGGACCTTGAGATCCTCGGCGTCGGCTTCCGCGCCAGCGTCAAGGGGAAGGACCTCGACCTGAGCCTCGGCCGGTCGCACCCGCTGCTTCACCCGATCCCGTCCGGCCTCACCGTCACGGTGACCGACAACACCAAGATCAAGGTGGAAGGCATCGACAAGCAGGTCGTCGGCCAGTTTGCTGCCGAGGTCCGCGGCTACTATCCGCCTGAGCCATACAAGGGCAAGGGTGTCCGCTACGTCGGCGAGTTCGTCCGCCGCAAGGAAGGCAAGAGCGTCGGCAAGTAAGCCGCCACAATCCACACTATTCATCTCAGCCCATGAGTCTCATCAACCGCAAGGAAGCCCGCCAACGGATCCACCGCCGCATCCGGAAGAAAGTTTCCGGCACCGCCGAGCGTCCGCGCCTGGCCGTCCACTATTCCAACCAGCACGTTTACGCCCAGGTCATCGACGATGTCGCCGGGCGGACGCTGTGTGCCGCCTCGACCTTGGACAAGGCCGTCGAGAAGGCCGCGTCCAACGTCGCTGCCGCCCAGGTGATTGGCAATCTGATTGCCGAGCGCGCCAAGGCCCACAACGTGACCACCGTGGTGTTTGACCGCGGCGGCCACCTGTTCCACGGCAAGATCAAGGCCCTCGCCGATGCCGCCCGGGAAGCCGGTCTGAAATTCTAATCTTTTCCAGTAACCCGATCATGGTAAGCAACGATTCTTCTTCTCCCGCAGCAAACGCCAATCCCGGCGGCCAAGCCGCCCCCGGCGGCTTCCAAGGCGGCCAGGGCGGCCAAGGTAACCGCTCCTTCGGCGGCGGCAACCGTTCCGGCGGTGGCGGCGGCTACGGCGGTGGTGGTGGCGGCGGCGGTGGCGGTGGCGGTGGCCCGCGCGGGCAACGCAGCGGCGGCCAGCGCGGCGCACCGGCGGCTCCGACTGACGAGCACGGCAAGGAGCTGACCGAGAAGGTCGTCTTCATCAACCGCTGCGCCAAGGTCGTCAAGGGTGGCCGGCGCTTCAGCTTCTCGGCCCTCGTCGTCACCGGCGACAAGGAAAACCGGGTCGGCTTCGGGTTCGGCAAGGCCAACGAAGTCGCAGACGCCATCCGCAAGGCCAGCGAATACGCCAAAAAGAACCTCAAGAGCGTCGCACTGGCTGACGGCACGATTCCCCACGAAGTCTACGCTGAGTTCGGCGGCGGCAAGGTGCTCCTCAAGCCCGCCTCGCCGGGTACCGGGATCATCGCCGGTGGCGGCGTCCGCGCCGTCTGCGAAGCGGTCGGGATCAAGGATGTTCTGGCCAAGTCGCTCGGCTCGAGCAACCACTCCAACGTCGTCAAGGCCACCCTGAAGGCTCTCGCCAGCCTCCGGACCCGTGATGCCATCCTCAGCTCACGCGGCAAGAAGAAGGCTGTGAAGGCCATCTAATTCGCCCAGCGGCTCGTCCGGCCCTCCGGCACCCATCACCCTTTATCCAGCTTATTTTCATGAAACTCCACACGCTCCGGCCCAACAAAGGCGCCAAGCACCGCGTCAAGCGCCTCGGCAAGGGCGAAAGCTCAGGCCTCGGCAAGACTGCCGGCAAAGGCAACAAAGGTCAGAAGGCCCGCTCCGGCGGCAATGTCCGCCCGGGATTCGAAGGCGGCCAGATGCCCCTGCACCGCCGACTGCCCAAGCGCGGCTTCAACAACAGCGACTTCCAGGACAAGATCGCGGTCGTCAATTGCGCCCAGCTTGAGGCCAAGTTCGAGGACGGCGCGACCGTCAACTTCGAGACCCTCAAGCACGCACGCCTCATCAAGGGGCGCTACGACGCCATCAAGATTCTCGGCAACGGCGACCTGAGCAAAAAACTCACCATCGCCGTGGATGCAGTCAGCGCGACTGCCCGCGAGAAGATCGAAAAGGCGGGCGGCTCCATCAGCCTTGCTGAGTAAGGTTTTCGATCCCGCCCAGCTTCGAATTCCCGGCGAGGAAGCGCTTGCCGCTTCCTCGTCTTGTTTACCAAACCGCCCTTTTTCTAACATTCCTCCGCTGTCATGATTTCTGCCTTTGCCAACACCTGGAAGGTTCCGGAGCTCCGGGACCGGATCCTCTTCACCTTGGGGATTATCATCATTGTACGCTTCGGGGTGCACCTGACGCTGCCGGGGGTGGATGCGACGGTCATCCAGGAATGGTTGAAGATGCGCTTGGCTGAGGAAGGGCCGAACCCGGCGGCGGCGGTGGGAGCGATGTTGACGGTGTTCAGCGGCGGTGGCCTTGAGCAGTGCGGGTTGTTTGCCCTTGGGATCATGCCGTACATTTCGGCATCGATCATGATCCAGCTGCTCACCGCGGTGGTGCCGCAGCTTTCGAAGTTGTCGCGCGAGGATGGCGGGAGGCAGAAGATCACCCAGTACACGCGGATCGTGACGATCGTAATCGCGGTGGTGCAGGGGTTCATGCTGACCCAGACGCTGAAGAACCCGGGGCAGATCTTCATTTTCTCCGGGATTGAGAAGGTCGGCCGCGACCTGGTGCCGGACCACTCGAACTACTGGGTGGTGATGACGGTGCTGACGATTGTCGCCGGGACGATGCTGCTGATGTGGCTCGGTGACCAGCTCACCGAGCGTGGTCTGGGCAACGGCGTCTCGCTGATCATCGCGGTGAACATCATTTCCGCCTTCCCGGGCGCGCTGGTCCAGACATGGAAGCGCTTCGTGGTCGGCACCGACGGCGGCGGTCCTGACATTTTCAGCCCGATCATCCTGGTGGGGCTCATCGCGTTCCTGTTGTTCGTGATTGCCGCGGTGGTCTCGATCACCCAGGCGCAGCGACGAGTCGCGATCCATTACGCCAAGCGGGTCGTCGGCCGCAAACAGTTCGGCGGCCAGACCCAGTACTTGCCGCTCAAGGTGAACTACGCCGGGGTCATGCCGATCATCTTCGCCTCCGCGGTGCTCGCCCTGCCGGCGTTGCTCCTCAACATGATCTCCAAGTCCGAGTGGTCCTCGAGGCTCCAGATGGCGGTCAGCCCGGGGTCGTCGTACTACTACCTGATCGCCGGGACGATGATCTTCTTCTTCAGTTATTTCTGGGTGGCGACGATGTTCAACCCGAGCCAGGTTTCGGAGGATTTGAAGCGCAGCGGCGGGTATATCCCCGGGGTGCGCCCGGGCAAGCCGACGGCGGAGTTCCTGAACTTCACGATGAGCCGGCTGACGTTTGCGGGATCGATTTTCCTGACGCTGGTGTTCATCCTGCCGATGACCTTGTCATTGTGGATGAACCTGCCGGCGCTCGTCACCCAGTTCTTCGGTGGCACCAGCCTGCTGATCATGGTCGGGGTGCTGCTGGACATGATGCGCCAGGTTGAGACCCACCTGTTGCAGCGCCACTACGACGGGTTCCTGCGCAAGGGCAAGATCAAGGGCCGCTATGACCGGTTGCAAACCGGCGGGCGCACCTCGTCGGGGTCGGCGGTGATTTACATCTGGCTGCTTGCCGCGGTGATGGTCGTCATCGGGGTGACCGCGTGGATCGCGCGCCCGTGACCACGGAGATTTCAATCGATGCGCGGTCCGCCAGCGATGCTGCCGGGCCGCGCATTGTTTTGCTTGGTCCGCCGGCGTCGGGGAAGGGGACCCAGGGGCGACGCCTCGCCGAGTTTCTCAACATCGATTACCTCAGCACCGGCGCGCTGCTGCGCCGCGAGGTCGCGGCCGGCTCGCCGCTGGGCGCGCAGGCGAACGAGTTTCTCGAGCGTGGCCAGTATCTCCCTGATGACCTGATGGAGAGCATCCTGGCCAATTGGTTCGAAGCCCATGGCGGCGGCTGGGTGCTGGACGGATTTCCGCGCACCCTGCCGCAGGCGCGCTGGCTCGATGAGCGCTTCGCCGAGACCGGCGGGCTGACTGCGGCGGTCGCCCTCGAGGCGCCGCAGGCATTGCTCGAACAGCGGGTCGCCGACCGGCTCGAGTGCCAGACGTGCCGGTGGACGAGCTCGCGCAGTGCGATGGGCGACGTCCGCGTCTGCCCGCGCTGCGGCGGTGTGCTCGCCTCGCGCGAGGACGACGATGTCCGGAATTTCCGCAGCCGCTATGAAAGTTATGTGGCATTGACGATTCCGGCGGTCCACCACTATCTCGAGCAGGGGAAGCTCGTCCAAGTCGACGGTGCCGGTTCTCCCGACGATGCGTTCCAACGGCTCATCACCCGCCTCAACCTGACCTGACCATGGCCAAGCGCGTAAAGATCCCGATCAAGACCGAGGCGGACATCCGCAAGATGCGCGTCGCCTGTGAGGCGGCCAGCACGATCCTCCAGCAGCTCGCCAAGGAGGTCGCGCCGGGGCGGACCACCGGGGAGATCGACCGGCTTGCCGGCGAGATGATGCGCGCGCTCGACTGCAAGAGCGCGTTTCTCGGCTACCGCGGGTTTCCCGGGCAGATCTGTATCTCCCTCAACGAGGAGGTCGTCCACGGGATCGGCGGCGAGCGGCGGATCCAACTCGGCGACATCGTCAAAATCGACGTTGGCGTCGTCAAAGGCGGCTGGATCGGCGACAACGCCACCACGGTTCCCGCCGGGATGGTCGGGGATGAGACCAAGCGCCTGTTGGCCGCGACCGAGCAATCATTGTTCGAGGCCATCGAGCGAGCCCGCGCCGGCGTCCGCCTTGGCGACCTGTGCGGCGCGGTCGAGGACTACGTCAAGCCGCTCGGGTTCACCGTGGTCCGCGAGTTTGTCGGCCACGGCGTCGGCCGCCAGCTCCACGAGGAACCGCAGATCCCCAACTACCGCCCATCCGGCAAAACCCCCGTCCTCGAGCCGGGCATGGTTCTCGCCATCGAGCCGATGGTCAACGCCGGCGTCGCGGGCGTCCGGATCCTCGACGATGGCTGGACGGTCATCACCCAGGACCGCCTCCCATCCGCCCACTTCGAGCACACCGTCCTGGTCACCTCCGGCGACCCGGAACTCCTCACCTGGCGCCCGCGAGAGCTTTTCCTCTGAGCGCCAGTTGCCTAGAACTCGCTGCGGATCCCGACGAGCACGCCGCGCCCGGCCAGTGGCGCAATCTCCTTGAGGAATGACGTGCTTTGCCGGGCCTCCTCGTCGGTCAGGTTCATCCCCTTGATAAACAGCGTTTGCGTCGTGTCGCCAAGCTCCAGCTCGTAGGTCAGGGCGAGGTTGACCAGGAAATAGCTGGCCGTGGGGAACTCCGCCTCCGAGTGCCTGTCTTGGTGCGCAGCCCATTGGCCCTCAAGCCGTGCGCCGAAGTTCTCGCGCTGGTAGTCGAGCGCCACGGTGGTCCGGAATGGGGGAATTCGGGGCAGCGCTTCGCCGCTGTCGCGGTTCTCGGCATGGACGTAGTCGGCACGTAGCGAGAGGTCGAGGCGCTCGCGCAGCGGATTGCCGTCATCCCCGGCGGCAAGCGGCTCAAGCAGGTGGAAGACGGTTTCCAACTCGCCACCGATGAAGTCGGCACGAACTTGATTGAACCCATATTCGGGGAACTCCTCATCGCCATCGACCACCACATCCCCGGTGGGATCCAGACTGATGAAATTACTGAACCGGTAGTAAAACGCGCTCGCGCTGCCAGTAATCCGCCCGGCCTTCTTGCGCACCGAGAGATCCATCGAGAAGGAATCCTCCGTCCCAAGGTTTGGGTCACCCACCTCGGCCAGCCCGGTCGCCACATGGATCCCATCGGCAAACAACTCGACATACGTCGGCGGCCGCTCGCTGTAGCCAATCGATAGCGCCACCGCGTAGTCGCGGGCCGGCGTGTAGACCACGCCCGCCGAGGTGCTGAACGCATTGAAACTGCGCTCAAGATCCGCCGTTTCGTGGGTCTGGCGGTCAAGCCGTGCGCCTAACTGGAGGCGCAGCGGGTCCAACGCAAGCTCCTCAAAGAAAAATAGTGCCGCTGAGCTACTGTCAACGCTCGGAACGAAGGCTTCCTCGCCGATCGCCGCGAAATCGGTTTGTTGAACCTCCACTCCAACCGCCCCTTCGATGCGCCCTAGCGGTTGATGAACAAATTCGCTACGGGCATTGAACCCCTCGTTGGTAAACACCGTCCCGACCTCGTCACCCTCATACTCGGTGTGCTCGTAGTCGCTGAAACTCAACTTGTAATTGATCTCCTTGAGCCACTTCGCCGGGTTGTAGAATGCCCCCCGCAGGTCCCAGCGGCGTTGCTCCAGGTCGATGGTCACATCCTCCTCGGCGACCACTCCGTAAAGGCTGTTGAACCCGGAATAGGAGAGTCCCACATAGCCGCCGTCCCAGATGTACGAGCCACCGAGTGCCCCGCCGTCGGACTCGCTGAAGCTGTTTGGCAGGATCCCGTGCGCTTCATCCGGCTGGGGGTCGGCGTCCCGAAGTCGTTTTGAGCGGGCAAATCCGGGGATCTCCAGATCATCTGATTCCCGTCTGAACCCATCGAGGTGGAAGACAAATGGCCCGGCTCCAAAGTTGACCGCCCCGGAGAGCGAATTCAAATCGTCGATCGATCCGTAGCGCGCATCGATCGCGCCCTGCAATGGACGCGTCAGCAGTTGCTCGGGAATCCGGTCATCGATCACGTTGACCACTCCGCCAATCGCGTTGGGCCCATAGAGCAGCGTCGCCGGGCCGCGGACCACCTCAACACTCCTGACCGTAACCGGATCAATCGCCACCGCGTGGTCCGGGCTGACATTGGACGCATCGATCGCTGATGTCCCATTTTGCAGCATCCGCACCCGGTCATCGCCCAGCCCGCGGATAATCGGCCGACTTGCTCCTGGTGCAAACGACGTCGAACTCACCCCGGGTTGCCACCCAAGCGTCTCGCCAAGTGTCGTCTCCATCTCCAGCAACAGGTTGGCGCCACTCACCACCGTCGCCGGCTGAGCCAGTTCAAACAACGTCCGCTCCACCGGGCTGGCGGTCACGATCAACGCATCCAGCCTCCCCGGTTCAACCCCCGCTTCCTGGATCTCCCGCGATTGGCCAAACACGAGTTGGCTTGCAAGCGTGCTGCACCCTACGACTGCCAGACAATTGATTGTTTTCATCGGATTCTGACCACAAATGCGTTGTGGTTCCCGAGGCAACCCATAACGCATCTTGATTGCAAGAGTATTTTGAATGCATTTGTTAGTTGGGGACGGTTTTTTCCGCGCTGGGCGCACTTCGGCCTGGGATCCGCTCGCTCAGCGGCCTGCCGGGCGGCTTTCGCGTTGCGGTAGGTGACGATCGCCTCGGCCGACGGCCGGTTCTTCTCGGTCCAGGTTCAGAACATGGGTAACACAATAGGTTCAATACATGGGTAACACCTTGCCAATCCGGGGATCCTCCTAACGGTCGCCGGAAATGCCATGGAAAAGCACCCTGAAAATGAACGAAAAA
>JBILQE010000017.1:0-63716 GCA_044373465.1 Akkermansiaceae bacterium | reverse complement strand
CGGCGATCGGCGCCGCCAAGCCGCTCCGCTACAACCCTGACATGGGGTTTGTCCTGGTCCCCGCCGGGCAGAAATTGGTCCCCGTTACCCTCACTACCTACGCCGACGAGTCCGACCCCGGCCCGTACCCGGTCCCGGACAACGCCGTCATCGAGGGCTGGCCAGCCGCCTTCCGGCGCGACCCGGAAAACAAGGACCTCACCCTCAACGACGTCCAGCGCGGCATGCCGACCCTCGAGGCCGACCGCCACGGGATCATCGTCGACCCGGTGAACCGCAAGCTCTACGAGTTCTATCGACTCACCAAAACCGCAGACGGGTGGAGCGCCGAACAGGCATCAATCTTCGACCTGACCACCAACAAGTTGCGGCCCGACGGGTGGACCAGCGCAGATGCCGCGGGGCTGCCGATTTTCCCTGCGGTCGTCCGCTATGATGAGCTCAAGCGCGGGCGCATCGGGCACGCGCTGCGGGTGACCTTCAAGACGACCCGGCGCGCGTATGTCCATCCGGCGACACATTTTGCCAGCCGCCGGACCGAGCCGGAGCTGCCGCGGATGGGCGAGCGGCTCCGACTGCGCGAGGATTTCGATACCACCGGATTCTCCCCGGAAGTGAAAACCATCCTCGAAGCACTCAAGCGCTTCGGGATGATCACCGCCGACAACGGCATCGACTGGGCAGTCTCGGTCACACCCGACGAGCGCATCCCGGTGCTCCACGAGGAATTGCGCCGAGTCAAAGGGTCCGACTTCGAGGTGGTCATGCCCCCGCCGCGTTGAATCGCCAGTCCCGGACTTCCGACTTGACCGGAATCCCCGGTTTCGCCTCTACTCGACACTGTGAAAGATTCCCCACGTCTCCGCTGCCTTCTTGGCTGCGTCCTGGTTTCGTTTGGCACGTCGATCCTGGCCAGCGCCCAAACGCCAGACGCGCCCGCCACAGACGAAAATGTGGACGCCATAGGAGACGCCCGCAACCCATCGCCGACAACCGTGACGAAGGCGTTTAGCGTCCCGGCAGGTTCGAAATTCCTCTCGTTTGACGCCAGCTTGCTCGACAGCGTGAATGGCACGCCTGGCCGCGACTCGTTCGGCTTCAAGATCGTCGACGGAGCGGGCAACCTCCTGCTCACGGTCGTCCTCAAGCCGGCGGACCAGAGCGACGACCCGGAAAACAACCCGGCGAGCTGGCTGGTTTTCTATGCGATCGGTGGTGGCCCGCTGCAGCCGACCGAGATGAACATCCCCGAACGGATGCTCACGACGTTCACCGTCATCCTTACTCCCAAGGGGGTTACGTTCCGCTTCGGGCCGGCCGGGGAAAGCTTCGTTTTCACCTCGCCGCCGGCTCCCTTGCCGCAAGGCGCCGACCTGTCGGACCGGACGTTGAAAGTTGTCTTCGAATGGATCTTCCCTGAAGGCTCGGACCCGGGCGCCAACTTCTTCCAATTTGCCAACTTTTCCAAGATCCCGCATTTCCCGGGCGGTGTCGGCAACCGCGGACCCAACGAACCGTTCGTCACCGATCCAGGCAAGGGCGCCGTCAGCCCACAATAAGCCTCACACGCGGATCCCGCGCCGCCCAAGCCAGCTGACCAGCGCCGGGTGGTCGCGGAAATCGTATAGGAACGCCTGGAAGCCAAGGCGGGCGCCCGCGGCGATGTTGGCCGGCGCATCGTCGATATAGATCGTTTCCTGCGGGACGAGCCGGTAGCGGTCGATCGCGGCCTGATAGATCGGCACCGCCGGTTTGATCGCCCCGACTTGGAATGAAAAAATCGCGCCGTGGAAATGCCCAAACACCGGGTAGCTCTCCAAGATGAACGGCAGGTGGAGCGCGTTGATGTTGGAAAATAAAATCAGCCGGTGACCGGCCACCGCCAACTGCGCGACGAGCTCCCACATCGGCATGACCGGCTCGAAGATCCCACACCAGGCGGCCCGGAACTCCTCCTCCGGTCCCCCAAACCCAAGGAATCCGCACGCCTCGGCAATATACGCCGACGTCTCGACCAGCCCGCTCTCGAATGCGTCCTTGCGCTCAAGCAAGCGCGCCATGCGCGCCGCCGCATCGTCGCACCCGGGCGCGAGCAGGCGGCTGAGCGACGCTTCGAAATCAAAGCTGAGCAGGACGTTGCCGATATCGACGAGGAAATCCATGGCGGGCAACTGCGGCCTATGCGGGGCCGGAATGCGCGGACGGCTCCGCGGCGGCCACCGCGCCACCGCGCAGGTGGTTGATGATGAAGTCCGCCGCGGTTGTCGCCGCGGACGGGCGCGCGTGGGTCGCCAGCGAGCGCTTCATTTCCCGCCAGCGGTTGGCGTGGTCGGCCAACACCTCGCGGGTTGCGGCGGTGATCCGCGCCGGGGTGTTGGCGAGGATGCCGCCGTTGATCGCGCGCAGGAGCGCCAGGTTCCCCTCCTCCTGGCCGGGGACAAGGTGGTCGACGATCATCGGGCAGCGCGCGGCAAGTGCCTCATGAACAGTCGCCCCGCCGGCCTTGCCGACAACCAGGTGGTGGCTCGTCAAAAGCTCCGGAACCCGCCGGGTCCAGCCGGTCAGGCGGACCCGGCCCGGGTAGGCGGCCTTGATCTGGCGGGCATACGGGAAGAGCCGCCGGAACCGCCGACCGAGGACAATCGTGATGACTGCGCGCTGCTCAGGCACCGCATCGAGCAGCGCCCGCGCGGTGCGCCGGACGTGTGGCCGGTTCGGCGTCGGGAAATACAGGATCTTGAACGGCGCCAGCGGGTCCTCAGGGCCCAGCGGACTCAGGTCGGCAAACCGCGGGTGGACTGGAAAACCGGTCTCGACAACCCGCTCAGGCGCCAACCCGGCGTCGATGAGCGCCTGGCGGGTGCGCCCATCGGTCACCAACCAGAAATCGGTGACCGCCTTGCGCCAGACGCCGTGGATCACCAACGAGTCGGTGACCACCAGAAACGTCGGCAGGCGCGTCCCGCACTCGCCCGCGAGACGGTCGAGGAAATACGGGTACAGCGGGTAGGTCGAGACGACCGCGTGCGGGCGGAATTCGGCGACGAGCCTGCGGGTGGCCGCCTCGGGATATTTCATCCACCAGCTGCGCCGGGTGAAGTCCATCCCGTCGGCGGACTTGAACATCCTTCCCCACAGCCATGGCGTCAGCGCCGTCATCCACCGGTAGCCTCCTTGGACAAACCGCGTCGCTACCGGCGCGCCCAGCAAACACGGATCGGCCACCTGCACTTCCACCCCCGCGGTCCGCAGCGCGACCGCGAGATGCTGCGCGGCGCTGTTGTGCCCTTCCCCGAATCCGGCCGTCAGCACAAGGATCCGGGTTCTCGGGCTGCCGGTCATCGCCCGCACACCCTGCCCAACCACCCGCCCGCTGGAAAGCAGGAAATCCCGCTGGCCCTCCATGGGCCGTTCGCTGTTGGACGTTCAATTTCCGAACTTCCAACGTGGAACTTCAAGTACCGCTTCCCACCGCGTTCCAAACCGGCGCGGATCCCGCCTTCACCCCTGCGCTTCCCAGCGGCGGTGCGCCAGCGCGGCGGCGGCGGCGTGGGCTTCGGCTTCCTTTTTGCTTTTCCCGGTACCGGTGCCGAGGACGTCGCCGCGCCAGAAGACCTCGGCTTGGAAAGTCCGCTGGTGGTCGGGGCCTGACTCGCCGATGATCCGGTAGGCGGGTGCCTGCGGGGCGAGCGCCTGGAGGCACTCCTGGAGTTCGCCTTTCGGGTTGCGTTCTTCCTCGCTGGCGGCCACCGCAGTGATTTCCCCGGCAAACACCCGCAGAACCATCGCCGCCGCCTCGCCCAATCCGCCATCAAGGTAAACCGCCCCCACCAGCGACTCGAGCGCGTCGGCCAGCGTCGACGCACGCTGGCGCCCGCCGCTGGCCGCCTCACCGCGGCCGAGCAGGACATGCGCCCCGAGGTCGATCCGGGTGGCGATCTGGCTCAGCGCGTGGCGCGAGACGAGCTGGGAGCGGATTTTGGTCAGCCGCCCTTCCGGGAACTCCGGGAGCAGCTGGAAAAGGTGCTCGGTGAGGATGAGCTGCAGGACCGCGTCGCCAAGAAACTCAAGCCGCTGGTTGTCAAACGTCGGCTTCTGGGACTCGTAGGCAAGGCTCGGGTGGGTGAGCGCCTCGGTGAGCAACAATGGGTTGCGGAACTGGTAGCCGAGCTTTTCCGCGAGTGTCTCCATTCAATGCGCGGGGCTGGTGGTTGGCAGGCCGGCTCGGCTGGGCGCGCGGAGAGGGAAAATAGTGGGGTGACCGACGGGGATCGAACCCGCGACAACCGGAATCACAATCCGGGGCTCTACCACTGAGCTACGGTCACCATCACTAGGGGCGCGGACGCTAGCCGCCCGTCCCGAAATTGAAAAGTGGAAAATCATCTACCGTCCAGGCTTTTTCCAAGTGGCCATGCTCCCCTGAGCCCGGCCCGCTGCGATCCAGCGCATCCTTTAGAATAAAAGCACTTGATCGGCCACTGTCGAGCCTTGGCTGCGCTCAGGACCCGTGGTTTGCCAGCCAGTCCTTGACCGGCTGGCGGTTGGTGAGCATCAGCACCAACACCGGGTAGACGCAGGCGATCACCGGCGTAATGACTGCCAAGACGACCATCAGGGTGCTGACCCAGCCGAGCCCCGCGTCCATCCCGGGGACCGCGCCAACCTCTTGGCCAATCTGTTGCATCATCACCTCACCGGCACGCCGGAACACCGGGGCGACGAAGAGCAGCGCAATGACAAACGAGGCAAACTTGGTACCCAGCGACGCCCACGCGTAGCGGTTCGACCAGCGCAAGGCATCCCGCTTGCCCTTGAGCATCTTGATCCCGGAGATGATCAGCAGCACCGCGAGGATCAGCATGAACCCGTGGGACAACCACGTCGCCCAAGCGACCTCGTGCATCAGCTCCTCCATCGGGTTTTGCTCGTCGTCGGCGCCCATGAACATGTTCGGGTTGCTTTGCGCGGCGGTTCCCCACAGCACGGTCGCAATCCCGAGCCCGGCCATGACCAGGTGGATCACCCCGAAGGTCGTCAAAGTCCCCGGCTTGATCGATGCCGGCGTCACGGGCCGTGGCACCTCCACCACCCCGGGCGCTTGATAGGGCGATTCCTGCATTCCCCGAAAAGCCATCTTGCCGCCTCCATGTCAATGCGAACGCCGGGGTGGGAAGCTCGGATCCACCGCAGCGGTGGCAGCGACAACTTGACCTGCGCCCATAAAACCATATCGTCACCCATATGAAGACGACGCTGGACCTTCCTGACGATCTCCTCATTGAGGCAAAGTCTCTGGCGGCGCGCCGGAGAACCACCCTCAGGGCGCTGGTGGAAAGTGCCCTGCGCCGGGAATTGCGGCCCGCGGCGGAAATCCAAAACCCAGATCCGGAAAAGTTCGAGTTCGGGCCGCTCGGGTTCCTTGTTCTTAAGCGGCAGCCGGGAGAATCCATCACTCTGGAGCAGCTCGAGAGAGTCCAGACCCGCATCGACCATGAGGAGCTCCAACGCGCGCTCAACCCGCGACAGGGATGATTTACCTTCTGGATATCAATGTCCTCATCGCCCTCTGCGACCCAGCCCACCCGCACGCGGAGGCGGCCCGGGGATTTTTCAGCACCACCCTGACCCGCCACGGATGGTCAACCTGCCCGCTCGTTGAGAACGGGTTCCTGCGGATCTTCGGCAGCCGCCACTACCCGGGTGGCCCGGGATCGCCGCGGGCGGCCCGCACCCTCCTCGCCGGTGTACTGGCCACTCCGGGGCACCAGTTTTGGCCGGACAGCCTGACGGTGATGGCGGGTGCCACCTTTCCCGCGCTCCCAGCCGCCGAGGAGTTGACTGACCATTACCTGCTCGCGCTGGCGGCAACCCGCGGCGGTCGCTTTGCCACCTTTGATGCCCGCATTGATCCAGCGCTCGTCCCCGGTGGCCCGGCCGCCTACCACTTGCTTGGCGCAAGTTGATTGCAGGCTGCTAGGGCTTGCACCGCCGCGGCGGGTCGACTAGGGGCTTGGGGCGTGACGCCCGCCGACCAGCTCAAGCACCTGATGACCGGGACCGCCAAGGTTCACTCGGAAAAAGACCTCGCCGGGAAACTTGCGCTTGGCCGGCCACTGCGGGTCAAGTTCGGCGTCGACCCGACCGCGCCGGATATCCACTTCGGCCACACCGTCGCGCTCGAGAAGCTCCGCCAGTTCCAGGAGCTTGGCCACCAGGCGATATTGCTCATCGGCGACTTCACCGCCACGGTTGGCGATCCATCCGGGCGCTCGGCAACGCGCCCGCCGCTGACCCGCGAGGAAGTGCTGGTCAACGCCGAGACGTATACCGCGCAGGCATTCAAGGTCCTCGACCGCGAGAAAACCGAGATCCGCTACAACGGCGAGTGGTTCCGCAAGATGAGCTACGAGGACATCCTCCGCCTCAACGCCCGCGTCACCCTGCAGCAAATGCTCCAGCGCGAGGACTTCCGGGCGCGCCTCGATGCCGGCCAGGAGATCCGCCTCCACGAGCTCCAGTACCCGATCATGCAAGGGTGGGACTCGGTTGAACTCCAGGCCGACGTCGAGCTCGGCGGCACCGACCAGTTGTTCAACATCCTCGTCGGCCGCGACCTCCAGAAGGAAGAAGGCCAACCGCAGCAGGTCGTCATGGTCATGCCGCTGCTCGAGGGCCTCGACGGGGTCAAAAAGATGTCGAAATCCTACGGGAACTACGTCGGCGTCAACGATCCGCCGCAGGAGATGTTCGGCAAGCTGATGAGTGTGTCGGACACCCTGATGGACCGCTATTACCTGCTGTTGCTAGGCGAGGCGCGCGACCCGGCCGGACACCCGATGGAGGCCAAGAAGGCGCTCGCCGAAAAACTCACCGCACGCTACCACGGCGCCGCGGCCGGCACCGCCGCCCGTGCCGATTGGGACACCCGGTTCTCGAAGAAAGACCTCGCCAGCGCCGACCTCCCGGAGCTCGCGGCCGCCGAGCTGCCTGCCGGGACCACCGTCATCGGGCTGAGCGCGTGGGCATTCCAGGCGGCATTCGGGATCGAGAAGTCGACCAGCGAGCTGCGCAAGCAATTCATCGCCACCGGCGCGGTCCAGCTCAACGGTGAGAAGCTCACCGATCCGCTTGCCGCGATCCATCCGGCCGCCGGCGACATCCTCCGGCTCAGCAAAAAACACTCGGTTCGCTTCCGTTGACTTTTCCCAATGCCCCGGGCAGGGTTCGCCGCGTGGCCGGCGGGGCAGCCCGCGGCACCCGCTTGACCAACTCAACCTTCTCATTCCCATGGCTTACGATCTCATTGTCATCGGCGGTGGTCCTGGCGGCTACGTCGCCGCCATCCGCGCGGCCCAGCTTGGAAAAAAAGTCGCCTGCGTCGAAGTCGACCGCGCCGGCGGGACCTGCCTGAACTGGGGGTGCATCCCGACCAAGGCGCTCCTGAAGAATGCCGAGTTGATGCACACGCTAACCCACCGGGCGGCCGAGTTCGGGTTCGCGTTTGACAACTTCCGCTACGATTGGAAGGCGGTCATCCAGCGCTCCCGCAAGGTCGCCGACAAGCTCGCCGGCGGCATCGAGTTCCTGTTCAAGAAGAACAAGGTCGAATATATCCGCGGGTTCGGAGCGCTCGCCGGCCCCGGCAAGGTCGAGGTGACCGACAAGGACGGGAAGAAGCAGGTTCTTGATACCGAGAAGGTCATGATCGCCACCGGGTGCAAATCGCGGGGCCTGCCGACGCTTCCGATCAACGGCAAGTCGGTCATCGGCTCCAAGGAGGCGATGGTCCTCGAGAAGCAGCCGAAGGAAATGGTCATCATCGGCGCGGGCGCCATCGGCGTCGAGTTCGCCTATATCTACAACGCCTTTGGCACCAAGGTGACGCTCATTGAAATGCAGCCGCGGGTGCTGCCGATCGAGGATGACGAGATTGGCGACGCGCTCCAGAAGGCGTTGACCAAGCAAGGGATCCGCTGCCTGAGCGACACCAAGGTGACCGCCACCGAGGACCACGGTGACTCGGTCTCGGTGAGCGTCGAGGGCCCCAAGGGCAACGAGACGATCAAGGCCGAGGTTTGCCTCATCGCCATCGGCATCCAGCCGGTCCTCCCGGGCGGCACCGCCCCGGAACTCGACCGCGGGTACATCAAAACCGGCCCGCGCTACGAAACCTCCATCCCAAACGTCTACGCCTGCGGCGACATCATCGGCCCACCGTGGCTCGCCCACGTCGCGTCGTTTGAAGCCATCCAGGCCATTGAAGGGCTCTTCGTCGACGGCCATACGCCGCGCAAGGTGAAGAACTTCCCCGGCTGCACGTATTGCCACCCGCAGGTCGCCTCGGTCGGCAAAACCGAGCGCCAACTCAAGGCGGACGGGATCGACTACGTCGTCGGCAAAATCCCGTTTGCCGCCATCGGCAAGGCGATCGCCGCCGGCGAACCGGACGGATTCGCCAAACTCATCTACGGGAAACCACACGGCGAACTCCTCGGCGCCCACATCATCGGCGACAACGCCACCGAACTCATCGCCGAACTCGGCCTCGCCCTCGACCAGGAACTCACCTCCGAGGAAATCCACGCCACCATCCACGCCCACCCGACGATGTCGGAAGTCGTCCACGAGGCGACCCTCGCCGCCGAAGGCCACGCGATTCACTTCTAAGTTCCCGTAGCGAAGCTCGTGCTTCGGCGGGGGGAGGCGGGGGGTCGTTGGCGCGTTCGGGCGTCCTGGCGGCAGGTGGTTGTCCCCGCCGAACTTCTCACGAAGTTCGCTACCCAGAAAGTCGCTACGGGCTGGCTCGCGCTTCCTTGAACGCCTGGAAGATCCGGAGCTTGCCGTAGGAGAATTTTTCGCCCAGGGCGAGGAAGACCGGCTTGAAGGCGGGGCCGTGGGCTTTGAAGGCGTCGGCCATCAGGGATTCCTCGGCCTCGGAGTAGAAGGCGCGCGGGTTGAGCGGCTCGCCGGTAGCGACGGCAATGGCGAGGTGGTTTTCGATGGTCGATTCGACGAACTGGCGGGCTTTGGCGATCTCCTGGATGGTCAAGCCGCCGCGGAAAAGCTCAAGGGTTTGGAAGGCGGTCGGGTTGATGGCGGCGGCCGGTTTGCTGGGGCGGGGCGGCTCGGCGGCGAGCGGGGCGAATTCCTGGCGCGGCGCGGTGGCGAGCCAGGCGGTGATGACCGCAGCCATGTCGGCGCCGAAGTCGGTCAGCTTTCTGGCGCCGACGCCGGGGATGGCAAGCATGGCGGCCTCGTCCTGCGGGTAGCTGCGGGCCATGTGGCGCAGCGCGACATCGGAGAAGATGACGTAGGGGGGCAGGTTGCGCGCGTCGGCGAGCTGTTTGCGGCGGGCACGCAGGCGGTCGAACAGGCCAACGTCGCAGGGGATGTCGCCGGATCTGGCGAAGTCCATGAGCGAGGGGTCGCGGGCGAGGGGCCGCTCGAGGGTGAGCGTCTCGTTGCGTTTCAGCGCGGTGCGCCCGGCCGGGGTGAGTGTGACGGTGGCAAACCCATCGGATGACTCGGCCAGCCAGCCGTGGCGGATGAGCTGGCGGCCGAGGGCGACCCAGTCGGCGCGCGGCCGGTCGTTGCCGATGCCGAAGGTGCTCAGCGCGCTGTGTCCCCACTTGCGCACCTTGGCGGTGTTGCCGCCGCCAAGGACGTCGGCGATATGGATCAACCCGGTGGCGAACCCGCTGTGCTGGTGGATCCGAAACACGCAGCTGAGCAGCTTGCACGCATCGGTGGTCGCGTCGTAGGACTCGCGCGGGTCGAGGCAGGCGTCGCAGCCGCCGCAGTCCGGGTGCGGCCATGCTTCGCCGAAGTAGCGGAGCAGGCTGGCGCGCCGGCAGCCCGGGTCCTCGGCGTAGGCGGCCATCCGCTCGAGCTGGGCGCGGGCAAGCGCTTTGGCGTCCGGGTCGCTGAGGTCGTCGAGGAAGCGCAGGTTGCGGGTCACATCGCCGCGGGAAAACATCAGGAGGCACTCGGCGGGCAGCCCGTCGCGGCCGGCACGGCCGGTTTCCTGATAGTAGCCTTCGACATTTTTCGGGAGGTCGGCGTGAATGACCCAGCGTACGTTGGGTTTGTTGATCCCCATCCCGAAGGCAATCGTGGCGCAGACGATCCGCGCCTCGTCGCGCAAAAACGCGTCCTGGTTGGCGGCCCGCTCGCTTGCCTCCATCCCGGCGTGGTAGGCGACTGCGGAGAGCCCGTGGGACCGCAGCGCGGCGGCCAGCAGCTCGGTCGTCTTGCGCGCCTGGCAGTAGACGATCCCGGCATCGTCGCGGCGCGCGTCGGCAAACTCGGCGACCTGCTGGAGGACGGCGGTCTTGGCGACCACCCGGTAGTTCAAGTTCGGGCGGTTGAAGCTGGAGACAAAGACCGCGGGGTCGGCAAGGCGCAGCTGGGTGACGAGGTCGTGGCGGACCTGCGGGGTGGCCGTGGCGGTCAGCGCCAGCACCGGAAGGGTCGGGAAGCGCGCGCGCAAGGTGGCGAGCTGCCGGTACTCGGGCCGGAAGTCGTGCCCCCACTCGCTGATGCAGTGGGCCTCGTCGACGGCGATGGCGGCCAGGTTCCAGGCTTCCAGCTTTTCGGTGAAGCCGGCGGCCATGAGCCGCTCCGGGGCGAGGTAGAGGAGTTTGACGCGGCCGGCGGCGAGGTCGGCCTCGCGCGCGTCGCGTTCGTCCGGGCTCAGGGTGGAGTTGAGGAAGGTGGCGGCGACGCCGGCGGCCTGGAGTTGGTCGACCTGGTCCTTCATCAGGGCGATGAGCGGCGAGACGACCAAGGTCAGGCCGCCGCGGGCCAGCGCCGGGAGTTGGTAGCACAGGCTCTTGCCCGCGCCGGTCGGGAGGATCGCCAGCACGTCGCGACCGCCCAGGGTGGCCTCGATGATCTCTTGCTGGAGCGGGCGGAACGCGTCATAGCCGAAGACATTCTTCAGCAGCGCGCGCGGGTCGGCAGCGGCGGCAGCGGGGTGGGGGGAAGCAATCATGGCCAAATTTGCGGGTTGCGTACGGGAAGCATACCTCCAGCCGAAATGGCGGTCAAATGAACAGTGGCGACAACGCCAACTTCGGGCTTTCCCGCCGTCCACCGCGCTGCAAGGGTGGCGCATGAGCGTGTTGGCAGGACGAACCTACCTGGTCACCGGGGCCTCGAGCGGGATCGGTCGGGCGCTCGCCGCGGCGCTCGTGACGCGCGGCGCCGAGGTCCTCGGGGTGACCCGGCGGCCGGAGGCGCTTGACGACGCGGTCTATCCGGTCATCGCCGACCTGACCCGGCGCGACGACATCGAGCGGATTTTCCACTCGCTGGGGCGCATCGACGGGCTGGTGAACTGCGCGGGCGTCGCCCATCTGGCGCGGGTCAGCGATGGTGACCCGGACCTGTGGGAGGAAATGTGGCAAGTCAACGTCCGGGCGCTGGCGCTTTGCTGCCAGCTCGCCATCGGGCACTTTCCGGCGGACGCCGGGCGGATCGTCAACGTCTCGAGCATGAGCGGCCACCGGGTGCCGGCCGGAGGCGGGTTCTACGCCCCGACGAAATTCGCGGTGCGCGCGCTCACCGACTCGCTGCGCGCCGAGCTCAAGGCGCTCAACAGCCCGGTCCAAGTCGCCTGCGTCTCGCCCGGGTTTGTCGACACGCCGTTGCTCGAAACCTACTTCCTGGGCCGCGAGGACGCCTTGGCGCGCACCCGCGATGCGATGCGGATGCTCAAGGCGGAGGATGTTGCCGCCTCGATCCTGCACATCCTCAGCGCCCCGCCGCACGTCGAGATCGGCGACATCCTGCTGCGCAGCGCCGACCAGCGCGCGTAGTTTACTGGCTGATACCGGTAGAGGGTCGCCAGCCGGTTATTTCGCGTCCTCTGGCTTGATGGCACCGATTGCCGGAGCGATCAGCAGGAGAGCGGCGCGCAGCTTCGAGTTCTTGGTCCGTGCCGCGACCTGGACAGCACCGAGGGCAATTGCCTCCGCGCCGTGTTTCTTGATGAGTGGCAAAAGATATTCCTGCGCCGCCTCGCCGAGGGCTTTGATGGAGCGCTTGAACTTCTTTGACATCGGGCGCGCCTCGGCTTCCGCAGCGGCGGTGGCTTCAGAAGATAGCATTCCATCGGGGCCTGGCGCGGCGGCGGCAAGCTTCTTGGCGGCCTTCCTTGATGCCGGCTTCTTTGCCGCCTCCGGCTTGGCGGCCGGCTTTTTGGCAACGACCTTCCTTGCCGCAACCGCTTTCACTTTGACCTCCTCCGGTGCGGCCTCTTTGGCCGAGATGAAATCCGCCGCACTTGATTTTTTGCCCATGCTGAAGTTCCGGACGAGCTGTTAGCTTTGGCAAGGTCTTTCGTGTGACGTTTGATCTGATCCCCAGACGCTCCGGCCGCGGAAGATTCTTATTGCAAACGGGTCTCAACTGCGCTTGGTTGTTGGCGTGGCAGCCAGCGCGACAGCACCCGAGCAGCAATGCGTCAGCCTGAGCCAGGCGTGCGTGGGCAAGAAGTGGACCATCAAGAGCCTGGAAGGCCCTGGTTGTCAGCGACTTAGAGAGCTAGGGTTTTGTGAGAGCATGGCGGTGGTGAAGCTGGCCAACGGGCGCAACATGGTGTGCGCGGTGTGCGGGACGCGGATGGCGTTGAGTCGCGATCTTGGCGACCAAGTGATGGTCAGCCCACTGGCGTGAGCGCGGCGGGCTCCACCTCTGAGCGGTTGCGACGGGTTGCGTTGGTGGGCAACCCGAATGCCGGGAAGTCGACGTTGTTCAACGCCTTGACCGGATCGCTCGAGAAGGTCGGCAACTACGCCGGGGTGACCGTGGCGAGCAAGACCGGGAGCATGCGCACGCCGCACGGCGGGAAGCTTGAGGTCGTCGACCTTCCCGGCTGTTACTCGCTGACGCCGCAGGCAGCCGACGAGGCGGTGACGCGCGACGCGCTGGTTGGCGCGCGGCCGGACCTGGTCGTCTGCGTGGTGGATGCGAGCCACCTTGAGCGGCACTTGTACTTGGTGACCGAGGTCATTGACCTTGGGCTGCCGGTGGTCGTGGCGCTCAACATGATCGACGTGGCGGAGGCCGCCGGGCTGCGGCTGGATGTCGCCGGCCTGGCCGCGGCCCTCGGAGTGCCGGTCATTCCCTGCCAGGCGAACAAGGGGAAGGGGATCGTCCCGCTTAAACATGCGATGTGCCAACCGGTCGCGCTCGGCAAGCAGCTGCGCCCGGGCGAGCAACCGAGTGGCGCGTCACAGGCGCGGGCCGCCTGGGTGCAGGAGATCTGCGCCACGGTGGTGAGCCGCCCGGGGAGCGAGAACCGGACGGTTTCCGACAAGCTCGACGCGGTGCTGATCCACGGGGTGTGGGGGTGGGTGACGCTCATTGTTCTGATGCTGGGCGTGTTCTGGACGATTTTCTCGGTCGCCGAGGTCCCGATGGGCTGGATCGAATCGGCCATCGGCTGGATCGAGGGACTCGTCGAAAACGCGATGCAGCCCGGCGACCTGCGCGACCTGCTTACCGGCGGGGTCATCGAGGGCGTCGGCGGGGTTCTTGTGTTCCTGCCGCAGATCGCGCTGTTGTTCTTCTTCATCGCCCTGCTGGAAAGCAGCGGGTACATGGCCCGGGCGGCGTACCTGATGGACGCGGTGATGGCCAAGGCGGGGCTGAGCGGGAAGGCCTTCCTGCCGCTGCTAAGCTCCTATGCCTGTGCGATTCCGGGGGTCCTTGCGACGCGCACGATCCCGAGCAAAAAGGAACGCCTGGTGACGATCTTCGTGGCCCCGTGGATGAGTTGTTCCGCGCGCCTGCCGGTCTACCTGCTGCTGGTGCCGTTGCTGCTCAGCGAGCAGAGCACGCTGACCCAGGCTGTGGTGTTTTTCGGGATTTACGCGGTGGGCACGGGGACGGCGTTTTTGGTCGCGCGGGTTTTGCGTGGCCGGCTCGGTCCTGAGGCGCAACCGGTCGCGTTCCACCTTGAGCTGCCGCCATACCGGGCCCCGCAGTGGGGGTATGTGTTCCGCCACGTCGGCGGGCGGGCGTTCGCGTTCCTGCGCAAGGCCGGGACGCTCATCTTCGGGCTCTCGATCCTCCTCTGGGCCGCCAAAACCTATCCGAAATCGGACTCCGACGACAAGGCGGTCCAGCTTGAGACCAGCGCCATGGGCCACCTCGGCCAGTTCATCGCGCCGATCGTCAAACCGCTTGGCTTTGACGCGCGCACCGGCACGGCGGTGCTCACCTCGTTCGCGGCCCGCGAGGTGTTTGTGGCGAGCATGGCCATCTCCTACTCGGTGGATGATGAGGAAGATCACGCGAAGATCCGCGAGCGGCTCGCGACCGCCCGCTGGCCGGACGGCTCGCCGGTCTACACGCCGCTGATGGCGGTCAGCCTGATCGTGTTCTTCATCTTTGCGCTCCAGTGCCTGCCAACCACCGCGGTGGTCGCCCGCGAGGCCGGCTCGTGGAAATGGGCGATCGGCCAATTTGTGTTCATGACCGGCTTCGCGTATCTTGCCTCGCTCGTCGTCTATCAGGGCGGGCGGCTGCTTGGATTCTAATCGACCGAACCAATGACCTGGCTTGCGGAAAACTGGCAAAGCGTGGCGGCCCCCGCGGTGGTGGTGGCCACGGTCGCGGTGTTCATTGGGCGGCTGTTGCGGCGGCCGAAGAAATCCTGCGGCGGCAGCTGCGACTGCGGGAAATAGCGGAACGTCGGGAGGATTGGCGTAGGGTGGCGGATGCCGTCCTACTGTGAGCGCGGCGGGCCAGGGCTGCTCGCCGAGCCATTCAACACGTTTTCCAACATCGCGTTCATCATTGCGGCGGTGGCCGGGTGGCTGCTTGCGCGGCGCCACGGCGGGCCAAGCACCGGGGTGGCGGTGTTGCTGTGGCTGGCGGTTGCCATCGGGGCGGGGAGCACGCTGCTGCACATGCTTCCACGGCCATGGGCACGGGTGGCGGACATGGCGCCGATCGTGGCATTCCAGATCGTGTTCCTCTGGCTGTATTTGCGGTGCGAGCTGTCGCTGGCGCGCACGCTTTTCCTGCTGGCGGGGTTTTCGATGGCGACGCTGGCGACCGGCTGGCTGCCGGCGGTCCTGAATGGCTCACTCTTTTATCTTCCCGCGCTGCTAGTGCTGAGTGGGCTGGGAGTCCGCGCCTGGCGCCGCGACCGCCAGCGCCGACTCCTTGTTGCCAGCGGGTTGCTCGTTGCCGGGCTGGTTTTCCGGACGCTCGACCCGTGGGCCTGCGGGATTTTCCCGCCCGGCAGCCATTTCCTTTGGCACCTGCTCAATGGCGGGGTGATCTACCAGTCGCTCGCCGCGCTGGTCAGCAAAACCGCGGCCGATTAGCAAATCCGCAGCCCCTCGGCCTCCGCGGCGCCGGCAAGCCGCCCATCCGAAGTTGCAAAACAAAGCTGCCCGGACCCGGCATGCTGGAGCGCAAGCGCGGCGGCCAGCTGCAGAGCGTCGGCGGCGCGCAGCGGGTGGGTCCGCAGCAGGCGCCGTGCAAGCGCGCGAACTACGCCCCTTGGCGCCACCTCCCGCCAAACGGATGAGAGCTCCTCAAGGCGGTCCCGCGCCGCGCGGGCTTGCTCAGGGGTCAGGCTGCCGTCGCGGACCCGCCGCTGGATGGCCGATTCACACTCGACCGGCGTCGCCCACCAGATGGCAAGTTGCGGGTCAGTTCTGAGCTGTTCGCTGCGGCGGTCGCTGTCGCTTTCCGCAACGAGGAGCGCAACGAGCGCCGAGCTGTCCCAAAAAATCATCGCCCGTCCTCCCGTTCCTCGAGGATCGCCGCGACAAGCGACCGGTGGCTTGCCAGCGTGGGCCGCTCCGCCGCCAGAAACTTCTCCACATCCAACTCCTTCTGCGGTGGGCAAACCAGCCCGGAGGCATACAGCGCCTCCATGCCTGCCACGCTCGCGGATGCCACCGCCTGCAACGTTGCAACCGGTTTGTTTCGGTCCGTGATCACGATGGTCTCGCCTTGTTTTACCAATTCAAGCAATTGACTGAGCTTGCTCTTGGTCATGGCTATGCTGGATGTTCTCATTTGACTACCATGGTCATAAAATGGCCGCGCGTCAAGTTGCCGGCTGCGGCGCCTGGTTGGCAAAAAAAATGCGGCGCCGGTGAGGGCGCCGCATTTGAAGATGGTGCTCTTAGATGAACGCGCGGGCCGCCTTGACGACGTGCTCCGGGGTCATTCCGAGCTGCTCCATGACGGTGTCGCCCGGGGCGCTGAGGCCGAACCGGTCGATCCCGAGGACCTGGCCCTGGTCGCCGACGTATTTCCACCAGAGGCCGGAAACGCCGGCTTCGATGGCGATACGGGCGCGGCAGGCTGCCGGGAGGACCTCTTCCTTGTATTCGGCACTCTGGCGGTCAAAGCGCTCAAGGCACGGCATCGAGACGACCCGGACCCCTTCGCCGAGCTTTTCGGCGGCGGCGACGATGTGCTGGAGCTCCGAGCCGGTGGCCATGAGGATCAGCTTGAGGTCGCCGGTTTCCTTTTTGACGACGTAGCCGCCGCGGAACGCGCCCTCGCGGCGGACCTTGACGGGAACCTCGGCAAGCGTCTGGACCTTTTGGCGCGACAGGATCAGCGCGGTCGGGCCGTCGGTGCGCAGCATCGCCGCGGCCCAGGCACCGGCGACTTCCTCCGGATCGCCCGGGCGGATGACATCGAGGTTCGGGATGACCCGCAGGCCGCTGACGGTTTCCACCGGCTGGTGGGTCGGACCGTCTTCGCCGACGCCGACCGAGTCGTGGGTGAAGATATAGACGACCGGGAGGCGCGAGAGCGCGGCGAGCCGGATCGCCGGGCGCAGGTAGTCGGCAAACACCAAAAATGTCGCGCCGCTGGCACGGAACAACCCGTCGTAGGCGATCCCGTTGCAGATGGCGCCCATCGCGTGCTCGCGGATCCCGAACCAGAGGTTGCGCCCGGTCGGGTTGGCCGCGCTGAAGTCGCCGCCGTCCTTGATGTAGTTCTTCGTCGACCCGTAAAGGTCGGCGCTGCCGGTGAGCAATTGCGGGACCTCCTTGGCCACCGCGTTGATGACCACGCCGCCGGACCCGCGGGTCGCGTCCGCGTAGCCGGCGCCAAACTCAGGGAGCCGGTCGAGCAGGTCGGACGGAACCGCCTTGGCCACACCGCCGGTGAGTTCCGCGGCGAGCTCAGGGTTGGCCGCGGTCCACGCCGCAAAGGTTTTTTCCCAGGCGGCGAACTCCTTGGCCACCACTTCCTGGCGCTGCGCAAAGTAGCTCCGTACCGCATCGGAAACAAAAAAGTGCTCATCCGGCAGCCCCAGCCCCTTGCGCGCCTCGTCGGCGAACGATGCGCCGCCTTCGCCGTGCGCCTTCTGGGTCCCCGCGACCTGCGGGATCCCGCGGCCGATCTCGGTCCGCGCAATGATCACCTTCGGCCGCCCGTTGTCGCTGGCCTTGGCATTCTGGAACGCCTTGAGGATCTGCTCAAGGTCATGGCCGTCAATTGTCACCGCGTCCCACCCCTGCGACCGGAAATAGCCTTCCGCGTCCTCGCCCTGGCTCACCGCCGCCATCGCGTCGAGCGTCACGTCGTTGCTGTCGTAAATCAGGATCAGGTTGTCCAATTGCGAGTGGCCGGCGAACGCGATAGCCTCCTTGGCCACCCCTTCCTGGAGGCACCCGTCGCCCATCAACGCCACCACATGGTGGTCAAACAACGTGTGCTCGGCCGTGTTGTACCGCGCCGCCGCCCGCTTCCCGGACAACGCATACCCGACCGCGTTCCCAACTCCCTGGCCCAGCGGCCCGGTCGTCGCCTCCACACCCACCGTCTCAAACGACTCTGGGTGCCCCGGCGTCCGGCTCCGCAGCTGCCGGAAATTCTTCAACTCCGCCAGCGGCAGGTCGTACCCCGCCAAGTGCAGCCAGCTGTAAATAAACATCGACCCGTGACCCGCCGACAGGATGAACCGGTCGCGGTTGAGCCACTTCGGCGCCGCCGCGTTCACCCGCAGCCCTTCCCCAAACAACACCGCTCCCACCTCCGCACATCCCAGCGGCAACCCTAGGTGCCCAGAGGCACAGGCGTGGACGGCATCGATCGCGAGCCCGCGGGCTTCGTTGGCGGCTTGCTTGAGAATCGGCGTGTTCATGATCTGAAAAATCTCGGTCGGTTGGGGTTGCGAAAACCGGGACACCCTAGAAATCCGCTCCCCTCTGGCAAGCCGCGATTTTCTCCCACTCCCCGCCAACCAGCACCTTTTACGCATTTTTCGCTTGCGCCAATCCCCATTCCACGGTTTGTTCCGCCCGCATCAACGCGAACGACCCGTTCGTCTAATGGTTAGGACTCCAGATTTTCATTCTGGCAATAGGGGTTCGATCCCCCTACGGGTTGCCACTCAGCCGAGTGGCCTGCGCCGCTGAGATTTTCCCCAGCGCTTGCGCTGCCGCCTTTGGAGTGCGGTGGGAAGCGGTACTCCGCGCCACACCGCTTTGGCTCAAGGGAAAACCCGGGAAGTGACCACGCCGCTTGCCGGGTTGTGTTGAAGATGAACGGTCGACGGCCTGCGCGCCCGCGAATGACCCGCGCGCAGGTGGGCTTGACCGCGGAGAAGCGGAGGCAGCAGAGAGGCGCGGAGGACAGCCGGGGTGAGCATTCGGGTAGCGAAGCTCGGGAGCGGTTCGGCGGGGGGGAGGCTGGAAGTCTTGGGGGCGTTCGGGCGCTCTGGCGGCAGGTGGTTGACCCCGCCGAACTTTTCACAAAGTTCGCTACGGGGAGTGGAAGTTCGCCACGGACGTCTTTTTCGCTGCTAACGGGCGGGAATCCGGGTAATTCTCCGGGCGTGGAGCCCCTGGACATGCTGGCGAAAGCCCAAACCGTCATCCGAATTGAGATTGAAGCGCTCGAGGCGCTGGTGGGGCGCCTGGACGGGTCGTTCGCCGAAGCGGTGGCGCGGCTCAAGGAGGTGGTCGACGGGCGCGGGAAGATCGTCGTCGTCGGGGTGGGGAAGTCGGGGAACATCGGCCACAAAATTGCCGCGACCCTCAATTCGACCGGGGCGACCGCGGTGGTGCTCAACTCGCAAAACGCGCTGCACGGCGACCTTGGGATGATTTCCGATGGCGACGCGGTGCTCGCGCTCTCGTATTCCGGTGAGACGCCGGAGGTTTTGACGCTGTTGCCGTTCATCAAGCGCAGCGAGGTGGTCCTCATCGCCCTGACCGGCCAGCGCGACTCGTCGCTCGGGCGGCTCAGCGACGTGGTGTTGGACGTCTCGGTTCCGCGCGAGGCGTGTCCGCTCAACTTGGCGCCGACATCGTCGTCAACCGCCACGCTGGCGATGGGCGACGCGCTGGCGATGGTGCTGCTCGAGGCGCGCGGGTTCACCGAGCAGGATTTCGCCCGCTTCCACCCGGGCGGGTCGCTCGGCCGCGCGCTGCTCACCCGGGTGAGCGACATCATGCGCCACGACGCGGCGCTGGCCACCGTGGCGCTCGACGCGTGCGTGGCTGACGCGTTGGCGAGCATGTCGGCGGTGCGCGCCGGCGCCTGCCTGGTCCTTGGCGGCGACGGGTCGCTGGCCGGCATCTTCACCCACGGCGACTTCGCCCGCGCCTTCCAGCGCGAGGGAGACATCGGCCAGCGCCCGGTGCGCGAGTTCATGACCGCGCGGCCGATCACCGTGCGCGCCGAGGCGCTCGCCGCCGAGGCGGTGAAAATGATCGGCCACAACCGGATCGACGACGTCGTCGTCCTCAACGAGCACGGCCGGCCGGTCGGGCTCGTCGACGCCCAGGACTTCGCCCGCCTGAAAATCGTCTGAGCCGGCACGGAACATCGCGTATTGACCGCGGCGACCGGCTTCCGTAACCAACTCGCACCAATCCCACCACCCAACCACCATGGCAGTCGTCGCAACCAATCTCAAAAAGGGCCAGTGCATCAAGTACGAGGGCGAAACCGGCACGGTCCTCAACATCGAGCACCGCACCCCGGGGAAGGGCAACGCCCTCATCGCCGCGACGATCCGCTCGTTCCAGACCGGCAAGACCAAGACGATCCGCTTCGCCTCCTCCGAGAAGGTCGACATCGTCGAGACCGACCGCCAGAAGCTCGAGTATTCCTACTCGGACCCGTCCGGGTTCCACTTCATGGACCTGACGACCTACGAGTCGATCACCCTGGACCCGGTGCTGGTTGCCACTTCCAAGGATTTCCTCAAGGAAGGGATGCTCGTGGAAGTCCTCTTCATCGAGGGCAATCCGGTCACCCTCGACCTGCCCGCCGTCGTTGAACTGGAAGTCACCGAATCCTCCGAAGGGATCAAGGGCGACACCGCCAACAACCCGACCAAGCCCGCCACCCTGGAAACCGGCATCGTCATCCAGGTCCCGCTCTTCATCAAGCAGGGCGACATCCTCCGGATCAACACCGAGGACGGCAGCTACCTCGGAAGGGCATAGGTCTTTGCCGATAGGTCCTATGAGCCCCATGGGACCTATCCTTTCAGTCCAGTATCCCCGGCGGGAATCGAACCCACATCTAGAGTTTAGGAAACCCTTGTTCTATCCGTTGAACTACGGGGACAAGCGGATCGGAGCGGGACGCTAGGCCTTCCCGGCGCGCGTCACAAGCCCCAACTGCCATGCTCACCTTGTGGATCGTCTCCGACGCCAAGCCCGGCCACCTCAACCAATCACTCGGGCTCGCCGAGGCGCTGGCGAGGCGGGTGCCTGCGACCGTTGAGATCATCGAGCTCGAGGGCGGGTGGGCGGCACCGCGGGTCGCCGCGGCGCTGGCGGCGGCCACCGGGCTGCCGCGGCCATGCATGATCATCGGCGCGGGCCACGCGACCCATTTGCCGTTGCTCGCCCTCGGGTGGAAATTCCGCGCGCCGACGGTGGTCCTGATGCGCCCGAGCTTGCCTGGCCAGTTGTTCGACGTCTGCCTGGCGCCGCGCCACGACCTTGGCGGGCGGGCACCGGCGGCCAACGTGATTGCCACGACCGGGGCGCTCAACCGGGTGGTTCCCGCCGCCGGGCCGCGCCAGCCGACGGGGATGTTTCTCATCGGCGGGCCGGCGGCGGAAGACCTCGCCGAGGTCCGCGACGCGCTCGCGGCGATCACCACGGCGAATCCGGCGCTGCGCTGGTCGCTGACCGACTCGCGCCGGACCGCGGCGGAGTTTCTCGCCTCGCTCGCGCCGCTCCGGCTGCCGGTCAGCATCCATGGCCACGCCGCGACCGAACCCGGGTGGCTGGCGCGCGCGCTGGCAAGCGCCAGCGAAGTCTGGGTGACCCCCGACAGCGTCTCGATGATCCACGAGGCGCTCACCTCCGGCGCCCGCGTCGGGTTGCTCCCGTGCCCGGCCACCCGCTTGGCGCCGCGCCTCGCCGCCGCCCTCGACCAGCTCCGCGCCGACGGGATGCTCAGCGACTTCACATCCTGGCAGTCCACCGGCGCCCTCCCGGCACCCGCCCGGCCACTTGCCGAGGCTGACCGCTGCGCGCCGCTGGTGCTCGCGCGCCTCGGGCTCGGCTAACGACCGCGCCGGCCCTTGCGTGCGGCGGGGATTTCTGCCACGTTCCGGGCCGCCTATGAAATCCAGCAAAGTCGCCCTGCTCGTCCTCATCGTGTTGGTCACGACCTTTGCCGCCGGCTACCTGCTGCGCCAACAGCAACCACCCGCCGCGCCGCCCGCACCGAGCGCCCCGGCAGCTCCGGCAGCCCCGGCCGCCGCCCCGGCCGAGTAGCCGCGCCGCCACTCCCCCGGCTGCCGCCATTGCCGCATGCCACCGCCTGCGCCGCCGCCCATGTCCGCACCCCGCAATCCACCCGCCACGCCGGCTTTTTCAAAGCGCCTCAGCTGGCGCATCCAGCTTGCCGGCTACCGGTTTTTCGAGTTTCTCCTGCGCCTCCTCCCGGTCGCCGCCGCCTGCCGCCTCGGCGCCCTCCTCGGCACCCTGACCTCGTGGATCCTCCCGGGCCGGCGCAGGCTGGTTTTGCGCAACCTCCGCATCGCCTTCGGCCGCGAGTCGTCGCTCGACGACCTGCGCGTCCTCACCCGCCGCGTCTTCCAACGGACCGGCTCAAACCTCGTCGCCGCGGTCAAAACCGCCACCCTCACCCCGCCGCAAATCCTCGCCTCCGTCGAAATCGAGGGCCACGAGCACTTGCACGCCGCACTCACCAGCCAGCACGGCGCCATCTTCCTCCTCCCCCACCAGGGAAACTGGGAACTCCTCGCCCAGCTCGGACCGGTCCTCGCCCCGGGCGTCGCCTCCGCGGCCATGTACCGCCCGCTGAGCAACCCGTTGTTGGATGCGCTTGTTAGGCGCCGCCGCCAGCGCCTCGGAACAACCCTGATATCCAACCGCGAGGGGCCGTTGGCTGCGATCAACCACCTGCGTGGCGGCGGCGTGTTAGGCGTGCTGGCCGACCAGCAGGCCGGCTACCACGGGGCGCCGGCGCCGCTGTTCACGCGGCTGGCCTCGCTGACGCCGCTGCCGGTGATTTTGGCGCGGCGCACCGGGGCGCCGATCGTCCCGCTGGCGATGCGCCAGGACCGGCCCGGGAAGTGGGTCATCCGGCTGTTTCCCGCGCTGGTGCTTGGCGACGCCGGCGACCCGACGCCGCTGGCGCGCGCCTACGAGGCGATCATCCGCTGGGCCGCAGAGGACTACTTTTGGCTCCAGGACCCGTGGAAGCCGTCGCGCAAATACCCGCTGCTGCTGCCGCGCGCCCCCGGCAAGCGCCCGACGCCACCGCTGCCGGACTCCTTCCCGGTGCTCCTCCACCTCCCGCCGCACCTTGCCGGGCTGCTCCCCGCCTTGCTCGCCGCGCGGCCCGACCTCGCCGCCACCGTGCTGGTTGCCGCCGACGATCCGGCGCCCGCCGGCGTGCGGGTCCTGCGCTTCCACCGCGACTGGTCGCCCGCCCGGCTTGCCCGCGAACTCCGCACCTATCAGGACAACCTGCCCGCGCCCTTCGAGGCGACGCTTCTGTTCACCGGCGACTTGCTCCCCGCCGCCGCCGCCGCCAAGGCGCGCTTGAGCCACCGGATCGCCACCGCCGGCCTCGAACACCTCGCCCCCCGCTGTTTTCCCGCCGCCGCCGACGTCACCCGCATCCTCCAACTCCTCCGCCTCGCCCCCTCCGACGATCCGGAACTCGGCAGCCGCCCGAAACCCAAGCGGACATCCCCACCCCCCGCCGACGCCGAATCATGAAGGCTTGAAAACCCCATCCCCGCAGGCTTCCCTCCCAAACCCCATGCAGTCTAACATCACCGGCAGCCACCGACCCATGCGCCCTGCCGGGGCGAGCCACCCGCGCGCATGAAGGTCATCCAGATCCTTCCCGAGCTGGATGCCGGGGGCGTTGAGCGCGGCACCCTCGAGGTCGCCGCGCATCTCGTCGCCAACGGCCACGACGCGGTTGTCATCTCTAACGGCGGACGGCTGGTTCCCGAACTAACAGCCAGCGGGGCGCGCCACATCACCCTGCCGGTCCAGCGCAAGTCGCTTGCCTCGCTGTGGCAGGTCGGGAAGCTGCGCAGGTTGTTAGTCGAGGAGCGCGCCGACATCCTCCACATCCGCTCGCGGGTCCCCGGGTGGCTTGGGCTGCTGGCGTGGCGCGGGCTTGATCCGGCACTCCGGCCGCGGCTGGTGTCGACGGTGCACGGGTTTTACAGCGTCAACCGCTACTCGGCGGTCATGACCATGGGGGAGGCGGTCATCGCCGTTTCCGAAAGCGTCCGCGACTACATCCACAGCAACTATCCGGCGACCGACCACGCGAAAATCCGGGTCATCCACCGCGGCGTCGATGAGACGCTCTATCACCCCGGCCACACTCCGCCAGGCGACTGGCTTAACAGTTGGCACGCGGCCCACCCGCAGCTCGCCGGGCGCATCCCGCTGCTGCTCCCCGGCCGCCTGACCCGCTGGAAGGGCCAGGAGCACTTCATCCGGCTGATCGCCCGCCTGCTAGAGCTCGGCCGGCCGGTCCACGGCCTGATCGTCGGCGCGCCGCATGCCAAGAAACTCGGGTTCCTCGACGAGCTCAAAGAATTGGCCGCGAGCCTCGGCGTCGCCGAGCACGTCACGTTCCTCGGCCACCGCGGCGACCTGCGCGAGATCATGGCGGTGAGCGCGCTGGTTTACTCGCTGTCGACCGACGCGGAAGCCTTCGGGCGGGTGTCGCTTGAGGCCCTTGCGCTTGGCAAGCCGGTCGTCGGCTATGCCCACGGCGGGGTCGCCGAACAACTCCAGGTGATCTTCCCGGCCGGGATGGTCGCCCTCAATGATGAAGCCGCCGTGCTGGAAACAACCATCGAGATCCTCGACCAACATCTCACCCCCGGTCCGATCGGGCCCTTCACCCTGCAGCGGATGCTCGACTCCACCCTTGAGGTCTATCAATCGCTGCTGGATCGCAGCGGACGCCACGCCCCATGATCATCTCCCACCGCTACAAGTTCATCTTCATCAAGACCCACAAGACCGCGGGCAGCAGCATGGAGATGGCCCTCGCGCCGCACTGCGGACCGCAGGACATCATCACCCCGATGGAGTCCAACGCCCGCACCAACATCCCGCGCAACTACCACGCCGACACCCTGCTCGCCCGCTCCTACGCCCGCTCGCGCTGGCTGCGCAAGTGCGTCCCACGGCACTCGCCATTGTTAGGGGCGTGGTTTTACGAGCACATGCCGGCCAGCCGGGTCCGCGAGTTGGTTTCCACGGATGTTTGGGATGGCTATCACAAGTTTTGTTTCGAGAGGAACCCGTGGGACAAGGTCGTCTCGTATTACAACTGGAAGAAATTCGGGCAGGGCAAGGAGATGCCCGAGTTCAAGGCGTGGGTGATGGAGAAGACCCACCGGTTGCCGCTCGATGGCGCGCTGTATTTCGACGGAGAGACCTGCCTGGTTGACGAGGTGCTCGAATACCGCGGGTTCCTTGCCGGGTTCAGCGGGCTGTGCGAGCGGCTCGGAATCCCATTTGATGGGACGATGCCGCGCGAGAAAACCAACATCACCCAGAGCCCCGTCGATTACCGCGACTACTACGACGCGGAATCCCGCGAGCTGGTCGCCACGATGTTCCGCCGCGAGATCGCGCTGCGCGGCTATCAGTTTGATCCCGCTGGCTAACCGACCGGCATGAATGTCCTCTGGCTAAAAGACTCCAAGGCCGGCCACCGGAACAAGGCCGGCGGCCTGCTGCGCGCCCTCGGCAACCTCGCCCCGGTCGAGGTCGTTTCCTACGACCTCCCGGCCCATTGGTCGGCCGTCCGCCAGCTCGTCGCCACCCTTGGCCGCTGCGGCGTCCACCTGCCGGTCCGCTGGCTGCTCCCAGGCCTCCCCGACCTCGGCGCCATCGACCTGATCGTCTCGGCCGGCGGCGCGACCCAGTGGGCGAATGCCGCGCTTGCCCGCGAGTACCAGAAGGTCAACGTGTTCCTCGGCTCGCCCCGGCACCTTCCGGGGTCCGCGTTTGCGCTCATCGCCAGCCACGACGCGCCCGTCGACCAGCCGCCGTTTCACCGCTTCGCGCTCATCCCGTCGCTGGTCACCCCGGCGGCCGCCGCCCAGGCCGCCGCCGGCCTGGCCGCCGCCCCCGCCTGGGGGATCCTCATCGGCGGCGATGGCGAGGGAGTCTCGTGGACCACCCGCGACTATCAGACGATGTTGGAGTGCTTCCTCGCCCAGGCGCGCGCCGCCGGAGTGAAGATTTTTATCGCAACCTCGCGCCGCACCCCCGCTCCGGTTGAGGCGCGCCTGCGCTTGCTCGCGGAGCAGTCCGGGCTGTTGGCCGGCGCCTGTTGGTTCCACTCCCGCGAGACTAACACCATCGGCGTGCTCGCGATGTTGGGCGCCTCCGCCCGCCTCTGCGTGACCATCGACAGCATGTCGATGACCCACGAGGCGGTCTCCTCAGGCCGGCCGGTGGTGGTCATCGCCCCGGCGGGCGCCGCCAACCCGCGGATGCTCAAGAATGTCCACGCCCTCGAGGGCGACGGCCGGCTCACCGTCCAACCACTCGGCAATCTCGCCATCGCCAACGCCTCGCCCGCCTCCGGGTGGAACCTCGTTTCCAGCGACCCGGCCGCGCCGCTCGCCGCCGCCGTCGTCGCCGCGCTCGCACGCGCCCAGAACACCCATACCTAACAAGCACCCCGATCCCGATGAGTCAGAAGCCATACGTTTACGCCCTGGTGAGGATCCGCAAATCCGGCAGCCAATCGCTGGTGGAGATGGTCACCGCGGCGCTGCCGGAGAGCCGGATCATGGCGATGCCACCGGTGCCGCCGGTCGCCGACCTGGGCAGCGGCATCTTTGAGGACTTCAGGCGCGTCCGCCGGACCAAGAAGCGGCTCTGGAAGTTGTTCAAATTGCTCAGCTACCCGAAGGCGTGGGAGCACCTCAACGCGACCCTCAACCAGGGCGACATCGTCTCCGGGCACTTCGGCCACGGCGCCCCGGCCTTGCCGGCATGGGACCTGCGCTACATCACCATGGTCCGCGAGCCGGTCAGCCGGCTGTACTCGGAATACCGCTACTGCCGGCAAAGCTACCTTGCGCGCCCGGCATGGCGGCGCGGCTACCTGGCCAAGCGCCTCAAGGTGGCCGGCAAGGGGACGTTCCGCGACTATGTCGCCTACCTGTGCTCCCACGCCGAGGTGTTCGCCAACCCGCTGGTCGGCTACGTCACCTCCGGTGCGAATGTTGGTGACCCGTACGAGTTCCTTCGATCTAACTACTTCCACTACGGGACGCTGGAGCGGATGGACCTGTTTGCCGACGGCCTCGCCGCCAAGCTCGGTCGGCCGATCGACCCGGTGTGGAAAAACAAGACCGAGAAAGTGCTCGCCGTCGACCCGGGCGCCTGCGACCCGGCGCAGCTCGAAATCCTGCTAGGCAAGGACCTTGCGCTCTACCGCGCGATCTGCGCCGAACACCCCGCGTAGCGAACTTCGCCGCGTACGCCGCCAGAACACCCGCACCCGTCAAGGGCTCCCAGCCGCCAGGCGGATGCCGAAGTTGCCGTGGATCTCCGTCGAGGTCGTCTCGACCGCCAGCCGCGAGGCCGCCACCACTTCCAAAAACAAAGTGTCCTCGCGGACGTGGCCGCGCGCCGAGAGCTCCTTGTCCTTGCAGTAGTCATGCCGGCTGTTGAACGAGAAGCCGACGAGCACCACCTTGCTTGCCCCGCCCCACAACGCAACCGCCGCCATGAACAGCCCGTTGGAGACGTTCGCGTCGAACCGGTACCGGCCTAACAACGAGTGCCCGATCGCCTCGCCGAGGATCACGCGCTTGTCATACTTGGAGAGCGGCATGCTCAGCCCAAAGGTCGCGTTGATTTCGCCCAGGGTGGCGCAGGCCTCCTGATAGGTGTGGCGGGCGATGAGCACATCGCCGATGTCGCGCCCGCGGAGCACCTCGAGGGTCGCCGCCGAGTAGGCATCGCGGTCGGTGAAGATCGCGCCGTTGAGATACGTCAGGTCCGGCGGCGCGGAGAGATACTTGTAGGCGGAGTTGACCGAGCCGTTGACGCACACCCGGAACATCCCGTCACTAACAGGAAACACCGGGTTCGGCGCCGACCCGATGACCAGGCACCCGCGCCCGGCGATGCGCTTGTGCAGGTGGCCGCGCAGCTCGGCAAGTTTCGGCGCATCACCACGCCGCCGGTCGAGGAAGAAGTTTTCCATCCGTTAGCGTTTGGCGACCACCTTGAGTGTCGGCTTGAACCCGAAGCGGAACTTCACCGAGGAGAACCCGGCGCGCCGGAAAACCTCCCCGAGCGATCTGCGGGTGAAATAAATCAGGTGCTCCGGCGGGCGGAACGTCGTCCACGCCACCAGCTTCTCAAGCTTGCGCGGCAGCGAGAAATGCCCGACATCCGGCGTCGTCAAAAACACCACCGCCCCGTCCGCCATCACCGCGCGGATGCTCTCGAGAAACCCGCACGGGTCGGTTAGGTGCTCGATCACCTCGCTGCAGTAGATGACATCGAACTTGGCGCCCTCGGCGGCGAGCTCGGCGATGGCCGCGGCGCGGAACTGGGCGCTAGGAAATGTTTGTTGGGCGCGGCGGATCGCGTCGGCGTCGATGTCGATCCCCAGCGCGCGGAAACCGAGGCTGCGGCCCGCCTCGGTGGCGAACCCGAGGTTGCAGCCGACATCCAGGAACGCGAGGTCGCCGCGCCGCCCCAGCGAGGCGATCCGGGCCCGCGCCCGGCGCGTCTTGGACTTGATCTTGTCCTTGTACTGCTTGGACTTGTGGTAGTTCTGGTAGAACTCGGAGATCTCCTCCTCGGACGGAAACGGGTGGATGAACATCCCGCTGCACGCCGCGCATCGGTGGATGTCGTAGCCATTTTTGGCGGCGACCCAGGCATGTTGGGGGCTCTCACAGATCGGGCAGTTCATCGGCGGCGGGGTTGGGGTCAAGCCACTGGGCTGTTAGTGCGATGGCGGCACGCCTGGGCGTAGCGGTCCATCTGGGCGAGGACGCGGGTGCGCTCGCCGATGGCGGCGGCGACCATGGCGGCGGTGATCTCCGCGGAGCGCGGGGCGGAGTGGGGCATGCCCGCATCGCGGACGAAGGCGAGCGCCTTTTTCCGGTCGGCGACCGGGAGCAGCGGGGTGGCCGCCAGCGAGCCGAGGATGAGCCCGTGGAGCCGGTTGGTAATCACCAGGCTGCTTGCCCTGAACTCGGCGATGATCTGCTGCCAGCTCGACGGCCGGTGGTAGCGAAGCCCGAAGCGGACCGCCAGCTTCTGGTAGACGCGGTCGTCCTCGGGCGGGCAGGTGGTGAAGAGCTCGAGATCGACCGCGTGGTCGAGCAGTTGTTGGATCGAGGCGGCGAGGTCCTCCTCCTGGCCTTTCACAACAAACAACACCCGCCCGGGCCTGGCATCCGCCGCCGGGGCGATGTGGCCAACAGAACCTAACAGCGAGAACACGCAGTCGGACCCCTCGACGGCGGGAACCTCGAGGCCGGCGAGGATGCCCATGGTGAGGCTGTCGCGGGCGATGAGCGGGGCGCGGAGCATGCCGAAGAACCTCCGCAGGGTGGCCGGGGCGTAGAGGCCGCGGATGCTCGACTTGAGCGAGAACGGGAAGGCGTAGATGTTGGGGTTGACCCGCTGGATGGCGGTGAGGGTGCCGAACATCGCCAGCCCGAGCTCGCGGCCGCTCCACTGGTCGCCGCCGGCGATGAACACCGCCTCGTAGTCGGCAAACTTCGCCAGCGAGGGCGCCGCTTCGGCGGCGAAGCACTCGATGAGCCGGGCCTGGGTGCCGCGGCGCAAGGGCGAAGACATCAGCAGCCGCTCGTGCCAGCGGATCTCACGGTGGAACGTCGGCGCCGCGAACACCACCCCGGGGGCGCCGCGCTCAAACTCGGCCAGCCGCTCAGCGTCGACCGCCACCAGCGGGTGGGGGAAGACCTCCAGCTGGCGGCCGGGGAACGCCGTGGCAACCCGGCCCAACATCGCCTGGAGAATCGCGAAGTCGCCAAGGTTGCCCTTCAGGTTGGCAAACAGGATCGCCACCTTGCCTATCTCGCTCCGGGTCGTTGAATCCATGTCGGGTGGCGCGCCTGCCTGGCAGCCACACGCTTGTTAACGGCCAGCGCCGCGCTGGTAAAGCATACTTCCCGTGCCCGGCGCGGGTGGCGCCAGGCCAGGATTTCCGCCGCTCCCGCCATCGCTCCTTGACCACCACGCATCGCCATCGCCATCGTCGCCCACCGCCCACTCCCGCGATGAACTCCAACAAACCTGCCTACCAGAACGTCCTGCTCACGGGCGGCGCCGGCTTCATCGGCTCGCACCTTGCCCGCGCGCTCATCGCCGAGGGCTGCAGGGTCGTCGTCGTCGACGATTTCAATGATTTCTACGATCCGGCGGTCAAGGAGGCCAACATCCAGCCGTTGTTGGACAAGCTCGTCCTCCGCCGCGGCGACATCCGCGACCGCGCGTTCATCGACGCGCTCTTCGCCGAACAGAAGTTCGACTCGGTCATCCACCTCGCCGCCCGCGCCGGCGTCCGCCCGTCGCTGAGCGACCCGCGGCTCTACGTGGCCACCAACGTCGACGGGACGCTCAACCTGTTGGAGGCGTGCCGGGCCAACAAGGTAACAAAGTTTGTGTTTGCCTCGTCGTCGTCGGTCTACGGGGTCAACCGGAAGGTGCCCTTTGCCGAGACCGACTTGATCGAGCGGACGATCTCGCCGTACGCGGCGACCAAGCTGATGGGCGAGCAGCTCTGCTCGAACTACGCGAACCTCTACGGGATCCGCTGCATCTGCCTGCGCTTCTTCACCGTCTACGGGCCGGGCCAGCGGCCGGACCTGGCGATCGCCAAGTTCACCCGCAAGATCCTCGACGGCGAACCGATCGACCAATACGGCGACGGCAGCACCGCGCGCGACTACACCTTCATTGACGACATCATCAGCGGGGTGATGGCCGCCTTCCGCTATGCCGCGACTGATTTCGAAATCGTCAACCTCGGCGGGTCGGAGACCAACACCCTGACGAAGCTGATAGAGACCATCGAGGCCGCCGTCGGGAAAAAGGCCATCATCCGCCACCTCCCGGACCAGCCAGGGGATGTCCCGCGCACCTTCGCCGATGTCACCCGCGCGCGCGAACTGTTGGGCTATGTTCCCACCACCGCCCTGGAGGCCGGCATCGCCCGCTACGTCGCCTGGGTGCGCGGGCGCGAGTAGCTTTCCATGTAGCGAACTTTGTGAAAAGTTCGGCGGGGTGAACCACCTGCCGCCAGTGCGTCCGACCGCGCCAAGGACTTCCCGCCTCACCCAGCCGAAGCTCTCAAGAGCTTCGCTACGCGGAGCGCAACACCTCCTCGAGCTGGGCGGCGAGCCAGCGGATCTCCAGCTCGCCAAGCGCGAAGGGCGGAGTGAAGGCGAGGACATCGCCGGCCGGGCCGTCGGCCAGCATGATGACCCCGCGGCGGAGCATTTCCTCGAGGACCTGACCGGCGCGCGCGCCCGCGGACCGGCCGCCGGAACTCCCGAGCTGCATGCCCAACATCAACCCGCGACCACGGATCTCGATGATTCCCGGGGCGGAGATGCCGTGGAGCGCCCTGGCTAACAACTCCGCGGTGCCCGCGACCTCCGCGGCGGTTGCCGGATGGAGATGAATCTCGGTGGCGGCCAGGGCCATCGCGCAGCCAAGCGGGTTGCCCAAAAACGTGCTGGTGTGAAGCGCCTCGCCGGTCGACACCGGCCACGCGTCCATCACCGCGGCCTTGCCAACGCAGGCGGAAATCGGAAACCCGCTGCTGAGCGCCTTGCCAAGGCAAATCACGTCGGGGACGACCCGCTCCCAATCGCAGGCAAACAACTTACCGGTCCTGTTGAACCCGCTGTAAATCTCGTCGAAGATCAGAACCACCCGGTGCTCGTCGCACCAGGCTCGCAGCATTGTTAGAAACCCGGCTGGCGGGACGACCTTGCCGCCGCGCCCCTGGATCGGCTCGACTAACAACGCGCCGATCTCCGCGGGGTCGAGCGCCTCGAGGGCGGCCGCGCAAGCGGTGAGGTCGGCGGCGGTGCGCGGGAAGTCGAGCTGGCGGGTGACCTCGGCGAGCTGGCTGGCGAAGGGTGCGCGGAACTTGGCGATCCCCGCGGCCAACAACGCGCCGTAGCCGAGCCCGTGGTAGGCGTTGGTGAAGGCGACGACCCCGGGCCGGCCGGTGGCGATGAGCGCGGTCTTGAGCGCGGTTTCGACCGCTTCGGCCCCCGAGCTCGCCAGGGTGGTCTTCCCCGGGCCCGCGCCCCAGCGCTCGAAGGTCATCGCGCTGAGCCGCTCGCACAGGCGCACCTTGACCTCCGTCGGGTGGACGTCGCCCATCGCGTGGACCAGCCGCTCGGATTGCTCCCAGAGCGCGGCGACCACCTCGCTGCGGCTGTGGCCAAGCCCGGCGACGCCAAACGCGCTGGTCAGGTCGAGGAACCGGTTGCCGTCCGCGTCCCAGACCGAGGCACCGTCGGCCCGCTCCCAGAAGATTGGCCAGCTCTCTGCCAGATAGGTGACATTCCGGGTCTCGACGCGGCGCAGCCGCTCGGCAAGCGCCAGCGAGCGCGGCCCGGGGATGGCGGTGACCAGATGCGGGAGCATGCGCAGGTTCTAACGTGCTGCTAGGGTTTCTCTAGCACAAATGCCACCTGCAACAACCCGCCCCGGCCGCACCGCCGGAAATGACCGCGCAACCGGCGCCGCCCATGGCGGTTGTTTCCGGCGATGTTGGAAACTCCACGGCGGCTCCTAGGGTGGTTAGCCACGGCCGGCGCTGTTGTCGCCGGCGGGTGCGAGGCGGCAGCGCCCGCGGGCGATCCCGGGTACGACCCACTGGCGGTTACCGGCGCCAAGGTGGAGGTCATTGAGCTGGTGGTGAAGGATGCGGCGCGGGGGCGGGCGATTCCGCTGCGGGTGTTTTTACCGGATGGTCCGGCGGCGGCGCCGGTCGTCCTGTTCAGCCACGGGCTCGGCGGATCGTGCGAGGGGAGCAACTACCTCGGGCGCCACTGGGGTGCGCGCGGGTTGGTTGGCGTGTTCCTCCAACATCCCGGCAGCGACACCGGCGTCTGGCGCGACGCCGCGCCCGGCGCGCGGCGCAAGGCGCTCGAGGAGGCGGCCAGCTCGGCGAACTTCCTCCTGCGGATCAAGGATGTCCCCGCAGTCCTCGACGAGCTGGCACGCTGGAACCAACAACCCGGGCACCCGCTCGCCGGGCGCCTGGACCTAACCAAGGTGGGGATGTCCGGGCACTCGTTCGGCGCGGTGACCACCCAGGCGCTCAGCGGCCAGCGCGCGGCGCGCGGCGGGTTGCTCGCGCCCGACCCGCGGATCGCCGCGGCGGTGGCGATGAGCCCTAGCAGCCCGGTGTTAGGGACGCCGGAGCATGCATTTGGCGGAGTGGCGATCCCGTGGATGCTGCTGACCGGCACCCGCGACACCGCCCCGCTTGGGAATGCGGATGTTGCCTCGCGGCTCGCGGTATTCGCGGCACTGCCACCTGGCGGGAAATACCAGCTCGTCCTCAATGACGCCGAACACTCGGCCTTCACCGACCACCCGCTCCCGGGCGACACCGCCCCGCGCAACCCCAACCACCACCGCCTCATCCTCGCCGTCACCACCGCCTTCTGGGACGCGTGGCTGCGCGACGATCCCGCCGCTCGCGCATGGCTCGCGGGAAATTCTCCGCAGCTCCTCATGCAGCCCGGCGATTCATGGAAATCCAAATGACCCGCCGCCGCCGGACTTGCCAGCCACCGCGCCCGGCCTAACATCCGCGCGGCTGGACGACCCGGCCGCAAGTTCGAGATGAGACAACTGCTGTTAGTCGGGCTGGTCTTCACCGGGGCGCTCGCCATGGCGGACGAGCCAGGGCGGACAAGCTACGCGACGCTGACCATCGAGGAGCTTGCGATGCGCTTCCGGTTTGTGAGCCGCTACATCGACGCGGCCGGCGACCCGGCGCCGCGCGACATGGCCGTCAATGAGTTGATCACCCGCAAGAAGCTCAAGCTGGGGACGCCCAGGGAGGAGGTGGAGTTTCTGCTAGGCAAGCCGGCGCCCGAGGACCGGCCAAGCGAGACGCGCTGGGACTACGGGATGCTCGGCGGCGGGCTGAGGATCACGTTTGACGCCAATGGGGCGGTCGCGAAAATTGAACAGCACCGCGACGGCGAACCGGACGTGGCACGCACCGCTGACTTGTTAGCGAAGGCTGATAGACCCGCGGCGGCCGCGGCGGAAAAGCCGACGCGGGAGGCGGCGCTGGTGGTTCCGAGGATCCGCGAGCTGCTCCGCGGTGGCCAGCCGTCGCTGGCGGCGCTCAAGGGGCTGCTTGGCGAGCCTGACCGCGATGCCGGCAGCGGGATTCACATCTTCACCTTTGCGCTGAGCGACGGGACGGCGATTCTGGTAGGCGCGGCGGATCCGATGTCGGTGATGTATGTCGACCACGACCGTGCGCGGTTGTTTCCCGCGGAATCCGGCGAGCCGCGCTAACCGCCGCCGAGGCGGGCGGTGCGATTCGCGGTTTCTACGTAGCGAAGCTCGTGAGAGCTTCGGTTGCGGGCGGTGGGAAGTTTTTGGCGCGTTCGTGCCTTCTGGCGGCAGGTGGTTCGCCCCGCCGAACTTTTCACAAAGTTCACTACGTGGAGGGTTCGCTACGGCGACAAAAAAAGCCGCCCCGGCGCGTGGCCGGGGCGGCTGGTGAGGAATCTAACCGGCAAGCCTACTTGCGGCCTTCCAGCGCTGCCTGGGCAGCAGCCAGACGGGCGACCGGGACGCGGTATGGCGAGCAGGAGACGTAGGCGAGACCGAGCTTGTGGCAGAACTTGACGGAGTCCGGGTCACCGCCGTGTTCGCCGCAGATGCCGAGCTTGATGTCCGGGCGGGTCTTGCGGCCCTTTTCGACGGCGATTTCCATCAGCTGGCCGACGCCGGTCGTGTCGAGGGTGGCGAACGGGTTCTTGGCGAACACGTCGGACTCGATGTAGGGCATCAGGAACGCGCCCATGTCGTCGCGGCTGATGCCGAGCGCGGTCTGGGTGAGGTCGTTGGTGCCGAAGCTGAAGAACTCGGCGTTCTCGGCGATTTGGTCGGCGGTCAGGGCACCGCGCGGGACTTCGATCATCGTGCCGACCTGGTAGGTGAACTTCACCTTCTTCTCGGCCATCACCTGCTTGGCGACGTTGTGGACGATCTCGGCCTGGAGGTCGAACTCGCGCTTGAAGCCAACGAGCGGGATCATCACCTCAGGCTTCACCTTGATCTTCTTGGCCACGCAATCCGCGGCGGCTTCGAAGATGGCGCGTGCCTGCATTTCGGTGATTTCCGGGTAGGCGATGCCGAGGCGGCAACCGCGGTGGCCAAGCATCGGGTTGAACTCGTGGAGTTCAGCGACCCGCTGGATGATGGTTTCCACCTTGACGCCGAGCTTGTTGGCCAGGTCCATCTGCTGCTCCTTGCCGTGCGGCAGGAACTCGTGGAGCGGCGGGTCAAGCAGGCGGATGGTCGCCGGGAGTCCCTTGAGCTCGGTGAAGATGCCGGTGAAGTCTTCGCGCTGGTACGGGAGGAGCTTCGCCAGGGCGGACCGGCGGGAGCTTTCCTCGGTGGCCAGGATCATCTCGCGCATCGCGTCGATCCGGTCGCCTTCGAAGAACATGTGCTCGGTCCGGGTCAGGCCGATCCCCTTGGCGCCAAAGGCGACGGCGATGCGGGTCTGCTCCGGGGTGTCGGCGTTGGTGCGGACAGCCATGGTGGTCGCCTTTTCGCACCAGGCCATCAGCTGGGTGAAGCCCTTGAACTTCTCGGTCGCCTGGGCGCGCTTGTCGCCGCTGACGATGCCGGTGATGATCTCGGACGGTTGGGTCTTGAGTTCGCCACCGTAGACGGTGCCGGCGGTGCCATCGATGGACATCCACTCACCTTCCTTGAACGTCTGGCCGGAGGCGGTGACGGTCTTCTTGGTGTAGTCGATCTCCAGCGCGGAGGCGCCGCAGACGCAAACCTTGCCCATCTGGCGGGCAACGAGTGCCGCGTGGGAGGAAACGCCACCCTTGGCCGTGAGGATCCCTTCCGCAGCGATCATGCCGCGAAGGTCTTCCGGGGAGGTTTCGTTGCGCACCAGCAGGACCTTCTCGCCGCGCGCTTCCGCCGCGGCGGCGCGATCGGCGTTGAGGTAGATCTTGCCCGACGCGGCACCCGGACCGGCGGGAAGGCCGGTGGCAATCGCCTTGGCCTTCTTGACGTCGGCGATGTCGAAGATCGGCGCGAGGAGTTGGTCGAGCTGGTCGGCCGGGTTGCGCAGGATCGCCGTCTCCCAGTTGATGAGCTTTTCCTTGACCATGTCCATCGAGAACTTCAGCGCCGCCGCGGCGGTCCGCTTCCCGTTGCGGGTTTGGAGCATGAACAACTTCCCGTCCTGCACGGTGAACTCGATGTCCTGGACGTCCTTGAAATGCTTTTCCAGGATCGCGCGCACCTTCATGAGCTCAGCAAACGGCTTGGGCATCGCAGCCTTCATCTTGCTGACCGGCTCAGGCGTGCGCACGCCGGCGACGACGTCCTCACCCTGGGCGTTCATCAGGAACTCGCCGTAGAACTCGTTGGCGCCGTTGGCCGGGTTGCGGGTGAATGCGACTCCGGAGCCGGACGTTTCGCCGGTGTTCCCGTAGACCATCGCCTGGACGTTGACGGCCGTGCCCCACTCGGCAGGAATGTTGTACTTCCGGCGATAGACGATCGCCCGGTCGTTCATCCACGAGCCGAACACCGCGCCGGCCGCTCCGCGCAGCTGCTCCCACGGGTCGCTCGGGAAGCTGTGGCCGGTGCGGCTCTTCACCAGCGCCTTGAAGCGCTTGACGAGCTCCATCTGGTCTTCGGCGGTCAGCTCGCTGTCGACGAGGTCCTTGCCGTACTTCTCGTGCTTGTAGTGCTCGATGACGGTTTCAAATGGCTCATGCTCTTCGCCTTCGGTCTTCTGGACGCCGAGCACCACGTCGCCGTACATCTGGACAAAGCGGCGGTAGCAATCCCACGCGAAGCGCTCGTTGCTGGTCGCGGCGGCCAGCGACTGGACGGTCTCGTCGTTGAGGCCAAGGTTGAGGATGGTGTCCATCATCCCCGGCATCGAGTCGCGGGCGCCGGAGCGGACTGCCACAAGCAGCGGCATCCCCTTGGCGTTGCCAAACTTGCAGCCCATGATCTTCTCCATGCTGCGGATCGCGGTTTCCATCTGGCTGGCCAGCACCGCCGGGTACGTCCGCTTGTTCGCGTAGTAATACGTGCAGACTTCCGTGGTGATGGTGAATCCGGGAGGCACCGGCAGACCGATGCGGGTCATTTCCGCGAGGTTCGCACCCTTGCCGCCGAGCAGCGGCTTCATCGAGCCATTCCCGTCGGCTTTCCCGTTGCCCCACGAGTACACGTACTTCGCCGCTTTCACGCTCGCCGGCTTCGCCACGGCTTTCTTCGCCGACGGCTTCGCTGCCGCCTTGCTCACCGTCTTCTTCGCCACCGGCTTGGCCGCTGGCTTGGCCACTGGCTTCTTGGCGACTTTCTTCGCTGCTGGCTTCGCCGGCTTGCTTGCCAGCTTCTTGGCCACCGGCTTGGCGGCTTTCGCAGCGGCCTTCTTGGCGGCTGGCTTGGCGGGCTTCTTGGCGGCCTTTGGCGCTGCCTTGGGCGCGGGTTTGGTGGCGGATTTCTTGGCGGCGGGTTTCGCCGTGGTGCGCTTGGTTGCCATCGTGTGGATTTGTCAGTTGTGGTTGGCCGGAGTTGCTTAAGGAAAGGGGGATTCCGCCCGGCGGGAAGAGCGCGCACCTTAGCAACCGCGCCCTTACTGTCAACCAGCCAGTAACGGGGTTTTAGCGGCCTCCGCAGCCCCCCGATCCGCCGCCCCGCGGGCCTCCGCCGGCCGCCGCGCCGCGCTGCCCCGACCGGCTGAAAATCCGCAGACCTTGAAGTTTCGACACACTGCCCTTGCCAGCAGGCTGGTTCTGGGGCATTGGCCCCGGCTCAACTTGTCACTTTTATGTCCCTCAAGATCCGCAACCTCGCCATCATCGCCCACGTCGACCACGGCAAAACCACCCTCGTCGACCAACTCCTCCAGGCTGGCGGCGCCTACCGCGACAACCAGGTCGTCACCGAGCGAGCGATGGACTCGATGGACCTCGAGCGCGAAAAGGGGATCACCATCAAGGCGAAAAACACCGCCGTCCACTGGAAGGGCTACACCATCAACATCGTCGACACTCCCGGCCACGCCGACTTCGGCGCCGAGGTCGAGCGGGTCATGAAGATGGTCGACGGCGTGCTCCTCGTCGTCGACGCGTCCGGCGGCCCGCAGGCGCAAACCCGCTTCGTCCTGCGCAAGGCGATGCAGGAGGGCCTCCACCCGATCGTGGTGGTCAACAAGATCGACCGGCCGCTGGCCACCCCGCTCAAGGCCCACGACCAGGTCCTCGAGCTGTTCCTTGACCTTGACGCCACCGAAGAGCAGTTCAACGCCCCGTTCCTCTACGGCTCGGCCCGCGACGGCTACTTCATGAACTCTCCCGATGACGAGCGCGTCGACTGCGCCCCGCTGCTCGACAAGATCATCGAATACATCCCGGAACCGAAGGCCGACCCGGACGCGCCATTCCTGATGCTCGCCTCGAACATCGACTGGGACGACTACGTCGGCCGCGTCGCCATCGGCAAGGTCCTCGGCGGCAGCGTCAAAAAGGGCGACACCGTCTGGGCGATGCGCAAGGACGGCACCAAAACCTCCGCCAAGGTCACCAAGACATTCACCTATTCCAGCATCGCCTCGGACGACTCGGAAGGCGGCACCGCCGGCTCGATTGTCGGCGTCGCCGGGCTTGACGACATCGACATCGGCGAAACCCTCGCCGGCAATCCCGACCAGGAAGCCCTGCCGTTCGTCGCCATCGACCCGCCGACGGTCCAAATGCAGTTCTCCATCAACGACGGCCCGCTCGCCGGCAAGGAAGGCAAGCACGTCACCTCGCGCGCCATCCGCGATCGCCTGATGCGCGAGCAGAAGACCAACATCTCCATCCACGTCGAGGACACCGACCAGTCCGGCGTCTTCAACGTCTCCGCCCGCGGCGCCATGCAGATCGCCGTCATCGTCGAAACGATGCGCCGCGAGGGCTTCGAGGTCCTCGTCTCGCGTCCAACGGTGATCTATCGCCGCGACGACCACGGCAAGCTCCTCGAACCGTTCGAGACACTCTACGTGGAAGTCCCCGGCGAGTACACCCAGGGCGTCCTCAAGGCCTTCGTCAACCGCAAGGCAACCATGGAAGACATGGACACCGAAGCGAGCGGCCGCACCCTGATCCGCGCGTCGATCCCGACCCGCGGCCTCATCGGCTTTGAGACCGAACTCGTCAACCTGACCTCCGGCCACGGGATCATGAGCCACCTGTTCAAGGAATACGCCCCGCACGCTGGCGAAATCGTCACCCGCACGACCGGCACGCTCGTCTCGATGGACAACGGCACCGCCACCACCTACTCGCTCCAGACCCTCGAGGACCGCGGCGTCCTGTTTGTCGGCCCCGGCGACGCCATCTACAACGGCATGCTCGTCGGCGAAAACCCGCGGGTCGGCGACCTCCCGGTCAACCCGGTCAAGGAAAAGCACCTCGACAACATGCGCTCGTCCGGCAAGGACAAAACCTCCAAGCTCACCCCAGCACTCCGCTTCTCGCTCGAGCGCGCCATCGAGTACATCGACATCGACGAACTCGTCGAGGCCACCCCGCTCAACCTCCGCCTGCGCAAGCGCATCCTCGACCAAAACGCCCGCAAGCGCGCCGCCAAGGGCCCCGCCGTCGAGGACCGCAGCAACCGCTAGCCGGAGAGGCGGCATCCTGCCGCCCGGAGAGGCGGCATTCTGCCGCCCAAGGACCGGGGACATCCTGTCCCCGGAAACGGCGGACGCGGACGACAAAATGTCGTCTTTCCCGCGCCGCTTCCTAGCCGCGGCCTGAACGACCTAACAGAGTGTTTCTTGCTCAGGCGCAGGATGTCGCCCGGGGCCGGAGAGATGGCGGCGAGCGCGAAGCTCCGGTAGCGCGATGTGTCCCCGCAGCCCGGCGCAGCATCGCCCACCCAGCACGCGATTATCCTTGAAATTCCAAACTAGACATTTAGTTTTTCAAGGAAACTCATGCTTGAACGGCGCCACTATTTGACCACCATTCAATCCCGCTTGCAGGACAATCCGGTGGTGGCCTTGCCCGGGCCGCGGCAAGCGGGGAAGACGACTTTGGCGCGAATGCTGGCCAAGAGCATGCCCGAGGTCGAGATTCACTATTTTGACCTCGAATCGCCCGCCGACTTGGCGCGGCTGAGCAATCCGGAGCTGGTGCTCAGCCGGCTGAGTGGCTTGATCATCCTCGACGAAATCCAGAGGATGGCGGAGCTCTATCCCGTGCTGCGCGTCTTGGCGGACCGCCCCGAGGTCCCGGCGCGCTTTCTTATTCTTGGCAGCGCGTCTCCGGGGCTGGTGAAAGGGGCGAGCGAGACTCTGGCAGGCCGGATTTCGTTCATCGACGTGTCAGGGTTTTCGCTCGCGGAGGTCGGCCCCGAACAGCTGACAAAACGCTGGTGGCGCGGTGGCTTCCCGCGCGCCTACTTGGCGCCCGACGACAAGAGAGCCCGCCAATGGCACGAGGACTTTTTCCGCACCTTCCTCGAGCAAGATATCCCTCAGTTGGGCATCAGCATTCCGGCGACCACCCTGCGGCGGTTCTGGACGATGGTCGCCCACTTCCACGGCCAGATTTTGCAGGTTTCCGAGCTGGCCCGCTCACTGGGGACCAGCGAGCCGACCGCCCGCCGCTACCTCGACATCCTCTGCGGGACCTATGTTGTCAGGCAGTTGCCACCATGGTTTGAAAACCTCAAGAAACGCCAAGTCAAAGCGCCGAAAATCTACATCCGCGATTCCGGAGTCCTGCACGCCCTGCTGAACATTCCCGATGCGGTCGCGCTGGATTCCCACCCCAAGCTGGGGGCCTCGTGGGAGGGCTTCGCCTTGGAGCAAATCCTCTCAAGCACCGGAGACCGCGAGGCGTACTTCTGGGCCACCCATGGCGGTGCGGAACTGGATTTGCTCATTTTCCACCATGGCAAGCGCATCGGGTTCGAATTCAAATACAGCGAAAACCCGAGCACCACGAAATCCATGCGCATGGCCGAAGCCGACCTGCAGCTGGACCATCTCTATGTCGTCCATCCCGGGACCCACACCTATCCTCTCACCGAGAACATCACCGCGGCAACACTCTCTGATGCCATCAAGATTTTTTAGAAACGCACGAGAGGCGGCATTCTGCCGCCCAAGGACCGGGGACATCCTGTCCCCGGAAACGGCGGACGCGGACGACAGGATGTCGTCTTTCCTCGGACGACAGGATGTCGTCTCTCCCGCGGCCGGGTTGCTAGGGTGGCCTAGCAACTCCGGAGCCTGCATTTCCTCCTTGCGCGCCCGCTGCTTGCAGTCATTCTGTAGGCATACCAAACCGTCCGTTAGGCGCGGGGTGGTCATACTAACCAGGGCGATTGCCCACCAAAACCGAACCAAAACCAGAGAAATGAAAACTACCCATCGTATGCTGCGCAAGGGATTCACCCTTGTGGAGCTTCTCGTCGTGATCGCCATCATCGTGGCGCTCGCGGCACTGTCGACGCCGACGATCCTCAAGTCGCTCAAGGAAGCCCACATGGTCGAGGCGACCAGCAACTCGAAGCAGATCTACAACCTGCTCATCGCCTTCAACCAGGACTGGGGCACCTTCCCCGACGACGAGACCGCCGACAAGGTCCAGGCGTATGCCTCGACCAACGCGCCATCGCCGCTCAAGGGAAGCAGCTCCAACGCCCACCTGCGCCAGCTCATCGCCGGCCGCTATGTCGAGTCGGAGACGATCTTCTACACCCACGGGCCGATCACCAAGAAGCCTGACAACAACATGACCGGCGCCGAAGGGCTTGCCGCGGGCGAAGTCGGCTTCGGCTACATCATGGTCAACGACCGCGCCCAGAACACCTCCGGCAACGCCGGCCGGCCGGTTCTGGTCACCCCGCTCAAGGAAGGTGCCACCGGCGCCGAGTTCGACCAGGAAACATTCAACGGCAAGGCCGTCATCCTCCGCCTCGACGGCTCGGTGAGCAGCGAACGCCTCACCACCGCCGGCAAGGTGCTCGTCGGCGGCACCGCCGACCTGCTCGGCACCGGCCCTGACTCGGTCTGGGGCGACGCAACCACCCCGAAGATCAACCCGCCGCTGGCCAACACCAACTGATAGAGGTTGGCTCGGTTGAGCATTCTAGCGGGTGATGGAGCGATCCATCACCCGCTTTTTTGTTGGCCAGCTGTGTTAGGCGAGGATTGGTGAGACGACGGTGGCCGGTTCCACGCCGGTTAGTTTCTGGTTGAGTCCCTGGAACGGGAAGGTGAAGCGGTTGTGGTCGAAGCCGAGGCAGTGGAGGATGGTGGCGTTGAGGTCGCGGACGTGGACCGGGTTCTCAAGGATGTTGTAGGAATAATCGTCGGTGAGACCGTGGCTGACGCCCGGTTTGATGCCGCCGCCGGCCAGCCAGATGCTGAAGCAGCGGCCGTGGTGGTCGCGGCCGGTGCCGAGGGCGCCCTGCGAGTAGACGGTGCGGCCGAACTCGCCGCCCCAGATGACCAGGGTGTCTTCCAACAGCCCACGTTGTTGGAGGTCGGTGATCAAGGCGGCGGACGCCTGGTCGGTATCGCGGCACTGGTTGGCGAGCTGGACCGGGAGGTTGTCATGGTTGTCCCAGCCGCGGTGGAAGAGCTGGGTGAAGCGCACGCCGCGCTCGGCCATGCGCCGGGCAAGCAGGCAGTTGGCCGCGAAGGTGCCGGGCCTGCGGGCGTCCTCGCCGTAGAGGGCGAAGGTGGACTCCGGCTCGTCGGAGAGGTCGGCGAGGTCCGGGGCGGACGCCTGCATCCGGAACGCCATCTCGTATTGGGCGATCCGCGCGGCGATCTCCGGGTCGGCCAACTCGCTCTGGCGGATCTCGTTGAGCGCCGCGAGGTCGTCCAACATCGCGCGCCGGTCGGAACGGCTCACCCCGGCCGGATCGTTGAGGAACAACACCGGGTCCTTGCCGCTCCGGAACTGCACGCCCTGGTGGCTGGAGGGCAGGAACCCGCTGCCCCAGAGGCGCGAGAAGATCGGCTGCCCGGGGTTCTTGCCGGTCCCCTGGGAAACGAGCACCACGTAGGCCGGCAGGTTCTGGTTGACGCTCCCGAGCCCGTAGGAAACCCAGGACCCGAGGCTGGGCATCCCGGGAAATTGCGACCCGGTGTTGATGAGGGTGATTCCCGGGTCGTGGTTGATCGCCTCGGTGTGCATCGAGCGGATCACCGCCAGGTGGTCGGCCACCTTCGCGGTGTGCGGCAGCAAGTCGCTGATCCACTGGCCGCTGCCGCCGCGTTGGCGGAACGCCGCCAAGCTCTTGCACACCGGCAGCGCTCCCTGCCCGGAGGTCATCCCGGTGAGCCGCTGGCCGCGCCTAACCGAATCGGGGAGGTTGCTCCCGTGCAGCCGCTCGAGCTCCGGCTTGTAGTCAAACAAATCGATATGCGACGGCCCGCCGGATTGGAACAGATAGATGACCCGCTTCGCCGTGGGGGCGAAGTGCGGATAGGCGCCGGCGGATGAGCCGGGCGAGCCGGGCGGGCGCGCCGGGCCGTCGGCGGCGAGCAGGGTGCGCGCGGCGATCGCGCCGAGCCCGAGCCCGGTTAGACCGAGAAAGCTCCGCCGGGAAATTGCTTCGAGATGCTGGGTAAGCGGGTTCATGGCCGGCAGATCGCTTCGTCGAGGTTGAGCATGGTTGAGCCTAGCAGCGAGTAGGCCGCCAGCTCGGCCGGGTCGGCGGCCTCACCGGCGAGCGCGCGGGCGGCGGCGGGATCGCCGGCAAACTTCTGTTGGTGGCGTGCCAGCGCGCGTTCCAACAAATCCTGTTCGGCCGGTGCCGGCGCGCGCCCGGTGACCAGCCGGAAGCCAAACGCGATCCGCTGCGCCGCGTTGGTCCCACCCTCGGTGAGCATCCTCCTGGCGAGGGCGGCGGCCGCCTCGACAAACTCCGGGGAGTTGAGCAACACGAGCGCCTGCAACGGTGTGTTGGTCTGCCCGCGAACTTGTGCGCAGGTCTCGCGCGTCGGCGCGTCAAAGATCCCCAGCACCGGCGGCGGCGAGGTGCGCTTCCAAAACGTGTACAAGCTCCGCCGGTGCAACGACCCGCCGCGTCCCGGATAATAGTGCTGCGCGGTGAACACCGTCGGGTGCCCGAAGTGGCTGATCTCGCTCCACAGCTCTGGCTGGTCGGGGTGCACCCCGGGGCCGCCAAGCGCCGGGTCGAGCACCCCCGCCGCCGCCAGCGCCGCATCGCGGACGGTCTCGGCCGCCAGCCGGGTACGCGGCGAGCGGGCCAGCAGAAGGTTGCGCGGGTCGCGGGCGTGCTGGGCCGGGGTGGCGGCGGCGCTTTGGCGGTAGGTTTCGGAGGTGAGGATGGTGCGCAGCAGGTGGTGGAGGTCCCACTGGTGGTCGGTGAATTCGACGGCGAGCCAGTCGAGGAGCTCCGGGTGGGTCGGCCAGCTCCCCTGGTTGCCGAAGTCGCCCGGAGTTTCGACGATCCCGCGGCCGAAGATCATCTGCCACATCCGGTTGACCGCGACGCGTGAGGTCAGCGGGTGGCGCGGCTGGGTGAGCCAGCGGGCAAGGTCGAGGCGGGTCAGGTTGGCCCCGGCCAGCGGCGGGAGGACCGCGGGGACGCCGGGAACAACCTCCTCGGCCGGTTGGTCGTAGGCGCCGCGGCTCAGGATGTGGGTTTTGCGCAGCTCCGGTTGGTGGTCCATCACCATCACCGTCGTTCGACCGCGGCGCACGTCCGCGGCGAGGACATCGATCTCCACCTTCAGGCTGGCGAGCACCGCGGCCATCCGCGGCGCAAGCGGGTCGCCGGAGGCCATGAACGCCTCGTTGAGAACCTGCCACTGGCCCGGGCTGCGCGCCGCCGGGGGAAGCGCCAGGATTTCCGCCAAATCGCCGGCCGGCCCGCGGACGCTCCGGGTGACATCGCCCCACGGGGCCGCGCCGTGCGCTGCGATTTCCAGCGCCGGCTGCCACGGGTCCTGCGCGCCCAGGCGCGCCTGCCAGCTCGCATCGGAGGCGAGCACTTGCCAGCCAGCGTCGCCGCGCCAGGCGATCACGGCGAGAAATCCGCCCGGCCCGCCGTGGTTGCGGGCGCTCACCTCGATGAGGTTGCGTCCCTCGACCAGGCCAAGTTTGACCACCGCGGGGGCGCTCCAGAGGGTCACCTTGCCGGCGGCCACCGAGTTGACGGAAACGTCGGCCTGGTCGTCGCAGGTGAAAAACATCCACGCCTCGCGGACCGGCGCGGCGATCACCAGCTCGCGGCGGAACTCGACCGGCTGATCGGGAACCGGCTGGCCGGCCCACAGCCACTTCACCTGCTCCGCCACCAACTCCGCCCACGGGAACCCAGCGCCCGCCACGCCAGCCGCGGCAGGCTGACGCGCCTCCCAGGCGGTGCGCGCCGCGACGACCGGCACGGTCGGGTGGACCTGGAGGTATTCGAGCTCGGCGATGCGTTTTTTGATCCCATCGATCCCGCCGCCCGCCAGCGGCGAGGTGTATTCCATGACCGGCGGGGTGCTGCCGTTGGTTGCCCCCATCCCCGGCTCCGAGCTGGTGTTGAAGAACCCGTAGAATTGATAGTACTCCTTCTGGCTGATCGGATCAAACTTGTGGTCGTGGCACTGGGCGCACTTGAGCGTCAGGCCCAACATCGTGCTGGCCACCGCGTCGACCTTGTCGGCCGTCTGGGCAACCCGGTATTCCTCCGGGATGATCCCGCCCTCGTGGGTGTTCATGCTGTTGCGCAAAAACCCGGTCGCCGCACGCTGGTCCGGCGTCGCCCCGGGGATCAGGTCGCCCGCCAGCTGGTCGGTCAAAAACTCGTCAAACGGCTGGTTCTTCTGGAACGCATGGATGACCCAGTCGCGCCACCCCCACGCGTCCCGGTGGTCGTCGATCGAAAACCCGTTCGTGTCGGCAAAGCGCGCCGCATCCAGCCACGGCATCGCCAACCGCTCGGCGCAGTGCGGCGAGGCGAGCAGCTTGTCGACCAACCGGTTCCACCGGTCCGGCGCGGCGTCGGCAAGGTACCCGTCGATGTCCGCCGGAGTCGGCGGCAAGCCGGTCAGGTCAAGAAACACCCGCCGCACCTGGGTTGCCGGGTCGGCCGGCGGGTTCGGCGCCAGCCCGGCCACCGCTAGCCGCGCCCGGATGAACGCGTCCACCGGGTGGCCGGCCGCCGGCGGTGTCGGCTTCTCCGGCGCTACGAACGCCCAGTGCGGCTCATACTTGGCCCCCTGGTTGATCCAGTCTTCGAGAATCCTAACCTGCTCGGGCTTGAGCGCCGCCAAGTGCGACTCCGGCGGCGGCATCCGCACCTCCGGGTCGCCCGACCGGACCCGCTTCAGCAGCCCGCTCTGCCCCGCATTCCCGGCCACGATCGCCGCCCCGCCCTCCCGCGCCGCCAACGCCTCGTCGCGCTGGTCAAGCCGCAGCTCGCCACCGCGTTTCTGCGCGTCCTGCCCATGGCACGGAAAGCAGTTCTCCGACAAGATCGGCCGCACGTCACGGTTGAACCCGACCTCCCCACCACCCGCCGAAACCACCCCGAGAAGCCCCAGCGCCAGCTGGCATGCCCTTAATGGTGAGAAATAGGCCAACATACGGTGGATCCGGTCAGGCGGCGGCCCGGCGCACCAACACGCACGCCAGCAACCAGCCTAGGCTAATCCAACCCAACCGGACAAGAACAGGCTTTTCCGGAAACGCCCCAGCCCCGCAGGATCTTTCGCCGTTAACCGCTGAGAACCGGAAGCAGCGCAGCACCCCCGCATGAACCGCTCATGAACCGCGCAAAGCCCGGTAGGGCGATGCGTCCCCGCAGCGCCCGCCAATGAACCGCTCATGACCCGCGCGCAGCCCTTGCCGATCGGCACGGGTCGGCGCTCGCGGCCAGAGGGTTTAGAGACACCATCCGCCCAACGGCTAGGTCCGCAGGTCCCGCATGCTCCACAGCTTCAAGGACGCGTCCTGGCCGCGCATCGGCCGCGCCCCATCCTTCCGTTTCTCGGGGAAGCGCTCCCGCGAGGCGGCGAAGACCTCGTCAACAAAATGCCTGCTTCCGATGACCGCCCCATCGGTGAAGTAGCGGATCCGCCGCAGCAATTGGTTCCCGATCCCATGCTCCGGCAGCACCGTGCCGTTCTCCCGACCCCCACCGGCGAAGGCCTCCGCCTCGCTCTGGCCTTCTTTGACGAGGCTCTTGTCCACCTCCGCGCGGCCGCTCTTGCGCCCCAGGGCCAGCCCCATCGCCCGCCGGTAGATCCGCGCAACCTCCCGCCATTTCTCCGGCTCAAGCCCCACGCCGTGGTGGCTCATGCACGCACGCACCAGTCCCGCCCGCGCTTTTCTCCCGCCACCCCGCGGTCCGCCGCCGACCGCTTCGCCATAACTGCTCCACCGGTAGGCCCCCGGATCCTTCACCATTCCGGCGCGCACCGGATTCAGGTCGATGTAGGCCGCCACCTTGCGCGCCGCCATCCCGCTCTCCACGATCACGCTCTTGAAGCGCTCCTCCCACAAGGTCCCGTGCCGCTCGTGGGTCCGGTTGAACCAGCGACTGAACCTTTGCACCAAGGTCTTCATGAACTCGCTGAGGTTGTGCATCCGGCAGGTGAAGCGCGCATGGATCTCCGCGACCCGCGCCAGCTCCCCCTCGGCCCGCGCCTCCGCCAGCGCGCGCGCCACCTCCCGCACATAACCGCGGCTCTTCACCGCCCCGAGCCGCCGCAACAACTCCCGGTCGGAGATCCCACCCGCCGGCAGCGGGGGGACCTCCAACAACAAATGAAAGTGGTTCGACATCACCACGTACCCCAAGACATGGCAGCCGCTGAAACTCTCCTGCATCCGCATGAAACGCCGAAACTGCTCACGCTCAAGGTTACCCAGCACAAACTGCCGATCAACCACTCTCCCCAGCGTGTGATAGATCGACGGCTTCACCACCGAGTCCTTCCACGGACATAAAAAGCGTGCCTTTCTCATCGGGCCTCCTTTGCTGTTCGTTCAACCCTTCAGCCTACCCCACCCGAGGATCTTCCGCAACGATGGCTTCCGACTATTCGTCTGTCACCACGGTGACATCGTTCGTCTGTCACCATCTGCATCTCTCACCAACTATTCGTCTGTCACCACGGTGACAGCCAACCTCGTTTTACGGACAGAATGCAGAACTGCTTCAAGCAACCATGATGTGCAAATAATTCTTGGACTTGCCTGCGAAAAACTTGATCGGGCAATACTACCGGAAAAAACCGTAGGCTGCCTTTGTTTCATCTCAGCTTCCGTCTTTGAGAAACTGCGAATTGGCAGCAAACCATTCGGCATAAAGTTCCTGCCAGCGCGGCAGAGCAACAAACTCTTCCTCTTCAATATCGTCGAAGATGATCCAGCCTCCGCATTCACTCGAGAGTGAACGCAATGCACTCTTCTCCAGCTCGGTCAGCATCACACGACCAATCTTCTTTTTATTCGCAGTCAATAGATGCCATAGCAGGAATTCCAGACGATCTATCCATGACGCAGAGTACGCACGCTCGGAAATCTCCCCCATCGCTTGAGCAAGCGCACGCTGCTTGGGTGTGAGTGGAGGAATCATGATTCTGCCTTGCCGAACCCATAGGCCATCCACGGCGGGGAAGAAAGCCTGAATTCAAATTGGGACGTTGCCCGCCGTTGGATGAGCCGACTTGCTGTGGGTTATTCTTCGTCTCCGGTGTAGCCGCCCTCGACGGTATTGTCTTTGCTGTGAAACTGGCGAAGGAAAGACTCTTTGATCCGCTCCCTGCTCTCATCGTAGTCCCATCCGTGGCTTTGCATCATCCCATTCGCAATGTGGCGAGTAAGGTCGGCCAGCAAGAATCCCCAGGCATCACGCTCATCGATCTCAGAATCGTCTGCATCCTCCCACATCCCAAGGAATAGAGAGACGTTTAGATCATTGTTCGCCAGCCAGACGCGAATCATCTCTGTGGCGCGGTCGTCCCCTTCAATGCCCGAAGGCTTACCTAGCTCTCTGATCATCGGATTCTTTGCACAACGATTGAGTCCTTCTACGGGCGTGATTGAATGGAAACTGTCATGAGATTGAATGGCTTATGGCCCGCTAGGAGGGACGGCTTCCATGAGAAGGATCCTTCGCCGTGTGGTCGGTGTTACCGCCTCTGACTACTATTGGCAGGCCTGATTCCTGACCGCTTATTCGCTTCTTGTTATCCGGTGGGAAGAGGTGCAGCTCTGAATGAGCTTGGATCGTCAACAGGGTTGTGGCCGCGACTCCGCTCCCTATGAGCCTCACACGCTAGCCTCTCGATCTCAGGCAGGCTGTTCCACTTCTGGGCGATCTCATAAGCATGCCAACTCAGCAAGCTTCGGCCATCATCGGAATCGTGGATGGATTTCCATGCGGCAATGTCGCGAGGCCACGATACAAGGTAGGGAAATGAGGCAAAGGGCTCGTAGGGTGAAGAACACCACAGTGCGCCGCATTCTTCGCATCTCTCGAGCGTGATCCAATTGCCTTGCTCAATGGTGGTGAGGGCTGGCTTACGTGGACTCTTCTGGTTGTAGCTAAACAGCACCCAGAGAGCTCGATCAGGCGCACAGCAATTGGAGCACGGCGAATTCATTCTATTTTGCCCAACGTAAAGCGCACGCGCCACTAGTAGCGGCGGCGAGTGTCACTCACCGGGTTGGGGTTGTAATTACGGAAAATCATCTCAACTGAACGGCTACTAGTGGTTGCGTGGCGCGGCTTGTTGTGCCAGTTGTTTGACGCGGAATTCCTCATTCGGCTCGAGATACTTCAAGTCGAGCCTCTCGCCTCGATGCATCAGCCAACGATCATGGAGCTTCCCGTCGATCCATTGGGATACGATCAAAAGCACTCCAGTCGTAAGTAACCTCACAATCTCAACCGGGTCGAGTTCAGCCGAGGTGTTGTCACCGGTCATTACCGTTAGCTCATCGTGGCTGTGCCAGGGAGTATTCTTGAAGCCAACCATCGTGTCGTCCTCTTCAACCAAATTGGCAAAGAAGAGAATGCAACCAGGCCCCAGGGTAATCTCGACCTCGTGCTCAGAGACTCGCGTGCAGCCCAGATTGTGGGCTGCACACTCGGCTTCGATCACTTCTAGGTCATAGCTCATTATCCTGCACAACGTTAAATGTGCGCCCACCGGCGCGATTGAGGGGAGGTTGGAAGGAAAAGTGATGGCAACTCCACTAGCGGGAGCCGACGAAGAGACGGGAGGTGAAGGATAAAACCACGGTAGACTCCGCCGGCAAAGGGGCTAGTGGGGGTTGCCATGCACGCCTTGTTCGTTTTCTTCATTCCAGGTAGGCGTTTAACAGGTAAGTTGCGAGTACCGCCAAGGCGGCGGTGGCAACACTCAACAATACTTTCCCCGTCGTTGAACCAATCATTTGGGATATTGTCTTCGGGGGAGCTTCGACGAAGATGCGCGGAATGTGGAGATTCTTCGAAATCAGCATTCTTCTGCCTTCTGGCAAAATGGATACAATGGCGAATCGCTGTCCTTCGGGTGCGTTCATCTGGAACCCTGTTTCGATTAGGTGTTCGTCCCCCATGGATTCTACCTCTGCGTCTGTTAGTGCAACGTCGATCCCAAAAAGCGGTGCTGGTGGATCGAGCAATAGTTGAATTTGGTGGAGAGCTTCGATCTTACGTTTATTCGTCATTGGTCAGGGCTGGTAAGTATTAGTTAGCCGAGTCTGAAGTTCTCCAAACGATTAAGGTAGGGACGCCGGTTGCCCGACGCCCCCCTTGCAGATCCCGGCGTGCGGAATTACCGCACCGGGCTCCTCAGGAATGCGCGCAGGTGGAACTTCGATCATGATTGGCGTCCAGTTGGTCGACGGTTTCATATTGTGCTGTGCAGGGCTTGTCGAGCTTGCGGCCAGGGCTTCTCCACGACGCGGGGCATTGGGATTTCCCAGCGCACCCAGGCTTCCATGAACGCGGTCATGTTGTAGCTGCGCCGCTGGCTGCGGCGGTTGAGCCACTTGTAGACCAGCCGCTGGGCGAACCATGCGAACCGGCCGTTGCGTTCCGAATTCCCGATCACGCCGTAGTAGTTCCAGACGCCCCTTAGCTTGTTCTTGAGCGTGGCGATGATCTCGGGGAGCGGGAGGCTCCGCGATTTCTTGAGCCAGTCCTTGAGGGCCTTGAGGCCGTTGCGGAACTTCTTGGCGTTGGTCACGCGCCGCACCCGCCACTCGACCGGCAGTTGCTCGGAGAGGCGTTCCGCATGCTCAAACGCAAGGCCGCGCCGGATATCCGCTAGAGGCGGTGGCGGGGAGATGGGCAGGGAAGTGCTGATAGCGAGGAGGGTGATTCGGGGCGGGTGGGTTTATTGAAGAGGGGGAGTCGAAAGTCTGAAGGTCGAAAGTCGAAGGTCGAAAGTCGAAGGTAGGGAGCGGGGAGCGCGACGGCGCGGGGATCGATTGATGATTGGAGCGGCTAATAAGAAGCGCCTTGCTTGGCTCGGCGCACAACGATGAGCGCGTGCACCACTACCAGCGGCGGGGAACGTCGATCACGGAGTTAGGGTTGTAGTCAGGGATAATCATCGAAACTAAACGGCTGGTAGTGGTTGTCACGGCGCGCCTTGTTGGGCTTCTTTTTTGGTTAGCGTTGAAGGCGGGGGCGGCGCAACCGATCTGGAAAATAGCGCGAAGACTCCAGCACTCAGTAACGAATAAGCAAAGGCGTTCCATCCGATCACGGTTGTCTTGTGTTGCATCACCTCGCCAAGTCGGAAATCAGCCCCGAATCTATTCTCGGCGATAATCACTCCAGGAAATGCTCCGAGTCCAATGTAATGGAATCGGTAGGAAGAATACTCTGCCCCGTGGTGATCTACATTCCATCCTTCAACCGCCAGACCTGCGATGGCTGCTACAACTCCTAAGACAGCGCCTATGCACGAAGCTCTGAGCAATCTCGCGATGCGGTTGGTGCTGTGGTTCATCTGATTATTTTTGCCCAACAGTGTTATTGACCGACCGGTCGGGTTTGGGGGGTGTTACACGACGGGTCGTGTAACAAGGGGTAAAGGCGACCGGGAGGGGATGGGTTTGGGGTCATGGTCAGGGTGAGGGATAGCGTGGGAGGGGTGGGAAGCCAAGGGGCAAAGAGAAGGGGTTGAGGGGATTCGAGGTTGTCCAAGGGGCTGGGGGCGCCGGCGCCGGGGCGTTTGATGACGTGGAGGTAGATCATGGTGGTGGAGACGTCGGAGTGGCCGAGGAGGTTTTGGACGGTGCGGAGTCGGTGCCGGATTCGGTGAGGTGGGTGGCGAAGGATGGGGCCTGGGCGGGACGCAACCCCGTTGGGGTTGGGGAATTTCTCGGGGGGCGTTCCCGGGGTAGGCGGGTACGCCAACCCCGGGCTTTGGGGCGGAACCGCGTTGCGGTTCAGGGGAGGCGTTCCGGAGAGCGGGAGGAGGGTTCCGGAGAGCGAGAGGGGCGTTGCGGAGAGCGAGAGAGGCGTTCCGGAGAGCGGGAGGAGGGTTCCGGGGAACGAGAGGGGCGTTCCGGAGAGCGAGAGAGGCGTTCCGGAGAGCGAGAGGAGCGTTCCGGAGGGCGAGAGGAGCATTCCGGAGAGCGAGAGGGGCGTTCCGGAGAGCGTGAGATGGGTTCCGGAGAGCACGAGATGGGTTTCGGAGAGCGCGAGCGGCGTTCCGGAGAGCACGAGATGGGTTTCGGAGAGCGAGAGATGGGTTTCGGAGAGCGCGAGATGGGTTTCGGAGAGCACGAGATGGGTTTCGGAGAGCGCGAGATGGGTTTCGGAGAGCGCGAGATGGGTTTCGGAGAGCGTGAGATGCGTTCCGGAGAGCTCTCGTTTCGGAGAGCGCGAGCGGCGTTCCGGAGAGCGAGAGAGGCGTCGCGATATGCGGCGTTCCTTCAGAACGCGACGATCGGGGCCCAATCCTGGGGCGCTGCCCCGGGCTGGTATGCGACGCCCCCGTTGGGGCGTTAGGGAGCGTGGCGCGAGGGGCGGATGTTTGGGTGCGAGCGGCGGCGGGGATCGATTGATGATTGCCGATTGTTGAGGTTTGATGGTTGAGGTGAAGAGGGGGGGAGTCGAAAGTCTGAAGGTCGAAAGTCGAAGGTCCGGAGCGGGGAGCGCGGCGGCGGGGGGATCGATTGATGATTGCCGATGTGCGCCAGCGGCGGATGCTTGTGCGCCACGCGAGAGGGGCGTTCGGAGGGCCGGTCCATGGGGTGGCGATGGGAGGAGGTGGCCTCATCGTCATTTCACGGGCCCGGCGATGCGGAGATCGCCGCTCCTTGGGGCGCTTCTTGGGGCGACTTTCGACCTTTGACTTTCAGACCTTCGACTCCTCCCGCGCTTGTTGCTTGTCCTCGCGGGCGGGCGTGGAATGGTAGCGGGGTGGAAACGCTGACGATTGCCGAGTTGAAATCCAAGGCCTGCGAGACGCCGCTGGAGGCGGCGGTGGCCGTCCAGGTCCAGGGGCGGAGCAGCCGGACGACGCGGGGCGGGAAGCCATTCCTCGAGTTGACGTTTGCCGACGCGACCGGGAGCTTCGCGCTGAAGGTCTGGAGCGACCGGGAGCAGTTCGAGGCCGCCAAGTCGTTGGCGGAGCACAGCTGCGTGCGCCTCACCGGCCAGTGGACCCAGGGGCAGTATGGGATCGACGCGGCGAGCTGGGAGTTTGCGCTGCTGGGGGATGCGGACCGGGAGGTGTTTTTTGCCGGGGACGGGGCGACGGCGGCAACCCAGAAGCACGACTGGGAGACGATCGTCGCGCTGGTCCGCTCGATCGCCGACCCGCGGCTGGCCGCCTTGTGCAACAGCTTCACCAACGAGTTTGGCGCGCGGTTCCGGCGGACCGCGGCGGCGCGCAAGAACCACCACGCGCGCCGCGGCGGGCTGGTCGAGCACGTGGCGCAGATGATGCGCAGCGCGGACGCCATCAGCCGGGTCTACCCGGACCTCAACCGTGACCTGCTGATCGCCGCGGTGTTGTTCCACGATTGCGGGAAACTCTGGGAAAACACCTACCTCGGCAACGGCTTCGCCCAAAGTTACACGCTCCACGGCGAGCTCCTCGGCCACATCCCGATCGGCCTCGAAATCGTCAACAAGCTCTGGCGCGACATGTTCACCGCCGCCGCGAGCGCCGAGTGGCTGACGCTGGAGCCGGCCTCCGAGGACGTCCGCCTCCACCTCCTTCACCTCGTCGCCAGCCACCACGGGCAATACGAGTTCGGCTCGCCCACCTTGCCGCGGACCCCGGAGGCATGGGCGCTCCACTGCATCGACAACCTCGACGCCAAGCTGGAAATGATGAAGGACGCCTACAGCCACTCCCAGCAGCTCGCCGAGGGGATCTACGAGCGCCACTTCCCACTCCCGACGAACCTCGTCGCACCCCTGCAAAGTTTTGTAAAACAACCGCCCGCACCGGCCCACGGGGCCCCCGGGGCGGCCGCCGGCGAGCTCCCCGGCAGCCTCCTTTGACCCGTAGATCAAGGGATTGCGGCGAAAAATAGTTTTTGGAATTTCCCCCTTGCCATTTCCCCGGGAGCTTGTTTATAGATGGCCAGCCTCGACTAGTGGGGTTTGTGTTGTTGTTGTTTTTTCAGGGAGGAGGTCGCAAGGCCTCCTCCTTTTTTTCGGTGGTGGCGGGATTCCTGGCAAGGCGGCTCGCGCTGTGCTTGCCAATCCGCGGGGAGAGGCCTATCCCCATCGCGCCCATGGGAAACGGAATCGCCATCATCACCTCCGGAGGGGACGCGGCAGGCATGAATCCGGCCGTGAAGTGCTGTGTCGAGTATGCCGCCAGCAAGGGGTTCGTCCCCTACGTCGTCTATGACGGGCTGCGCGGGCTCATTGACAACCAGATCGAACTGGCGACCGCCGAGACGGTCTCCGGGATCATGCACCGGGGTGGCACGGTGTTGCGCTCGTCGCGCTCGCAGCGGTTTTTCGAGTATAAGTTCCGCGAGCAGGCGTTCGCCAACCTGCAGGCCCGCGGGATCAGCAAGCTCATCATGATCGGCGGCGACGGGTCGTTCCGCGCGGTCAACCAGTTCCACGCCGACTTCGGGATCGCGTTTGCCGGCATCCCGGCAACGATCGACAACGACATTGCCGGAACCGACTACTGCCTCGGGGTCGACACCGCGCTGAACATGATCCGCCAGTCGATCGACAGCATCCGCGACACCGCCACCTCGTTCAACCGCGCGTTCGTCATCGAGGTCATGGGCCGCCACTGCGGCTACCTCGCGATGGTTTCCGCGCTGACCGCCGGCGCGGAAATCTGCCTCGTCCCGGAACTCGCGTATGACCTCGATGCGCTTGGGGCCAGGCTCCAGAAGCAGTTGCGCGCCGGCCGGTCGTACATTCTCGCGGTGGTCGCCGAGGGGACGAAGATGGGCGACTACCTGACCCGCTGGATGGGCGACGTCCTGAAAATGGACACCCGCCTGACGGTCCTCGGCCACGTCCAGCGCGGCGGCTCGCCGACCGTGCGCGACCGGATCATGGCCTACAATTTCTCGGTCGCGGCCCTCGACGCGCTCGCCGCCGGGGAGACCAACCGGATCATGGTTTTCCGCGAGGGGACCTACGGGCACCTGCCGGTCCAGCAGGTCGCCGACTCGAAATACGTCCTCGAGGCTTCGCTGCTGAAGCTGTGCACGCCGTTGTGCCGGTGAGCTTAGCGCTGATTGACAGAAGCATCCGGGGTAACATAGTTTGCGGAGCATGCAGGCACACCTTCCGGCGGCACCCGGGAAAACCCTAACGTTCCGCTTGAGCTGCGGGGTGGTGTTGTTGATGGCCTTCATCCAGGTCCTCTGCCTTGGGATGGCGGTGGCGATGCGGCTCGACCGGATCGGGACCGCGCCGCGGGAAGTCGTCCGCGAGGTGGTCCGGTATTTGCCTGCGGACGCTGGCGCGCCGGCGGCGGTGGCCACCCCGGAGCCGGGCGGATCGCCCGACGAGGGGCCGGTGGCGATCCCTGAAGTCGTTGTGGATGAGCCGGTGGCGGAACCTTCCCTGGCCACCCTGCCGCGCCTTCCGCCGCCACCGCCGGGGCTGGCGTTGCCGGTGATCAACGACCCGGTGGTTGCGCAGCTGGTGGCCGAGGCGCGCCACGCGCGGATCGCCGGGGACATGCGTGCGGCGATGACCAAGCTCCAGGAAGCCGAATCGCTGGCGCCGGAGGATGCCAATGTCCTGTATGAATCCGGGCTGGCCTACGAGGTGATGGAGATCTTTGACCGGGCGAGCAGCTACTACCAGCGGGTCTATGAGCTGGGAACCACCGGGGCCGGATCGCTCTACGAAGTGGCGGCCAAGAAGATCAGCGTGGGATTTGCCCAGCCAGAGGACCAGCGCGGGCGGCTGGGGCTTGGGCGGGCAAGGATTTTCAAAGAATCGCCGCCCGAGGGGGGCCAGCGGGTGGTGGTGACCATTCCGGTGTTTGGCGCTCCGGGCGAGGATTTCGTCCCTGACGACCTGGCAGTGAAGGTCACCTTCTTCGACCAGGATCAGGATCTGAAGATTGTGCCGCTCAGCGCCGGGGCCCGAACGCAGGACACCTGGGTGACCGCCCCGGTCGACTGGGCCGGCCAAGGCGAGGAGCTCCTCCAGATCACCTACGAGATCCCGCCGCCAAGCCTGCAGGACGCGCATCTGTTTGGAACCCGGACGTATTACGGCCAGGTCGTCGAGCTCTTCTACAAGGGTGAGTTGATCGACAGCCAGGCGTGGCCGCGCCACCTCGCGCAAAAGATGAATTCGGGCGCGCCGAGCGGTCTGGACGAGGTTCCGATGTTTCTCGACGAGAACAGCCTGCCGCTCGACTACAACCGCCAGAACCCGCTGCTGCCGCTGCCGGTACGCTGAGACCCCTTTGCCTGAATTTTTTCCCATGGATGATCCCCACCTCCCCCCGACGCTTGACCGCAACCTCGGCGACTACGAGCTCTCCGAGCTCCTCGCCCAAGGGCCGCTGACCCGCACGTTCCGCGCCGTGCAGCGCTCGGTCAACCGCCAGGTGCTCCTCGACGAGCTGCGCGAGGAGGTCGCCACCCCGCTGGTCATCGAGCAATTTTTCGCCGACGTGCGCGCCAAGGCGGCGATCGACCACCCGTTGATCGCCTCGATTTACGAGGCGGTCAGCAGCCCGAACTCGCACTTCTATACCCGCGAGCACCTCGCCGGGCGCTCGCTCATCGAGTTGCTCGACGGCGGCACGCGGCTGACGCCGTTGGAGATGGCGCGCTTGCTCAAGCACGTCGCCGACGCCAACCTCTACCTGCAGACCCGCGGGATCAATGCCGTGCCGCTGGCGCCCGAGCACGTCTTCGTCGAAAACGACGGGCTCACCCGGCTGGTCAACGTGGCCGTCGCCGGGACCCGCTCGCCGCTTGCCCATGTCGCCGACACCCAGATGCTCGGGCACATCCTTGAGGACCTCATCCGGGACGACGCCGAGGGTGCCACGCGGGTGCGCACGCTGCTGAGCTGGATGGCCGACCTCGAGCGGCCGCTGCCGTTGACCTGGGAGCAGATCCAGAGCTACGCGGAACAAGTCGAACAACAACTCACCGCGCCAACCCAAACGCTGCCGCCGGCGCCGACGCGCCAGGGGAAAGCCGCCCCAAAGAGCCAAACCCCGCTGGTTCTCGGCATCCTTGCCGCCGCCGCCGTGGCCGTCGGGCTGGCAGTCATCATCAGCCGCAACGACAACCCGAAGGTGCCCCAGGAGCGCGACTTGTCGGCAACCATCAGCGTGCCCCAGGGGAGCTACGCGACCATGGACGGTGCCAGCGCCGAGCTTCCCGCATTCCAGCTTGATGCCTTCGAAGTCTCCATCGGCGAATACCGGAAGTTTCTCGACCAGTTGAGCGCGCTGCCCGACGGCCAGCGGAATGCCTACGACCATCCCGAACAACCGGCGAGCAAGATCAACCATCACCCCGACGGGTGGGATGAGATGCTCGCCGCGGCCGTCGCCGGCAGTCCCTGGCGCGACCAGCTGATTGACCTGAACTTCCCGGTCGTGCTCGTCGATTGGTGGGACGCGTATGCCTTCGCCCGCTGGCAACAGGGGCGGCTCCCGACCCAGAATGAATGGTTCGCCGCAGTCACCCAGCGCGGCGACCCACCCAAGCTTGAGCCGTCCGGCTTCGGGCCGGTGGATGCCGACACCCTCGACATCACTCCGGCTGGGATCCACGGGATGGCTGGCAACGTCGCCGAATGGACCGGCGAGAACGAGCTCAACCCGTCGGTCCCGATGAACCCGCGCAGTCCGCTGGTCATCGGCGGCTCGTTCCGGACCGCGGGCGCTGGCGCGAAAACCCGGGAATGGGTCGAATCCCGCTCGCTGCGCCGCGATGACCTCGGATTCAGGGTCGCCTACGAGCCGCGCTAGGACCCCTCAGCGGAAGTGCTCCCAGCCGGTGACCGCGCCATCGGCCGGTTCCCCGGTCAGCCGGCCAACCACGGTCAGGCGAAGGTCCGGAAACGCGCGCGCCCAGCCGGCGAGGATCGCGTCACTCGCCGCGGGCGGCAGGGTGACCAGCAGCTCGTAGTCCTCGCCGTCGCCCAGCGCCGCCGCCACCGAGCACCCGGCGCTGGTTGGCACGCGTTCCTCGTCAACCACCCAGCCACAACCGCTGGCGCCGGCAAGCCGCGGGAGGTCACGCCCGAGCCCGTCGGAAAGATCCATCATCGCACTCACCCCGTGGCGCGCCAGCCACTCGCCGTGGGCGAGCCGCGGGTGAAATCCCAGGTGCTTGCCGGCCAGCGAGCCACCAAGCTCGCCGGTCACCGCGACCAAGTCGCCCGGGCGCCCGGTGCTGCGCAATACCGGCTCGCCGGCAACCCGCCCGGTGGCCGCGACGGAAATCACCACCGCCCCGGTGGCTGGCACCGCGGTGGTTTCCCCGCCGGCCAGAACCCCGCCGCAGACCCGCATCGCCTCGCGCATCCCAGCGTAGAGCGCTTCCACCCAACTCACCGCAAGATCGGGCCGGAGCGCGACGGTCACCAGATAGCCTTCCGGACGCCCGCCCATGGCCGCCATGTCACTGGCAACCCGGGCGATTGCCTTCCACCCGACCGCCTCCGGCCGCGCCTCGGGGAGAAAATGGATCCCTTCAACGATCGCATCCGTCTTGAGCAGCCATGCCGGCGCCCCTGGCGCCTGCCAGACCGCGCAGTCGTCGCCGGGGCCGACGCGCAACTCCGGGCTGCCGCCAAAGCCGGCGACGAGCGTGCGGATCAACTCGTCCTCGCCGATATCGCGCAGGGTTTTCATCCGGGGACGTTGGGAGCCACGCGCATCGCGATCGAGGCGAGCACCGTCATCAGGTTGAACAAGGCATGCACGCCGATCGGCGCCCAGATCGACCCGCTCCGCTGGTAGACGAGCGCCAACAACACCCCGAGGAAAAACAAGATCGGCAGCGCCCCAAGCTCCCCATGGGCCACCGCAAAAATCAACCCGCTCATCACCGCCGCAAAACTCACCCCCGTGAAGCGCCGCAGCACCGGAAACAAATACCCGCGGAAAATCAACTCCTCCGTCACCGGCGCCACCACCACCACCGCCACCCCCATCAACCCCAGCAACACCGGATCACGGCTCTCCTGCAGCGCCGTCACCGAGCTCTGCACCGCGCGCTCGTTGAGAAGGTTCTCAACCCACTCGGTATACGCGCTGAGGTCGACGACCCAGGCGACCAGCCAGGTCCCGACCACTCCGGCCGGCGCAATCAGCGCAATCCACCGCCACCCCGGCCAGCGCAGCCCGAGGTGGCCAATCAACTCCACCCGCGGCGCCAGAAACGCTAGCACCGCACCACTGATGACCACCTGGACGGCCATCGACATGACAATCAGCAGCGGCGTGATCTCGTTGTCCACCCCGCTTCCCGCCGCCTGCGCGCTCGCATGGTGAAAGTAAAAATACAGCAGGAAAATCGTCCCCGCCCCGAGCAGGTCGAGCGGCCCGAGCCGCTCTTCCTCGTCTTCCGGCTCAACCCCGCTGCGCGTCACCCAATACAACAACATCCCGATGACCGAAAACACCGCGCAGAGCACGAAAATGTCCTGAATGATCTGATACTTCAACATGACCCGCGCTTGCCACGCCACCTTGCCCCCGCCATCCACGGAAATCCACCCGATAAATTCCCCTCCCTCGCTCCCACGCTCGCCGCGCGAAATCCTCTCCCCTCTAAGCATCCGCGCCCGCTGGCCGTTGCTCTCCGCGGCTGGCGCAACTTTCCACCCCGCGGCGGGTTGTTGCGCTAGCCGGATGGCCCGGCAATCCGACCCCCAGGCAACGTGCTTAAACCATCCGGATTTTCCACCCTCGGCATGCCCCGCAGGCGTGTTTTAAGTGATAATCTTTGTTTTAGTTCGGGGGATCGGTCTGCTATCAGGTGGCGCCCCCGGCAAGGCAAAATCCATTCCCCATGAGCGATCCGAAGCCACTTTCCTTTACTCCCCCGACCGTTGCCGAACTCGGGCAAATCCTCGAGGCCTACGAAATCAAGAACTTCATCGCCCAAGGCGGCATGGGCGCCGTCTATCATGCGCGCCAGCGCTCGCTTGACCGCGAGGTCGCCATCAAAATCCTGCCGCGCGAGCTCGGCGCCGATCCGGCATTCTTCCGGAGCTTCGAGACCGAGGCCCGCGCGATGGCCAAGCTCAACCACCCGAACCTCATCGGCGTCTATGACTCCGGCTGCGTCGACGGAATGCTCTTCCTCGCGATGGAGCTCGTCGTCGGCGAGTCGCTCTACCACAAATATTACCACCAGAAGGTCGAGCCCGCCGAGGCCGCCCGGCTGGTCAAGGGGATCTGCCACGGGCTCGCCCACGCCCACGAGCACGACGTCGTCCACCGCGACATCAAGCCGGCCAACATCATCATTTCCGCCAAGGGGGAACCGAAGATCGGCGACTTCGGGCTCGCCCAGCAAGCGGGCCGCGGCGACGGGTCCGGGGTGGTCATGGGAACCCCGGGGTATCTTGCTCCGGAGGTCATCGCCAAACCCCACACCGCTGACCGCCGCGCCGACTTGTACGCCGTCGGAGTCATCCTCTACGAATTGCTCACCGGGCAACTCCCGGGCAACCCGGTGCAGCTGCCATCCGCCCTGAGTGGCTGCGACCCGCTATTCGACAAGATCTTCCGCCGCGCGACCCACCCGAGCCCGACGTTCCGCTACCCAAGCGCCGAGACGTTTGCCGCGGCCCTCGACGAGGTGCCGCCCGCAGCCGCCGGCCAGCGGGCCGGGCGGACGATCCTCACCGGCCCGACCAGTCCGCCGCCGGCCACTCCGGTGCGGCGGCCAGCCACCCCGGCGGCACCCGCGAGCGCGGCGATGGTCAAGCGGCCCGCCGCCCCGGTCCCTGCCGCGCCAGCGCCAATCGCCAAGCGCGCGCCCCAGCAGGACGCCCCGTTGGCGAAGCGCGCAGTGGCCGCAGAAACCCCGCTGAAGCGCGCCGCAGCCACTCCCCCGGCCAACCTCGACTCGAAGCTCATCCCCGCCAACAGCCCGAAGGCCGATGCCGCAAGGGCTGCCGCGGCTCCCGTCGAGGTCACCGTGGCGGGTGGCGGGTTGATCCGCAACATCCTCATCATCATCGGCCTGTCGGTCGGCATCTACTTCGCGTGGGGGCTCTACGAGCAGAAGTCGGCGGCGACGAGACTCGCCGAGGAAAAGCACTACCAGGAAGTCGAGGCGCGCAACAAGGCGAAGCTCGAGGCCGAGAAGGCCCGCCTCGAACAACAGCGGCAGCAAGCGCGCAGCGCTGAACCGCCAAAGCCGCGGCCGACCGAGCCGGCCACCCAGGGCGGGGAGACGCCGATGGAGTCGCTTGCGCGGCTCAAGGCGAAGCTTGCCGGCGGTGCCCGCGACGAGCTGCCGCTTGGGAGTTTCGGTTTTGGTGAGCACCGGTTTTTCCTGGTGACCAAGCCGCTAGGTTGGCGTGAGGCGCGCGAGTTTGCCGAGGATCACGGCGGCCACCTCGCGATCCTGCCGACGACGATGGCCATCGAGATGACCTCGGGGAAATTGCCCGCCGAGACGACCGCCTGGATCGGCGGCGGCATCAGCGGCCGCGGCCAGTGGAACTGGCTCGATGGCTCGCCGCTGACCCGCCCGTCCGGCAGCGGCACGTTTGCCACGCTGTCCTCACTGGGGCTGGTGTTGGCCCACCCGGCGGCGGAAAAGCACCCGTTCCTGATCCAGTGGAAGACCGAGGGGACCGCCCTGCCGGCCACCCTCGCCGACAACCTCAAGCGCGCCGCCGACGGGCTTGCCGCCTCCAAGGCCGCGTTCCCGACCGGCACCGAGCCGTTTGAAAACCGCTATTTCCTCCTCGTCCAGCGGCCGACGACCTGGAAGGACGCCGACGCGATGGCCCGCATGGCCGGCGGCAACCTGGCCGTCCCGAGCAACCGCACCGAGCTCGCCTGGATCCAGCAACACCTCGCCGAACAACTCCCCGGCGATGGCGTCTGCTGGTTCGCCGGGCGCAGGTCGGGCGACATCTGGAGCTGGACGACCACCGAGCCATGGGTCGAGGTGAAATGGTCGGCAGCTCCCCCGGCCAACGCCACCGCCTTGGCGGTCAATGCCACGGGCGAATGGCTCGCGCTCGACCCGGAAACCCGCGTTTCATCGTTCCTCATCGAGTGGAGCCGCGACGCGCCCGCCGCCACCGGCGCGACTGGCGCCACCACCCCCGCCGCCACTGGCGGCGACGCGCTCCCAAGCGACCTCAAGGTGCTCAAGTCCCAGGCCACCACCGTCTGCCGCCAATACCTCGACGCCCGCGACACCGCCTTGGGCGAAAATTCCGCCGGATTCCGCCGCGACATCGACAGCTGGTACCGCGGCCTCGTCCACAGCGAGCAGGACAACCAGGAGAAACTCTACGAGAAGCTTAAAGCGCTGGTCGGCGCCGACAAGCGCCTCGCGGATGGCTCGAAGCTCGACGATCCGCCGGCCAAGGTCGCCAAGGCGCTCGACGCCTACACCGCCGAGCAGAAGGAAATCGACCTCGAGTTCGGCAAGAAGGTCATGGCCCTGCGCGAGAAATTCCTCGCCCGGCTCACCGCCGCCACCGCCGCCGCCGACAACACCGGCCAGTCGCTCGCCGCCAAGGCGATCAAGGCCGAGATGGCCGCCGCCGGCAACGACCTGCCCGGCTTCATCAAGTATCTCATCGAGGCAAACTAAGCGTCCCCGGCATTCCGCATAAACTCGGCGACCTGGGCGAAAAACCCGCTCAACTCCGCCCGCGTCGCCCCGCCAACGCCCGCCTCGTCGAGCGCCGCCTCCATGAGCGCGATCCACCGGTCGCGCTCGGCCACCCCGATGACAAACGGCAAGTGGCGCATCCGCAGCCGCGGGTGCCCGCGCTCCTCCATGTAGCTCGGATCCCCGCCGATCCGGAAACACAAGAACTGCCACAGCCGCCGTTCACTCCCCTCCCAGTCGTCCGGCGGATACATCGGCCCGAGCAGCTCGTCGACCCGGATCCTCCGGTAAAATCCCCCCACCAGCCGGCGAAACCCCTCCGCCCCAAGCTCCTCCCAAATCCGCCCTTCGTTCATCGCATCCCCTTGCTGCCATCCCCAGCACCGCTCGCAAAGCAGGAATTCCTCCCCGCAGGTAGCGAACTTTGTGAAAGTTCGGCGGGGAAAACCACCTCGCGCCGAAACGCCCGAAACGCGCCAGGAACTTTCCACCTTCCCCCGCCGAAGCTCTCACGAGCTTCGCTACGTTTCGCACCGCTCGCAAAGCAGGAATTCCTCCCGGCAGGTAGCGAACTTTGTGAAAAGTTCGGCGGGGAGAACCACCTCGCGCCAGAACCCCCGAAACGCGCCAGGAACTTCCCACCTTCCCCCGCCGAAGCTCTCAC
>JBILQE010000016.1:0-64281 GCA_044373465.1 Akkermansiaceae bacterium | reverse complement strand
ATTTCAACAAACGCGCCGTATGGGAGCAGCTTGGTGACCTTGCCGCGCACGGTGGTGCCGATCGAGTAGCGGGCTTCGATGTCGGCCCATGGGTTGTCGGACATCTGCTTGAGGCCAAGCGAGACGCGCTCCTTGTCGCGGTCCACGTCGAGGATGATGAGGTCCATCGGCTGGCCGATGTGGAGCATTTCGCTCGGGTGGTTGATCCGGCCCCACGACATGTCGGTGATGTGGAGCAGGCCGTCCATCCCCTCGAGGTCGACGAAGGCGCCGAAGTCGGTGATGTTCTTGACCAGTCCCTGAACCTTGTCGCCGATCTTGACGCTCTGCAGGAAACGCTGGCGTTGCTCGGTCCGCTCGGCCTCGATGACCTCGCGGCGGCTGAGCACGATATTCTTCCGCTCGTCGTTGACCTTGACGATCTTGAACTCGTACACGTTGCCGACGTACTCGTTGAGATCCTTCGGCGGAATGATGTCCACCTGCGAGCCGGGCAGGAACGCTTCCACGCCCACGTTGACCATGAGCCCGCCCTTGACGACGCTCTTGACCTTGCCTTTGACCAAGCCGCCGTCCTGGAACACCTTGACGATCTTGTCCCAGTTCTGCTTGTGCGCGGCCTTTTCCTTGGACAGGACGACCATGCCTTCTTCGTTCTCGAGCTTCTCGAGGAGAATTTCAATCTCATCGCCCACTTCGATTTCCTCGTCCTCAAACTCGGAGGTCGGGATGGCGCCCTCGGACTTGTAGCCGATGTCGACAAGGACGACTTGCGGGCGGATTTCAAGGATCGTCCCGTGGACGATCGTTCCTTCTCGGTATTCGCGGAACTTCGAATCAATCAGCGCTGAAAGCTCTTCATTGATCGGTTCGGCGACAGCTAGGCTGCTCATGGTTAATGGTTTGGTTGTTTGGTTTAGGCTTTCCTTCCGACATTGCCCCATCGAAACCGGCGGACAGCGGGGCGCCATCTCGCCCGCCGGTGAAAGAAAACGGGACAGCGAAACTAGGGGGATTTCCCCCGCGGGCAAGGCCAAAGTGACCGCTTTTCCGACCCCTCGCCGATCAGCCAACCCAGCCAACCAGGCCCGGTCAAAGCGGGACCTGCAACTTCTCGGCCTCGGCTAGTTCCTTTTGCTTCAGGTCAAAGGTCAGCAGTTGCCCCGCATTGAGAACCAAAGCAGCAGCGACATGCAGAATATCAAACCCTCGATGCCCGCCGCCCAAGGTATAGGAAGCCGACAACCGCTTTGCTTCCTCGACGATACGGGCAAGGTTGCAGACCCGAATTTCGAGCCTGCCAGCAGCCCGATCCGCCTCGAACTCTGCCCAGCAACGGGCTGCTTCCCCTCCGCTGATCCGACCAGAATACTCGGCAAAGCGCAGCGCGTTGGCCAATTCATATTCACCTAAAGGGCTTATTGTCAGCAATGTACGCTGCTCCGCCAGCCACTCGATCGCCCGCGGGGTGTGGACATCGTTCCCGTACAGCGAGAACAGGAAACTCGTGTCCGCACAAATCACCATTTTCCCGATGCTTCGTGAATGACCTCCTGGGATTCTGCGGCACTCAACACCGTCGAACCAGAGCGCTCACGCTTCACCGCCGGACTCTGCGACCAATCAACCTCCCCGCCAGAAACCTTTGGCTCCGGAATGAGTCGGGCAATCGCCTTCCCCCTCTGGGTGATGACAATTTCCTCCCCCGCCTCAATCCAGCCCAACAGGCTCGTATAGCGGTTCCTCAGATCTCGTACCGTCGCCGTCTTCATTGTGCTCCAATCTCGAAGCACAACCCGTCCGTGTCAAGCGTCCCGGCCCCGCCCCGCTTGTCACAGGAACGGATTGACCACCCGCACTCCGGCGTAGCTTTGCCCATGGTTCATGTCCTCTGAATAGAGAATCTCACAGCCCAACTGCCTGGCAGCCGCAACGATCATCGCATCCCAATGGGAGATCAGGAACTTCCTGCGCAAAATCACCGCCGCAATCACCAACTCCCGGGTAATCGGCTCAACCCGGACCAGCGAAGCCATCCGCAGGGTCGCATCGATATTGCTTTCCGAGATCCCCAACTGCGGCTTGCGCAGGGCATTGGCAATGAATTCCTGCAACACCTGGGCCGAGAGCGCGAATCGCCCGCCCAGGATCAGCTTCTCCGCCACCCGGTGTTTACCCGCATCCTCTGCCGCGACCGAGCACGCATATAGCAGCACATTGGAATCAAGAAACACCTCACCGCTCATAAATCTCCTCCCGCGTCAGTGGAATCATCCGCTCCGGGTTGCTTGCCTGCATCTCCCCGAGGAGCCGCTTAAGCTCCCTCTGCCGCTCCCTGAGTTCGTCCCCCGACGCGCTCTCCGTCACCCGCCGTAGCCCTTCCACCACCAGTTCCCGCAACGTCGTCCGGCGCTCCGCCGCACAAACCTTCGCCCTGACCAGTAGCTCCTCAGGCAAATCAATCGTCGTCTTCATCAAAACAATAAAACCGTAAATGTTGCTCCGGTCAAGCCGGTCCCGGCAACCGCGCACCCTCAACCCTCTGGTGAGCTTTCCCGGCGTTCGCTTTTCGCGGCCTGCCGCATTTCCCGTTGCCCGCCGCCCGGATCTCCGGTTGCCTGCGGGATGCTCCGCGCCACCGTCGCTGCCTCGCTTGTCCTCGCCACCTCGTGGCTCACCGCCGCCGAACCGGCCGCCACCCCGAATTTCATCGTCATTTACTGCGATGACCTCGGCTACGGCGACCTCGCCTGCTTCGGCAACCCGCTCATCAAGACTCCCAACCTCGACAAGATGGCCGCCGACGGCCAGCGCTGGACCCACTTCTACTCGCCCGACGCCGTCTGCACCCCAAGCCGCGCCGGCCTCCTGACCGGCCGGTTTGCCGTCCGCTGCGGCCTGAGCACCCCGGGGAAGGATGTCCTTTTCCCTAACAGCGCCGGCGGACTCCCGGCGAGCGAGCTCACCCTGGCCCAACTCCTTAAACGAAAAGGCTACGCCACTGCCTGCGTCGGCAAGTGGCACCTCGGCCGCCCCGCCGAGTTCCTCCCGACCAACCGCGGCTTCGATTCGTTCTTCGGCATCCCGTATTCCAACGACATGGACCGAACCGGCCCCGCTGGCGCCATCAAGCATGCTGAGGACGAAAACTTTGCATTCTACAACGTGCCACTCATGCGCAACGCCGAGGTCATCGAGCGGCCGGCCGACCAGCGCACCCTGACGCGCCGCTACACCCATGAGGCAAAGTCGTTCATCGAGAAAAACCGGGCCAAACCGTTCTTCCTCTACCTGGCCCACACGATGCCGCACATCCCGCTGTTTCGCTCCGCGGAGTTCAAAAACCGCAGCAAGGGCGGCATCTACGGCGACGTCATCGAGGAACTCGACGCCTCCACCGGCGAACTCCGGGCCCTCCTCGCGGATCTCAAGATCTCCGACAACACGCTCATCGTCTTCACCTCCGACAACGGCCCGTGGCTCAGCTTCAAAACCCACGGCGGCACCGCCGGACCGCTGCGCTCCGGCAAGGGCAGCACCTGGGACGGCGGCCAGCGCGTCCCCGCGATCTTCTGCTGGCCAGGGAAAATCCCCGCCGGCACCGTCTCCTCCGTCGCCTGCGCCGTCGACATCTTCCCCACCCTCGCCTCCCTCGCCGCCGCGCCCCTCCCGGAAAACCTCCTCATCGACGGCCAGGACCTCACCCCCGCCCTCCTCCACGCCCGCCCGCTCCCCCGGGAAACCATGTTCTTCTGGCGCCACGGCGCCCTCCTCGCCGTCCGCGAGGGACCATGGAAGGCCCATTTCGCCACCCAGGAGGCCTTTGCCGCTGATTCCACCCGGATCTCCCACGCCCCCCCGCTCCTGTTCAACCTCATCGACGACCAAGGCGAGTCCACCGAGGTCGGCGCCGCCCATCCGGACATCCTCGCGCGCCTCACCGCCCTGCGCAACGCCCACCTCGCCACCGTCTCACCCGCTCCCGACCAACTCGCTCCCACCCTCAAAAAATAGCCCCACATCCCCGCCGAAGTTTTTCCTTTGCGCCCACAAGCTCCAGCGGACGATGGTTTGCCCCGCATGAGCCTGCCTGTCTCGCAATCCGCCCAGTTCGCCCGCCGCGTCCTGCGTGACTTCTTCTTCCAAAACAACGGCCTGCTCCTGACCAGCGCCGTCGCCTACAACGCCCTGCTCTCGCTCATCCCGCTCTCCGCGGTCCTCCTCGTCCTGTTTTCCCACTTCCTCGACCAGCAGCTCCTCCTCAACGCAATCGCCAACGAGGTCTCGCTCATCACCCCGGGCATCGCACCCCTCATCACCGACGTCCTCAACACCTTCCTCCATTCCCGCGACCTCATCGGCTGGGTCGGCTTCGCCGTCCTCCTGTTCTTCTCCTCGGTCGCCTTCCGCGTCTTCGAAAACGCCATGGCCATCATCTTCCACCGCCCGGCACTCGCCGGAAAACGCAAATTCTGGGTCTCCGCTCTCCTCCCCTACCTCTTCATCTGCCTCGTCGCCGCCGGCCTCATCGTCATGACCGCCGTGACCGCCATCACCAACAAACTCGCCGCCTCCCCTAGCGACGCATGGGCTCTGTTGGGCTACGACCTCGGCCTCCAGCGCTTCACCGGGGTGATCCTCTATCTAACCGGCGTGGCCGGCCTCGCGATGCTCTTCACCACCCTCTACAAGGTGATGCCGGCGACCAAGATCTCGTTCCGCCTCGCGCTCGCCGGCGGGATCACCGCCACCATCCTCTGGGAGGTGATGCGCTATCTCCTGACCGCCTATTTCACCAGCGTCTCGATGGTCAACGCCGTCTACGGCTCGCTGGCAACCACCATCATCGTCCTGCTCCTCCTCGAGGCCGCCGCACTCATCGTCCTGCTCGGCGCCCAGGTCATCGCCGACATCCAGGAAAGCATCGTCGCCGGCACCCGCTGGTTCGAGGACCCCCACGACCGCCACCACTCCTAACTTCCATGCCCTCGCCCCTTGTTGAAGTTTCCAACGTCGCCAAATCCTTCGGCGCCTTCCAGGCTGTTAGCGACGTCTCCTTCACCGTTAGCCCAGGCGAGGTCGTCGGTCTCCTCGGCGTCAATGGCGCCGGCAAAACAACCATGATGAGCATGCTCCTCGGCCTCATCACTCCGGACTCGGGATCGATCCGGATCTTCGGCATGGACCTCGCCAAGCACCGCCTAGAGATCCTCCGCCGCACCAACTTCTGCACCACCTACGCGAGCCTCCCGTCCAACCTCAAGGTCAAACACAACCTGCGCATCTTCGCACGCCTCTACGGCGTCCCCAAACCTAACGAACGCGTCGACGAACTCCTCGAACTGTTGGAAATCGACCGGCTCCGCGACTCGATCACCGGCCGCCTCAGCGCCGGCGAGTCGACCCGCGTCAACCTCGCCAAGGCGCTCCTCAACAACCCCGACCTCCTCATGCTCGACGAGCCGACCGCCTCGCTCGACCCCGACATCGCCGACAAGGTCCGCAAGCTCGTCCGCCGCATCCAACGCGAGCGAAGCCCCGCCATCCTCTACACCTCCCACAACATGAAGGATATCGAGGAAGTCTGCGACCGCGTCCTGTTCCTCCACAAGGGCCGCATCCTCGCCCAGGGAACCCCGCAGGAAATCGTCTCACACTTCCAGGAGGACGACCTCGAAAATGTCTTCATCAAGGTCGCACGCGGCAGCCAGGACATCGTCGCCGCGGAAATAGACAAGCAGGCCTAGCAGCTAGGCCTTTGCAGCTAACTATTCCAACCTATCATGAACTTCAGCGTCGTCCGTGCCCTGGTCACCCGCTACATCCTGCTCTACACCCGCAACCCGGTTCGGCTCATCGAGCTGTTCTTCTGGCCGATCGTCCAACTGTTGGTCTGGGGGTTCGTCACCCGCTACCTCCAACAACAACAGGGCAGCGGGCTGCCGGGGGTGATCACCTTCCTGATAGGCGGGATCATCCTGTGGGACTCGCTGTTCCGCGCCCAACAAGGGGTCGCGATCTCGTTCCTCGAGGACGTCTGGACGCGCAACCTGCTCAACATCTTCGCCGCCCCGGTGCGCATGAGCGAGTACCTACTGGCGACCTTCAGCGTCGGCTTCCTCCGGGTGTTCTTCACCGGGATGGTCCTCAGCGCCATCGCCTGGTTCGGCTACGCGTTCAACCTGTTCCAGTTCGAGTGGGCGCTCATCGCCTTCTACGCCAACCTGATGATCTTCGGCTGGGCCCTCGGCGTGCTCGCCACCGCCATCATCCTCCGCTGGGGCCACGGCGCCGAGTCGCTCGCCTGGGCGATCCCGTTCATGATCCAGCCGGTCGCCGCGGTCTTCTATCCGGTCGCCTCGCTCCCCGGCTGGCTCCAGCCGGTCTCCTGGGCGTTTCCGACCGCCTATGTCTTCGAGGGGATGCGCGCCACCCTCGCCACCGGCCACACCCCGTGGCCGCTGATCATCTCAGCCTTCGCCCTCAACCTCGGCTACCTCGCCCTCGCCGGCGCCGTCTTCGCCTGGACCCTGCGCATCGCCCGCCGCCGCGGCCTGCTCGTCAAGGTCACCTCAAGCTAGCCGGGGCCTCGCCCTCCTCCTCCCGCTTGCGGCTCAAGTACGCCGCTGTCTCAGCCCCCACGAAAAACATCTGCATGGTGATATACAGCCACAGCAGGATCACCACCAGGGTCACCGCCGCCCCGTAAACACCCGCCGCAGATCCGCTCTCCAAATACGCCGCCACCACGCTCTTGGTCGCCACAAACAATCCACCCGCCACCAACGCACCCGCCAGCGCGTCCACAAAGCGCGGCGGCCGCGGCGGCAACCACCTCAAGATCAACCCAAACACCAGCACCACAAACACCAGCGACAAACCGTTCTGCCCCAAACCTAACAACACCGGGTGCACCGGCAGCAACCCGCCCAGCTGCGCAACCGCCACCCGCACCACTCCCTCAACGAGCGCCGAGAGCGCCAGCACCCCGCCAAGCGCCATGACTAACAGGATCGCCACCATCCGCCCTGCCAGCGCCCCAATGATGATCCCGCGCCGACCAGAGCGCTCCCGCACCCCGAAGACCAGCGCCAGCGCCCGGCGCATCTCAACCACCGCCTTGGACGCCACAAACAACAACACTCCCAACCCGAAAACCGACGAAATCCCCGTAAACCCAGGACCAGGACGTTCCCGCACCAGCCCTATCAGGTATTCCCGCGCCGCCTCGTTGAACATCACCCGCACCGCATTTCCCAGTTCGTCATGCGCCCGCCCGTGGCCCACCAGCACTGCGGCCATCCACGTCGCCACCAGCAAGATCGGCACCATCGAAAACAAGCAATAAAACGCGATCGCCGCCGCTGAGCGCTCAAGGTCATTTTTCCACCAGCACCTAACCACCTCCACCACCCCGTGGCCAATTCCCGCCGCCGCGGCACGCACCCGATCTAACATCCCGGAGGATCGCCCCGCACCGGCCGCAACGCTAACAGAATCTCCCGGCCCCCGCCCGCCGTCCTCAGCGGCGTGCGCCCAACACCACCCGGAGCATGATTCCGAGCCCGCCGACAATGAAGATGCCGGGGAACCAGATCGCGTAGCCGACGGCTTTGGTATCGGTTTTGACCACCGCGTGATGAGGATCGGCCGGATCATACTGGCAGACGACTACGGCGCCGAGGGGAAACCTGGCGACCGCGGCCTCGGCCTTGGTCCGGTCGCTGCTCCAGGGGCTGCCGCGCAGCGACAACAACCCGGACGTGTAGGCCTTGCCGTCCACCTCGTAGCCGAACAACAGCTTCAAGCGGAAATCCGGCGCAACGTCCGGCCCGATCTGCCGCTCCTCGACCTCGGAAACCAGCACGACCGCGTCGCGGTGCGGCCACTCGGCCATCTCCCGGCCGCGCTGGTAGCTGCGCCACATCAGCGCGAAGAACACTAGTCCTGCTAGAAAGATCAGCATTCCCACCCCGAACAAGTAGGCCTTCCCGGCGCGCGCATTGGTCGACATCTGCGCGCAAGCTCCCGCTTCACCCAGCGTTTTTCAATCCCCAATGTCCGGGTTTTAGCCTTCCTTTTCCCCGCCCGCCGTCTACCTAACCTCCATGAGCGACCCCGCCGCCACCCTCTCCGAGTCCATCAAGGACGCCATGCGCGCCAAGGACACCACCCTGCTCGGCGTCCTGCGCGCCCTCAAAACCGCGGTCATGAACGCCGCCATCGAAAAGGGCGGCCCTAACACCCCGCTGGACCCCGCCGAGTTCCTCACCGTCGTCCGCCGCCAGATCAAACAGCGCCAGGACTCGCTCGAACAATTCACCAATGCCGGGCGCACCGAACTCGCCGCCAAGGAGGCCGAGGAGATCGCCATTCTCCAGAAATACCTTCCCGCCGCGCTCACCGAGGCCGAACTCGCCGCCCTCGTCGACCAGGCCGTCGCCACCACCGGCGCCACCGGTAAGGCCGACATGGGCAAGGTGATGAAGGTGCTCCAGGACCTAACCGACGGGCGGGCCGACGGCCGCACCCTCTCCCAGGCGGTCATGCGCCGGCTCGGCTAAGCGTCCCCGGCCATGTCACTCCACGCGATCATCGTTGCCGCGGGATCCAGCCGCCGGATGGGCTTTGACAAGCTCGGCGCCGACCTTGGCGGCCAGCCGGTCCTCACCCTGACGATCCAGGCGTTCCTCGCCTGCCCGGCGGTCGATGCCATCGTCGTCGTCGCCGACGAGGAACGCTTCGCCGCGCTCTCCCCGCGATCCCCCGAAAAACCCATCACCCGCGTCGATGGCGGCGCCGAGCGCTTCCTCTCGGTCGCCGCCGGCATCGCCGCGGTGCCCACCGGCGTCGAATTCATCGCCGTCCACGACGGCGCCCGCCCGCTTGTTAGCTCCGCCCTCATTGAGCGCTGCCTTGCCGCCGCCGCCGAACATGACGCCGCCGCCGCCGCCCGCCGGGTCACCGAGACGGTCAAGCGCAGCGACTCGGACGGCTTCGTCCGCGAGGCTGTTAGCCGCGAGAACCTCTGGCTCATGGAGACCCCCCAGGTCTTCCGCGCCGGGCTGCTGCGCCGCGCCTATCAGGAAGCCAGCGACTGCGGCGCGCGCCCGACCGACGAGGTCTCCGCGGTCGACCTCTTGGAGATTTCGACGTTTTTGGTCGATTCCGCCGCGCCCAACCCGAAGATCACCTTCCCGGCGGACCTCGAATTGGCCGCCAAGCTGCGCGCATGACCCAGATCACCCACCACTCGCTAACCGCCTCGACCGGCCACCGCGTCGGCGTCGCCCACATGCCCTTCGCCGAGTGCGTCTCGCTCTCGATCTATCTTCCGGTCGGCAGCCGCCACGAGACTCCCGGAGTCAACGAGGGCATCGCCCATTTCATCGAGCACATGGTCTTCAAGGGCACCGGCAAGCGCGACGCCCGCGCCATCTCGCTGGATGCCGAAGGCGCCGGCGGCCAGCTCAACGCCTTCACCTCCGAGGACCACACCGCCTACGAGGCCCGCGGACCGGCCGAGTTGTTCCCGCTGTTAGCCGAGATCCTCGCCGACCTCGTCTGGAACCCGACGTTTCCGGCCGAGGAAATCGACCGCGAACGCGAGGTCATCGTTGAGGAAATCCTCATGTACCACGAGTCGCCCAGCGACCACATCGGCGACCTCGCCTCGCGCGCCCTCTGGGGCAGCCATCCGCTCGGCCACCCGATCACCGGCTCGGAACAATCCCTCGCCGCCATCGGCCGCAACGACCTCGTCGCCTTCGCCAACACCTTCTACCGCAGCCCCCAGGCGGTCATCGCCGTCGCCGGCCCGCTCACCCCCGCGGAAGTCCTCGCGGTCCTCGAACCGCTCCTGCCCACCCCGGACCCCGCCGCCATCCTCCGCCCCACCCCCTTCGAACTCGCCAGCTTCCTCCCTAACCAACTCCTCGAACAGCGCGACACCGAACAGACCCAGCTCAGCCTTGGCTTCCACCTCCCAGGCCGCCGCGCCGACGAACGCTACGCCCTGCGCCTCCTCAGCCTGATCCTCGGCGAGCCGATGAGCTCGCGCCTCTTCCAGGAACTCCGCGAGAAGCGCGGCCTCTGCTATCAGATCTCCAGCGATATCTCACTGTTTGACGAAACCGGCGCCTTCGAAATCTCCCTCGGCACCGACCCCGACTCTCGCAACCAGTGCCTCGACCTCATCGACCACGAGCTCGACCGGATCGCCGCCGACGGCCCGACCGCCGCCGAGGTCGCAGCCGCCAAACGCTTCGCCTCAGGACAAAGCCGCCTCGCCTTCGAATCCACCGCCTCGCACATGGCATGGGTCGGTGAATCCATCCTCTTCCACGATCTCCTCATCCCCGTCCACGAGGCACGCGCTCGCCTCGACGCACTCACCCAACAGGATGTCCACCTCGCCGCCTCATCTTTCCTCACTCCCGCTCGCCGCGCACTCGCCGAAATCTCCCCATAACTCGACCAGAAATCATATATATTAACATTTCTGTGCATTCCCGCACTCACCCGCCCCGGATTTATCGCTTGGCAGCCCGCGGAACCCGTGCAATCTAACAGCCTATGCAAACCACCAACCCGTACCAAGCCCCAAGGACCACCAGCCAACCACCGGCCGGCTCGAGCGCGAACCTGAGCGTCAAGCAGATCCTGTTCTCGTTCTCGGGAAGAATCCCGCGCCGGACCTACTGGCTTTGGGCAATCTTGCTGAGTGTAGGCTTCGGCGTTCTGGCCGGCCTTGTCGGCGCGCTGCTCGTCCCAAGCGACGGCTCCGCCGAAGGTCCCGGGGCGGCCGCGATGCTCGGCTTCGGCCTGATCTACCTGCTCGTCCTCTGGGTAAGCCTTGCTCTGCAGATCAAGCGCTGGCACGACCGCGGCAAGTCCGGCGCCTGGGTGCTCATCAACCTTGTCCCGCTGGTCGGCGCTGTCTGGTCATTCGTCGAGTGTGGCTGCCTGCGCGGCACCTTCGGACCTAACAACTACGGCGAGGACCCGACCTAGCATCCCGCCCGCGCAAAACCCCCGACGCGCCACCGTGGCCGGAGCCTCGCTCCGGCCACTTTTTTGTTGGGGCCAGGCGCCTTGCGCGGCACCGCACCATTTCTGTTAGCCCAGGCCGAGATACCCGGCGGCGTTGGCATAGCAGATGTTCTTGATAAGCGGGCCGACCAAGGCGTGGTCGTCGGGGATTTCGCCGTTCTCGATATCGCGCCCGATGAGGTTGCACAGGACCCGGCGGAAATACTCGTGGCGCGGGAACGACATGAACGAGCGCGAGTCGGTGAGCATCCCGACAAAGCGCGATAACAGCCCGAGCGACGAAAGCGCGTTGAGCTGCCACTCCATCCCCTCCTTCTGGTCAAGGAACCACCAGCCGCTGCCGAACTGGATTTTCCCGGGGATCGTCCCGTCCTGGAAGTTGCCCGCCATGGTCGCAAACACATAGTTGGCCGTGGGGTTGAGGTTGTATAAGATCATCCGCGGCAGGCAGCCGTCCACATCAAGCCGGTCGAGATACGCCGCCAGCGCGCGTGCCTGCGGTTGGTCGTCCATCGAGTCAGCCCCGGCGTCCGGCCCGGCAGTGCGCAGCAGGCGCGTCCGGTTGTTGCGCAGCGGCCCGAGGTGGAGCTGCTTGGTCCACCCCTTGGCCGCGTCGAGCCGCCCGAAAAACACCATCATGTACGAGATGAACCGCGCCCGCTCATCCGCACCCGCCGCCACCCCGCCGCGCACCTTCGCGAAGATCCGCCCTGCCTCCGCATCGCTGCACTCGTCCGCATACGCACGCTCCAGCCCGTGGTCGCTCAACCGGCACCCGGCCGCGTGAAACTCGTCGTGGCGCCTCGCCAGCGCGTCTAGCAACTCGGCGAGCCCTCCAACATCGACGTCCGCCCGCTCGCCTAACTTGTCGACCCAGCCGTTGAACTGCTCCGGCCGGTCGACCAGAAACACCTTGTCGGGCCGGTAGGTCGGCAATACCCGCGCCGGGCAGCCACCCGCGGCAATCGCCGCATGCGCGCCAAGGTCGTCGGCCGGGTCGTCGGTCGTGCACACCACCCGCACCCGGAACTTCTCGAAAATCCCCCAGACGCTCAGCTCCGGACTCGCCAGCCGCGCATTGGCCTCCTCCCACACCGCCGCCGCGCTCCCCGGGTCTAGCAGCCGGCTGATCCCAAAGTAGCGCTCCAACTCAAGGTGGGTCCAATGATAGAGAGGATTGCGCAAGGTGTGCGGCACCGTCGCCGCCCACGCCGCGAACTTCTCGTAGCCCGCCGCCGCCCCGGTGCACAGCTCCTCGGCCACCCCGTTGGCACGCATCGCGCGCCACTTGTAGTGGTCGCCCTCCAGCCAGATCTCACTCAGGTCGTTGAACTGGCGGTTCCCCGCGATGTCCCCGGGCGACAGGTGGCTGTGGTAGTCGAGGATCGGCTCGTCACGCGCATACTCCTCGTAGAGCTCCTGCGCGGTCCGGTTGCCCAACAAAAACCCGGCGTGGATGAACTTCTCTCTCATCTTGGGGAAAAATCTAACTGCTCGCCGGCCATCGGGTCGGCCAGGACCCGCAACCGGCCGTCGTGGAGCCGGTAGATCCAGCTGTGGAGGTGGAGTTGTTGGCCGCGCCGCCATGCGTCCTGGACGACGGTGGTGCGCGCGAGGTTCTCGGCTTGGCCGATGACGTTGAGCTCGCACATCCGGTCGCCGCGCTCCACCTCGCCGAGCGCGTCAAGCTCCGCGGCGTTGCGCCGGGCGATGCTCTGGATGTGCCGCAGCCAGTTGTCGATCAGCCCGTGCTGGGTTTCCTCCATCGCCGCCTTGACCCCGCCGCAGCCGTAGTGGCCGCAGACGATGATGTGGCGCACCTTGAGGACCTCGACGGCGTACTGGACGACGGAGAGCATGTTGAAGTCCGTCTGGACGACGACGTTGGCGACGTTGCGGTGGACAAACACCTCGCCAGGCCGCAGCCCGGTGATCTGGTTGGCCGGCACCCGGCTGTCCGAACAGCCGATCCACAGATATTCCGGGCTCTGCTGGTTGATCAACCGTTGGAAATACCCCGGATCCTCGGCAAACATCCGCTCCGCCCACTCACGGTTGTTTTCCAACAGATTGTCGAGGCTCTCCATGTCCGGCGAGCATGCACCAGCCCGCCGATCCGACGCAAGCCGCACCTGTCCGCCGCCGCGCCGCGCGCACAACGCGATTTTGAACCTTGTCAGATCCCGGCACCGACGTGACTTCAGGGGATGCGACTCACCTCCCTGGGCGTTCTCCTGGGTGATTCTCTTCTTCCTCGTCGCCTGTGTCATCCTCGCGATTGGCGCCACCATCGTTGCTGCTCGCTGTTTCCGCGGAATCCTCGCGCCTGTTTGGATTCTGCTATGCTGGCTCCTGCCGGTCATCGGCCCGGTTGCGGCGTTGTTAGCCGCCCGCAGGACGATGCGCAGGTAGGCATGAAACCAAACCCCGGCCATGCCGAACACCCAGCGCTGGCCCTGCTGTCGAAGTGACAACGCCGCCCATCGGTTGACACCACACCGTGGCACAGTTACTGTGCTGCACAGCCATGAAGAACATCACCCTCAAGATCGACGACGAAACGTACCGGCAGGCGCGCCTTAAGGCGGCGGCAATGGGTACCTCCGTCAGCGCCATGGTTCGCAGCTACCTTTCCTCCCTGACCGCGGATTCGGCGCAGACCAACCACCGCCAGGTGGTGGCTGAACTGAGGAAAATTTACGCCGAGGCCGATGCCTGCGCGACCCCGCGCAGCGAGCCATTCATCCCCCTGACCCGCCCGGAGATTTATGCCGAACGTCTTCGTTGATACCAACATCCTGGTTTACGCCGCCGCGGAGTTCACACCCACCCAACGGAAGACCACGATCGCCCGCGAACTCCTGCTCCTGCCTGGGATCCATTTTTCAGTCCAGGTATTGAACGAATTCATCGCCGTCTCGCGCCGTCCCGACAAACTCAACCTTCCTCCGGATCGCGAACGGCGCTGGCTCGAAGCCTGGCTGCTGCACCCGGTCGCAAGCCTCTCGACCCGGACCTTTCTAACCGCATTATCTATCCATGGCCGCTACGGGATCTCCCACTGGGACTCGCTCATCGTCGCCTCGGCCACTGAAACAGACTGCGCAACCCTCTACTCCGAGGATCTCAGCCACGGGCAGAACTACGCCGGCGTGAGCGTCGTCAACCCGTTCCTCTAACGACGGGCGCACCCCCGGGCGGCTTGCCGCTATTCCCGCTCGCGCGCCTTGCGGATGGCGTCAAACTCGGCGCGCAGCTCGGCGAGCGGGCCGAGCGCAAAATACGCCTCGTAGCTGAAACGGGTCTCCGGGGCCAACCCGAATGTTGTTAGTGGCGCGACATACGAGCAGTCCGACCCGGCGCCGCCACGGAACCGGTAGCAGGTCGCCTCGCTTGCCGCGGGAACATACGCGCCCACCCCGAAGTCCTTGGCGTCCACGTAGGCGACCCAGTTCTCGGTCATCTTGAAATACTCGTTGGTCGGGCCCGGGCTCATCCGGGTCAGCGGCGCACCGGTCCATGGCGCCGCGCCGGTGTAGCTCACCAAGGTCGCCAGCGAGGGATCGAGGAAAATTGCGGGAATCTCCTGGTGGCGCGCCTTGTGGGTCTTCCCTCCACGGTAACTCAGCTGATAGCGCGCGTGGACCACCCCGCCCTCCAAAGAAATCCACTGCTCGAACACGCATTCATCCAACTCCGCACCAGTCGCCCAGTGCAGCGGCACCGACTTCGTGTAAATGCTGTTAGCCCCGGCCCGCAGCTCCAACAGCCGCGGCCGCTTCCCCCGGTAGTCGCCTCCCTGGACCGGGTTGTAGCGCCACGCCTGCTTGTCCCAGAACGACCCGTCCGCGTCGCCGTAATACGACTGCTGGATCAGGCGCCCGCGGTCGAAATGGTTGAGGAAATTCCGCGGGTCCCCCGACCGGCCAAGAAACCCAAGCGCCCCGCCGGAACTGCGCAGCACCCCGACGCGCAGCTTGCCGTTGTCCAGGAACACCCAGTCATCCGCCTGCGCCCCGGGCGCGGGAACCACCTCGGCACGCAGCCCGCTGCCGAACATCGAAAGCGACACCAGCAGGTAGTGGAGAAATTTCATCGGCAAGGTTTGTGGCTACTTTCGTGGCGCCTGGGCGGCGGGCGCGCGCTCCAGCTCCGGCCGCGGCGGCAGCGCCTTGATCTGCTTCCACGCCTTGCCAATCCACCCGAGCTGCAGGATCAGCGCCAGGAACCCGAGGAGGTCCGGATAGATCGCCAGCAGCGGCGAGCCGCTCCCGTCCAACACCCGCCCAACAACCCAGCCGAGCGCCACCACCACCAGCGCAATCAAGCCGGCGACCGCCAACGGCGAGAGCCAGATCCACCGCGCTGCATACCCCTTGCGCCGCGCAACGGCACGGAACGCCAACGCCGCGATGAGCGCGATTACCGGTGAAACTAAAATCACGGCCATGAAATTGTTGGAGGTTGTTGCCGCGTCAGCCGAAGTGCCCCTGGCTCCTGAGGAAAAGATACGCTCCCGGCAGCGACACCTGGAGCAACGCCCCGACAGCAATGAACAGCCAGCGCGGCAGGTAGGTGAAGTTCGTCCCAGGCAGGAGCGTGTCGCCCTCGATTCCGCGCTTGATTAGATAGATCCCGTAGGCCGACGCGATCGCCCCGATGACCAGCAGCGTCAGTGGGTTGTTACGGCCATAGAACATCCCTGCCTATACCTGCCCAAGCCGGCAACCGCGCGCAAAAAATCCGCCGCCTGGCGCACGCCACTTTGCGGCTTGCCCCGCGCTGCCGGCTGCCGGACCTTCCAGCCATGCCCGATCTGTTTGACGCCACCGGCCCGGGGCCGCGCCCGCGCGAGGTCGGCAGCGACGCGCCGTTGGCCGCGCGGATGCGCCCGCGGACCCTCGCCGAGATCGCCGGCCAACAGCACATCCTCGCCGAGGGCAAGCTGCTGCGCCGCGCCATCGAGGCCGACCGGTTCTCCTCGCTGATCTTCTACGGCCCGCCAGGAACCGGCAAGACCACCCTGGCCACCGTCATCGCCGCGACCACCGGCTCGCGCTTCGAGTCACTCAACGGGGTCGAGTCCAACGTCGCGGAAATCCGCAGCAAGATCGACCAAGCCCGCACTTGGCGCGACCTCCGCGGCGAGACGACCATCCTGTTCATCGACGAAATCCACCGGTTCAACAAAGCCCAACAGGACGTCCTGCTCCCCCACATCGAGCGCGGCACCGTGCGCTTCATCGGCGCCACCACCCACAATCCCTACTTCTACATCAACTCGCCGCTGGTCTCGCGCTCCCAGGTCTTCCAACTCGAGCCGGTCGCCAACGAGGACATCATCCAGGTCCTCCACCGCGCCCTCGCCGATCCCGACCGCGGCTTCGGTAACCGCACGATCATTGCCGACCCGGACGCGCTCGCCCACCTCGCCGAAAAATCCGACGGCGATGTGCGCAAGGCCCTAACCGCCCTGGAGCTCGCCGTCGTCACCTCCCCCGCCGAGGTGGGCATCCCGCTGCATCTAACACTCGCGATCGCCGAGGAATCCATCCAGCGCAAGGCGATCGTCTACGACGCGACTGGCGACGCGCACTACGACACTGCCTCGGCGTTCATCAAGTCGATCCGCGGCTCGGATCCCGATGCCGCCCTCTACTGGCTGGCCAAGATGCTCCACGCCGGCGAGGACCCGCGTTTCATCGCCCGCAGGCTGGTCATCTCCGCCTCCGAGGACATCGGCCTGGCAGACTCCAACGCCCTTGGCGTCGCCCTCAACGCCCAACAGGCGTTCGAATTCCTCGGCATGCCCGAAGGCCGGATCCCGCTTGCCCACGCGACCGTCTATCTGGCAACCGCCCCGAAATCCAACACAGCCTACGCCGCCCTCGGCAAGGCCATCGACGACGTCGAAAACGGCCGCACCCTGGCCGTCCCCGCGCACCTCCGCACCCAGACGCGCAAAAAGCTCGCCGCCGCCAGCGGCACCGTCGACGCCGCCCTCCAATACCTCTATTCCCACGACTATCCGGGCGCCTACATCCCCCAGGCCTACCTCCCCGAAGGACGCAGCTACTACACCCCTGGCGAGCAGGGGCTCGAAAAACGCATCAAGGAGCGCCTCGAGTACTGGCGCGCCCAACAGGCGCCACCGCAACCGGGCTAACAGCGACGCCGGCTGAAACTTCCCGGGTTTTTTCCCGTATTCTCGGGCACCATGAACCGCGCCGCCACCACCCTTCTAACCACCGCCGCCGGCCTCGGCGCCGGCTGGTTCGGCTGGGGGTTGGTCGTCGCGCCCACCGGCATTCCCGCCGACGCCGCGGCGTCCCCCACGCCTGGCGCGGCTCCCGCGGTGGTTGCCGAGAGCACCCTTGAGAACCGCCTGGCGGGCGACATCCGCCCGGTCTTCGAACGCTTCTGTTTCGACTGCCACGCCGACGGCTCCTCCAAGGGCGGCTTCTCCTTCGACAAATACCCGTCCATCGCCTCGATGCGCGCCGACCGCCGCGTCTGGCGCAGCGTCCGCGAGCACCTCCACTTCCAGATCATGCCCCCGGCCGACGAGGACCAGCCGTCCGCCGAAGAACGCCACGCCCTCCTCGGCTGGATCGATGACGCCCTCTTCCAAGTCGACCCCAACCACCCGGACCCCGGCAGGGTCACCGTGCGCCGCCTCAACCGCGCCGAGTATGAAAATACCCTCCGCGACTTGTTGGGCACCACGGTTAGCTTGGCCGCCCAACTCCCGCAGGACGACTCCGGCTACGGGTATGACAACATCGGCGACGTCCTCAGCCTCGCGCCCGCCCACCTCGAGCGCTATCTCAAGGCTGCCGAAACCGCCCTTGAGGCCGCCCTCGACCCACCTAACAACAAGCCGGTCACCCTCGCTGTTTCGGGCGCGGAGATGAACGGCCAGGGCGAGCCGTCCGGCAAACAGCGCCTGTTTGTCACCAACGGACGGGCCCGCGCCGAGTTCAACCTGCCGCGCGCCGGAACCTATCAGGTAAAGGTCGTCGCCGGGGCCGACCAGGCCGGCGGCGAGCCGGCGCAGATGCGGATCTATCTCCCCGGCCAGGCATCGCTGAACGTGGACGTCACCAAGCCGCGCGACCAGCCGGAGGCCTTCACCCACGAGGTCAAGCTCAACGCCGGGAAGAACTCGATCGCCGCCGGATTTCTCAACGACTTCTACGACGAGAGCATGCCGCCGCCCGGCAACGACCGCAACCTCGGCGTCCACAGCATCACCGTCACCGGCCCGGCCGAGCAACCCGACCTGCCCCGCCCGCCGGGTTTCGCCAAGGTCTTTTCCCCGCGCCCCGCTGGCATGAACGATGAGGACTACGCCCAACTGGTCATCCAACAATTCGCCCGGCGCGCGTTCCGCCGACCGGTAAGCGACGAGGAGGCCGCCCGCTACCTCCAGTTTGTCGCCATCGCCCGGGAGCAGGATGACACGTTGGAGTCGGGTATCCGTCTTGCCCTTGTGGCCATCCTCGTCTCTCCCGATTTCCTGTTCCGCGAACTCGACGCGGTGCGCGAACCCGCGCCACCGGGAACCATCCAACTTATCCCCGAACTCGCGCTCGCCTCGCGCCTGAGCTACTTCCTCTGGAGCTCGACTCCCGACGACGAGCTCCTGCGCCTGGCCGAAGCCGGCGAGCTGCGCGCCAAGCTCCCGGCCCAGGTCGAGCGGATGCTCAAGGACCCGCGCTCAACCTCGCTGGTTGACCGGATGTTTTCCCAGTGGCTGCAATTCTCCAACGTGATGCTCAGCTCGCCGAGCACCGCGGTGTTCCCGGCGGCCAACGACGCCCTGCGCAAGTCCATGGTCGAGGAGACCCGCCGCTTCTGCGCCAACCTCATCGCCGCCGACCTCCCGGTCACCGACCTCATCGAGGCCGACTACTCGTTTGTCGACGCCCGCCTCGCCCAACATTACGGGCTAACCACGCCACCCGGGGACGGGTTTGTTAGAATCTCGCTCGCCGGCACCCCGCGCCGCGGGATCCTGACCCACGCGTCGATCCTAACACTAACATCCAACCGGACCCGCACCTCACCGGTGCTGCGCGGCAAGTGGGTGCTTGAAAACCTGCTCAACATCGAGCCGCCGCCGCCGCCGCCCAACGTCGCCTCGCTCGAGTCCGCCCGCAACGGCAAGAAGCCCGCCGCCACCCTGCGCGAGGAACTCGAGGCCCACCGCGCCGATCCCGGCTGTGCCTCGTGCCACCGGCTCATGGACGGCATCGGTTTCTCCTTTGAACACTTCGACGGCATCGGCTCGTGGCGCGACAGCGACAATGGCCGCCCGATCGATCCCAACGGCACGCTGATCACCGGCGAGGCGTTCGACAGCCCCGCCGCCTTGGCGAAAATCATCGCCACCGACCGGCGCGAGGACTTCCTCCGCTGTGTCGCGGTGAAAAGCCTAACATTTGCGCTCGGCCGCGGGCTCGACTACTATGACGCGCCTGCGGTGGCCAAAATCGTCGCCAAGGCCAAACAACAGGACCTGCGCTTCTCGGCCTTCATTCATGGGATCGTGGAGTCCGTGCCGTTCCAATACCGCCGCTTCCCCGAGCAATCCACCGTACCCGACGCTGCACCCACCCCGGGCGAATCCAACCAAAACCGCTAACAACCATGCTCCACTCACGCCGCACCTTCCTCCGAGGCATCGCCGCCACCCTCGCCCTGCCAGCGCTCGAGTCGTTCGGCCAGCTCGCGCCGGCAGCCAAGGCCGGCGCGGCGGGCGCGCCGAAGCGCCTGGCATTCGTCTACGCGCCTAACGGAGTCAACGTGGCCAAGTGGTTCCCGACCGGCAGCGGCCGGAACTATCAGCTCGGCGAGTCGCTCGCGCCGCTCGCCCACCTGCGCGACGAGTTCCAGATCATCGGCGGCCTTGACCAGCAGATGGCCAATCCCAATGGCGACGGCGGCGGCGACCACGCCCGCGCCAACGCCACCTTCCTCACCGGCTGCCAGCCGCGCAAGACCGCCGGCGCCGACATCCACCTTGGCGTCTCCGTCGACCAGATCGCCGCCAACGCCATCGGCAGCCAGACGCGCCTCCCATCCCTTGAGCTGAGCACCGACGAGGCCCGCCGCTCCGGCGGCTGTGACTCGGGGTACTCATGCGCCTATCAGTTCAACCTCTCCTGGCGCAGCGAGTCGACCCCGGCACCGCCCGAGCGCGACCCACGGCTGGTCTTCGAACAATTGTTTGGCGCAGGCGACACCGCCGGCGACGGCCGCCGCCGCGCCTATCAGCAAAGCGTCCTTGACTTCGTCATGGAGGACGCCGCCCGCCTCCAGCGCCGCGCCAGTGGCTCGGACAAGGCCAAGCTCGACGAATACTTCACCTCCGTGCGCGAGGTCGAACAACGCATCGCCCGCGCCGAAAAATTCCGCGCCACCGCGCCGGAAATCGACTCCCCGACCGGCGTCCCCGAGACCTACTCGCAGCACATCCGCACGATGTATGATCTCCTCGCCCTCTCGTTCCAGACCGACACCACCCGGATCGCGACCTTCCTGTTAGCCCATGACGGCTCGGTCCGCTCGTTTCCGGAAATCGGCGTGCGCGAGGCCCACCACACCATTTCCCACCACAAGGGCAACGAGGCCAACCTCGAGCAGATCGCCAAGATCGACCGGTTCTATCACGAGCAGCTCGCCTACTTCCTCGAGAAGCTCGCCGCCAGCCGCGAGGCCGACGGCTCGCGCCTCATCGACAACTGCATGATCGTCTATGCGGCGGGCATCCGCGACGGCAACCGCCACGACCACGCCGACCTCCCGGTGATCCTTGCCGGCGGCGGCGGCGGAGCCCTCCAGCGCGGCCGCCACTTCCAGGCCGCCAAGGGCACCCCGATGACCAACCTCTATCTCTCGCTGTTGGACCAGATGGGCTGCGGCGTCGAGCGCGTCGGCGACTCGACCGGCAGACTCGCCGGCATCTAGGCACACGCCCCCGGCATTCCGGCACCGCCCCCTCCCCGCCCAGCGGCGCGCATGCGCAGCCGGGCCGTTTGGCTGCCCACATCTCCTAACGAACGACCACCTGGGTGTTGGCGATGAGATCATGCAGGCAGCGCCGGTCCCTGCGGAAGATAAACAGAATGTTAACCAGCGAGACGATCCAACCTACGAGCGGCACCAAACCAACCAAATGGAAGAACAGATAACGCTTGAACACCAAATCGTTCATTTCCGGAACCCTGCCATCCATCGTCACAATCCGCGTCCCCGCCGCTTTCTTCCCGAGCGTCTGGCCATTGGCCTTCAAGCTTGTCCAGTTGATGGCCATATAGATGACAAACAGCCCCAGCGATAGGCCCGTCGACGCGATGAATCCAAGTTGACCAAACTCCGCGAAATTCTCCAGCAATCCGCCGAGAATCAACACCAGCACGATCACTGCCATCACCACCGCCATCAGTACCCCGTCGACAAACGCCCCCACAAACCTCGCTCCTCTGCCTGCCAACACCACTCCCGATCCGGGCTCGGAAACCAGCGTGACATCACTCTCCGGCGGTGCATATGGATCTATCATAGTAGCTAAAGTTCTAATCGTTCAGGTTTAAGTGAGACAAGCGCAAACTGACTGAGAGTGGCGGCTAGCTTGGCGCTGGATTTCTAACCGATGATCCGCGCGCGCTCGGCTGGCGCGTCGGGAAGCCGCTTGAGCCGGACGTGGAGATCGGCGAGGGCGTTCATGAAATAGATATACGCGTCATACGGACTCGCGTACGGGCTGAAGTAGTCATGAACCTCGCCGTCGGTCCCGGACTTCGTCGCCATGTAGTGGAAGTGGTCGGAGGTCTGCAGCTTCGCCCACGCGTGGGTCAGGTCCGCATCCTTCTTGCGCAGCACCGCCTCCTCGATGATGTGGATCTTCTCGATCGCCTCGCGCTGCATCACGTTGCCCATCCATGCGGACAGGTCCCGCTCACGGTCCGCCCACGACGTCGGCGTCTGGCAGTCGTAGCGGCCCCACACCGGAATCGTCCCGACTGCCTCGCTCGGCGTGACAAACCTGACCCCCTTGTCTAACAGGGCAGCCGGCAGCCGCTCCCAGAAGTCGAAGATTCCGGTTTCGCGCCACTGGTGCTCGCCGATGGTCTCGTAGTCGAGGAACAGGTTGACGACTTCGCCGGGGCTCTGGGCGACCCAGCCGGCGAATTTTTCCGGGGTCAGCGGCCAGTCGGACCAGCTTTGGTCGGAGAAGCGGAACCCGAGGTCGTCGGAGAGGGTTGCGTTGCGCAACAGGGTCTTGATCTTCGATGCCTGCGGTGCCCGGTAGAGGTGGTCGGGCGAGTCGCCGTTGAGGATCCAATCGACGCCTTCCCCGAGGATCCCCTGGAAGCCCAACAATTCCGCCGCCCCCGCGATCGCGTTGCTGTAGATCAGCTCGGTGTTGCGGAAGACCGTCGGGCGCACCGCGAAGACGTCCGCGAGCTTCTGCTGGTGGAGCGCCACCTGCCGGCCGAACTCACGCTGCGAGTGGACAAACGCCAACGAGTGGTAGTAGGTCTCACCCAACAGCTCGACCCGCCCGGTGGCGACCAACCGGCGGAACGACTCGAGCACATCGGGCCGGTGGTGCTCCATCTGTTCGATGACGGTGCCCGAGAGCGACAAGGCAAACCGGAACTCGCCGCCGGTCGCCTCGATGACCCGCATGAACATCTCGTTGGCCGGCAGGTAGCACTTGTCCGCCACCTTCGAGAGGATCTCGGCGTTGAGCCGGTCGTCCTCATAAAACGCGTGGTCACCGATGCTGAAAAAATCATACGGGATCAACCGGTTCGGCTGATGGACCTGGAAGTATAAGCAGACGGATGGCATCGGGGCGGCCACGATGTTAGGTTAGCTCACGATAGATCTCCAGCACCTTGGCTGCGGCGGCGTCCCAGGTGGAGGCGGCGATGTCCGCCTGGGCCTGCTTGACGACGCTGGCGCGGAGGTTTTCGTCGGTGAGGAGGTCGTTGATATGTTGGGCCATGAGCGGGACGTCCCAGAAGTCCGCCTTGAGCGCGCCCTTGAGGACCTCGGCGACGCCCGACTGCTTCGAGATGACCGCGGGGATGCCGAACTGGGCCGCCTCAAGCGCCGAGAGGCCGAATGGCTCGGACACCGAGGGCATGCAGTAGATGTCGGTCATCGAGAGCAACTCGTTGACCTTCTCCTTGTTGAGGAAGCCGGTGAAGTGGAAGTGGGCGCCGAGGCCGCGGAACGCGCCCGACTCGATGAGCGGCCTGAGTTTTTCGCCGGTGCCGGCCATGACGAAGCGCACATCCGGGTTTTTCTCCAACACCCGCGCGGCGATCTCGAGGAAGAACTCGGGCCCCTTCTGCGCGGTTAGCCGGCCAAGGAACAACACCAGCTTCTCGGGAAACTTCTTGCGCGTCTGGAACACCTCGACCGGATCGGCGCCATTGTGCACCGGGCGGATCTTGCCAGGGTCAATCCCGTAGTGGCCCGCGACGACCTTGCCGGTATACCGACTAACAGGAATCACCCGGTCCGCCTGCTCCATCCCGAACTTCTCCAACTCGAAGATCCATCCGCGCGCATCGGCGCCGGCGCGGTCATACTGCGAGGCGTGGACGTGGACGACGAGCGGCTTGCCGGTTGCCTTCTTGACCTCCACGCCTGCTAGGAATGTCATCCAGTCGTGGGCGTGGACCACATCGAAGTCATCCATGAGCGCCAGCTTGGCGCACACCTTGGAGAACTCGATGACCTTCGCCCCGAGGTCGGCCCCGTACAGGTCACCCATCTTGAAGAGCGCCAGCTGGTCACGGGTCGTGTGCGAGAACCGCGCCAAGCCCCCGGCACTGCGCAGCACCTCGCCGGGCAGCCCCTCGTCGCTCGCATACGGATCGAGGTGGATCGGAATCCGCTCCACCTGGGCGAAGCTCTCATACTGATAGGTCCCCTCGACCTTCTGCAGGTCCTCGACCCGGGTCGTGTTCAGTCCTGTTAGGGTGAACCCGTCAAACTGCGCGTCCGGGTCGCTGCGCGGGACGACCACCCGCAGCTCGACATGCTTGGCGAGTGCCCGGCTCAGTCCGAGGCAGGCGATCCCCAGGCCGCCGTTGATCAGCGGCGGGAACTCCCAGCCGAGTTTGAGCACACGCAGGCGTTTCATGGAAAAAATTTGCCAAGGTTGATTGTCCCGGATGGGCCGACCATCAACCCATCCCCCTTGTTGCACCAAGAGCATGGGTCGGGCCAATGTCGAGTTTTTTACCCTCCGCGCCATCCCCCGCTGCACCCGCCGGCGCGCGCCCGCCACGATTGCGCGCGCTTCGCAACCCGAGGCTTGGCACGCAAGACGCTTCCCTGCTTAATAGCCCTCCCCCGCCGCCCGACAGCTCCCATCCATGGCCTCCAACGAATTTTCCGGCGATTACATGCAGAAGCATCGCTCCTCCTCGGAGGTCGACGACTTCTTTCCCGGCACTCTAACATCGGTGACCAACCGCAACGGCGGGCTCATCGAGCTGACCTGCGACAACGGCGTCGTCCTGCGCCTCCAAGTCATTGAGGATGGGCTGGTGCGCTTCCGCTTCACCACCGAGGGGCGCTTCGAGGACGACTTTTCCTACGCGGTCTCGCCATCCTATCAGCCGCTAACACCCGCGGTCGAGGTCGTCGAGTTTGGCGACGGTGTGGCGATCAAGACCCGCCTGATCTCGATCCGGATCGCCCGCCACGCGCTCAAGACGACGATCACCGAACTTGCCAGCGGCCGGGTGATGTCGTCCGACGAAAAGGGCTTCCACTGGGAGGACAACCGCCAGTTCGGCGGCGAGGTCGTCAAAATGAGCAAGCTCACCCAGCCCGGCGAGCACTACTACGGCCTCGGTGACAAGTCGTGCGACCTGAACCTGCGCGGCCGGCGCTTCGACCTCTGGGGGAGCGACACCTACGCGTTCGGCCCGGACACCGACCCGCTCTACAAGAACATCCCGTTCTACCTCGGGCTGGTCAAGGGCTGCGCATACGGGATTTTCTTCGACAACACCTTCCGCTCCACCTTCGACTTCGGCCACGAGCGCCCAACAGTCACGAGCTTCTTCGCCCAGGGCGGCGAGATGAACTACTACTACATCCACGGGCCCGCGCCGCTGGATGTGGTACGGACCTACACCCGGCTAACAGGCCTGGCGGAGATGCCGCCGCTCTGGGCCCTCGGCTACCACCAGTGCAAGTGGAGCTACTATCCGGAAGCCCAGGTGCGCAGCATCGCCAACGGGTTCCGCTCGCGCTCGATCCCGTGCGACGCCATCTATCTGGATATCGACTACATGGACGGCTACCGGTGCTTCACTTGGGACGCCGAGCGCTTCCCGGACCCGAAGAAGATGGTCGCCGACCTCGAGGCCGACGGGTTCAAGACCGTCGCGATCATCGATCCGGGGCTCAAGATCGACCCGCTCTATCCAGTCTGGTTAGACGGGGTTGAGAAGGACTATTTTTGCCGGCGCTCGGACGGTCCATTGTTCCGCGGGTCGGTGTGGCCCGGGCTGTGCCACTTCCCCGACTTCACCAACCCTGAGGTGCGCGAGTGGTGGGCGGGGCTCTTCAAGGGGCTCATCGAGGATGTTGGGTTGCGCGGGATCTGGAACGACATGAACGAACCGGCGGTCTTCGAGGGCGGCACCTTCCCGCCGGACGTCCGCCACGATTTTGACGGGCACCCGTGCTCGCACCGCAAGGCGCACAACATCTATGGGATGCAGATGGTGCGCGCGACCCAGGAAGGTCTCCGGCGGTTCGGCGGCGGGCGCCGGCCGTTCTCGATCACCCGCTCGGCGTATGCCGGAACCCAGCGGTTTGCTTGCGCATGGACCGGTGACAATGTCGCCACCTGGGAGCACTTGCGCACCGCCAACCTCCAGTGCCAGCGGCTCGCCACTTCCGGCATGTCGTTCATCGGCTCGGACGTCGGCGGCTTCATCGACGATCCCACTCCGGAACTCTACACCCGCTGGGTCCAGATGGCCGTCTTCCATCCGTTCTTCCGCACCCACTCGTCCGGCGACCATCACGAGCAAGAGCCCTGGTCCTTCGGCGAGCAAACCACCGCCCTGGTCCGCAAGGCCATCGAAGATCGCTACCGGCTCCTGCCGGTGATCTACACCACCTTCCGCCAGTATGTGTTGGAGGGGACCCCGATGCTTCGCTCGCTGGCCCTCGTCGCCTATCAGGAAACCGACACCTACTGGCGCGGCGCGGAGTTCTTCTTCGGCGACCACCTCTACGTCGTGCCGATGACCAAGCCGGGCGAGGGCGGGCGCTTCCTGTTCCTGCCCGACGACGTCTGGTTCTCCTACTGGGACGACACCGCCCCGAAGGCGACCGCCAAGGATATCTGGGTCGAGTGCCCGGAGGACCACATCCCGGTCTTCGTCCATGGCGGCGCGGTCCTCCCCCACTGGCCACTCCAACAATTTGTTGGGCAGATCGCCGACCCCGAGCCGGAACTCCACGTCTGGTGGACCCCGGCGACCCGCGCCAGCGAGTGGTATGAAGACGACGGCGACGGCACCGCGTTTCGCGACGGCGGCTTCCGCCATTCCTACTTCCAGGTCGAAGGCGCCAGCGACGGGCTCCACCTGCGCCGCAGCTGGACTGGCGCATGGGCCCCACGCTACCCGAAGATCCACCTGGTGCTGCGCGCCCTGCCCAGCGACGCCAGCAGCCTGCTCGCCACCGTCAATGGCCACCCGGTCACCGTCATCCACACGCCCGGCAAGCCACCGCGCCTCGAACTTCCCATCGATTTCACCGAGGTCTCGCTGGCGTGGCGCTCCGCTCCGGTCGCGCTCGCCATGCCCGCCAGCAGCGTCCCAGCCTAACCGGGCAGCACTGGCTTCTCCAACAACCTAGCCCTCCAACATGCTGCGCAGGTCGGCGAAGAAGTTCTCGGTCTCCTCCGGGGACGCCTCCGCGCCCATCACGTCATCGTAGCTGGTGAAGAGCAGGTGCTCGTCATCCAACTCACCGATGAAGCTGCTTGGCTGGCAGGCGGTCTTCTCACCCCACTTCAGCCGCGTCGAACAATACGTCATCGTCAGCCGCTCCTGCGCCCGGGTGATCCCAACATACAGGAGCCGCCGCTCCTCGTCGCGGGTCCCCTCCTCGACGCTGCGCCGGTGCGGCAGCACCCCTTCCTCCAGTCCCACCAGATAGACGACCGGATACTCCAACCCCTTGGCCGCGTGCAGGGTGATGAGCGTCACCCCCTGCTTCTTGTCGAGGTCGTCATCGTCCCGGTCGGCCGAGAGCGCCATGTCGTCCAGAAACTGTTGGAGCGACTTGCCCCGGCTCGCGTACTTGCACAAGTCCTCGATGAGCGCATGGACTCCCTCGGCGCGCTGGTTGACCTCCGCCTCGGTCTTGCACCCGCGCTTGAGCCAGCCGACGTAGTCCATCGCCTCTAACAGGGCGCGCAGCACCCCGCCCGGGTTGCTGCCGCGCTCGAGCTGCTCCCTGGCGTCGAGCACCATCGTGACGAAGCTGTCGAGCGCGTTGCAGACCTTGGTCGAGAGCGGCGACTTGAACCGCAGGTCGCCAAGCGTCTCCCAGACGCTGCGGTGGTTGTCGCGGCTCCAGTCAAGCGCGAGCATCGCCGTCCCCTGGCTGATCCCGCGCGCGGGCGTGTTGAGAATCCTCAGCAACGGGACATCCGCCTCGGGCGTCGCCAGCACCTGCAGGTAGGCCAGCACGTCGCGAATCTCACGCCGGTCGAAAAAACTCTGCGCCCCAACCATCCGGTACGGCAGCTTGAGCTGGCGCAACGCCTCCTCGATCTTGCGGCTCTGGCCGTTGGTCCGGAACAGGATCGCGAAGTCCTCTAGCGGCTTTTTTGTTAACCCCTGCTCGGCGTGGATCTCCTCAGCGATGAACTCAGCCTCCTCGTCATCCCCCGGCATCGCCACCAGGCGCACCGGCTCCCCGCCCGCCTTGGTGGCGATCAGGCTCTTGTCGCGCCGCCCGGCGTTGTGGCGGATCAGGCTGTTAGCCGTGTGGAGCACCGCCACGGTCGAGCGGTAGTTCTCCTGGAGTTTGATGACCTTCGGGTTGGCGAAGAAGCGCTCGAACTGGAGAATGTTGGCCACCTCGGCACCGCGCCAGCCGTAGATGCTCTGGTCGTCGTCGCCCACCACGCAGACGTGCCCGGCCGGCCCGACCAACAATTGGAGCAGCTGCATCTGGAGCCCGTTGGTGTCCTGGAACTCGTCGACGGTGATCCGGGTGAATCTCTGCTGGCACTCGCGGCGCACGTCGGGGTGCTCGCGGAGCAACTGCTCGGCAAGGATCAGGAGGTCGTCGAAGTCGACCGCGTTTTGCGCGCGCAGCTCGTTCTGATAGGCTCGGGCGAGGTCGGCGACGAAGTCATCGCTCTGGGTGTCGGCCGGGCGGCCGGCGTTCTTGGCCTTGGAGATCATCCCGAGGACCATGCGCGCCTCAAGTTTCTCCTTGGCCCCGCCCATCCGCACGATGAGCTGCTTCATCAGCCCCTCCTGGTCGGAGCCGGTGAAGATCGCGAAATTCCGTTTGTAGCCGAGCCGCTCGATGCCGACCCGCAGCAAGCGCACGCACAGTGAATGGAAGGTGCACACGGTGATCTGCTCGGCGGCCTTCTTGCGGACCATTCCGCCAACCCGCTCGCGCATCTCCGCGGCAGCCTTGTTAGTGAAGGTGACCGCCAGGATCTCCGCCGGGGGAATTCCCCGCTCGACCATGTGGGCGATCCGGCAGGTGACCGTGCGGGTCTTGCCGGTCCCCGCGCCTGCTAGAATCAGCACCGGCCCGTCGAGCGCGTTGACCGCGTCGCGCTGCGCCGGATTGAGCGATGAGAGGGAAAATCCGGCAGCCATGGGTGGGGCGGGATCGAAGCCGAGCAGCACCCGGCATTCAAACCCGAAGTTGAAGAATCACTCGCCGCTGAACCGGGCCGCGACCATGCACACGTCATCGTCAAAATGGTGCCCGCCGGAAAAGTCCAACACCCGGGCCATGATCTCGTCGAGCGAGTCCTCAAGCGAGGCGGCGCTGCTTTTGGCCACGATCCGCCCGAGGCGCTTCTCAAGGAACAACTCACCCTTTGAATTTTCCGCCTCCAACAGCCCGTCGGTGAACAATAACAGTTGCCGCACTCCCGCCAGCGGGACCCTCTCGGTCCGGTAGCTGCTCTCGGCAAACAACCCGAGGCCCGCACCCTTGCCCTCCCCCAGCGGCAACTCATGGGCATCGCCACCCTGGTCAACGACGGCTGCCGGATGCCCCGCCGAGGCATAGCGGATTTCCCCGGCGGCAAAATCAATCACCACATAGAACGCCGTCGCGAACATCGTCACCCCCGCACGGTGGAGAATCGACGCCAGCCCGCTGTTGAGCTTGCTCAGGTAGCGGCCAGGGTCCTGGGCGTTCTTGCCGCGCTCCTTCTCGATGAGCCCGCGCAACATCGCGACGACCAGCGCCGAGCGCACCCCGTGGCCCATCACATCGCATATGAGCATCCCCACCCGCTCGGGCGAAATCGCAAACACCTCGAAAAAATCCCCCGCCATCCCCGAGATCGGCACGTAGCGCGAGCCAAACACCACCCGCGCGCTCCCGTCCTTGCCCACCACCGTGGGAAACTCCGCGCATGCCAGCGCGCTCTGGATTTCCCGCGCCAAATGCAGTTCCTCCTCGTACTCCGCGTTGCGCGCGTGGAGCGCCTCGGCAACCTCCTCTAACGCCCGCTGCGCCCTCACCAGCTCGCTCACATCGCTCGACACCCCGAAGATCCCCTTGATCTCCCCAGACCGGTTGCGCCACGGAAACTTCGACGTCATCACCCACGTGTCCTCTCGCCCACGCCACGTCTCGCGCTCGACCATCTCCATGATCGGCCGACCGCTTGCCATGATCTCCTTCTCGTCGGCTTCCGCCTGCTTCCAGTGCGCCGCACCGAAAAAATCCTTGTCATGCTTGCCTAACATCTGGTCGACCGACTCCTGGCCCACCCACTCGGCCATCGACTGGTTGACCCTGACAAACCTGGAGGCCGCGTCCTTGAAATAGACGTGGAGCGGCACGTGGTTGATCAACAGCGAGAGCAGGTGGCGCTCCTCCTCGAGGGACGCCTCGGTCTTCTTGCGCTTGCTGATGTCGATCATCGACCCGGCCAGGCGCACCGCCGCACCGCGCTCGTCGCGCACCACCGCACCGCGCATCCGCAACCAGCGCCAGTCACCACTTCCTGTTAGCAGGCGGCAATCGACGGCGAAAATTTCCGGGCCGTGGGCTTCCAACACGGTCCTGAGTTTGGCGAGAAACACCTCGCGGTCCTGCTCGTGGATGCAACGCTGGACCTCGACAAACAGGTTTGGCGCGCTCCCTTCCCCGCATTCGAGAAACTCCAGAACCCGCCGCGAGTAGTAGATCTCGCGCTGCCCAACCCACCAATCCCAGATCCCCTCGTTAGAGGCGCGCAACGCGAGATTCAACCGCTCGCGCGCCTCGTCACTTCCCGCCTTTGCACCCTGTTCCATTCCCTGACATTCAACCCGATTGCCCCGCTGGCATCAACCGGATTTCCCCAGGATGCCCGAATGATCCTAACAATGATGTGATCCTCAGGCAGTTGCGGATCCCAGCGGCGATTAGGATTGGCCGCGGGGAGGATTTCCAACTAGCCTGCGCGGCGCCATCGCTGGCGCGGGCCGCAACCCATGCCCGCTGGCGCAGGCCCCGAGGGACGCCCCCTGAACCAATGATTCGCAAGCTTCAAAGCACCTCCGCGGGGATGCTCGGCGTGGCCGTCCTGCACACCTCGCGCCTGCTAGAGTCGCTGCTGCCGCCGCGGCTGCTGCGCTGGGCGTTCGTCCCGCTCAGCGCCGCGCTGGCGCTCCATGGCATCCTCAGGCATCCGCCGTCACCGGCGTCGCGGCGCGCCCGCCCCTATCCGTTAGCCGCGGAGCACAGCGCCGCCTTCAGGGCGCGGCTGCGGCTGCAGCTGTCGCGGTTTTTGAGCAACTGGCCCGACCGCCTCAGCGCGCCGCACTGGCGGAGGCGGATAGAGATTCATGGGGCCGCCCTTGACGTAGCCCGGCGGTCCGGCCGGCCGGTCATCCTGGTCTCGGGCCACTTCGGGCCATTCCACATGGCTGGCTACTTCCTGCGCGCCATGGGCTATCCGGTGGCAAGCTTCATCGGCAATTCCGGGCGGTCCCGCTGGGCAAGCCGGCGGGCCAAGGACCGGCTGAGCCACCTGCCCAACATCAAGCACGTCTTCTCCGCGGAGGATCCGCTGCGGGAGGTCTTTGGGTTTCTCAAGCAGGGCAACATCCTGCGCATGTCGTTCGATGTCGCGGCTGGCAAATCCATCAAAATCCCCTGTGCCGACACTCTGCTGAGCTTCGCCACCGGCTCGGTCCGGATGGCCGCCGCCACCGGCGCGACCCTCATCCCCTTCGCCATCTCCGAGGTCGCCCCATGGCGCTTCGCCATCCAACTCGGCACCCCGGTGCCGCCGGAGCTGCTCAGCCCCGGCGAGGATCCCGCCCCGGCGGCACGCCATATTCTAACTGAATGTTGGAGATTCTTCAGCCAGGCTCCCGCCCAAGCCCAGCCGATCCTTCTGGAGGCGTTCTCCATGGATTGACGGTTCACTGAAATTGCCGATGATTTCTCCCGCGCTGCAAAGCATCCTCCGCGACCACCCGCTTGCCATCACCGGCGTGGGCGCCTTTTGCGGCACCGGCCAATCGGCCGCCGATCTGTGGGCCCACGCGCGCGACGCCGTGTGCGGTGCCGCCCTTGAGGAATTCCGCTGGGGGAATGAATCCTGGGAGACGCCGGTTCACGCCGCGCCACCACCCGGCGCCCGCCTCGCACGCTTCCCCCGCGCCGGCAAGCTCGACCGCACCATCCAACTGGCGATTCTCGCCGCTGACGAGGCTCTCCAACAAGCCGGCCTCGACGCCGAGGCCGCCGCCAAGCGGACCGTCGGCATGGTCGTCGGCAGCTCACGCGGCCCGCGGACCAAGTGGATGGAGGCCGTCGAGCGCCGCAGCGTGTTCCCAAGCGATGCGGCCATCAGCACGATCGCCAGCCTAACAGGCTCGCTGGGGCAGTATTTCTCGGTCACCGGCCCGTCGTTCACCGTCTCGGCAACCTGCGCCTCCGGGGCGCTGGCGATCGCCCTGGCAGCCCAGCACATCCTGATTGGTGCAGCCGACATCATGCTGGTAGGCGGCACCGACGCGCCGCTGCACCCGATGATGATCGCCCAGCTTCGTGCCACCGGGGTTCTCGGCCACCACCCGGATCCCGCCCAAACCTGCCGGCCATTCGACCGCACCCGCAATGGCCTCTGCCTCGGCGAGGGCGCCGGATTCCTCGTCATCGAGTCGCACGCCTCGGCCGCGGCCCGCGGCGCCCCGGCGCTGGCGCGCCTAACCGGCTGGAGCAGCGCCGCCGAGAATGTTGGGCGCGCCGCCGTCGGCGCCGGCGGCGCGACGCTCACCCGCACGATGGACGATGCCATCCGGACCGCCGGGCTGTTGCCGGAAGACATCAGCTACATCAACGCCCACGGGACCGGCACCCTGATGAACGACCGGGCGGAAGCCGAGGCGCTCGTCACAACCTTCGGCAGCGGTTGCCCGCCAACCAGTTCCACCAAGCCGGTCACCGGCCATTGCCTTGGCGCCTCGCCGGTCCTTGAGGCCATCCTCTGCATCCACGCCCTCCAGCAACAACTCGTCCCCCCGACGGCCAACTGCCACGACCCGGAGTTCCCGATCGACATCGTCACGCTGCGCGCCCGCCCGGCACCACTCCAACATGTCTTGTCGAACTCGCTCGGGTTCTGGGGGAAACACGCATCGCTCGTGTTCTCCCGTTAGACGTGGCGCAGCTGGGCCCGGGCAAGCCCCTCAGGATTTCTGCTGGAGCCAGGCCAAGATCCGGGCGCGGGCGGGATGCTCGGCAAGCCAGCCGCGGAACTCGGCAACCGTGGCGAAATCGGCGCCCAGCGTACGCTGCAAACCGGCGACAAACGCCTGCTCGGTGAGCATCCGGCGGAGGTGGTTCTGATAGGCAGGGGTGAACACCTGGTGGAGGTGCCGGTGGAGGCCCACGCGCTTGAGCGCCTGCCACTCGCCGGCGTCGAGCCACATTCCGCCGGTGGCCGACGAGCGCTCGACAAAGAATCCAACATCCGCAAGCGCCCGGTAGCGCAACAACAGCGTCCCGCTCTCCGGGCAAAGCAACGGGCCGCGCGCGCTGTCGTCGCCGAGCCCGACCTCGGCGTCCCACGGGCCGCTGGCTGCGTGGTGGCGCTCCTGCCACCGCCAATACGCTGCGGAACTGATCCAGGACCCGCCGGATTGCGGGCACTGCTTGACCATCAGGCCAGGCTCAAGGTCGACGTCGGCCATCGTCACTTCCGGGTTCAACAGGCTCTTCATGCGGCAGGATAAAAGTCAAAGCGGCGCAGGGTCACTCCAATTGCCGGGAGAATTTTCGCCGCGGGGTTGACCCCCATCTCGGCCTCGTGCTCTTTTGTTCAATGAGCAATTCCCTATCTCAGGAAACCTCCCCCTATCTCCTGCAGCATGCGGAAAACCCCGTCGCCTGGCTCCCGTGGGGCAACGATGCCTTCGATCGCGCCGCCCGCGAGGACAAGCCGGTCTTTCTATCAGTCGGCTACTCGACCTGCCACTGGTGCCATGTGATGGAGCGCGAAAGCTTCGAGAACCCCGCGGTGGCCGCGGTGATGAACCAGCACTTCATCAACATCAAGGTCGACCGCGAGGAGCACCCGGAGGTGGATGCCACCTTCATGACCTTCGTCCAGGCGACCACCGGCCAGGGCGGCTGGCCGATGAGCGTCTGGCTAACTCCGGAGGGCAACCCGATTGTTGGAGGAACCTACTTTCCGCCCGAGGACCGCTATGGCCGCCCAGGGTTCACCCGCCTGTGCGAGGAAGTCGCCCGCATCTGGAGCCGCGACCGGAGCAAACTCGTCGACCAAGCCCGCACGGTGATGCACAAGCTCCAACAACACGCCGACGCCGCCGCGCCGCAGCTTGCCATCGATGTCGCCGCCTTCGCTGAATTCCTCCTCCAATCCGCTGACTTGTTCGACGCCGAGCTCGGCGGCTTCGGCGACGCCCCGAAGTTCCCGCGCCCGGTCACGCTCGCCGCATTGTTAGCCATGCGCGACCGGTTCGGCCCGGACAGCGACCAAGGGCGCCAGGCATCGACCATGCTGGCCGCCACGCTTGATGCCATGGCCGCCGGCGGGATCCACGACCAGCTGCGCGGCGGCTTCCACCGCTACTCGGTTGACCGCCACTGGCACGTCCCGCACTTCGAGAAGATGCTCTATGACCAGGCGCAACTCGCGCAGATTTACCTCGGCGCGTGGTTAGCATGCGGCCGGGCCGGATGGCGGGAAGTGGCCGAGCGGATTTTTGACTATGTCCTCGGCGAGCTTGCCGACCCGGGTGGTGGGTTCCACGCCGCGGAGGATGCCGACAGCCTGCCAAGCGCGGACTCCGCCGAGAAGCTTGAGGGCGCCTACTGGACCTGGACCGCCGCGGAAATCAGCAGCCTCCTTACCCCTGCGGATGCCGCCCTGGTATGCGCCGCCTACGGGGTCCAACAGGACGGCAACGCCCGCCCGGAAAGCGACCCGCACCACGAGCTAACCGGCCGCAACACCCTGTTCCAGGCCGCCTCGTTAGACTCGCTGGCCATCACCTTCAACCTCGGCATCGAGGAACTCCATACCCGGCTCCAGCACGCCCGCGCGATCCTGCTTTCCGCAAGGGCGCGCCGGCCGCGGCCGCACCGCGATGACAAGATCATCACCTCATGGAACGCGTTGATGATTTCCTCCCTCGCCCTTGGCGCACGCCTGCTGGCTCGCCCGGAGCTTCTCGCCGCTGCCCGCGATGCCCTGAATTTCATCGACGCCGAACTTTGGGAGCCGGCCGCCGGCTTGTTAGGCAGGAGCTTCCGCGGGCGTGCCAGCGGCGTCGACGGCTTCCCCCAGGACTACGCCGCGCTGATCACGGCATTGTTGGAGATGGCCGCGGCCGATCCCGATGAGCGCTGGCTCGCCTGGGCCTGCGCGCTCCAGGACTCGCTCGACGCCCGCTTCTGGGACGAGCGCCGCAGCGGCTACGTCATGCGCTCGGCCATCGGCGCCGAAACCCTGATGACCCTCAAGGAGGATTACGATGGCGCCGAACCCTCAACTAACAGCATGGCCGCGCTCAACCTGCTTCGGCTAAGCACCCTAGTCGAGCGTCCCGACTGGCATGGGCGCGCTCAGCGGATTTTGGCAGCCTCGGCTGGCAACCTTCGCGAGCAACCCCACGCGGTGCCGCTGCTGCTCACCGCCTTCGACCTCGCCGACCGCGGCCTGGTCAAACTCGAAGTCGGCGGCGCACCACTGCGTCAACTCGTCGACACCCATGCCAACCCGCGCCTGGTCATCCTCGCCACCACCAAGCAGCATGCGCTGATCTGCGACTCTAACGGTTGTGCCGCGCCGATCGTCGAACCCGACGCCCTCGCCGCGGCCCTGCGGGATCTCTCCAGGCGGCGCCCGGACGCATCCGCCTAGTCCTTTTTCTTCCCGCTCTGGCGGATGATCTGCAAAAAGCTCTGCGGGTCTAACGACGCCCCGCCGACCAGCGCTCCATCAATGTCGGGCATCGCCATGAGCTCCGCGGTGTTGCCCGGCTTGACGCTCCCGCCGTACTGGATCCTCACCTTGTTGGCCACGCTCGCGCTGACCACCTCGGCGACCACCGACCTAACAAATGCATGGGCCTCCTGGGCCTGCTCGGCGGTGGCGGTGCGCCCGGTGCCGATCGCCCAGACCGGCTCGTAGGCGATGACTGACTCGATCACGTCGCGCTCGCTGAGCCCATCAAGCCCGAGGGTGATCTGGCGGCGCAGAACCTCCTCAAGCCGCCCGGCGTCGCGCTGCTCGATGGTTTCGCCAATGCAGAAGATTGGCCGCAGGTTGCACTCGCGGGCCTTCTTGAGCTTGGCATTGATGATCGCGTCGGTCTCGCCAAACAACGCGCGCCGCTCGCTGTGGCCAATGATGACGAAATGCACAAAGAGTTCCTTGAGCATCATCGCGCTGACCTCACCGGTGTACGCCCCGCTGTCAAACTGGCTCATGTTCTGCGCCCCCAACAACACTGCCGAGTGGTCCGCAAACCGCGCCGAGGCCTCCACCAGCGACACAAACGGCGGCGCAATGACAATGTCACACTCCTCGCACTGCGGCCCCAGGTCCCCCAGGAACGTTGTTAGGAAGCCGGAGGTCTCCTTCGGCCCTAGGTTCATCTTCCAGTTGGCAGCTATGATCGGTCGGCGCATGGGAATCGGTGTTAGATTGGGTGGCGTGGGCCGGCTGGGACTATAGCTCGGAGAGTGCGGCGACGCCGGGGAGTTGCTTGCCTTCGAGGAGTTCGAGCGAGGCGCCGCCGCCGGTGGAGATGAAGGTCATTTGGTCCTCAAGGCCGAATTTCTTCACCGCGGTGACCGAGTCGCCGCCGCCGACGATGGTGACGGCGGTGGAAGCGGCCATGGCCTCGGCGATCGCCTTGGTGCCGGTGGCAAAGCTGTCGATTTCAAAGACGCCCATCGGGCCGTTCCAAATGATCGTCTTGGCCCGGGCGATCTCGGTCTTGAATTCGGCGATGGCGGCATCGCCAATGTCGATACCCTCCCAGCCGTCCTCGATCCCGCCACCCTGGCCGTAGATTCCAGTGACTTCGGTCGGCGCGCCCTCGCGGAACTCCTGGGTCACGCGGGTGTCGGCCGGCAGCAGGAACCGGATCCCCTTCTCCTCGGCCTTCCTGAGGATGTCGAGCGCCAGCTCTAACTTGTCGTTCTCGACCCGCGAGCCGCCGGTCGTGTATCCTTGGGCCTTGCGGAAGGTATAGGCCATCGCCCCGCCGATGATGAAAGCGTCCGCCTTCTCCATCAGCGCGGTGATCACCTGGATCTTGTCGCTAACCTTGGCCCCGCCCATGATCACCAGGAACGGCCGCTCAGGGGTCTCTAACCGGCCGTGGAGATACTCGAGCTCAAGCTCGATGAGGAAGCCCATCGCGCTCTTCTTGACGTGGTGGGTCACCCCCTCGGTCGACGCGTGCGCCCGGTGGGCGGTGCCGAACGCATCGTTGACAAAGTATTGCGCCCCGCCCGCCAGCTCCGCGGCAAACGCCGGGTCGTTCTTCGTCTCACCGGCGTGGAACCTAACATTCTCAAGCAGCAGCACCGCTCCATCCGCCAGCGCCGCGCGCGCGGCAACCGCCTCGGCACCGACGCAGTCACCGGCGAAGGCGACCGGCCGGCCCAACAACTCGGCGAGCCGCTCGGCGGCCGGAAGCAGCGAGGCCTCCGGCATCCGCTCGCCGTCCGGGCGGCCGAGGTGGGAGCAGAGGACGAGGCGCGCGCCGCCGTTGAGGAGGTGCTCGATGGACGGGACCGCCGCCTGGATGCGGGTGTCATCGGTGATCGCGCCGTCCTTGAGCGGCACGTTGAAATCCACCCGCATGAGGACTTCCTTTCCCTGAACGTCGAGGTCGCGGATACTGAGCTTTGCCATGATATTTTGAGTCAAAAAGGCGGGAGAAGCATGCTCCCCCCGCCAGCTAGGTCACGTTGTTAGGCGGGTCTATCAGAGTCCCTTGCCAAGCAGCGCGAGGGCCTCGGCGGCGCGGTTGGAATAGCCCCACTCGTTGTCGTACCACGAGCAGACCTTCACGAAGTTGCCACCCATGACCATGGTCAGCTCGGCGTCAAGGATCGAGCTGTGCGGGTTGCGGACGATATCCTGGAGGACGATCGGCTCCTCGGTGTACTCGAGGACGTTTTTCATCGATCCCTCGGCGGCCTTCTTGAAGGCTGCGTTGACCTCCTCGGCGGTGACCACCACGCCATCCTTGAGGATCGCAGTAAAGTCGGTTAGCGAGCCGGTCGGAGTCGGCACGCGGAACGCGCCGCCGTTGAGCTTGCCCTTCATCGAGGGAATCACCTCACCGATCGCCCGCGCCGCTCCGGTCGAGGAGGGCACGATGTTGATCGCTGCGGCACGGCCACGTCGCAGGTCGGCGTGCGGCAGGTCGAGGATGTTCTGGTCGTTGGTGTAGCTGTGGACCGTCGTCATGAACCCCTTGTCGATCCCCCACGTGTCATTGAGCACCTTGACCAGCGGCGCCAAACAGTTGGTCGTGCAGGAGGCGTTAGAGACGATGTGGTGGACCGCCGGGTCGTAGGAGTCGTCGTTGATTCCGAGGCAGATGGTGATGTCCGGATCCTTCGCCGGGGCGGAAATGAGAACCTTCTTGGCTCCCGCGTCGAGGTGCTTCTGGGATCCCTCGCGGCTGGCGAAAAACCCGGTCGACTCCAACACCACTCCAACATTCCATTCGCCCCACGGCAGCTTGGACGGATCGCGCTCGGCGGTCGCGTGGATTTTGTGGCCATTGACGATGATGAAGTTTTCATCGAACTCGACGGTTCCGGGAAACTTCCCCTGGGTCGAATCGTACTTGAGCAGGTGCGCAAGGGTCTTGTTGTCGGTCAGGTCGTTGATGGCGACGACCTTCTTGAGCTCGGCGGGGTTTTGAGCGAGTGCGCGCAGGACATTGCGTCCGATGCGTCCGAAACCGTTGATTGCGTAATTGGCCATGATAGTTGGAGTGCCTCCGGCGGAGGAATTCGTTGGTTGCTGGGGCGCGGGGTCACCGTGGGGCGGCAGCGCCGGCGCATTATGCAAGTGCACCCCCGCCCGTCAATAGCGGGGTGCGACCCGCGGGTTGTGCCGAAATTCGTAGCAACCATCACGATTTCCGCCCCGGGGCGCCGGCCGCGCCGGGCTTTTCCATCGCGTTGAGCAGGATTGCCAGCGCCCCGCCGGAGATCCACACCTCGTAGACCAGCGCTGCGAGCGACAAGCCCATGAGCAACAACGCCACCCCGAAGCTCACCAGCCCCACCCCGGGCGCCTCCGCGGTGATCGCCACCATCGCAACCACACACAACAGCAAGCTCGCCGCCCCAAACAACTGCATCCAGCGGATCAGCCGCATCCGCCGCCGCAGGTTCTCGATCTGCGCCCGCAGGATCGGCTCGCCGTCGCGCAGCCAGTCGTTGTGGAGCTTCCGGATGAGCGCCGCAAGGTGCAGGAAGCGGTTGGTGAACGACAGGAACAACAGGCTAACAGCCGGGAAAAGCAGCGCCGGAGTGGAAATATCAATCCTCACCCGGCGGTTCTAGCAGCCATTGTTAGCCAGCGCCAGCCCCGCGAGGGTCGCGGCAGCGGCGCACTCGGCCATTGCCAATCCGTGGCGGCGCTGTTTCTATCCGCCCGCGCAACCGATCCGAACATCATGGCCAGCAAAGACCACACCGACCCCGCCCGCATGGAGAAAATCGTCTCCCTGTGCAAACGCCGCGGATTCATCTTCCAGGCCGGCGAGCTCTACGGCGGCCTCAACGGCTGCTGGGACTACGGCCCGCTCGGCGCCGAACTCAAGCGCAACCTGAAGAACTACTGGTGGCGCAGGAATGTCCAGGAGCGCGACGACGTCCTCGGCATGGATGGCTCGATCCTGACCATGCCGCAGGTGCTTGTCGCCTCCGGCCACGTCGGCGGGTTCTCCGACCCGATGTGCGACTGCCTTCTAACCAAGGCGCGGCTGCGCGCCGACCAGATCGAGCCGCAGTCGGGCACGGTCTATCATTTCAGCGGTGCCAGCCACCCGGCCAGCGGGTGGACCAGCGAGCGCGCCTACGCGGTGCTCGCCAGCGGCGACAACGCCGAGGCCCGCGCGGCGAAGACCGCGCGCCAGTTCTACGCCCAGTTCCTGGCCAACAAGCAGATCTCCCCCAAGGAGCTCGAGCTGGCGGCCGCGGGCACCGAGGCGGTCGTCGACAGCACCGCCTACAACCCGGCGAACGGCTCGCTGCTGACCGAGCCACGGGCGTTCAACCTGATGTTCCAGACCCGGATGGGCGCCTCCGCGGATGACAGCGATCCTAACAGCGTCGCCTACCTGCGTCCCGAAACCGCCCAGTCGATCTTCGTGCAGTACAAGAACGTGCTGGATTCCAACCGGATCAAGCTGCCGTTCGGGATCGCCCAGATCGGCAAGTCGTTCCGCAACGAGATCAACCCGCGCAACTACACGTTCCGCTCGCGCGAGTTCGAGCAGATGGAGATCGAGTACTTCTGCCGTCCGGAAGACGGGATGCGCCTAACCGACGAGTGGCTCGAGGAACGCTTGAAGTTCTACGAGGAGATCGGCATTCCGCGGGCCAAGCTGCACATCCTCGACGTACCGGATGGCGAGCGGGCGTTCTATTCGAAGCGGACCTACGACATCGAATACGAGTTCCCGTTCGGCATCCAGGAGCTCGAGGGTGTCGCCTACCGGACCGATTACGACCTCGGCGTCCATCAGAAGCACTCGGGCAAACCGTTGGAGTACTTCGACGAGGACACCAAGGAGAAGCTCCTGCCGCATGTCGTCGAGCCGTCCGCCGGCTGTGACCGGACGATTCTCGCGCTCATCTGCGAGGCTTTCGACGAGGAGGAGCTAACCGACGAGAAGGGCAAGTCGGAGATCCGCACCCTGCTGCGCTTCACCCCGCGCATGGCGCCCATCAAGGCGGCGATCTTCCCGCTCCTGAAGAAGAACGACGACCAGGTGCGCATCAGCCGCGAAATCCAAAAGAAGCTCCAGCCGTTCATGAACGTCTTTTATGACGAGGCCGGCGCGGTTGGCCGCCGCTACCGCCGCCAGGACGAAGTCGGCACTCCGTTCTGCATCACCGTCGACTTCGAGACCCTCGGCGAGTCCGGCGAGGAACTCAAAAACACCGTCACCCTCCGCCACCGCGACTCGATGGCCCAGGAGCGCATGCCTATCGAACAGCTGCTCCCGTGGCTGCTAGAGCGGATCATGTAGCCCCCGGCCGCTTACCCGCGCCAGAGCATGCGCGCGCCGAAGGCGATCAGGGTGATGCCGAAAATCCGCACCAGGGTTTCATTGCGAAGCTCGCGCATCCACTCGGCGCCGAAGTACGACGCCAGCGCCGCTCCCCCGGCGCAGAGCCCGACGATGCGCCAGTCAATCAAGCCTGCCGCGCGCACGTTGCTCGCCGTCGCCGCAATCGACGTCACGATGATGACCGCCATGGAGGTCGCCACCGCGGCCTTCTGCTCCATGCCTAACAAGATTGCGAACGCCGGAACCATCACGATGCCGCCGCCGACGCCGCACAGCGCGCCTAACAAACCGGCCACCGCTCCAACAACCAGGGCTAGGATGAGGGGCTTCATCGGCGCGCCCCCTTTTCATGGGTTCCGGCGACGAGCTCAGCGACGAGCCGGTGGAGGACCATGCGCGGGTCGAGCCCGGTGGTGACCAGCGCCTGGTCGGCGCGCAGGCAGGACTCCATCGCCTGGGTGAGGTTTGCCAGCGAGCGGGATTCGGCGGCGGCGGCGACCTGGCTCAGCCCCCAGGTATTGACCGCGCCAGCCTTGGTCAGCGGCAGCCACGACTTGTCGGGCAGTCCGTCCAGGGCGGCCTTGAAGGAGCGCGTCCGGCCCCCGGACTGCTCAAGGATGACTTTCGCGGTGAACAGGTTGCGCAGTGTGGGGATGATCGAGGCGCGCATCAGGCCGATGGCGCTCTCGCCGCGTTCAAGCTGCCGGTCGATCAACTCGATGGCCCGGGCGCCGTTGCCGTGCTGCAAGGCCCGGCCGATCTCGAAGACCACCCCGGCGCGGCTCAGCGGCACCATCACCCGCACGTCCTCCAAGGTGACCACCCGCCGCTCCGGCCCGAGAAACAGGTCAAGCTTCTCGACTTCCGCCGCAACTTGCGCCGAGCCGTCGCCGGCGAGCAGCACAAAAAGCTCAAGCGCCTCCGGCTCAAACCCCAATCCCAATGACTTGGCACGCTTCACCACCAGCTGCGCCACCGCCTCCTGCCAGCCGTCGCGGTTGGGGTCCGGCTTGTCGAAGAGTTCGACGACCGCGATTTTCTCAAGCGACTTGAAAAACGACCGGCGCTTGTCGATCCCCGGCGCACTCAGCAAAAATGTCACCCCCGCCGGCACTCCGCGCTCAAGCTCGTCCTGCAGGGCCTGCACTCCGGAAAGCGTCCGCTCCGAACGCCCAGTGACGTCATCCTGCAGAAACGTCGCCCCTTTGAGCCACACGACTTTCTCACCCCCAAAGAATGGCAGCGTCTGCAACCCCTGCACCACGCTCATGCAAATCTGAAACGCCCCCTCCGAGTTGTCCGCCACCCCGTCGATGATCTCGTTGGAAAACTCACCACTCCCCTCACCCGCAAGACTGCGGAAGCGCTTCAGCGCACTCTCGCGGACCATCCCCTCGTCGCTGCCGAGGATCGCGATGATGTTCTCCTGCCGGGTCTTCGCCACCCGCGCAGCATGCCCAACCGCGGAGAATTTCAAACCCCAATCTGCGCAATCCGTGGCGCCGCTCGTCGCCCCTGCGGCGGCTCACGAGTCGTTCTTCTCAGTCAACTTCGGCCGAACCCGCCGGATCCCGCACTGGTGTGCGAGCTTCTTGGCCGAGGCGAGGTCATGGTGGAGAATGGTGACCGGGTGCCACTCGATCTTCGAATACGGATCCCGCGCGTCACCGAAGGGCATCTCGGCGTCATAGATTTTCAGGGTAATCCATTTCATGGTCCAAGATCGGCCTATTCCGCCTCAAATCCACCAATTTGATCATCCACCGCCTCGGGTTTTTTCCCTCGCGACCCCGCGGCTGGCGCCCCGGACGCCGCCGCCACCTAGTTCGCCGCAGGGTCCGTGCCGCCGCTCCCACCCTCGCCGCGCCCGCTCCGCTTGCGCTCGCGCGCCTCGCGAAAAAAACTCTGCAGCACGAACACGCAGTCGTCCCGCAGCACCCCGCCGGTGACCTCGCAGCGGTGGTTGAGCGGCGGGTTGCTTTCTAACAAGTTGATCCACCCCCCGGCGGCGCCCGCCTTCGGGTCCTCGCAACCGAAGACCACCCTGGTCGGCCGGCAGTGGACGATGGCCCCGGCGCACATCGGGCAGGGTTCCTTGGTGACGTAGAGGGTGCAGCCATCTAACCGCCAGTCGCCGATCGCGGCCTGCGCCGCTGTTAGAGCGAGCATTTCCGCGTGGGCGGTGGCGTCCTTGAGGGTTTCGACCTGGTTCCAGGCGCGGGCGATGACCCGGTGGGAGTGGACGACGACGGCGCCGACGGGGACCTCGCCGGCCTCGTAGGCGCGCATGGCCTCGCGCAGGGCGAGCTGCATGAAGTAGGCGTCGCTTTGCAAATCGATGATGATCTCCTCGTCTTCCACGCCCTTTGTGAAACATGGAAACTGATGTCTGGCAAACCCGCGCTTGGGTGGTGCAAGCTGCGGCGCATGAAAAACCCGACCTGCGCCGACCGGATCATCGCCCCCTCGCTGCTCGCCGCCGACTTCGGCCGGGTCCGCGACGAGACGACCCGCGCGATCCAGGCCGGCGCCGACTGGCTGCACCTCGACGTGATGGACGGCCACTTCGTGGACAACATCTCGTTTGGCCCGGCGATGGTTCAGGCGGTCCACGAGACCAACGACATCTTCCTCGACGTCCACCTGATGATCTCGCGGCCGGACCACTATCTAACTCGCTTCGTGGCGGCCGGCGCCGACCTGATCAGCGTGCACGTGGAGGCCGACCACGACGTGGCGGCGACGCTCGGGCGGATCCGCGCGGCGGGGTGCAAGGCCGGGCTGGTGCTCAATCCGGCGACGCCGTTTTCCGCGGTCACCGGGTTGTTGGACCAGATCGACCTGCTGCTGGTCATGACCGTGGTTCCGGGGTTTGGCGGCCAGCCGTTTATCACCGACATGCTCGCCAAGATCGAGGCCGCCGCCCGCTGGCGCGAGGCCAACCGACTTGCCTATCACATCGAGGTCGACGGCGGGGTCGACCTGGCGACCGCGCCGCTGGCGGCCGCCGCCGGGGCCAACGTGCTGGTTGCCGGGTCCTCGACGTTCCGCGCGCCCAACATGGCCGCGGCGATCAGCGGGCTGCGCGCCTGCTAGGAGGTGCGCCCGAGAAATCAACCCAGGCCGCGCCTGCTGGCGCGGAACTTGCTTCCCAACAAATACCCATGACCACCGCGCCTTCCTTGATCTCCTGCCGCCGCCTGGCCGCCGCCATCCTCCTGGCCGCCCCGGCGGTTGCCCATGCCCACCCGGGCCACACCGGCGACCATGACCTCACCTGGGACTTCATCGCCAGCCATCCGCTTGTTGGGCTTGCCTATCTGCTAGGCGTGGCCGGCCTCTGCGGGTTGGCCGCGATCCGCCTCGGCGGGCTGCGCCCGGCGGCCTCAAAGCTTGCGCGCGTCGCAGCGAAGGTGCGCGGCGCTCGGGGCAAGTAGTTCTCTAACCGCGGCAAGGGTCCGGCGCAGCTCGATCGGCTCGGCGGTTACGAACTTGATGCTCCAGCCAAGGTTGCCGGCAAGCAGCGAGGCGCCGAGCCAGACGCCGTCGCGGTGGAGGGCGCGCAGCCCGTCGAGCCAGGCCGGCGCGGATTCGGCCACCGCCGGGATGAACACCGCGTTGCCAAAACAGGCGACCGGGAAGCCCGCCGCCTGCGCCAGCCGTGCAAGCTCGGCGGCGGCCGTGGCCAGCCGCTCGCGCAACACCAGCCGGCCGCCATGCCTAACCTCCAGCCCTAGCACCAGCCGCTCCCATGCCCAACATTCCTGGTGGGCGATGCGCCCGGGCACCAGCAGGTCCGCGTAAAACGCCGCCCCGCCGGGCGCCACCTCAAGCCGCGTGTGCTGGGAGAACCGGCAGCCGGCGTGCGGGACGAGCGGCTCGGGGAGCACCTCAAGCCAGCCACCCGCGGCCACCTCGAGATGTTGGACGCTGGCCGCATCCCCGCCGCGCATCCGGAAAATCCGGCTCGCGCTCGGCGTCGTCACCAGCAGCGCCGCCCCGCCGTCAACCGCGACCTCAAGCCGCAGCTGGTCGCCGGCAAGGATCCCGGCGGTCGGGTTGACCACCTGAACTAACAAGGTTGCGGACTCCGCGTCCCAGTACGGCTTGCTCAGGTGGAACGGCGCGCTGAACCCCTGCGCGCCGAGCACCGTGCGCCCGCCCCGCGCCACCGCGCGCAGCGCGAGATGTCCATCGAGCGCCGGCATCTGCTAGTGGGTTGCCGGCTCTTGGTTGAACATCACCTCGTGGCGGATCCAGGCGATGACCGCCTCGAGGTTGTGCTCGCGCTTCAGGTCGCAAAACAACGTCGGCCGCGGGCCGCGCTGGACCGCCGCGTCGCGCTCCATCACCCCGAGGTCGGCACCGACCAGCGGCGCAAGGTCGATCTTGTTGACAATGAGCAGGTCGCTGTGGCGGATCGCCGGCCCGCCCTTGCGCGGAATCTTCTCACCCTCGGCGACGTCGATGACGTAGATGAACGCATCCACCAGCTCAGGGGAGAACGTCGCTGTTAGGTTGTCGCCGCCGCTCTCGACCAACAACAGCTGGAGGTCTGGAAACGCCCGCTCGAGATCCTGGCAGGCCTGCTCGTTCATCGTCGTGTCATCCCGGATCGCGGTGTGCGGACACCCGCCGGTCTCCACCCCGCGGATCCGCCCGGCCGCAAGCGCCGCCTGCTCGGTTAGAAACTTGGCGTCCTCCGAGCAGTAGATGTCGTTGGTCACCACCGCCATCGAGTAGCAGTCGCGCAGCTTCTGGCAGAGCCGCAGGCACAGCATGGTCTTTCCGGAGCCGACGGGGCCGCCGATGCCGATTCTTGGTGGTCGCATGGGATTGCTTCGGGTTGCGGGGTTGTTGTTAGGAAATGAACAGCCGCGCGCTGGCGGTCTCGTGGCGGGCCGCGGCGATGTCGAGCCACGGGTTGAACCAGCCGATCTCGGCAAGCGGGAGATCCCGGGCCGCGGCGACGAGCGCGGGGACCTCGCCGAGCACCTCGGTGAGCAGCCCCTGGCTGGCGTTTTGGCCGAGCCGCAACACCTTCATCGCCGCCGCCAACTGCCCGGCGAGCGTCGCATAGCTCATCCCCGCCAGCACCGCCTCGAGCGGCGCCGCGCACACCCGCCCCTCGAGCGCCGCGGAAAGCGCCGCGGAATGCATCCAACCGTTAGCTGCGGCGCGGGCGAGGTACTCGACCGCGAGCGGGTGGCGGTGGAGGTTCGCGGCGAGTTCGGCGCGCTGGCGGCCGATGTTCTCGCTCGCGCAGCGCAGCTCGCGCGCCGGCTTGAGCGCCGCGGCAAGCTCGGCGATCCCGGCTAACACCTCCCAGGCCGGCGGGGTGGCGGAAAGTGCGCGCCACGCGTGGGCGGCGAGCGGCAGCTCGACGCGCGCCAGCGCCGGCAACACCGCGTGGTGCAGGTGCCCGCGCAGGCTGGCGGTGTCATGGACGACACCAAGGTCGACGAGCCCTTCGAGGCCGAAGGAATGCGCATAGCTGCCGGTCGGATAGAACGAGTCTCCCGCCTGGAGCAGCTGGCACATCCAGCGCGCCGGGTCGCCGTCTAACGTCTCAGGGTTCATGCCGGTGGCTGGTTCCGAGTTCCTGCGCAGGTGCCGCATGCCGCTTGAAATGCCCTGGCCGGAAGACCGCCGGCGCCTCGCAAAAACCGATCCCCAGCCGCTCTAACAACCGGCGCGCCGCCGGCTCGTCCGGAGTGACCATCCGCTCGAGGTCGGCGGAGAACTCGAGGTGGAGGTTGCCAACCGACCAGGCGATGCCGGCGACGGCCGATGCGGGCAATTGTGCGAAGCTGATCAGCAGGCACGCCTCGGGATGCTGGCGGATCACGTAGGAGTGGCTGGAGGTCTGATGGATCACGGTGTCCGGGGCAAGCCGCCCCTCGAGTTGGAAGCCGAAGCAGGTCCCGTCCGCGGCGACTCCGCGCCACAAGCGCTTCGCCAGGGTGCGCCGGTCGACGGGCACGGGCACCTCGACGAGCCCCGCGCGCACCTCCGCGACCGCGGCGGTGATGATCAGCAGGTCAGCTTGCGAGGTGCGGTCCATCATTTAACATTAGTTGGGCAGCCCATTCAGCCCGGCTCCGCGGAAAAGCACAAGCAATGCCAGCCTGGCAGCCAGGCCGCACTGGTTTCGGCTTTGCGGCCAGCGCAGCAGGCGCCGGGGCTAACCACTTCTAGCACGCGCGCGGCTCACTTCAGCCCCGGCGGGGTCCCGTAGCCGGCGAAGACCGCGCGGGCGCCGCCGCGCGGCAGCTGGAAGTCGTAGACGCCATATCCGTTAGCCTTTCTGCCGCGGTAGCTGCGACCGTCGGTGGCGTTGATCATGACCGGGTTGCGGTCGCGCATCTCGCGCCCGAGGAAGATTGCCACGTGGGTGATGTTGACCACCCTTGAGTCGCCGGGCTGATAGGTTCCGGACCAGAACAACAGGTCGCCGGGGCGCAGGGCGGCCATGCTCGGGTGATCGAGGTCAACGACCCCGGCGGGCACCTTGTGGAGCATGCCGCGGTCGGCAACCCAGGAGAACTGCGCCGCGGAGGTGCGCGGCGGGTCCAGCCCGGCCTTCTGGAGGACGTGCCAGATCGCCCCGGAGCAATCAAACCCGCCATCCAGCGGGCTCGACCCGCCGAACTTGTACGGCAGCCACGGCGAGTCGCGGGCGACCGCCAGGGCCGCCTCGATGAGTGCGCGGCGTGGCGCGGACAGTTCGCCGAATCCGCCAAGCTCGGCCGCGCTGATCAGCGCCGGGCGCCCGTGGCCGGCACTCTTGAGCGCCGGCACCCCGGTCTGCGCCGCGAGCGCGCCGGCAAACACCAGCAGCATCCCGGGAGAAAAAAAATTCCGATTCATCCGGCTATCGTAACCCGCCGGCCTGCCATCCACGACTTGATTCGCGGCTAATTCCTCCGCCCCGAACTAACCTATCAGAACAGGAAATACCGCTGGGCCATCGGCAGGACGCTGGCAGGCTCACAGGTTAGGTGTTCGCCGTCGGCGCTGACGTGGTAGGTTTCCGGGTCCACCGTGATCTTTGGAAGTGCGGAGTTGTGGACCATGTCGTGCTTGGTCACCCCGCGGCATCCACGGACCGCCTCCAGCCGCCGTCGCAGTCCAAGGTCGTGGAGGGCCGGGTTCTGCAGGCTCGCCTGCGAGACAAACGTCAGGCAGCTGCTCGCGATCGCCCGCGGGGTCGCGCCAAACATCGGCCGATAGAACATCGGCTGCGGAGTCGGGATCGAGGCGTTAGGGTCACCCATGTTGGCCCAGGCGATGAAGCCGCCCTTGACGACCATCTCCGGCTTCACCCCAAACAACGCCGGCTTGAAGATTACCAAGTCGGCGAGCTTGCCGACCTGCAGCGAGCCGATGACGTGCCCCATCCCGTGGGCAACCGCCGGATTGATCGTGTATTTCGCCACGTAGCGCAGCGCGCGGAAATTGTCCGCCGCCGGGTGCTCCGCGGTTGTTAGCCTGCCGAACTGGACCTTCATCTTGTGGGCCGTCTGCCACGTCCGGCAGATGACCTCGCCGATGCGGCCCATCGCCTGCGAGTCGGACGACATCATCGAGATCGCCCCGAGGTCATGGAGCCGGTCCTCGGCGGCGATCGTCTCCGGGCGGATCCGCGACTCGGCGAAGGCGACGTCCTCGGGGATCTTCGGGTCGAGGTGGTGGCACACCATCAGCATGTCGAGATGCTCGTCGATGGTATTGACGGTGAACGGGCGGGTCGGGTTCGTCGACGACGGCAGGACGTTCGGCTCACCGCACACCCGGATGATGTCCGGCGCGTGCCCGCCGCCGGCACCCTCCGAGTGATAGGTGTGGATCGTCCGCCCCTTGAACGCCGCGATCGTCTCGTCCACAAACCCGGCCTCGTTGAGCGTGTCGGTGTGGATCGCCACCTGGACGTCGTGCTCCTCGGCAACCCCAAGGCAGGTGTCGATCGCCGCCGGCGTCGTCCCCCAGTCCTCGTGGAGCTTGAGCCCGATCGCCCCCGCGCGGAGCTGGTCGTCGAGCGGCCCCGGCGTCGAACAGTTACCCTTGCCGAGGAACCCAAGGTTGACCGGATAGGCCTCGGCCGCCTCTAACATCCGGTGGAGGTTCCATGCGCCCGGCGTGCAGGTGGTCGCCAGGGTCCCGTGGGCCGGGCCGGTTCCGCCGCCAAACATGGTGGTCACCCCGGAGCTGATAGCCTCGTCGATCTGCTGCGGGCAGATGAAGTGGATGTGGGAGTCGATGCCGCCGGCGGTGACGATGCAGCCTTCGCCGGCGATGACCTCGGTGCAGGCGCCGATGACCATCGGGTTGCGCAGGCCAGTTAGCGGATCCGGATAGGCGGACCCGATGCCGCTCTGGATCCCCGGGTTGCCGGCGTGGCCGATGCCGACGATCATCCCGTGCTTGATGCCGACGTCGGCCTTGATGACCCCGAGGCAGGCATCCAGGATCAGCGCGTTGGTGATCACCAGGTCGAGCGACTCGGCGTCCCTGGCGGTCGGTGACTGGCCCATCCCGTCGCGGATCACCTTGCCGCCGCCAAACTTCACCTCGTTGCCGTAGCCACCGCCCTCGGCGATCAGATCGCGCTCGACCTCGATGAACAACTCGGTGTCGGCGAGCCTGACCTGGTCCCCAACCGTGGGGCCAAACATTTCCACATACTGGCGGCGGGTGAGGTGCAGTGCCATGGTTAGAGCGGGCCGTTGATTTGCGCGTTGAAGCCGAACACCACCCGGGTCCCGGCCAGGGCGACGAGCTCGACCTCCCTGAGGTCGCCCGCCTCGAAGCGCACCGCGGTGCCCGCCGGGATGTTCAGGCGGAACCCGCGCGCCGCGCAGCGGTCGAACTCGAGCGCCGCGTTGGCCTCGAAGAAGTGGAAGTGCGAGCCGACCTGGACCGGCCGGTCGCCACAGTTGGCGACCCGCAGGACCTTCGTCTCGAGTCCGAGGTTGGCTGGCAGCGGCGGCGCCGGCGCCGAAATGATTTCTCCTGGAATCATGGCACTCTAGCGAATCGGGTGGTGCACGGTCACCAGCTTGGTTCCATCAGGGAAGGTCGCCTCCACCTGGACTTCCTGGATCATCTCGGCAACTCCCTCCATGACCTCCTCGACTGTTAGGATCGTCGTCCCGAAGCTCATCAGCTCGGCCACGCTGCGCCCGTCGCGCGCGCCCTCCATGATCTCGTACGAGATAATCGCGATCGCCTCAGGGTAGTTGAGCTTCAGCCCGCGCCCCTGGCGGCGGCGCGCCAGGTCGGCGGCCGTGACCAACAATAGCTTCTCGCGTTCGCGCGGGGTCAGGTGCATGGGTAATAGTTAGACCTGGAGGTTCTCGCGCACCACCTCGGCGGTCAACCCGGCAATTGGCCCGGAGAGGCTGATTGCGCCGCGGTCCATGATGTAGAACGAGTCGGAGACGGACTTGGCGAACTCCAGATATTGTTCGACGAGCAGGATGCTCATTCCGCCGCGCTTCTTGAGGTAGAGCAGCGCGTCCTCGATCTGGTCGATGATCGACGGCTGGATCCCCTCGGTCGGCTCGTCGAGCACCAGCAGCTTCGGGTTGGTTAGGAGTGCGCGGCCGATGGCCAGCTGCTGCTGTTGGCCGCCGGAGAGCACCCCGCCCTTGCGCCCGAGCATCTCCTTGAGCACCGGGAAGAGCTCGAAGACCTCGTCGAGGCGGGCCGCCGCCTCGCGCCCGTAGATGCTGATAGGAATCTTCAAGTTCTCCCACACCGTCATGTTGGCGAAGATCTCGCGCCCCTGCGGGACATAGCCGATCCCGTGGCGGGCGCGCTTCTCCGGCGCCAACCGCTCGATCGGCGTCCCGCCCAACATGATCGCCCCCTCCCGCACCCCGACAATGCCCATGATCGCCTTCAGGGTGGTCGTCTTGCCCACCCCGTTGCGCCCCAGCAGGGCAACCACCTGGTTCGGCGCCACCTCCAGGTCCACCCCGCGCAGGATGATCGATTCATCATAGCCGGCGTGCAGCCCCCGCACGCTCAACACCGCGTCGTCCAGACGGGCTGGCGGCGCGGCGCTCCTCACACTGGCGGCGGCGGCGGTGGCGGTGGCGGACATGGCGGCGGAAATGTTAGGAAGGAGGCGCTTGTCTGGTTAGGCGGCGTTAGGCGGCGCTCGGCGCGGTGGCCTGGCGGCCAAGGTAGACCTGGATGACCTCGGGGTCGCTCTGGACCACCTCGACGGTCCCTTCCTTGAGGACGTGGCCCTGATGGAGGACAGTGACCTTGCGGGCGATCTGGCGGACAAACTCCATGTCGTGCTCGATGACAATCAGGCTGTGCTTCCCCTCGAGCGACAACAACAACTCGCCGGTCCGCTCGGTCTCCTCGTCGCTCATCCCGGCGGCGGGCTCGTCGACTAACAGGATCCGCGGGTTCTGGGCCAACAGCATCCCGATCTCCAGCCACTGCTTCTGGCCGTGGGACAGGCTGCCGGCCAGCACGCTGCGGAGCTTTTCGAGGCGCACCAGTTCCAACACCTCGTCGATGCGCTGCTGGTCCTGCTTGCTTGGGCGGTAGAACAACGCGGCGATCACCCCGCGCGGGACGCTGAGCGAGAGCAGCAGGTTGTCGAACACGCTGTGGTGCGAGTAGACGCTCGGGGTCTGGAACTTGCGCGCGATCCCGAGGCGGTTGATCCGGTACTCGCGCAACTTTGTCAGGTCGAAGTCGCGGCCGTCCTTCTGGTGGAAGGTGAGCGTGCCGGTGTCCGGGCGGGTGCGCCCGGTGATGAGGTCCATGAAGGTGCTCTTGCCCGCGCCGTTAGGCCCGATCACGGTGCGCAGCTCGCCCTCGGCGAGATAGAAGTTCAGGTCATTGATCGCCTTGAAGCCGTCAAACGACTTCGAGACGCCCTCGACGCTGAGCACAAGGTCGGTGTCGCGGTGGAGAAGTTCCTTGGTCATTCGGTTGCGGGTGCGGGGGTGGCAAGCGCGCGGGTCGCCCGCAGCGCAGCGCGGCGCCGCCGGCGGGCGTTGAGCTCGCGGAACTGCGCCGGGAGGCCGACGATTCCGTTAGGCATGAAGAGCACCACCAGGACAAACAGGAGCCCGAGGATGATCAGCCAGAAGTCCGGATAGGCGGTCGTCGCCCATGACTTGAGCAGGCTAACAACAATGGCGCCTAGGATCGGGCCGAACTTCGAGGCGCGGCCGCCGACGGCGACCCAGACGACGATGTCGAGGCCCTTGGCGGTGACCATCTCGCTGGGGTTGATGATGCCGGCCTGGGGGACGTAGAGTGCGCCGGCGAGTCCGGCGATCACCGCGGAGAGGACAAACACAAACAGTTTGTAGTGGGTCGTCGAGTAGCCCGAGAAGCGGACCCGGTTTTCCGAGTCGCGGATGGCGAGCTGGACCTTGCCGAACTTGGTCTTGAGCATCCACGAGATGAGCGCGTAGGTGGCCAACAGCAGCAGCGCCGAGGCGAAGAACAGCCAGCGCTGGGTCTCGTCGGTGCGGATGTCGGCGCCAAAGATCGACTTGAAGTCGGTGAACCCGTTGTTGCCGCCGAAGGTCGTGTCGTTGCGGAAGAACAACAGCGACGCCGCATAAGTTAGAGCCTGGGTCAGGATCGAGAAGTAGACGCCCTTGATGCGGGAGCGGAACGCGAGCATGCCGAAGACGAATGCAAGGATGCCCGGGACGAGCATCGCCGCGGCGATCGCCACCCCCGGATTGTAGAACGGCTCCCAGTGGCTCGGCAGCTTGGTGTAGCCGAGGAACACCATGAAGTCCGGCAGCGGGCTCTTGTAGGCGCCCTGCTCGCCGATCATCAGCATCAGGTACATCCCGAAGGCATACCCGCCCAGGGCAAAGAACAGGTTCTGGCCAAGCGAGAGCAGCCCGGTGTAGCCCCAGAGGAGGTTGAGGCTCATCGCCAAAACCCCGAAGCACAGGTACTTGCCCCAGACGCCGAGCTGGAAGCTGGAGACAAACATCGCCGACCCCGGCGCCACGGTGTTGAGCGCCGGCACGGCTAACAGCAAGACCGCCGCCGCGCCGGCGAAGATCGCCAATTCGGATTTCTTGTCGAAGGGACCCATGGGATTAACAGAATGGCTGGCTCAGTCGTCGAGGCTGCGGGAGCGCGACGGGAAAAGCCCGCCGGGTTTCCACTGGAGGAACAGGATGATCGCCACCAGCACGGTGATCTTGCCCATGACCGGATCGTTGTAGGCAGACTGGAGGACTTGATCGACGCTGCCGATGCCGATCGAGGAGACCGCCGCGCCGATCAGGTTGCCGACGCCGCCGATGACCACGACCATGAAGCTGTCGACAATGTAGGCTTGGCCCATCGACGGGCCGACGTTGCCGATCTGTGAGAGGAACGCCCCGGCAAGCCCGGCAAGCCCCGAGCCGAAGGCAAAGGTCATCATGTTGACCCGCGCCGAGGGCACCCCGAGGCTCGCCGCCATCGTCCGGTTCTGCATCGTCGCGCGCACGTGGAGACCCAGCCGGGTCTTGGTAAGCAGCAGCCACGTCAGGATCATGATCGCCACGGCAAAGCCGATGACAAACAGGCGGCTATAACTCATCCCGACGCCAGCGACATCGATGTTGCCCGACAGCCACGCCGGCGAGGCGACCTGCACGTTGGCCGCGCCGAACTGGAGCCGGAACAACTGTTGGAGAATCATCGAAACCCCCCAGGTCGCCAGCAACGACTCGAGCGGGCGCCGGTAGAGGAACTGGATGACCCCGCGCTCCAACAACGCCCCGGCCAGCGCTGCGGTTAGAAACGCGCACGGGATCGCGGCGACGAAGTACCACTGGTAGGTCGCGCTGGTGTCGCCAAACTGGCGGGCGAAGAGGTTCTGGATGACATAGACGGTGTAGCCGCCGATGGCCATGAACTCACCATGGGCCATGTTGATGACCCCCATCAGCCCGAAGGTGATCGCCAGGCCAAAGCACACCACCAGCAGCACCGAGCCAAGGCTCAGCCCGCGGAAGGCGGTCCCGAAGTTCTCCATCACCTGCTGGTGGGCGTCGATCGCCTTGATCGCCTCGCTGGCCGCCGCGGCCTGCGCCGCGCTGTTAGGATCATCGCCGCCGGCCTCCAGGGTGCGCAGCAGCGCCTCAAGAAACCCCTTGGCCGGAAGCGACTTCAACCGCCCAAGGGTGGCGATCGCGGCGCTGACCTCCGCAGGCGTGCCGTTGACAAGTTCGGAAATCGCGATCGCCTCGGCGAACGCCCGCGCCGTCTTCGGGCTGGTCTGCTTCGGCAGGCGCTCGCGCAGCTCCGGGAGATACTCCGGGTTCTGGCTCTTGCCGAGCTTCAGCGCCGCCTCAATCCGGGTCGTCTCATCGGCCGACGCCAAGTCGATGACATCCACCAGGCGTTTCAAATCGCGCCGCAGCGACCGGTCCGGCCGCGACACTTCCAGCTTGCCCGCCGGGTCGGGGACCAGCCGCGCGCCGGAAGCAACTAACTGGTAGCTTCCGGCGTCTTCCAACAATGCCACCGGCGCGGCGTCGCCCGGGGCTGAATAGGTGAAAATCTTGCCGACGCGCCAGGCCTCGACAACTTGGAGGATAACAGGATCGCCGTAGTCGGCGAGGGCCACCACCTGGGCCGGGCGCTCTTCCTCGGGACCGGCGATGAGGCCGTCAAGGATGCGGCGTGCGGCGAGATCGTCTGCGCGGGAAAGTCCGCTGGTGCCTAGCAGCACGGCCAGGCCAACTGCAATCAGGACAACGAGACGGCGGAGGGAAATCATAGGGATGTGCGGCAAGCCGCCGCAGCAAGTGAGACATGCACCTGAGAAAGCGCTGCCCGCCCACCCGGGCGGACAGCGAATGCATTTGCTACCATGGAAAAATCCGCCGGGGCCGGCCAGACCGGCCCCGGCGCGTGACTTACTTCTTCATGAAGGTCCCCTTCAGGAAGGGCTCGGCGACGACCTGCTCGAAGGACTTCACGACCTTGAACTGGCCGTTCTCGAGGGTTTCACCGATGTAGACGTTCTTGGTCAGGTGGTGGTTGGCCTGGCTGGTCACCTTGCCGCCGGGACCCTCGATCGTGATGCCACCCTTGAGGGCTTCCATCACCTTCTCCGGCTCGAAGCTGCCGGCCTTCTCGACCGCGGCCTTCCAGAGATAGACACCCTCGTAGGAGAGCACCATCGGCGAGCAGGTCACCCGCTTCTCCTTGACGATCCCGGGCACCGTCGTCTTGCTCAGCCAGCTCTGAAAGTCGGCGATGAACTTCTTGTTCTTCGCGTCGTCGAGCGACATGAAGTAGGTCCAGCAGCCGAGGTGGCCGACAAGGTCCTTGGCCGGAAGGCTGCGGAACTCATCCTCCGAGAGGCTGAAGGACACCACCGGGCAGTCTTCCGAGGTCAGGCCCGCGGCGGCGAACTCCTTGAAGAACGGCACGTTGGAGTCACCGTTGATGGTGTTGATCACGCACGCCTCACCCGAGGCGGTGAACGCCTTGATGTCCGCAACGATCTGTTGGAAATCGGTGTGCCCGAACGGGACATACTTGCCCGCGGAGATCACCTCGCCCTTCTCGTCCTTGCGCAGCCCGCCACCGATGTTCTCCACCGGAATCCCCTTCGAGCGCAGGTATTCGAACAACACCAGGTTCGTCGTCTGCGGATAGACGTAGTCCGTCCCCAACAGATAGAACTTCTTGTAGCCTTCCTTGAGCAGGAAGTCGACCGCCGGGGTCGCCTGCTGGTTGACCGCCTCGGCGGTGTAGAAGATGTTGGGCGACATTTCCTCGCCCTCGTACTGGACCGGATAGAAGAGCAGGCCCTTGTATTTCTCGAAGACCGGCAGGACCGACTTGCGCGACACCGACGTCCAGCAGCCGAAGGTGACCGCGACCTTGTCCTTGACCAGCAGCTGCTCGGCTTTCTCGGCAAACAGCGGCCAGTCGGAGGCGCCGTCAACCACGACGGGCTCGATCTTCTTGCCCATGACGCCGCCGGCGGCGTTGATCTCGTCAAAAGTGAACAACAGGATGTCGCGCAGCGAGGTCTCGCTGATGGCCATCGTGCCGCTAAGCGAGTGGAGCACGCCGACCTTGACGGTCTCGTCGGCGGCGGCGGCGGGCAGCATGCCCAGGCCAAGCGCCGCGGTGGCACCCAGGCTGGTGCGCAGGAAGGTTGAACGGGAGATATTCATGATGGTTGGAGAGAAATGTTGGAAAGCGAAAAACTGTGGGGGAATTGATAGGAAAAGTTAGGGCGGGCCGGCCAAAGAACGATGAAGCACCGGCCCGCCCCTAGAATCAGCGGATCAGGCGATCTTAGAACGCGACCGAAACACCGATAGAAGCGGTAAGGATGTCATCCTCGTCAGGATTGCCGACGACGTCCTCGTCGGTGATGTAGTAGACGAGGCCGCCCTTGAGTGCCCATTCGCCGAACTTGGCGTCGACGGGCAGCGCGTAGTTGGCCAGCAGGCCGATGGAGACATAGCCGAGGCCGTCGTCGGTGCTGCCCGGGTGGAAGTCATCCTCGAGGAAGTAGGCCAGGTTGAGCGGCACGGTGAAGCTCACCGGGCCAAACTCGAAACCCTCTTCGATGCCGGCGACGAGGATGGTGCCGGTGTGACCGCCCGAGGCGCCTTCATCGAGGCGGCTGTGGATCGTCAACGACGGGCTCAGGAACGTGTCGTAGGCGAACTTGACGTCGAAGATCTCCTCGGTGTCGCTGCCGTACATCCAGCTCTGATAGGTCGCGGAGGTCGTCAGGCCGCCGGTGGTGTAGGCCAGTCCGGCCCAGACGTCGATTTCCTGGATGCGTCCGCCGATGGAGGAATCCACCTTGGAGTTGACATCCCACCAGGTGCCGACGTTGAACGACAGCGCATCGGTGAGCTGCCAGGCCAGGGTGAGGGTCGGGTTGAAGGTCGGGTCGCTCAGACTCGCGCCGTCACCCCAGACATCCCAGCCGTAGGAGATGAAGTGCGAGTTGAAGTCCAGCGACAGCGAGCCGCTCATCACGCTATCAGACGGCGTGGAGATCGGCGGCGTGCCAGGGGCAACCTCGCCTGCCAGAAGCGAGGCGGATCCGAGCACCGTCATCGCGGCAAGGCCGGCAGTGAACGGATGAGCATTGTTGTGCTTTTTCATGTGTGTTTGGTTTTGGTTTGCAGATGCTTTCACCGTCCGTCCGCGTGTCTGTCCTGCAGGGGGCGGCTGAAGGTAGCACCCCCGGCTAAGCACCCGCCGGGCCAGATGGTCAGCAAACCATGATTTTTGTTCATGAAAGTTGCTCATGGCTTGTCGGGGGCTCCGCCGGAGTGGTTAGGGGCGCTTGTTGGATGCGCCGATTAAGCGCGGCGGCAGGCGGTTTCTCCTTGGCATTTGGAGCGGCGGACATGGAATCGGGGCCGCATGCCCACCGACGCCATCCTAACCGCCACGCGCCAGTACCTGGGAGTCGACCCATCGGTCTCGGTTCTGTTGGTCCCGATCAAGCGGGGAGCCTCGGGGCGGACGATTGTGCGGCTCAAGCCGGAGGGGCGGCCGTCGCTGATAGGGATTTATTACACCAACGACCGCGAGGACAACGCGAGCTTCGTGGCGGTGGCGGAGTTTCTGCGCAAGGCGCGGCTCAACGTGCCGGAGATCCTCTATTCCAATCCGCACAAGCGGGTGATCCTCGTCGAGGACCTTGGCGACGTCGACCTGCTCTCGCTCAAGGGCCAGCCATGGGACGCGCGGGCCCCGTTCTACGCCTCGGCGCTGGCCCAGATCGACCGGCTGTTCTACACCCGTCCGCCCAAGGAACTGCACTTGCAGCCGCCGTTTGACGCGAAGCTCTACGCGTGGGAACAAAGCTATTTCCTCGACTATCTGGTAGAAACCCACCTCGGCCGCGGAGTCCGCGGAGTCATCGACGCGGCACCGCTCGTGGCCTTGCGCGAGCGGCTGGGCGCCTCGGCGCGCCACCTGATCCACCGGGACTTCCAGTCGCAGAACCTGATGGTCCACCAGGAGAAGACCTGGCTGATAGACTTCCAGGGGCTGCGTTACGGGCGCCAGGAGTACGACCTCGCGTCGCTTTTGTTTGACCCGTACATGGCGCACAGCGCGGCGGAACGCGAGGGGATCCTCGGCCTGTGGGAGGAGCTTGCCGATGAGCGGCCCGACCCGGGGATCCTGCGCGACTGCGCCATCCAGCGCTTGATGCAGGCGCTCGGCGCCTACGCCAACATCGTCCACCTGCGCGGCGACGAGAGCTACCGGCAGTTCATCCCGGTTGCCGCCGGATCGCTGCGCGAGTTGGTCACCGGAACGGATCTTGAAGGAGTGTTAGCCGGCTACCTGGAGGAGGCCATCACCAGCGTCTCCTGCTAGGGGCGGGAATGCGTGACCGCGGCAGGGATTGCCGCTACAACGCGATTGCGATGAGCCGCCCGATCCGTCACCTGCTGCTGTTTGTCCTGGCGCTGGCCGCGGGCACTGCGGTCCTCTGCTGGGGTGACCAGGTCGCGCCGCTGCGCGCCGCGGAGGCTGAGTTTGCCAGGCTCACGGTGGCCGCCGCGGTCACCCCGCCGTTTCTCTGCGAGCCACCCGCGACTCCGGGCGGCGCGCTGCGGGTGCGCAAGCTCACCCGGCCAACCGAGTCGGTTAGCCAGTTGCAGTTTCTCGCCATCGGGGATGATCCGCTGCGGGTCTTCGAGCAGAGTCCGCCGAGCGCGGGGGATTTCGCGGTCATCCTCGCCCAGCTGCAGCGCCAGCAACACCGCCAGGTGGCCTTGGCGCTGCCACTCGCCTGGGACGACCCGGACCCGATCGCGCTGGCCGCACTTGACCAACAACTCGGCAGCTTTTCGCTGGCGATCACCGCCAGCCCGCTGGTGCGCGGCGTCTCACCCAAGCCGATCCCGCCCGCCTTCCTGCGCGCATCCTTGCCCATGGCACAGGTCACTGGCGACAGTAGGGTTTTGCCGCTGGTCAACCGGACCGCGCACGCCTCGGTCCTGTTGGGGTCAACCGCCACCCTGGCCGGCTTCACCTTGTTGGAGTCCGAGGACGCCCCCGACTTCGCGCCGCAGCATGCCACCCCTGGCCCGCCGTTGCTGGCACGCTGGGATGACCGGGTGGTGCTGGCGGTCCCATTGTTAGTGGCGATGGCCCACGCCGGCGTCACTCCCGAGCAGCTGCACATCGAGCTCGGTCGGCACATCCGCGTTGGCGCCGATGGCCCGCTGGTACCCATTGATGAATTCGGCCGGCTCGCCGTTGGCGCCGCGCCTGGGCGCCCAGCGTTCCCCGCCACCCCAGCCGAAGCGCTCATCGAGGCGCTCATCGCCAGCGACGAGCCAGCCGCCGCGCTCGCCCCAACCGACCCGCCCATCATCCTGCGCGACGACCGCACCGGGCTAGCAGAACCACAGCGCCGGCTCGCCGCCGGACTCGGCAACCTCATCAACCAAATCGAGGCAAGCCCGCGACCCGGGGCGGCGATCGACTTCCAGCACCCGCCGCGCTGGCTTGAGGTCGCCATGCTCGTTCCGCTGGCCCTGCTCAGCTCATGGTTTTTGCGCCTCGGCCGGTCGAGCCGGCTCATCGCAGTCTTGCTGACCGCCGTCCTAACAACCATCCTGCACCTCGTCATCGGCCAGCAACTTCAGCTGGCGACCAGCGGGCTGCCAGCGGCAGCGGTGCTCCTAACCGGGCTGCTGGCCGGCCGGCGGCGGAGCACGGCGCGCAGCACGCCGGGCAAGTTAGCAACCACCTTGACCACCTGAGACCATGAGCGCCCATCAACTTGAGCCACAAATCACCAAAGCGGCGGTGCTAATCGAGGCGCTGCCCTACCTGCAGGCGTTCCGCGGGGCGACCTTCCTGATCAAGATGGGCGGCTCGGCGATGGACGATCCCGAGCTGGTCCGCAAGGTGATGCGCGACATCGTGTTCCTTGAGGTCGCCGGAATCAACCCGGTCATCGTCCACGGCGGCGGCAAGGCGATCTCCGCGGCGATGGCGGCCTCGGGACTTGAGGCGCGCTTTGTTGGCGGACTGCGGGTGACCACCCCGGAGGCGATCGCGATCGTCGAGAAGACCCTTTCCGGAACGCTCAACCCGCAGCTGGCGAAAATGATCCGCGATTTTGGCGGGAACGCCGTGGGAGTCCCCGGCACCGACGTGTTTGTCGGCGAAACCATCAGCGGACGCGGACCCGACGGCCAGCCGGTCGACATCGGCCGCGTCGGTCAGGTCGTCACCTGCCGCTTGGAGGATGTTAGGGCGGCCTGTGAGGCTGGCTGCGTGCCGGTCATCTCGCCGCTGGCGAGCGAGTCGGGGACCGGGCTGCCGCTCAACGTCAATGCCGATCTGGCGGCCGCGGCACTCGCCAAACAACTCCGCGCCGCCAAACTCATCTATCTCTCCGACGTGCCGGGGCTGCTGGCCGACCCGCGCGACCCGGCGACCCTGATCCACTCGATCACCGGCCCGCAAGCCCGCGAGCTCATCGCCGACGGCACCATCTCAGGCGGCATGATCCCGAAGATCGAGAGCGCCCTCGACGCCCTCGACAACGGCGTGCGCAAGGTTCACTTCATTGACGGCCGCGTCCCGCACACTCTGCTGCTGGAGATTTTCACCCAGTCGGGGATCGGCACCGAGATCGTCCGCTAGCTAACCGGCAGGCCCATCAGGCCGGCTCGAAGTCGCCGCTGTCGTCGCGATCGTCGAAGTCGACCTCGCGGACCCGCTTGGAGTCACGGATCCGCTCGACTTGGCGGCGCAAGTGCTCGCGCACCCCGACCGGGTCCTTCACCGCCGCGAGGCACACCTGCGGCTGGTTGCGGTCGGAAGTCTCAACCAGCACGTTGCCCAATCCAAACAGCCGCAGCACAAACGGCTGGGCCACCGAGCTGTCCTTCACCCGGTAAAGCTCGATCTCATCGATCCGGCGGCTGAACACACCGCTGGAAAAGCGCAGCCGCTGCTCGGTTAGCTCGTAGACCTCGCAGCGCAGGACCAGCAACGCCCAACCGGCCCAGCCAAGCGGAATGACCAGCGCAATGAGCAGCGGCGGGAAAACCGCCAGGATGCTGCCCGCGACAATCGCCGCGGCCAAAACCACGCAAAGGGCCAAGGTCCAGAAGTTCGTCCACTGGGAGGGCCCGCCCTTCCAAACAACTGACTCGTTAGATTCCTCGTTCATCGTCGCCACCCTAGCAGAGGCAGGCGCCGGGCAAAGCGGCATTTCCGCCCCCATGTCGGGGGGGTGGAATTTTCCGCCGTGCATTGGCGGGCGTCCGGCGCTAGCGGTGGCGTGTGAGCGCACCCAGCTATGCATCCGCCCTCGCCGGGCTCCTCGGCTCCGCGAAAGTCTCGGTGAGCGGAGAGGCCCGTGAGCTGCATAGCATCGACAAGTGGCATGCCGCGGCGCTTCCCGATGTTGTGGTGTTTGCCGAGTCGACCGCGGATGTCGCCGCGGTGCTCAAGTTCGCCCACGCCAACCGGATCGCGGTGACGACCCGCGGCGCCGGCGTCGGCTATGTCGGCGGCTGTGTGCCGGTGCACGGCGGGATCGCCCTGTCGCTGGCGCGGATGAACCGGATCCTCGAGATCAACCCGGCCGACGGCGTCGCCATCGTCCAGCCCGGCGTGATCACCGCCGAGCTCCAGCGGGCGGTCCAACAGCTAGGCTGGTATTATCCACCCGACCCGGCATCGCTCAAGGAGTGCTCGCTGGGCGGCAACATCGCCACCAACGCCGGCGGCCCGCGCTGCCTGAAATACGGCGTCACCCGCAACTACGTCCTCGGCCTCGAAGTTGTCCTCGCCGACGGGCGGGTGGTGGAGACCGGCGGGCGGGTCCACAAGAACAAGACCGGGTTCGACTTAACAGCATTGCTGGTAGGCTCCGAGGGGATGTTGGGGGTGGTCACGCGGGCGACCCTGCGGATCATTCCGCATCCGCCGGCGCGGGGGATGCTTGCGGCGGTGTTTCCGGCCTTCGAGATGGCTGCCGCGGCGGTCCAGGCGATCCTCAATGGCGGCCACCTGCCCTCGGCGCTGGAGATCACCGACGGGTTCACCCTCCAGGCTGCTAGAAACTATCTCGGCCATGAGGTGCTCCCGGACGGCAACGCCCACCTGATTGTCGAAATCGACGGGCAGGCCGACGCGGTCACCTGCGAGCTCGACAAGCTTGCGACGCTGTTGGATGCCCGAGGGGCGCTCGACGTGCGCCGCGCGCCGGACGCCGCCGCCTGCGAGGAAATCTGGAGGCTCCGCCGCGACTTCTCGTACTCGCTGCGGGCGACCGGCCTAACCAAGCTGAACGAGGACATCGTCGTGCCGCGCTCGAAGCTTGTCGAGCTGGTGCGCTTCGCGCGCCAGTTGGAGGTGGATACCGGCATCGCGGTTGCGTGCTTCGGGCACGCCGGGGACGGCAACATCCACACCAACCTGATGGTCGCCGACTACGCCGATCCCTTGACCCGGGCGCGCGCCGACGCGGCGCTTGATGCCTTGTTCACCTGGGTGCTGGCCAACGGCGGCGCGATCACCGGCGAACACGGCGTCGGCCTGGCAAAAAAACCATGGATCCAACAGGCGCTCGGCACCACCTCGCTGGATGTCCACCGTGCCATCAAGCACGCGCTCGACCCACTGGCCATCCTCAACCCAGGCAAGTTCCTCGACCCATGAAACCACCACCCGCGCCTATCCGGCTCATCCTAACGGCCACAGCGGCGCTGCTGCTCGGTGCCGCCAGCGCCCATGCCCACGACGATGCCGCCCCGGCGCCGGGGGCGGCGGCGGAGCTCATCAAGGTGCTCGTCTACTCGGACACCGGCTTCTATCGGCATGCGGACATTCCAAAGATCAACCGCTGGCTGGTCCTGTTAGGCCATGAGAACCAGATGGAGGTGGACGTCACCGAGCACTGGAAGGACCTCGAGCCGGCGGCGCTGGGGCGGTATGACGTGCTGGTGTTGAACAACGCCAACGAGCTCGACAAGGTTTTGCCGGAGGCCCAGCGGGCGTCAGTGGAGGCGTGGTTTGCGACGGGGACCAAGGGGATTGTTGGGCTGCACGCGGCGCTGGTCCACCAGAAGAAGTGGCCGTGGCTCAACCAGCTCGGCGGGTGCGACTTCAACAGTGACTCGGACTTCAGCAAGGCCAAGGTCAGCGTCGATCCGGCAGCCGCGGACCACCCGGCGGTCAAGGGCCAGCCCGCGGATTTTGAAATCGAGGCGGACTGGACCAACCACGACCGCTCGGTCACCGGGTTGCCGGGCTTCACGGTGCTGCTGCGCGTCGACGAGACGAGCTACACGCCGGTGCGCGACTACTTCAAAACCCGCGGCGGCAAGCCGATGGGCAAGGACCATCCGATCGCCTGGACCCACGAGCCGGCGACCGGCGGACGGTTCTTCTACACCGAGTTCGGCCACGACATGCGCTCGCTGAGCAGCCCGTTTGTCCGCCAGCACATCCTCGCGGCGATCCGCTGGGCGGCTAACAAACCAGCCGCCGCCAGGTGAGTCGCCGCGCGCAATCACCGTCTCCGGGCTGGCGCTTCGCGGCGGACCAGCCATTCTAACGCCAATGATCCGCACCCGCTTCGCTCCCTCACCCACCGGCTACCTCCATGTTGGAGGAGCGCGTACCGCCCTGTTCAGTTGGTTGTTCGCGCGCCACCACGGTGGGGTGTTCGTGCTGCGTGTCGAGGACACCGATGCGGCGCGCAACACCGCTGAAGCGCGCCAGGCGATTTTCGACGGGATGAACTGGCTCGGCCTCGACTGGGACGAGGGCCCGGAAGTCGGCGGCGAGTTCGGCCCGTACTTCCAGAGCGAGCGGCTGGCGATCTATGACCGCTGGTTCGAGGTCCTGCGCGAGAAGGGCTGCGTCTACGAGGACGACGGCGCTTGGCGGTTCCGCTTCCAGCGCCAGCCGCTGACATTCACCGACCTCGTCTGCGGCGAGATCACCATCGACTACAGCGACGAGTCCAACACCCCGGACATGGTCATCAAGCGTTCCGATGGCACCTATGTGTTCCACTTTGTCAACGTCGTCGACGACCTCGAGATGCAGATCTCCCACGTCATCCGCGGCGAGGACCACCTGATGAACACCCCGAAGCATCTCCAACTCTTCAACGCAC
>JBILQE010000094.1:0-5189 GCA_044373465.1 Akkermansiaceae bacterium | reverse complement strand
GAATGGAGGGTGACGCCCTGATAGGCCACCTTGTCGCGGGCGCCCTCGACGGACATGATGCAGGGGACGGCTTGCTGGGTTTTGTCGATGGCCTCGCTGAGGTTGTGGAGCCTGGCGACCACCGCGGTGAATGCCGAGATCGATTGGAACTGGGTGACGATGAGCGAGAAGGCGCCAACCAGGGTGGCAAACGCCATGGTCGACTGGGTGATCACGCCGAACTCGACATCCCCGCTAATGAACATCGGCGCGATGATCAGCGCCGGGATGATCTGGATGAAGTAGTTGTACCCGTTGGTGAAGAACCCGAGGTTGCGGTTGATGCGGATGAGGCGGCGGAAGTTGCCGGTCAGTGAGTTGAGGCGCTTGTTGAGGCGCACCTTGAAGCGTCCCTCGCGGTGGGCCATGGCGATCGACTCGGCGTTTTCACGGACGTGGATCAGGTCGGAGCGGAAGTTCGCCTCCATGTCGAGCTGGTTGTAGTTGAGGCGGATCAACGGCTTGCCGAGGTAGACGGTGAGCACCGAGCCGATCAGCGCATAGGCGACGGCGACGCCGAAGAGCGGCGGGCTGATGGTCCACAAAACTCCCGAGAACGAGATGGCCGTCATCGACCCGTTGACGATGAGGAGGATAAACGAGAGGGTGGTGACCGTGAAGGCGCGCACGTCCTCGGAGATCCGCTGGTCGGGGTTGGCGACGCCGGTGGCCGAATCGAGCCGGTAGTAGGTCCGGTCCTGCAGGTAGGCGTCGGTGAGCCCGCGGGTAAGTTGTTCGCGCCAAAGGATCCCGAGGCGCTCTTCGGTGAACCGGAGGAAGACCAGCACCGCCGTGGAGATCAGGAAGACGATCGCGTAGTAGATCGCCTGGCGCTGGAAGACGTCGATGTCGCGGCTCTCGATGGCCGACATGAAATGCCGCCCGACGAAGCTGTTGACGACGTTCAACCCGTTGATCGTCATCATCAAGAAGACCAAGGTGACGATGAAGGCGATGGCCTTCGGGCCTTGGTCGGACTTCACCAGAACCTGCATGGCGCCGCGCAGACGCTTCCACGTCAGCCGGATGAGTTGCAGTTTGTCGTGAGCCATTCCCGGAGGAGACGCGTGTTGGCCCGGATGGGTTAGTTAAGGGTTGTTAACAACTTGGGCGGCGCCGGAATGCCAAAATTCGCCGGTGATGGCAAAGCTAATCACCTGCGCGCAGGCCGGGTGGAGCGGGTGCGGGTGGCGGAAGCTAAAAAACGGCGACCCTGGAGTTCAGGGTCGCCGTTTTTTCTGGGGGGGTGACGGGCAGTCTGGCGTGCCGCAAGTTGCAGAGGTTGTGCTCTCCAAAGGGAGAGGCGACGCGCCAGGTTGTCCTCACCAAAGGGTCCGCGCGGGTCGCGGCGAAAGGTCGCGCCAGGTTGGTGGGCAGCGGGTAATGAGGGTAAGCGGGGGAGGGGATTGCATCGATGCGGAAGACTTAGGGACAATGACAGTGATCAAGAAAAAGGCAAAAACCAAAATCAAGCTCGGAGCGCAACCAAGCGTGAAGCGGACCCGGCCCTTGGATTCGCTGCGGTAGATTGGCATCACAGCGGAGCCCGCCTTGATTTTGAGGAACGGGCCCATGCCCGGATGCGGCCGACTGCAGCGCGCGTCCCGGCTTATGTTTTCTTGCAAACACCAGCCGCACACAGAGGTAATGTACCCATGCCAATATTTAAATTTCCCAAGGCGGCCCGGTGGTTAGGCGTTGCCATGGCATGGGCCCTGGCGGTGCAACCGGCACTCGCCCAGCTGCCGCTGCAAAAGGGCGATGTGGTCGGGATTGTTGGCAATGGGCTGGCCGACCGGATGCAGCACGATGGCTGGATGGAGACGCTGCTGCAGAGCCGCTTGGCTGGGCAGGACGTCGCCTTCCGGACGCTGGCGGTGGCGGGCGACACGGTGACCAAGCGGCCACGCAGCGCGCGCGTCCCCTCTCCGGACGACTACCTTGCGCAGATCAAGGCGGATGTGGTTTTTGCGTTCTTCGGATATAACGAGTCATTTGGCGGCGCGGCCAAGCTCGCAGGGTTCAAGAGCGATCTTGAGAAGATGGTCGATCAATACCGCGCGGCGAATTTCAACGGGAAATCCGCGCCGCGGATCGTGTTGTTTTCGCCCATTGCCCATGAGGACCTGCACAACCCGCTGCTGCCCAACGGCAAGGCGAACAATGCCAACTTGGAGGCCTACACCAAGGCGATCCAAGAGGTGGCCACGGCCAAGGGGGTCGCGTTTGTCGACTTGTTCCATCCATCCCAGCAGCTCTACGCCGCGGCGGGAAAGCCACTCACGTTGAACGGCGTGCACCTGTTGCCGGAGGGCAACCGGCAGTTGGCCGAGGTCATCGCCGCAGCGATCGTTGGCGACAAGGTGAATGCCAGCGCGGCACACGAACCGCTGCGCGAGGCGGTGCTCGACAAATCGTGGCATTGGCATGCGCGCTTCCGGGCGATGGATGAGAATGACATCTGGGGTTCGCGCTCGGGCTTGAAGTTTGTCAACGGCCAGACCAACCGCGACACGCTTGAGCACGAGCTCGGCATGCTCGACGTCATGACCGCCAACCGCGACCGCAAGGTCTGGGCAACTGCGCAGGGGAAAGCGTTCACGGTGGATGACTCCAACGTCCCCAAGCCGCTCGAGGTGATCTCCAACCTCCCCAGCCCCGACAAAAACCCCAAAGTCGGTACGAGCGACTACCTCAGTGCCGAGGAAAGTCTGGCCAAGCTGCATGTGCCGGATGGATTCGCGGCCAACGTGTTTGCTGACGAATCACGCTTCCCGGTGCTGGCCAACCCGGTCCAGATGCAGGTCGACACCAAGGGGCGCTTGTGGGCCGCTTGTTGGAGCACCTATCCGAAATGGGAACCGCTCAAAGCGATGACCGACAGCCTGGTCATCTTTCCCGACGACAACCGCGACGGCGTCGCCGACCGCGCCATCGAGTTTGCCAAGGTCCATAACCCGATTGCCTTCGCCTTTTGGAATGGCGGCGTGATTGTCGCCTCGCAACCCGATGTGCTTTTCCTCAAGGACACCGACGGCGACGACAAGGCCGACGTGCGCATCGTTCTGTTCCAGGCGACTGGCTCGGCCGACACCCACCACTCGGCCAATAGCTTCACGATCGGCCCGGATGGTGGACTTTATTGGCAAAGCGGCGTCTTCCTCCAACACAACTACGAAAACCCATGGGGGCCGGCGCTCAGTTCCAATGCGCCAGGCGTGTACCGGTTCGACCCGCGCAGTTACGCGTTCTCGTACCTCGGCTCCCACGGGTCCAATCCGCACGGTGTCAGCTTCGACCGCTGGGGCTACCTGTTCATCACCGATGGCGCAAGCAGTCGCGCCTCGCAGCTGCGGCTGGACGGCAACAAGTTCAAGATCTTCCCGCTGCTCAACCAGCAGTCGCGCCCGGCCGCGGCCAATGCGATCCTGTCGAGCGCCAACTTCCCTGACGACATGCAGCAGGATTTCCTGATCTGCAACGTGATCGGCTACCTCGGGCTGTACCGCTACGACCTCCACCGCGACGGCTTCCAGAACGACAAGCAAACCTTCAAGCAAGGAGAGGTCTGGGGCACGCCGACCGACAACTTCATCTTCAGCGACGATCGCAACTTCCGCCCGTCGGACGCCGAGGTGGGCGCCGATGGCGCGCTCTACATCGCCGACTGGCACAACGCCATCATCGGCCACATGCAGCACAACATCCGCGACCCACAGCGCGACAAAGCCCACGGCCGGATCTTCCGCATCGTCTGCAAGGACCGCCCGCTCCAACAACCGGTGGCCATCGACGGCCAGCCGATCCCCGCGTTGTTGGAAAACCTGCGCCACCCGGTCGACGGCGTGCGCGAGCGCACCCGCAGCGAGCTGAGCGAGCGCGACTCGAAGGAGGTCGCCGCGGCTGTTAGCGAGTGGATCAAACAGTTTGACCCGAACAAGGCCGAGGACGCCCACCCGCTCCTCGAGGGGCTCTGGCTCCTCCAGCAACACGGAGTCAGGGACCAGGCATTGTTGGGCGCCCTGCTTGCCTCGCCCGAACCGCACGCGCGCACCGCCGCGGCCACCGTGAAGCATTTCTGGGGGCCCGCCGACCCGACCCGCAACAAGCAGTCGGTGGTCGTCGCCGAGGTGGAAAAGAAGGTGACCTACAAGGCACCCGCGCACCTGCTGGGGGAGGACGCCAAGGCCTACCAGTTAGGGGGCGAGGTCTACCACCGCGAGGCGCACTGCGCGACCTGCCACCAAGACAACGGCAAGGGTCTGGACCCGGCGTTTCCGCCGCTGGTGGGCAGCCCGTGGGCAACCGGCAGCGAGGAGCGGCTGATCAAGGTGGTGCTGCACGGGTTGCACGGTCCGTTGGAGGTCAACGGGAAGGTTTACGATCCAGCCAAGGGGGTCCCGCCGATGACGGCGTTCGGGGCGATCCTCAAGGACGACGAGTTGGCCGCGGTGCTCACCTACGTGCGCAACACGTGGGGGAACAAGGCGCCCGCGGTGAAGCCGGCCACCGTGGCCAAAGTGCGCGCCGCCACCACGGAGCGCAGCACGTTCTGGAAGCCGGAGGAATTGCTCAAAGACCACCCGCTGGAACCCGCAGCCGCGGTGCCAGGTGCAGGCGCCACCTCGATCGTCTACGAAGGCGGCGCCGGCCCGGGCAAGGGCAAGCGGATCGTGTTCCTCGCCAGCGATCACGAATACCGCGCCGAGGAAACCTGTCCCGCGCTGGCGCGGATCCTCGCCAAGCGGTTCGGCTTCACCTGCACGGTGGTCTTCGGGGTCGATGCCGATGGCTTCATCCAGGCGGGGTCGTCGCGGATCGACGGATTGGAAGCGCTCGACACCGCGGACCTGTTTGTCGTTTTCGCGCGTTTCCTCAACCCGCCCGAGGAGCAAATGGCGCACATCGATGCGTATCTAAAGCGCGGCGGGCCAGTCGTCGGGCTGCGCACCGCGTCGCATGCATTCCGGATCCCGGCCGCCGCCAAGTACGGAAAGTACGATTCCACCTCGAAGCTCGCCGACTACCAGGGCGGCTTTGGCCAGCAGGTCCTCGGCAATACCTGGGTCGGCCACCACGGCGCCAACCACAAGCAGGCGACCCGGATCATCCCGGTCCCCGAACAGCGCAACCATGTCATCCTCACCGGC
>JBILQE010000056.1:0-18584 GCA_044373465.1 Akkermansiaceae bacterium | reverse complement strand
GGTGCTTCCAGGCGCGCTGCGGGTGGTTTTTCCGGCCAACATGCATGAGCGTGCCGCTGAGGTGGAGATCGAGTGGATCGACGCGTTCCGCTAGGTGGTGGCCGTTAGGAGGTTGGCGGAGGTTGGCCGGCGGGTGGTGGCGGGTGGCCGGCGGGGAGAATGTTTCGGCAAATAGTTGTAAATTGTCCGAGGCGGGCGTTGGTGGAGGTGGGAACGGGGCCCGGACGCGATGGCTGACGCTGCCGGTCCGTGGTGGAAGAAACTGAACGAGAACTGCTGGCATGCCACTTCCCCGTGCGCGAACGACGTCAGCGGATGCGCTGGTGGGGATCTGGACGTTGGTGTTGACGAGCTTCATCATTGGGGTGGTGTATCTTGCGCAAGCCGTGCTGGTGCCGATGGCGCTGGCGGCGTTGTTGACCTTTCTGCTGGCGCCGTTGGTGACGCGGTTGCAGCGCTGGCTTGGGCGGATCGGGGCGGTCATTGCGGTGGTGCTGATGCTGGTGGCCATCGCGGTGGCAGGAGGGTGGACGCTGACGCGGCAGATCGTCGATCTGGCCGCCGAGTTGCCCAACTACAAGGAGAACATCCGGACGAAGCTGCAGGCGTTCAAGAGCCCGGGCGAGGGGACATTCACCCGCCTGGCGGAGACGATTGATGAGTTGAAGCTCGAACTGCCGGGCGCGGTCGCCCCGGAGGCGTCCGCGGCGGCCCCGGAGGCTGTCCCCGAGGCGGTTGCGCGCCCGGAGTTGACGCGGGTGGAGGTGATCGAGTCGCCAGACGCGACGCCGCTCGGGACGCTCAAGCGCTACCTTGGTCCGCTGCTCGGTCCGCTGGGGACGGCCGGGCTGGTGCTGTTGTTGGTGGTCTTCATGTTGCTCAAGCGCGAGGACTTGCGGGCGCGGATGATCCGCCTCATTGGCCAGGGGCGGATCAGCGCAACGACCCGGGCGATGGGCGACGCGGGTTCGCGGGTATCGCGTTACTTGTTGATGCTGTTGGTGGTGAACGTCAGCTACGGGATCCCGGTGATGGTCGGCTTGCACTTCATCGGGGTTCCCAACGCGGTGCTCTGGGGGGCGTTGGCGGTGATTCTGAGGTTCATTCCCTATCTCGGGCCGTGGATTGCGGCGTCGTTTCCGATTATCCTATCGATAGCGGTCTCGCCGGACTGGATGATGCCGCTGCTGACGGTGGGCTTGTTCGTGGTCCTTGAACTATTGAGCAACAATGTCATGGAGCCGCTCCTCTATGGTTCGAGCACGGGAGTGGCGCCGGTGGCGTTGATTGTGGCAGCGGTGTTTTGGACATGGATGTGGGGTCCGGTCGGGCTGGTGCTGGCGACGCCGATCACGGTGTGCATGGTGGTAATGGGGCGGCACATTCCGCGGTTGGGGTTTTTAAGCGTGCTGCTCAGTGACGAAGAGGCGCTGACGCCCGCGGAGGATTGCTACCACCGGTTGCTGCGCGTCGGCGACCATGATGAGATGGACCTTGTCGACCAATACCTGCGCACCCACACGCTGGTGGAACTTTATGACCAGGTGTTGCTTCCGGCGATGGTGGCGGCCGAGTCCGACCATCGTGCCGGATTGCTTGAAGAGGACCAGCGGCGGTTTGTCGCCGAGGGGCTGCGCGACATCCTCGATGAACTCGCACCGTCGGCGGCGGTCGCGCAGGGGCCTGGCGTGGCCGGGGAGGATGCTCCGCGGCGGCCGGCACCACGGGTGTTCCTGTTGCCGACGCGTGCCGAGCGCGACGAGGTGGCGGCCGCGATGCTGGCGCAGGTCCTTGGATCAGAGGAGTTTGATCCGCATGTCGGGAGTTCCCGGTTGGCCCTCACGCAGAAGGCTGAGGCGGTGATCGAGGCGCGCCCGGAGATCATCTGCATTTCCTCGGTGGCGCCGTCCTCGATCAGGCGTGTCCGGTTCATCTGCCTGCGGATTCGCGAACGACTCCCGGCGGCCAAGATCATTGTCGGCTTTTGGGGAGAGCCGGAGAAACTTGTCGAAGCGGCCGAATTGATCACCGAGGCGGGTGCCACAGCGGTCGTCGCCAGCTTTGCCGATGCCCAGGAGGCGCTCCGCACGCTCGCCTCGCCACGCCAGGACGCCACCCGGTAGGTTCCCCGGGTGCCACACCGCAAAAGAAACGCGCCACGGGTTTCCCCGTGGCGCGGATAGATGCGTGGTTGCCGCTTGCGGCTTGCTGGTAGCGATTACGGCTTGGTGCCGGTAAGCTGGAGGAACCGGTCGAGGGTCATCGACACTTGGATCTGCGGGGTCGTCTGGGTGACATAGACAACCTCATGGTCAGCGCGCGCGGCGATCGGCGAATATTGGAAGTTAAGCTTCTCAATCTTCGGGTCCTTGCGCTCCTCAACCAGTTGCCCGGTGATGCTGTTGACCAGCCGGACAAAGTTGAACCCTTTGCCTGCCAACACCTTGATGCATTCCTCCTCGGAAATCGACGACCCGCCGACGGCTGCCGGCTTCTTCGCCGGCTGGCGCTTTCCCTGCGGTTGATCCGACTCACCCGTCGCCGGGCAGACGCCGTATTTCGTCAGATATTTCCCGGCAATGAATACCGGGCTCTCGCCTGCCGCACGATAACGTGGTTTGGGCTCAAGCGAATACTTCGTTCCCGCGCGGTCGAGATCCGCCTGCAGCGCACGCTCGCTCGCCTCCAGGCCGTTCTTCTTCCGCAGTTCCAGTACCTTCTCTAGTGTGGTTCCTTTGATCATGTGGGGGGTGTGCTAATGCTTTCCCAGCATAGCGCACAAGCGCAATACCACCGGCATAGTTTTTTTATTTTTCATGCAAATGATGAAGATGAAGATGATGATACTAGGCCGATAATCGGTGGATAAGCGCGGGCGGCTTTGCATGCCACCTGTTGGGTGGAGCGGCCGCCAATGTCTGGAGTGCGGTGGTAAGAAATACTCCCCGCCACACCGCTTTGGCTCAATCCCAAAGCTCCGCAGGCCGTTGACCGGGTTGTCAGGGTGAACTCCCTGCGCGACATCACTTCCAGGTTCACGAGCTTGGCCACCAGCTTCCCAAAGAGGACGGTGATGCGGGCTTCTTTGGCTTATCCTCGGAGCTCAAAGACGATATCGGCGCCGAGGGCTTCGTCTTATCCCGTCCCCGGCAATGGCCGCGGTGACTTCCCGGGTGAATGGACAAGCCAAAGCGGTGTGGCGGGGAGTTCCCTTTCTCGCGGCACTCCAAACCGACCGGTAGGTGTTGCGATGCGGGCCGGCCGAGGGTTTTCCTTGCCCGGGGCGGCAGATCGGGGCATATCGAGCGGACCGGAGAGGTGGCAGAGTGGTCTAATGCAGCGGTCTTGAAAACCGCCGTGGGGCAACCCACCGTGGGTTCGAATCCCACCCTCTCCGCCATTCTTCGCTTCCGTGCCGGAAGCTTCGGATGGCAAGCCAATGAGGGGGCTCGGGAAGCGAGGAATGCCGGGCCATCAGGCTGGCACTGGAGCGGCAGCAGGCGGCAGCCGTCCAAGTGGGGTTAGTAGACGGATGCGCGGGCGGGGAGGGATTGATTGGGGCGCTCCTCGATGAGGACGACGTCGCTGGCGAACATGGCGAGGCGGTAGAGTTTGCCGTCGGATTCATTGAGGTGCTCGACGATCAGGAAGGGGCCTTCGGCGCGGGCGCGCTTGACGAAGTTGATCTCGCGGTGGAAGCCGCCACGGGCCAAGGTGATGACGACCGTGCTGCGCTGGCGCTCAGCAGCCACGGTGACGTTGAGGGCGAGCTTGACGGCGATGTCCTTCTCGGTGGTGGTGTCGCCGGTGAGTGGGAGGTTGTAGAGGTCGGCGGCGCGGACGTGGGCGCAAGCGAGGAGAGAGCCGCTGAGGATCATCAGGGCAGCGACCACCCCGCCAAATGGATGGGGGATTTTCATTAGGAATGATCGTCTGGATCGAGCAAAGATCAAGGGCGAGGGGAATCGCGCGGGGCTAATGGTGGGTCGTGGTGATGACCGGGAGCTGGACGAGGAACTCGCTGCCGCGCCCCGGGCCTTCGCTGTGGGCAACGACGTGGCCACCATGGAGTTCGGCGAGGCGTTTGACCAATGACAGGCCGATGCCGAGGCCGTCCTGGATTTTCCCCTCGGCGACGCCAACCTGGAAGAACAGGTCAAACACCGAGGTGATGCTCGCTGCGGTGAGGCCAATCCCCTGGTCCCTCACGGAGACAAAGACGTGGTCGTCCTGGCGGGTGACGCCGAGGTCGATGCGCCCGGCGGTGGGCATGTATTTGGCGGCGTTGTGGAGGAAGTTGGAGAACATCTGGGCGAGCCGGTCGGGGTCGGCGTGGAGCATCACCGGGGAATTGGGGAGGTTGAGGACCAATTCGTGGCCCATGGCGCGGATCATCGGGGAGGTCGCCTCGACAGCGATCCGGATGGCCGCGGCGAGGTCGATGAGCTGTATCCGCAGGTCGATCTGGCCCCGGATGATGCGGCTGACGTTGAGGAGGTCATCGAGGAGGCGGGTCAGGTGGTCGACCTGCCGTTCGAGCATCGGGACGAGGTTGCGGGTGGTCGGTTCGTCATAGGCAAGCTTGAGGAGGTGGACGCCGGTGCGGATGGGGGCCAGCGGGTTGCGCAGCTCGTGGGAGAGGATGGCGAGGAACTCGTCCTTGCGCCGGTCGGCCTCGCGCAGGGCGTCCTCGGCATGCTTGTGTTCGGTGATGTCCTGGATAACGCCGAGCATCCGCGAGCCGCTCGGCTCGCGTTCGACGATTCCGCGGCTGTGATACCAGCGTTGGACGCCGTCCATCCGCAGCGCGCGGAACTCGGAGTCGTAGGGGGCGGCGCCCTCCTCGCAAGCGGCGGCGAATTCCGCCGCGGCGCGTTCCCGGTCCTCGGGGAGGACCAGCTCGAGCCACCGCTGCGGGACCTCCGTGGACGTGGATTGAGCGATCTGGAGCAGGCGGTTGAACCGGAAGTCGCCAAACAGAACACCGCTGGCGAGGTCAACTTCCCAAGCGGCGGCGTGGGCGGCATCCAGGGCGAGCCCGAGGCGGTGCTCGCTGGCACGAAGCTCCTCCTCGGCGCGGATCCGCTGGCTGATATCGCTGAAGAGCACCGCGACCTGGTGGGCGTGGGGAGGACCGATCCGGAACGCGTAGACGTCGAAGTACCGGTGCAGGGTGCGTGAGTGGTTCTGATAGCGAATGGATTCCCCGGTAAGGGCGACCTTGCCGTAGACCTCGAACCAATGTTGGTCATGATCGGGGGCCAGCTCGCGCATCCGCCGGCCGTGGACGTTGACCAGCCCGGCCTGTTTCTCGAAGGCCGGGTTGACCTCGATGAAGCGGTAGTCGCTGGGCACGCCGTCGGCGTCGAAGATCATCTCGATGATGCAGAATCCCTCGTCGATCTTTGAGTAGAGGGTCCGGTATTTCTCCTCGCTGCGGCGCAGGGCGTCCTCGGCCTCGGCCCGCTGGAGCCGCGGGAAGACGCGCTGGGCGATCTCGGCAACCAGCTCGAGCTCATGCGGCAGCCAAGCGCGCGGGGCATCCCCGGAAATGGCCAGGAAGGCCTTCCACTGGCCGCGGGAGTGGAACGGGACGGTGACGAAGGACCCGATCCCCTGGCGGGCGCAGGCGGCGTTGTTGACCCGTGGATCATGCGCCGCATCGCTGACGACGAAGGATTCCCCGGCGCGGCTGGCGCGCGCGAATTCGCCGGTGAGACAATCGCTGTCCGGAACCGGCCGGCGCCCGGAGGGATCATCCTTGTGCCAGGTCAGATGGGCTTCGACATGGTCGCCGCGGTGGTTGACGCTGCAATAGCTGACCGCGGCGACATCCAGGTAGTTGCTGATCCGCTTGCCGAGCGAGCGGATGATCGATTCGGGCGATTTGAGACGGGCGAAATCCTTGCCAATCCTGGCAAGAAACACCGCGTTGAGCTCGCGGCGCTTGTGGTCGGTCACGTCGCGCGCGGCGACCACCGCGCCGACAATCGCGCCGCCAGGGTCGCGGATCGGGGCAAAGCTGTAGCTGCCAACCCAGGCCTCGCCGGTGTCGGTGCGGCGGATTCCGAACTCGAGGTTGCTGGCCGCCTCGCCGCGCAGCGCCCGGGGAATTGCCCAGGCATCCATCGGGGCGACCGAGCCATCGAAAGTCACCTCAAGGATCCCGGGGTAATCAGCCAGCACGGTGAGGCAGGCGTTCTTGTCCGGGAAACGGTGGAAGGTGGCGAACGCCTCGTTGAATTCGATAAAGTTCCCCTGCGCGTCGGAGATGAATACCGCGTCGCTCATGCTTGCCAGGGCCGCTTGCAGCTTGAGGCGCGCGTCCTGTTCGGCAGCCAGCGCGGCTTCGCGCTGCGCCTCGGCGACCTTCTGCACGCTCAGGTCGCTGACGACCGCGACAAAGTACAGCGGCGCCCTGTCGGCCCCATGGACCAGCGAGACGGTGAGCAGCACGTGGGCGTGGCTGCCATCCTTGCGAAGGATGCGTCTTTCGCGCGAGAAGGAGCTCGCCTCGCCGGTGATCAACCGCTGCGCCTCGGCCAGGTCTTCCTCGTGGTCGCTGCTGTCGGTCAGCTCGAGGAACGACTTGCGCTCGAGCTCGGCCCGCGACTGGTCGAGGATCTCGCACAGGCAGTCGTTGAACTGGAGCCAGTGGCCGTCGATGGTGAGGTGCGCGATGCCCACCGCGGCGCGGTCAAAGGTGGCCCGCATCCGCGCCTCGCCTTCTTGGAGATCGATGAGGACCTTGCGGCGGAAAGTCAGCGCCCGCTGCGAGAGCCAGGCGGCCACCACCGCCGCCACCAAGGCCCCGAGGATGGTGTAGCCCATCGCGCTCTGGCTCGCCGGCGAGAGCCCGGGGCCATCCGCAGGACTCAGCAGCAGCCACGAACCAGCCCAACCAACCAGCGCCGCGATAAAAAATGGCGCCGGGCGGACCAGCACCAGCAACGGCAGCAACACCGCCGTCACCGGCAAAAACACCAGCCGCGGCCCAAGCAGCGGCTCCAGCAGCCAGCGACCGCCGACAACCGCCGCCACCACCAGCAACCCCAGCGCATACTGGAACCCCAGTGGCCACGATTCCGGCAGGCCGGCTCGCCAGGCGCTGGATTGATTATTGATTTTCTTTGCGACACGGGGGCGATGCGACGAGTCCATAGGGTGTGCGAAGCAGGGGAGCGAGGGGGAGCAGAGGGGGTGGAAGCGGGCACGGGCCGCAATGGGCTGGGCAATGTGCGGAAAAATCCCACCAACCTGCGGCAGCTCGAGAGGTTAGAAACCGGAAACTTGAGAATTCTTTCCCGGATTCGCCGCAGGCTCCGCCCGAGCCGCCGATCCGTCCGAACAATTCCTTGGCAATCAGATGATTTCTCGCTCGAAGGCCTACAGCATCCCCAAGTGGGCCGCAGAATGAGCGTGGAGCGGCGACATCCTGTCGCCCGAGGTCCAACGACATCCTGTCGTTGGGACCCCCCTTCAGCTCAAGCAACCGCCCCTTCAGCCATAAGGAGCTTCGTTGTCACGAGGACGGGGCGGTGGTGCAAATGCAAGCGCCGCTGATCCCAAAGAAGCACCCCAACGGGGTAAAGGGAGAAAGCCCAGCCCCGTGAGGGGGCCCAGGACGCGAATCCGGGAGCGGGAGTGGCCGGATGGGCCTGAGAGAGTGAGATGCGGCGTTCCTTCAGAACGCTGATAGCGCGGCCCATTCTCAGGGCGTTGCTGGGTTGGTATGCGTTGCCCGGTTCGGGCAAGGTTCGCCCGACGCCTGAGGCCCGCGCCCGACGCGCCGGGCGGAGGGGGAAACCTGCCCTTGCCAAAGTGGCTGGGGATGTGCAAGTGAGGCGGTTCGTCCGCCAGCCCCGCATGACTCTGGATATCTTTCTCACGCTTTTAATCATTGTCCTGACCCTCGTGGCGTTTATCCGCGAGTGGGCGGCGCCTGACGTGCTGGCGCTGACGATTTTGTGTTTGGTGGTGGCGCTCGGGCTGGTGGAGCCGGGGAAGATGACGGAGGTGTTCAAAAACGAGGCGCCGTTGACGATTGCGGCGTTGTTTGTCATCGGCGGGGCGCTGGAGCGCTCCGGGGCGATCGACCACATCGGGAGGATCCTGCGCAACCGGTTGTCCGGCAATGTCCGTTGGGCGATCCTGGCGTTCTCGCTGGTGTCCGCATTTTTCAGCGCGTGGATGAACAACACGGCGATCGTGGCGATTTTGCTGCCGGTGACGCTCGGGTTTGCGCGTTCGAAGGAGATTCCGGCGTCGCGGTTGCTCATGCCGCTGTCCTACGCGTCGATTTTGGGCGGGTGCTGCACGCTCATCGGGACGTCGACGAACCTGCTGGTCAGCGGGGCGCTCCGCGACCTGAAGGTGGAGCCGCTGAGCATGTTCGAGCTGGCGCCGTTGGGGATTCCCTTGGCGATTGCCGGGATCGCGTATTTGACGATTTTCGGGCCGCGGTTGATTCCGGCGCGGTCGTCGATTTCCGGGACGTTGGAGATGGGCCTGCGAACCACGCCGCTGCACCACATCCTCATCGGCGGAAGTTCCCCGATCATCGGGAAGATGCTGGTGGAAACTGAACTGGCCGACCACGCAAGCGGGATCCACATCATGGAAGTGCGGCGCAACGGCGCGCGGGTGATGCAGCCGCTGGCCACGCTGCGGGTGGAAAAGAACGACCGGTTCCTGGTCGCGCTGCACCGGCGCCGCGGCACCAAGGTGAAGCCGGAGGCGTTGTTTGCGGCGATTGGCGCGGAAGTCCTCTCGCAGATCGAGGGGATTGTCTCCGAGTTGGTGGTCCGCGACGAGTCGTCGCTGCTGGGAATGACGCTGGCCGGGGCGAACTTCCGCCAGCGCTACAACAGCGTGGTCCTCGCCGTCCACCGCAACGGCGTGAACATCACCAACCGGCTCGCCGAACTCCCGCTGGAAACCGGCGACACGCTGCTGGTCATCACCGCGCGCAACAACCTCGAGGCGCTCCACGAGACCCGCGACTTCGTCATGACCGACACGCCCGACGAGCCGTCGCCCGAGGCAGTCAAACATCACCGGCCGGCGCACGTGGTGATGGCGTGGGCGGCGCTCGTCGGGGTGGTGCTGGTAGCCACGGTGAGTGACGCGATCAACCGGATGAACCCCGGGTTCCCGGCCATCCCGATCCATTACGCGGCGATGGTCGGCGCGCTGGCGCTGTTGTGGCTGCGGGTGATGACGCCGCGCGAGGCCTATGCCAGCATCGACTGGCAGGTGTTGTTGATGCTTTACGGGTTGCTGGGTCTCGGGATGGCCATGCAGGGGACCGGCACGGCCGTTTGGCTGGCGCGCGGGATGGTCGACATGGCCAACAACGTGGTGGCCCCGGAGAACCTGCCGATCGTCATGCTGTGGCTGGTTTTCCTGCTGACGCTGGCGTTGACCGAGGTGTTGTCCAACAACGCCACCGCGGTGATGATGATTCCCATCGTGGTGACGATGGCCGGCGAGCTCGACGTCAACTCACGGCCGTTCATCATGGCCGTCACGGTGGCGGCCTCAACCGCCTTCGCGCTGCCGATGGGCTACCAGACCCACATGATGATCTATGGCCCTGGCGGCTATCGGTTTACTGACTTCCTCCGGGTCGGCTTGCCGCTCAACCTGATCTGCTGGGTCACCGCGTGCCTGCTTATTCCGATGATCTGGAAGTTCTAGGCCGCTCGCCCGCCATTGAACGTCCAACATTGAAATTGAACGTCCAACATTGAACCAAGGATGAGAAGCGCATGGCTGTTGATCGCGGTGGTGGTGATGGCAAGCGGGGCGGCGGCCCGGGAGGTGACCTTGCTGGCGAAGGAGAACCTGACGGCGTGGTGCATCGTCCCGTTTGACGCGGCCAAGCGCGGGCCCGAGGAGCGCGCGCAGATGCTCGACCGGCTTGGGATCAAGCGGCTTGCCTACGATTGGCGGGCCCGGCACATCCCGACATTCGACGCGGAGGTCATCGCGATGAAGCGCCACGGGATCGAGATCGTCGCGTGGTGGCTGTCGAAGAACCCGGCGGAGAACCAGAAGATCTTCGAGGTCATCGAACGCCATGGGATCCACCCGCAGTTGTGGATCTCCATCGACGACCCGCCGGCGGGGAGCCAGGAGGCGATGGTGGCCGCGGCGAGTGCGACGCTGCGGCCGCTGGCGGTCGAGGCGCAGCGGCTTGGCTGCAAGCTGGCGCTCTACAACCACGGCGGGTGGTTTGGCGAGCCGCAGAACCAGGTGGCGATCATCAAGCAGCTGGCGATGGACAACGTCGGGATCGTCTACAACTTCCACCACGGGCAGGGGCACATCGGGCATTTCCCGGAGTTGTTTCCGTTGCTCAAGCCGCACCTTCTGGCGCTCAACCTCAATGGGATGACGTTGGAACCCGGGGGCGCGGGCGAGAAGATCATGGACATCGGGTCGGGCGACCGCGAGTTCGGGATGCTCAGGGAGGTCATCGACAGCGGCTGGTCCGGCCCGGTCGGGATCCTCGACCACCGCGACAAGGAGGACTCGGAAGTCGTCCTGACCCGCAACCTCAAGGGGCTCGCCGCGCTTGCCGAGCGGCTCAGGACGGAACCGTGATCCCGTCCGACCCGTTCGCTAGGAGGCGGTGGCGGTGATCCGGCGGCGGTAGCTTTCGACCGCGTCGGTCCAGGTGCTGTGGATCCCCTCGAAGGGGCGCAGCCAGACGGAGCGGTGCATCATGAGCATCGCCGGGGCGAGGTAGAGGACCTCGATAAGTTCCTGGGAGGTGAGTGCGGATGGTCCACCACTGAGGCAGCGTTCGACGGTGTCACGCATCTCATCGGAGAGTTTGGCGGCCTCAAGGAGCGAGACGTGGACGCCATTGACATACGGGTCGACGACGGCGGCGACGATCCCGCGGCGGGCGTCGGCGGAGGCTTCCAGCGCCGGGTCGATCGAGGCGCTGGCATTGTCGGCCAGGGTGATGATCTGTGGCGGGGTGAGTTCCTCCGGGGTGGCGAGGATGTTGCGCCGGGCGAGCGCCTTGCCGTAACGGGCGCGGCTGGTGAGCACCGAAACCGGAATCCCGAGCATCAGCCCGAGGAGGATCGGCGCCATCCACGCGGTGAACACCAGGCCGACCTGGAAGGCGACCACCGTCCAGACAATCCCCAGCAACGTCGGAAGCGCATGGAAACGGGCCGCGTCGCCCCAGCCGGTCCCGTCGGTTTCGCGGTTCTGGCTGCCCCAGCCGACCGCGCGGCCGGCGACGATGCTTAGAACCATGAACGTGTGGGCCGCCATCATGCACGGGGCGAGAAGGAGCGAGACAAAGCTCTCCAGGGTGGTGCCGGCCAGGAGCGGGAGGGCGCCGCCAAAGGCCTTGCGGGTTCGCGAGCTGCAGAGTGCGCCGGCGATCGCGAGGATTTTCGGCAGGAACAACAGGGTGAACACGGAGCCGATGAGGATCAGCCCGTGGTCCTGGCCGTTGATGCCGACCCAGCGTTCCAGCAGGCTGTTGAAGGGCAGGTGGCTTAACCCGCTGGCGCTGAAATCCCACGCCAGCCACGTGCCGATCAGCAGGAACAAAAACCACAGCGGGCTGCCAAGGTAGGCCATGATCCCCATGAACAAGTGCATCCGCACGGTCCCCGGCAACTTGCGGGCGAAGATCAGCCACAGGTGCTGGAGGTTCCCCTGGCACCAGCGGCGGTCGCGCTTGAGGTGGTCGACCAAGGTGGGTGGCGCCTCTTCGTAGGTCCCCTCGATGTCCCATGCAAGCCAGACCTCCCACCCTTGGGAGACCATCAGGGCGGCCTCGACGAAGTCATGGCTGAGGATCTTCCCGCCAAACGGCTCGCGCCCGGGGAGCGCCGGAAGCTCGCAGAACTCCGAGAACGGCTTGATCCGGATCAACGCGTTGTGGCCCCAGTAGCTGCCGCCGTCGAGTTGCCAGAAGTTCAGCCCGCGGATGAACAACGGGCCGTAGAGGCGCATCGCAAACTGCTGCAGCCGGGTGAACACCGAGGCGCCGCGGATGAGCCGCGGCGGCGTCTGGAGGATCCCGAGCCGCGGGTAGGCCTCCATCACCCGGGTCATCTTTAGAATGTCGCCCCCGTCCATCAGGCTGTCGGCATCCAGCACCAGCATCGCCTCGTAGCCGCCGCCCCAGAGGCGCACGAAGTCGCCGATGTTGCCGGCCTTGCGGTTGAGGTTCTGTTTCCGGCGGCGGTAGTAGATCCGCCCGAGCGCCCCGAGCCGGCGGCACAGGTTGGTCCACGCCACCTCCTCCATCACCCACAGGTCGAGGTCGCGGGTGTCGCTGAGGATGAAGAAGTCAAACGAGTCAAGGTGGCCGGTCTGCTCGATCGACCGGTAGATCGCCTCGATCCGCGCGCAAAACCGGCTGCTGTCCTCGTTGTAGACCGGCATGACCACCGCGTAGCGCGCCTTGAGCGGGCCGCTCGGCCGGTCGGCCAGCTCGGTGATCCTTACCGCGCGGCGCCGGCCACGCAGCATGTCGATCGCCCCGAAGACCGCATGGAACGAGCCAAGGACAAGCAGCCCGTTGAGGATGAAAAAGATCCCGAGCAGCGGGAAGTGCGCCCGGTGCCACCCGGTGCGCCAGAACAAGTCGGCCAGGCAGAAGGTCGCCAGCACGTTGACAATGATGACCGAGGAGAAGAAGATCACGCGCCGGAGCCGGGCGGACTTCGGATTGAAGAACGGCGGCGTGCCCGCGGCGCTTGCCGGTGCGGAAGTTTCCATCACTTGAAGAAGATGAACCAGAATGATCCGCCGATGAGGAGCAGGATCAGGCTGGCGAACATTTTAAGAATGATCGGGCGGCGGTTCATGCTTTCCCACCACTGCGCGGCGCCGGCGCCGATCGCGTTGAACTCGAGCGGCTTGGCCTCCATCGTGAGCTCCGCGAAGTGGGGGCCGGCAGCGAGGTAGCAGCGGCGCATGGCGGCCTGGAATTCCTCCGGCCACGGGGCAGGGGTGAGGAACAATCCCTGCCACTTGCCGGGCATGTCGGTGAGCAGCAGGGCAAGCCGGCCGCGTGCCGCAAGCCGGCCTTCATCGAGCGGCTCATCGAGGACTTTCTGGGTCCAGTCGGCAATCTCCATGAGTGCCTCCTCCATGGCGAGCAGGCGCGCCGGTTTGTCCGGCTCGGTGCTCCGGCGTGCCGAGGCGCGCCAAAGGATGCCGCGGACGAGCTCGGCGACGAGCAAGCGGTTGCGGACCCGCAGGGCAAGCAGGTACGCCTCGACGGCGGCATAGGCCTCCTCCCACTCATCGAGTTCGGTCTCGGTGAGCGGCCGCAGCGAGGCTAAGGGTGAATGCGGTAGGACCATGTTTCGGTAAGAAAATCCTCGCCGTTTTTCAGGCTGCAACGCAACTCGATTGGTCCCACGTCGCTGAGCTTGGCGCCCTCGGTCGCCGGGGCGATCTGGAAGGCGGCGCGCCAGCGGCCTTCCGGAAGCCGTTGGACGGTGACGCCCTGGATCTTCACCTTGGCGGCGGAATCACCCACCGCGGCGACCACCGCAGTGGGCGCCTCATTTTCAGGAAGCTTCTCGAGGGCGCCGCCGCTGAACTCGATCGCGACCGTCCGCTGTTCCGGTTGCCAGTCGTGGACGCCGGTGCGGGTGGCGACGACGTGTCCGCCGGCGCGGCTCGGGTCCTCATGCATCGTCCAGTGCTGGCGGTAGGAGAACTCGAGGCGCTCGCCGGGCTGCGGGATCCGGCGCGGCTCCCACATTGCCACCGCGTTGTCGGCGAGCTCGTTGCCGGTCGGAATCTCCATCAGCATGACCTTCCCGGGGCCCCAGTCGGAGGTCGGCTCGATCCATAGCGACGGGCGCAAGTGGTAGGCGGCCTCGCCGTCCTCGTAGGCCGCGAACCGGCGGTCGCGCTGGAGCAGCCCGAAGCCCTTGCACTGATCCATCGAGAAGAAGCTGAACTCGAGCTTGCCGGTATCATTGGAGATCGGGCGCCAGATCCTCTCGCCGCTGCCCATGCTGATGGCCAGACCGTCGGAGTCGTGGACCTCCGGGCGGAAGTCGTCAAAGCGCCGGCGCGAGTTCTCGCCGAACCAGAACATGCTCGACATCGGGGCGATCCCGAGGCGGGTCACCTCCCGCCGGACAAACAGCACCGCGCGAACGTCAATGGCCGTGTCTTGCCCGGGAGTGATCCGGAACGCATAGGCACCCGCATACGACGGGCCATCAAGAAGCGCGTAGAGAACCGCGGAGGCGTCGCCACGGTTCGGCTTGCGCAACCAGAACTCGCGGAATGTCGGGAATTCCTCCTGCTTGTCACCGAGCCCGGTGTCGACCGCCAGCCCGCGCGCGGAAATCCCCCAGCGCTGCGACTTGCCAAGTGCCCGCCAGTAGCTTGCGCCCTGGAAGACGGCGAGTTCGTCGAAGTGTTCGCCGTTGAGCTGGCTGTGGAAGCGGACCCCGGCAAACCCGGCGTCGGCCGGCAGCTCGCCGCGCTGGCCGACGAGCGGCCCGTAGTTGAAGAACTCCTCGGTGAGCCGGATGCGCTGCTCGTGGGTGCCGGTGAACTCGTTGAGCATGACCGGCTCGCGAAACAAGTAGCCGGGGTGGAAGAACATCGCCCGGAACGGCAGGTTCTCCGAGGCCCAAAGTGCGTGGGCTGGGTTGAAGCGGATATCGCGGTACTGGTCGTAGGTGAGCTTGTTGAGCCAGTCCGGCAGGGTGTCGCGCGACGGCGCGGCGAACGGCTGGGCGGCGAGCGCCTTGGCTTTTTCCTCGATGGCGGCGAAGTCGACATCCTCGCGACCCCAGGTTTGCGCGGAGGAGGGTGAGGGGATGGCAACCAGGGCAACCAGCAGGAGGAACTTCGGAGGCACAAGCAATGGCGTTAGTCTTAGCGTGGACGATCGTCAATAGCGGGCATTGGCGATTTTCAAGCAATCCGGAGCAATCCGGGGCGCTTAGCGGAGGAGATTGCGGAGCATTTCCAGGGTCGTCCCGATGGAGATTTCGAGGCTCTGCGGGTCGATGATCGTCAGGTTGTCCGCCGGGGTGTGCCACCACGCCATGCGCGGGAAGTCGCCGATGATGTCGATCGTCGGAATGCCGGCCTGGTTGAGTGGCACGTGGTCGTCGACGATCGGGAAGTCGGACGAGCCAAAGTGGTCGAGCGCACCCTGGTGCTTGGCGGCGGCCATCAGGGCGTCGCGGAGGTGGGCGGGGGTGTCGGACGGGATGCGGATCCGGAGGTTCTTGTGGCCGATCATGTCGAGGAGGATCCCGAAGCGCGGCATGGCGCCGCGGGTGGTCCATTGCTGGGCGTAGAACTTGCTGCCGTAGAGGCCATCGGTCTCATTGATGTTGGGCCCGAACGACTCCTCGCCGTCAAAAAAGACCAGCTCAAGCTTTGCCGCACGCGCTGGGTCCTCGGTGGCCAGCACCCGGGCGATCTCAACGATGGCGGCCACCGCGGAGGCGGCGTCATCGGCGCCAAGAAACTCGTCCCCGGGCATGAGCTTTGAGTCGATGTGGGCGCACAGGATTGCCTCGGGAACCCGCGCGGCGACTGCCTCCGCGGATTCCTTTCCTTGATAGCGGGCGATGAGGTTGGTGAACCGCCGCGGGCCATCCGGGGCGGTCATCTCAAACGACTGCGGCTGCGCCAGCCACCCGTGGCGGGCGAGCTCGGCGGTCACATACCCGCGGACCGCATCAAGCTCCGGCGATCCGGGCGGGCGCGGGCCGAATTTCAGGATCGCCTCGGTGTAGGCGAACGCGCGCTGGCCATGGCCGGCATTGGCGGGTGCCGCCGCGGGCGCTTCCGAGGGCCCGGAGTTGCAGGCGAACTGACTGACACTCAGCACACCGGCGAGCAGCAGGGACAGGAGATGGGAGCAGCGGGACATCGCAACGCAAGTTGGCGGGAGCCTGGCGAGATGACGAGCTAGAAGTCGTCGTTGGGCAGGCCGAGGAGGTCGAGGAGCCGCTGGAGGTCGACGTTGCCGTAGTACTCGAGCTCGATGCGGCCTTTTTTCCCGCCGTGGTGGACGGTGACGTGGGTGGCAAAGTGGTCGCGCAACTTCCCTTCGATCGCGCGGATCATGATGTCGGTCTGGGACGTCGGCGTGGTCGGCGAGTGGCTGCCGGTGCCCGCCGTGGCGCGCGGGTTCTCGCTCTCGCGGTGGAAACTCTGGATGAGCTTCTCGGCGGCGCGCACGGTGAGCGACTTCTTGAGGATCTGGTCGGCGGCCAGCAACTGCGACGGGTGGTCCTTGAGTGACAGGATCACCTTCGCGTGGCCGACACTCAGGCGGCTCTGCGCGACCAACAACTGGACGTCCTCGTGCAGGTCAAGCAGGCGCATCGCGTTGGCCACGCTGGCGCGCGACTTCCCGACGCGCCCGGCAATCTCGTCCTGCTTCATCCCGAACTCGCGCGACAGGCGGACGTAGCCGGCCGCTTCCTCGATCGGCGTGAGGTCCTCGCGCTGGAGGTTCTCGATGAGGGCCATCTCGAGGACGTCGCGGTCGGACGCCTCGCGCTCGATGACCGGCACGGTCTTGAGCCCGAGCTTGCAGGCCGCGCGCCACCGGCGTTCACCGGCGATGAGCTCAAGCTGGCCGGCGACCGGCCGGACGATGAGCGGCTGGATGATCCCGTGCTGGCGGATCGACTCGAGCAGGTCGTCGAGCTGGTTCTCGGTGAAGTGGGTCCGCGGCTGGAGCGGGCTTGGAACCACCTGGGTAACGGCTACCTGGCGGACCCGTTCACCCAGCGGGATGTCCCTGTCCGCGGAGGCAACGGCAGGGGAACTATCGTTCCCGCCCTGCTTGCGGATGAGTGCGCCGAGTCCTTTTCCGAGTACCTGTTTCGCCATGCGACGGCCACGGTAGGCAGGTTCATTCCGGGAAATCAAAGCCGATTTCCCAAGCAACTCGCCGGGAAATCCCAATCCCTTGCAGGACAAGGCAGCCAGCTCCAACAATCAAGGGGCGTGCTTGACTCGTGTCGGCCACTGGTGATGAATCCCGGCATGCTTCGCGGATCCTTTGTTCTGATCTCCACATCACTTTGCCTGGGGCTCTGGGGTGCTGCTCAGGATGACTTGCCGCTTCCTGAAGGCGGCCCGGCGGTTGTCCATGCCGCCGTCGGTGCCAGCGCGCCGCTCGAGGTGGTCAAGGCGGCCATGGTCGCCACCGGCGAACTCGGCGACCGGGTCGCGCGCGGCCAGCTGGAGTATGCCTGTGAGCGGATGTATCCACGCTGGAAGGAGCGCATGGCCAAGCGCTCCGGCGGGGCGGCCGCGCTCGAGGAACAAATCCGCGAGATTTCCGCGCAGATGCAGGCCCAGGGGATCAGCATCCTTTCGGTGAAGGTGACCGGTGCGGGACAAGCCTACGGCGTCTGGCCAAAGAAGGTCACCACCATGGTCGACGGCAAACCGGTGGAATCATTTACCGATAGCCGCTGGCTGGTGTTGGTTCCCACCGTGACGCGGATGCGCATCCGGGACGAGGGGATCGTCGATGGCGTCCCGCGATTCCGCGTCATCGACAGCACCGGCTTCCAGGTCGCCATCTCCGACAAGGAGAAAATCGACTGGTTCTTCATCGATGGATCAGGCGTGACTGTCGCCGACTTGCGGAGTCTCTTCCCCACCTTGCCCGAGAATCTCGTCCTCCCGGTGCGCGAACGCCGCGAGGTCAGACCTTAATTTGCTTTGCGATGGGAAAAAGTAGTTCCAAAAAACTCCAACGGCGCGCCCGGCGGCTGCGCAAGCTCATCAAACTCTACAACCGGGCGCAGAGCGACTGGTGCGAGTTCCGCGATTCCGAGATCCACGGGCGCGGCGGCTACGCGCGGATGTTCATTCCCGCGGAGACCTGCATCATCGAGTACGTCGGCGAGTTGATCGACAAGAGCGAGAGCGAGAACCGCGCGTGGGCCCAGCTCGACCGCGCCGAACAGCATGGCGAGGCCGCCGTGTATATCTTCACCATCTCCGAGCGCTGGGACCTTGATGGCTCGGTGCCATGGAACAACGCCCGCCTCCTCAACCACTCATGCGAGCCGAACTGCGAGGCCCGGATCGCCGGCAAGCGCATCTTCATCTATGCCCTGCGCGATATCGAACCCGGCGAGGAACTGCTCTTCGACTACGGCTTTGACGTCTCCTGCTACGCCGACCACCCGTGCCGCTGCGGGACCCCGTCATGCGTCGGCTTCATCGTCAGCCGCAGCCAATGGCCGGAGCTCAAGAAACTCATCGCCGAAGCCACTCCCGCCACCCCGGCCGCCACCCCGGCGCCCCAGCTTGCCCGCAAACGCGGCGCCAACAACGCCGCCTGAGGCGCCGGTAGGGCGATGCGTCCCCGCAGCGCCCGCGCATGGTCCGCCGATGCATCGCCAATCCATCGCCCGCCAGGCCCCCCATTGGCCTCCCATCGCCAACCCATGCAGGGGACACGGAGCGCCGAGCCCCAGCTCGGCCAGCGCATGAGATGACGATGAAATCGCGGAAACCTCCTCCCATCGGGGCTCGGGGACACGGAGCGCCGAGCCCCAGCTCGGCCAGCGCATGAGATG
>JBILQE010000015.1:0-65805 GCA_044373465.1 Akkermansiaceae bacterium | reverse complement strand
GCGGTTGGGCGATGCGTCCCCGCCGCGCCCGCGAATGAACCGCGCATGAACCGCGCGCAGCCGGTAGAGGCGGCTAGAGGTGGCTGGGGTGGCGTGCGGGTGGCGTGCGGGTGCGCTCGCCCTTGCGCTGGGGGCCGGGTGGAGGCAAGTTCCCTGCGTGACTGAGAAGGAAAAGCCCGATCCTGACGATTTTCACCGCTCGCTTGAGGACCTGATGAAGCGCTGGGGAGCGGCGGGGTTTATGCCTGGGCGGCCGGCGGCGGCTGAAGCGGTGGCGGAGCCGGAATCCGCCGCGGAGGCGCATTCGCGGATCTTCGACTTCAAGCTCCGGCCGCGCGACATCAAGGAGCACCTCGACCGCTTCGTCATCCGCCAGGACGAGGCGAAGAAGGCCCTGGCGATCGCGGTGTGCGACCACTACAACCACGCGAAATTCATCCGCGCGGCCAAGGAGGACGAGCGGATCGAGCTGCAGAAGCAGAACGTCATCATCGTCGGCCCGACGGGAGTGGGTAAGACGTACCTGGTGAAGCACATCGCGGAGCTCATCGGGGTCCCGTTCGTGAAGGCGGACGCGACCAAGTTCAGCGAGACCGGGTATGTCGGCGGGGACGTCGACGACCTGGTTCGCGAGCTTGTCCAGAAGGCCGGGGGCGACATCGAGCTTGCCGAGCACGGGATCATCTACATTGACGAGATCGACAAGCTCGCCGGCAGCGCGACGCCGATGGGGCGCGACGTGAGCGGCCGCGGGGTCCAGACGACGTTGTTGAAGCTCATGGAGGAGACCGAGGTGCCGCTGCGCAACCCGATGGACATCCGCGGGCAAATGCAGGCGATGATGGACCTCCAGCGCGGGTCGGCGGGGACAGCGCGCAAGGAGTCGATCAACACCCGGCACGTGTTGTTCATTGTCAGCGGGGCGTTTTCGGGGCTCGAGAAGGTGGTGCGGCGGCGCATCCGCAGCGGCCAGATCGGGTTTGGCGCCGACCTGAGCGAGCAGCCGATGGACGAGGAGATGTTCAAGCACATCCGGACCCAGGACTTCATCGACTTTGGGTTTGAGGCCGAGTTCATCGGCCGGCTGCCGGTGCGGGTCGTCTGCGAACGGCTCACCGCGCAGGACTTCGAGGACATCCTGAATTTTTCCGAGGGCAGCCTGTTGCGCCAATACGAGCGGGAGTTTGCCGCCTATGGGATCCGCGCCAGGTTCGCCCCGGAGGCGATCCACAAGATTGCCCAGCAGGCGGAGGGCGAGGGGACCGGGGCGCGCGCGCTGATGACTGTCTGCGAACGGCTGCTGCGCGACTTCAAGTTCGAGCTGCCGGGCACCGCGGTGAGCGAGCTGGCGATCGACGCGGCGCTTGTCGACCATCCGGCCAAGGCGCTCGGCCACTACCGCGAGCTTGGCCAGCGGGTCGACGTCGAGAAGGCGCGCGAGGAGGCGGACATGTTTGCCGAGGACTTCCGCAAGGAGCACGGCGTCGGGGTGTTTCTGACCGACGCGGCGCTTGCGCTACTCGTCGCCGAGGCGGCCGCCGAGGGGCGCAGCGTCCTCCAGCTCTGCGCCCAGCGGTTCCACGACTACCAGTTCGGGCTGAAGCTCATCCAGAAGAACACCGGGCGCGACCGGTTCGAGCTCCCCGAGGAGGCGGTCGCCAATCCGGACAAGTTCTTGAGTGAGCTCGTCGTTCAATCGTATCGTCGGCCCGACGAGCAAGCATGAGCACCCAATCCAAAAGCAAACCCCGGCGCAAGGCAGCTGGTCGCGTCGCCGCCCCGGCGGTGATCTTCGCGCTGCTCTCGGTGCTCTTGGCGATGGGCTTCGAGCGCATCGGGCTGCTTGGCGGCGTGGCCAGCGCGCTGCGCGGCGGCTATGCGCGGATGGGGTTTGCGGCGCTCGCCCCGGTCGCCTGGCCGGTCGTCTGGGCGGCGCTTGCGCTCGCGGCGCTGGCGCTTGCCTGGGCGGTCCTCGACTCGCCGCAGCTCTGGCGGCGGGTGGTCCTTGGCGTCGGCGCGTTGGTCATCACCGCGGCGTGGTCGCCGGTGCTTGCCACCCTTGGCTACGACCTGCCGGTCGCCCCGCTGCTGCTCGGCATCGGCTGGGCGTGGTTCTGCGCGACCACCTACGCCCAACAACACCGGATGCCGTGCGACCCGGCCGCTCCCGCACATTCCTAACATGGCCAAGGCTGACTATCCCGAGGCCGTCCGCAACCTCATCGGCGAGCTCAAGCGGCTGCCCGGCATCGGCGCGCGCAGTGCCGAGCGGATTGCGGTCTGGATGCTGCGCCATCCGCGCGCCGAGCCTGCCAACCTTGCTGCCGCGGTCCTGCGGGCCAAGGACGAGGTCCGCCCGTGCCCGACCTGCGGGTTCTTTGCCACCGCCCACGGTTGCTCGATCTGCCACGACCCGTCGCGCGACTTCGCCACCCTCTGCGTCGTCGAACAGGCCACCGACATCCTCCCGCTTGAGCGCTCCGGCGCCTTCCGCGGTTTCTACCACTGCCTCGGCGGCAAACTCTCGCCCTTGGACAACGTCAGCCCCGAGGACCTCCACATCCCCGCACTCCTCCAACGCATCGACGCGCTTCCGGAGGTCGAGGTCATTCTCGCCCTCGGCGCCGACGTCGAAGGCGACGCCACCGCCCACTACCTCGCCGAGATCCTCCAGCGCCGCGGATGCCATGTCTCGCGCATCGCCCAGGGGCTCCCCGCCGGCGGCGGACTCGAGTTCGCCGACGATCTCACCCTCCTGCGCGCTCTCCAAGGACGCCGCAGGCTCTGAAAACTCCGGAAAAGCGGTGCAGAATGCACGGTGGCGGGGGTGGGTCGTGCGTTGTGCATCTCCGGCGGGCCGCCCGGAGTCCCGCTGAAGGATCGCAACCTGCTTGTTTTAAATTTGTTACCTTATCCGCGGCAGTTTGCACTGTTCCTGCTACCTCACGGGTGGCTGCGCACTCTCCCCCCGAGAAACCATCCCCCCAGAGGAAGGATTCCCTCCACGGAATCCTTTCGAAGAATCCCCCCAAAAAAGTGCCGTGTCAGCGGCCGGTCATTCCCCCCGACCGGCCGCTGCCATTGGCCACTCCCAGGAGTGGCGACTTCAGTCGCTACCGGTGGCGCGGGGCCTAGGAACTGAGGTTTGGGCGGATTTTCCGTGATCAGGGGAAATCGCCCTTTTCTCGGTGGCGCGGGTGGTTACATTGGCGGGGAGATGAGCAATTGCCACGGGCCGCAGATGAAGATGGACGGGTCGTTGCACCAGGTGCGCAAGCCTGACTGGATCAAGGTGAGGCTGCCGAACAACCCGGCGTTCTGGTCGACGAAGTCGTTGATCACCGACTTGAAGCTGGTGACGGTGTGCGAGGAGGCGCAGTGCCCGAACCGATGGGAATGCTGGGGGCAGGGGACGGCGACGTTCATGATCGCCGGGGACAAGTGCACCCGGGCGTGCGGGTTTTGCGCGGTCAAGACGGCCCGGCCGGATGCGCTGGAGGTCGACGAGCCGGCGCGGGTGGCCGAGGCGACGCGGCGGATGAAGTTGCGCCACGTGGTGATCACCGCGGTGGCGCGCGACGACTTGAAGGACGGCGGGGCGGAGCATTTCCAACAGACGATCGAGGCGGTGCGGGCGCTCAACCCGGGGATCGTCATCGAGGTGCTGGTGCCGGACTTCAACGACCGCGACTGGGCGCTGCAGCTCGTGATGGATGCCCGGCCGCACATCTTCAACCACAACCTTGAAACCGTCGAGCGGCTCACCCCGCTGGTGCGCAGCCGGGCGAAATACGCGCGCAGCCTGGCGGTGCTGAAGAAGGCCAAGGCGATGGTCGCTGGCAAGGTGGCGACCAAGAGCGGGATCATGCTTGGCCTTGGCGAGCGCGAGGAGGAAATCCTCCGCGCTATGGACGACTTGTTGGCCCACGACGTCACCGTGCTGACCCTCGGCCAGTACCTGCGGCCAACCCCGCGGCACTTGCCGGTCGTCGAGTTCATCCACCCGGACAAGTTCGCGGAATACAAGCAAGTGGCTTTGGACAAAGGGTTCCGCCACGTGGCGAGCGGCCCGCTGGTCCGCAGTTCCTACCATGCCGCGGATTTCCGCCCCGAGCTGGATATCCTCGAGGACGCCGACCGCCACGCCCGCCCGACTCCCGGCCTTGAGCTCGACCCGGAGTTTCTGCCGATCCCGGCCGCGCGCGAAAGCGTGATTCTGGAGTCGCTGAAATAGCCTTGTAGCGAACTTTGTGAAAAGTTCGGCGGGGTGAACCACCTGCCGCCAGAGTGCCCGAACGCGAAAGGGACTTCCCGAGTTTCCCAGCCGAAGCTCTCACGAGTTTCGCTACGGGGGAGGCGTGCTTCGCTACCTTAAGGTTCGACGGGGCGCGCAAGGTTGTTAGTTTCTGCGGGATGCGATTGCCGCCCCGGGTTTGGAGATTTTTGCACAGCCGGCGGGTGTGGTGGGCGTTGGCGGTGTTGCCGTTTGCCCTCGGGGTGGTCGGCGCCGGGTACTACGGGGTGGTCAACTGGTGGGGGGAGAGGAAGCTGGCGGAGCATCGCGAGTGGCTGAGGGCAAAGGGCTACGCGGTGACGCTGGAGGAGTATTACCCGCCGGCGGGCAATCCGGACGACGATGTGCTGCAGCACCCGGCGGTGGTCGCGGAGTTGGCGCAGGTGGAATTCCTGCGGCGGGTGCATGCTGAGCCGCTACGCAGCCGGCTGGCCGGCTTGGCGGAAGATGCGCCCGAAGTGAACCACGAGTTGGGCGAGCGCCACGACGTGCGGGCGTGGTTTGACCCACCGCGGCACGCAACCGAGGCTGAGGCGGCGGTGGAAGTGCTTGGGGCGCTGGTGGCGGAGCGGGAGCGGATTGACGCGGTGGTCGGGGCGCTGCAGCGGCCCGAGTGCGCATGGAAGGTAACGATTGATATGGGGGTTGGGGGGGGCGGCGAGGAGTGGCTGGGTAGAAGCGAACTTGCTGGAGACCTTGCGATTTTGCAGTTGGCGGCAGTGGATGCCGAGGCAGCGGCGAGTTTGGTTGAGGCGCAGTTGAAGCTTGCGGCGCACCTTTATGGGCGGCCGAATGTGCTGCGCTGCGTGGTGGCTCAGATGGTTTTTTATCGCGCGCAGGCCGCTCTGCACGAGGGGGTTGTCCAGCATGCGTGGGATGAGGCGACACTTGCGCGGTTGGCCGGGCTGGTGGGGACGCTCGACCCGCAAGATGCGGCGGTGGGGAGCTTGCGCGGGCAGATTCCCTATTTTTTTGAGTGGCTGCCACTGGCGCTGAAACGGCGTGACCCGAGAATCCTTGAAGGGTGGCGCTGGGACGGCGACGAAGTCGTAGAACGGGTGGCGGAAATTTGGGAGGCGGTGCGGCCGGTGGGCGAGATGAAACTAGAACTGGTGAAATGCCAGCAACAGCTCGTTGTGGAGGTGGACGCGCGCAGGGCCCCGCAGCCGGCACGCTTCACTCGTGAGGATGGGCTCGAGTTTGCGCGCAAGAAGAACGCGATCGAGGAAGGACTGGAAAAGAGGACGTGGAGTATTCTCGCCATGGTGGCCACGGGTGCCTTGGATTCTGAAACCAGTCTGGCCTTGATGCGCACCGGGATCGCGCTGGAGCGCTACCGGCTGAAGCACGGGGCGGCGCCGGCTGCGCTCGCCGCGCTGGTTCCGGAGTTTCTCCCTGCGGTCCCGCTTGACCCGTATGATCTGAGGCCGCTGCGCTACCGGGTCTTGGCCGACGGGACGCCGCACGTCTGGTCGATTGGGTGGGATGGCAGCGACAATGGTGGGGCCGCATCGGTGTGGGGGCGCCGCTCCGGGACTCCGGACTACGACCGGGTCTGGCTGACCCGGCCGCTGGCGCCGGGGGAATAGGGCGGAGCACTTTTGTAGCGAACTTTGTGAAAAGTTCGGCGGGGTGAACTACCTGCCGCCGGAGTGTCCGAACGCGCGGTGGGGCTCCGAGGTGCGTGCCAGAGCGGTGGGGGCGCTGGGGACTTCCCGCATTCCCCAGCCGAAGCTCTCACGAGCGTCGCTACGTTGGGAGGAGCTTCGCTACGCTGCCTACTTTCCGTCGTCGGGCTCGTGGGCGCGGGATTCGAAGCGCATGAGCTCGGCGATGAAGGTGAGCGGGACCGAGCCGGTGCCGCCGTTGCGGTTTTTGGCGATGACGATTTCGGCTTTCCCTTCGAGTTCCTCGCGGGCTTCCTCGCTGTCGGCGTAGTAGGCGTTGCGGAACAGGAGGCCGATAAGGTCGGCGTCCTGCTCGATGGATCCGGACTCGCGGAGGTCGGACATGCGTGGCGAGCCGCCGGTGCGGTTTTCCGGGCCGCGGTTGAGCTGGGCGAGGACGATGACCGGGATGCTGAGCTCCTTGGCGAGGGCCTTGAGGCCGGCGGAGATTTCAGCGATTTCGCGTTCGCGGCTGTTTTCGGCCTGTTTGGATTTCGAGCGCATCAACTGGAGGTAGTCGATGGCGATGAGCTGGATGTCCTCGTCCTTTTTCTTGCGGCGTGCCTTGGCGCGGAGCTCGTTGATGGTGATCCCGGCGGTGTCGTCGATGAACAGCTTGGCGTTGGAGATCTCCTCGGCGGCGCGCTTGATGGCCAGCAGTTCGGCCTTGGCGGGGTGGAAGCCTTTCTGGACCTTCGAGAGCGAAAAGCGCGCCCGGGAGAACAACAAACGCTGGACGATCTGGAACGAGCTCATTTCGCACGAGAAGACCATCGTCGGTTTCTTCAGGTCGATGCAGACGTGCTCGACGATGTTCATGACAAACGAGGTCTTTCCCATCGATGGGCGCGCGGCGATGATGAACATTTCCCCGGGCTTCAGGCCGCTCGACATCCGGTCGAGGTCGGCGTAGCCGGTCGGCACCCCCTGCATCCCCCGGTCGCCTGATAGATATTCCTCGAAAAACTTCACCACGTCGCCAACCGACTGGCGGATGCTCGGCGCCTTGTTGACCTCCGCACCCTCGCGGATCGCCAGGACTTTTTGCTCAACCTCGTCTAGCAGCTCGGGGACCGCCTCCTGGTCGTCGTATGCGCGGGTGATCGCCTCGGTGCAGCTCTGGATGATCGAGCGCAGGATGTGCTTGCTCTTGACCAACTCAAGGTGGTTGGCGAAGTGGCTGGCGTGGGGCGTGTAGGTGAAGATCTCGGCGAGCGCGGCGGCACCGCCGATCGATTCCAACAGCCCGCGGTCGATCAGCGTTTGGGTTAGCGCGACAAGCTCGATGGGCGTGCCTTTTTCGTAAAGATCCAACAGAACCTTGTAGAGGGTCCCGTGGGACGGGAGATAGAAGTGCTCCGCTGTTAGTTTCTCCTCGATCCCCGAGGCGATCCAGCGCTGCGGGTCCTGGAGCATCGAGGAGAGGATGCTCTTCTCCGGGCCGAGGGCGTTGGGCAGGGCGCGGGTGAGGTCCTGGGAGGTGGAAGAGAACGCCGGGGTGCGTTGCAACGAGACGCCAGGCTTGGCGGGTTTATCGGCGGTTTTTTGGGACATGGGGCAGCGCCGCCCATCAAATGCCAGCCGCCAGCCGCCGTCAATCTGGGCAACCTGTGAATTGCCTGTGGATAACTCCCAACAACGTTGTGCGCACTTGCCCACAGGTTGTTAACAATCCCCAACAGCCCAAAAAAAAGGACGGCCACCGTTGCGGGTGGCCGTCCTTGGATGATCTGGTGTGACGGGAGCGCCGGTTATTCGGCGTCCTCGTGGCCGGCATCGCCGGCTTCCACGGCGATGACCAGGGTGGCGGTCACTTCCGGGTGGAGGCGGATGGTCACTTCGGTCTTGCCGGACTTCTTGATCGGCTTTTCCAGTTCGATCGCGTGGCGGTCGACGCTGAAGCCGGCGGCTTCGAGCTCGCGGTGGATGTCGATCGAGGTCACCGAGCCGAACGCCTTGCCGCCGAGGCCGGTTTCCAGGGTGAACTTCGGCTTGAGCTTGCTGATTTTGCTGGCGAGCGCCTGGGCGTTGTTGAGTTCGTCGGCTTCGCGCTGGCCGCGTGCGGCCTGGAGGGATGCGAGGTGGCGCAGGTTGCCCTTGGATGCCTCGTATGCCTTCCCTTGGGGGATGAGGAAGTTGCGGGCGTAGCCGGCTTTGACTTTGACGACGTCGGCTTCGGCGCCGAGGCCGGCGATTTTTTCGCGGAGAATGATTTGTGCGTTGGCCATGGGAAACAGGGGCTTGCGGTTGCGGGGGCGAGGAAATAGGCGCGCAACGGCGATGAGTCAAGGCGCGAAACGCAGGAATCTTTCCCCCGCCCGCCCGGTCCGCCCGCCGCCCCGGAGGGATTCCCGGGGGGAATCGTGGCTTGCCGGGTCCGCCTGGGCACGGGTATGCACTGGCCATGCTAACTCCCCCCCGCCAAACATTCTGGCTGCTAGTGGCGGCCGCCCTGATGTGGTTAGGTGCCAGCGGCGCCGTGGCTGGCGAGGCGGCGCGCACCTGGACATCGCGCGACGGGCGGAGCTTCCAGGGGGTGCTGCTGGGGGTGGCCGACGGCAAGGCGCGGGTCGCACGGGCCGACGGCAAGGAGTTCGAGTTGGCGCTCGAGTCGTTGTCCGCCGCCGACCAGGCGCACGCGCAGAAGTTCCTCAAGGCCGCCCCGAAGGTGGTCAGCGGCGGGATGTTGGCCGGCTACGACCCGTCCAAGGCGGACTTCACCCGGACCTGGCCGCGCGACGTCGACGTCCCGCAGGACACGTCGATCACCGTCATCGAGGAGGACAAGGAGGGGAAGAAGTTCATCTACGAAAGCCCGCACTTCCGCTTCGAGTGCGATGCACTGCTCCGCTCGGCGCTGTTGTCGAAGCTGGCGACGATGTTTGAGGTCGCCTACGCGGCGCACCGCGAGGTCCCGTTAGGCAATCGGCGGACGCGGGCGGCGGGGTCGGGGAAGTTTCGGGCGCGGTTGTTTGAGAAGGAGGAGGACTACCGGAAGGCGGGCGGTCCGGCCGGTTCGGCGGGCGTCTACATGGGTGACAAGGACGTGTTCATGGTGCCGCTCGAGAACCTCGGGGTGAAGAAGAGCGGCACCGGCTACACGTACGATTCGAAGGGCGATTTCCACGTCCTGTTCCACGAGATCACCCACCAGCTGTGGGCCGACTACGACATGAAGGCCGGCACCTGGATGGTCGAGGGATTTGCCGAGTACATGGCGCTCATGCCATTCCGCGGCAACCGGATCACCCTGACCCAGGGACGCCAGGAAATCCCCGACTATGCCATCGCCTACGGCCGCGGCGGCGATGGCGGCCGCGCCCTCGGCGAGGAGTTCAGCATGCCGCGCCTCGAGAAGTTCATGGCCATGGACCAGCCCGAGTTCTACAAAAAGATGAACTTCAACTACGGCTGCGGGCTTTTGTTGGTCTACTACTTTGCCGAGCTCGACGGCGAGCGCGACGGCAAGCTGCTGCGCGATTGCTTCAAGGCGATGCACGACGGGGCGCGCGGCGAAGACGCCCGCAAGGTCCTGCTCAACGGGCGGACCTACGAGCAGTTAGAGACGGAGTTCGCCCTGGCGATGCGCAAGGCCGGGGCGAAGATCACGTTCAAGTAGCCGCGGCTACCCCTGGAGGTGGCGTTCGACGGCGCGGGCGACCCTGAGGATGGTCGCCTCGGCGAGGCGCGGGCCGAGGATCTGGAGGCCGACGGGCAACTGCGTGGCGGTGTCGGAGGTGACCGTCCCGCAGGGCACGCTGAGCGCCGGGATGCCGGTTAGGTTGGCGGCGATGGTGAAGATGTCTGCTAGATACTCGGCGAGCGGGTTGTCGGCATGCTCGCCGCGGAGGCGCGCGGGACTTGGGGTGACCGGCGAGAGGATCGCGTCGACCTGTTGGAAGGCATCGTCGAAGTCGCGGCAGACGAGGGTGCGGACTTTCTGGGCGCGCTGGTAGTAGGCGTCGTAGTATCCGGATGAGAGGACGTAGGTTCCGAGAATGATGCGGCGCTTGACCTCCGGGCCGAACCCTTCCTCGCGCGAGCGGCGGTAGAGGTCGAGGATGTCGGCCGGGGCGGCGGCGCGGCGGCCGTAGCGGATCCCATCGAAGCGCGACAAGTTGGAGGACGCCTCGGCGGGGGCGATGATATAATAAGTGGCCACCGCATAGGCGGTATGCGGCAGCGAAATGTTGACGATTTCCGCGCCGGCGGCGGCCAGCGCCTGGACGGCCGCGTCGACCGTGGCGCGGACCGCGGGGTCGATCCCTTCGGCGAAATATTCCCTCGGCAGGCCAAGCTTCATGCCCGCCACCCCGGCGTCGAGGCCGGCGAGAAAGTCCGGCACCGGCTCGTTGAGCGAGGTCGAGTCGTGCGGGTCGTGGCCGGCGATGGCGTTGAGGACCAAGGCGGCGTCTTCCACCGACTTGGTCATCGGGCCGATCTGGTCAAGCGACGAGGCGAACGCGACAAGCCCGTAGCGCGACACCCGCCCGTAGGTCGGCTTGAGCCCGACGATCCCGCAGTGGGAGGCGGGCTGGCGGATCGACCCGCCGGTGTCCGACCCGAGGGCGGCCAGCGCGGTGTGGGAGGCGACCGCGGCGGCCGATCCACCCGACGACCCGCCGGGAATCCGCAGCGGGTCGTGCGGGTTGACCGTCACGCCCAGCGCCGAGTTCTCCGTCGAGGACCCCATCGCGAACTCGTCCATGTTGGTCCGCCCGAACGGAATCGCCCCGGCCGCGCGCAGCTTGCGGATGACCGTCGCGTCATATGGGGAAACATACCCGCCTGCTAGAAACTTCGACCCGCACGCGCACGGCTGGCCGTTGACGTTGATGTTGTCCTTGATGGCGATCGGCAACCCGCCGAGCGGCTTGCCGAGGTCCGCGGTGGCCGCCTCCGCCAGCGCCGCCTCGAGGTCCCAGCCGAGATAGCCGCCGATCCGCGGGTTCTCCGCAGCCATCGCCGCGGCCAGGTCGGTGACGAGATCCTGCGGGCTGAGCTCGCCGCGGCCAAGGCGCGCGCGCAGCGTTGTTAGCGATTCCTGGGCGGATGACATGGGGCGTTTGGAGAAGATTTCTGTTGGGGTTTTCAGGCGTCGACCACCTTCGGGACCCGCAGCTGGCCGGCGGCCTGGTCCGGGGCGTTGCGCAGGAACCCGGCCGCGCCGATTCCCTCGCAGGCGACGTCCGCGCGCGCGTGCTCGAGCGGGGCTAGCAGCGTGCCGGTCGTCTCCACTCCGCTGACGTCCGCGTCCTTGAGGGTCTCGATGAACCCAAGGATCCGCTCCAGCTGTTGTTGGAAATCGGCGATCTCCTCGGCTGCTAGATCGATCCGCGCAAGCTCGGCGACGTAGCGGACGTCGATGTGTTCGGTGGCCATGGCGCGCGGATCGTTCCCGAAACCCACCCCGCGGCAAAGGAATTTTTTCCCGGCCCCCGGCGCTGGCGCCCGCCCCGCTGCCGCTCAGCGGCCCATGCCGGATTTGCGGACACCCCGCGGATGGCGTAGCATCCAACAGGCCAAAACGAGGCGTGACATCCCCGCCGGGTTCACCCAATTTCTCGGCAAGCTTAACTTTTCCTAACAATCCCGCAGCTCCCGCTAACACCCATTCGCCCACCCGCATGAAGACCCCACTGGACGGCCTCGGCTACAAGTTAATGAGTGCGGCGCTGGAGGCCGGCGGGTCTGGAATCGACCTGCCGAAGCTGTCGCGGCGCGGGTTCATCCTGTTGGCGGCGTCGCTGACGAGCTGTGCGGCGGCTCCCGGGCCGGCGGCGGGCCCGCAGGTGCGCACGGCCCCCAACACCGGGTACCGGACCCCGCAGATCCACGGGCCGGTGCCGCGCAATCCTGACATGCCGTTTGGCTCCACCTTTGGGCGTGATGCGGGGGTGACCTTCAACCGGGTGCTGGTGGCCGGGAAGTATGTGGCGATCACCTTCGACGACGGGCCACATCCGCAGAACACCCCGCGGCTGTTGGACATGCTGCGCGCGCGCAACATCAAGGCGACGTTCTACGTGATTGGCCGGAATGTTAGCCAGCACCCGAACGTGGTACGCCGGACGGTGGCCGAGGGGCACGAGATCGGCAACCACTCGCAGACCCACCGGCTGCTCTCAAAACTCAGCGACAGCGAGCTGCGCGCCGAAATGAACCTCTGCCAGGACGCCATCGTGCGCGCCGCCGGGGTGCGCCCGCGGACCATGCGGCCGCCCTACGGAGGCTTGCTCCAGGCGCAGCGCGAGCTGGTCCTCAACGAGTTCGGCTACCCGACGATCCTCTGGTCGGTCGACCCGCTCGACTGGAAGCGCCCCGGTGCCGGTGTGGTGACCTCCCGGATCCTCGCCGCCACCAACGCCGGCTCGATCGTCCTCGCCCACGACCTCCACGGCCAGACCGTCGACGCGATGCCTGCCACCCTCGACGGGCTGCTGCGGCGCGGGTACAAGTTTGTCACCGTCTCGCAGCTCATCGCGATGCGGATGGCGGCGGCGCCGCAGGCGGGCGCCTAGCAGCCGGCGGTTTCTAACTGGCGAGCGGGAGCCTGAGGATGGCGATGGTGCCGGCCGGTTCGGCGGGGACGAGGGTGATGGATCCGCCGTGGAGATCGGCGGCCTCGCTGACGAGGGTGAGGCCAAGGCCGGTGCCCTTGCGCCCGGCGCTGTGGTGGCGCAGCGAGAAGAACCGTTCAAAGACCCTGGCGCGGGCGTACTCCGGGATCCCGGGTCCCTGATCGCTGATCCGCAGTTCGGCGCACCCGTCAACCACCGCAAGGGTGATGGCCACCGCGGCGCCGGGCGGGGAGAAGTCGATCGCGTTCTCCAACAGGTTGGTCACCGCGGCGCGGAGGATGAACGCGTCGCCGTCGAGTGCGACGGCGGTGTTAGGCATTTCGGTTGTCAGGGAAATATTGGAGACCTCGGCGAGCGGGCGTGCCTGGTCGAGTGCGCGGCGGACGCTGTCGCGCAGGTCGATGGTTTGGCAGCCATCGAGGGCGGTGCGCCGCTCGATGGCGGAGAGTTCGAGGAGCCGGTTGATCAACCGCTCGGTGCGTGCGCTTTCGGCGCGGATGTTGTCGATGAAGCGCTGGCGGGTCTCGCGCGGCATGTCCTCGTCCAACAGTTCGGCGGCTCCGCGGATGGCGGCCAGCGGGCTTTTCATCTCGTGGGTCAGGGTCTGGATGTAGCGCTCGGCGTATTTGCGCCCTTCGAGGACGTCGCGCATGGAATCCAGGGCGCGGGCCAGGGTGTTGACCTCGCGGCCGATGCCGATGCGTGGTTTTGGCGGGCGTTCGCCGCGCTCGATGGCGCGGGCATACTCGGTGATGTTGCCGATCGGGCGGAACAACCACAGGAACACCACCGCGATGAGGATCATGATCCCCCCGCCGATGAGCGCGCAGGCGACATAGATGATCCGCCGCCGCTCGGCCACCAGCGGCAGCACCTCGTCCTTGGCCTTGAACACGGTTAGAACTCCGAGCGGATTGCGCGGGTCGCCGACCGGCGCCCCAACATACATCACCGAGGAGTCCGGGTCGCCGGCGATGTCCCGGCTCGCGCGCGCCCCGTAGCGGCCTTGCAACGTCAGCGCGACATCGCGCTTCTGCGCGTAGTCCTGTCCCTCGCGCTTGCCGCCGTCCGAGTCAAACAACACCCGCCCGTGCTTGTCTGTTAGATAAACGTCGATCCCGACCCGGGTCTTGAGGTGCTGGTAGATGAGCGCCTCGAACTTGCGCTGATGGGCCGCGTTGAACGCCTCGCGCAGCGCCCCGGCATCCGGTGCCGCCCCCGGCCCGCGGCCGGCCAGCTCGTCGCTCACCACCGCGGCCAAAACTTCCGCGACGTCGACCATCACCTCCTCAGTCGCCTGGAAGACCTGCGGCTCGACCTCGGTGACGAAGCGCGTGGCCAACAGGTAGAACCCGAGGGCGATGATGAAGGCGATGAAGAAGAGGGTGACGCGGGTGAAGCGCACGGTGGGCGGGGATGGGGTTCAACCAAGGGAGACCAGATAGCCAAGCCCGCGGCGGGTCTGGATAAGGTCTTCGGCGCCGGGGCGGGCGAGGCGGAGCTTGGCGCGGATCGACTTGATGTGGGCGTCGATGGTCCGGTCGGTCACCGCGCCGGGGTCCTGCCAGGCGTGGTCGAGGAGTTGGTCGCGGGTGAAGACGCGGCCCGGCTTGTCTAGCAGGACAAGCAGCAGCTTGTATTCGTGGGCGGTTAGGTCGAGCGGATCGCCGAAGCAGTGGATGCGCATGGCGGCGGGGTCGTGGTGGAGCGCGGCGCCGGGCAGAGAGGCGGGTGAGGTGGCTGATTCGGCGCCCTGGGTTGAGCGGCGGAGGATGGCGCGGACGCGTGCGACGATTTCGCGCGGCGAGAACGGCTTGGTGACGTAGTCGTCGCCGCCGAGTTCGAGGCCGAGGATCCGGTCGACCTCGGCATCCCGCGCGGTGAGGAAGAGCACCGGCACCGGGCTGGTCTCGCGCAGCCGCCGGCAAACGTCCAGCCCGGTCATGTCCGGCAGGCCGATGTCGAGGATGGCGAAGTCGTGCGGTTGTTGGGCGAAGGCGGCAAGGCCGTCGGCACCGGTCAGCGCATGGGTGACCTCGAAGCACTCGGTGCCGAGCGCATACACCAGGGTGTCGGCAATCGCCGGTTCGTCTTCAACCAGGAGGATGCGGGGCATGGGTGCATTGCAGCCACCCAGTATGAAATGCCAATGAAGAAACCGTGAAATGTTGGCGTGCGGCCGCGGCAAGCGGCAAGTTGTGAGAGGACCCCGTTCCCGGTGATGAATGGTTAGTCAAGCATTGAGGCTTGTGGGCATCATCTCGATTGGCTATCCCGGGAGTCAATCCGTCAGCCCCAACAACCGCCAATGAAGCGCAAGGATATCAGTGACTATCAGAATTTCCATTCGAGTAAGATTTATGGGGTGGGGGGCAAGAATTTCCCATACGTGCTGCCGCATATTTTAGCCCGCTCGCCGCAGTCATTGGTTGACTATGGATCTGGACGCAGCCGAATTGCCCAATGGCTGGGGGAAGCGGTTGGAGCGGAACGCATCGCCTATTTTGATCCCGCGGTTCCCGGAATCGACGTGCTGCCAGAAGGTGGGTTTGATGTCGTGGTTAGCTTTGACGTGCTTGAGCACATTCCTGAGGAGGAGTTGGACGCCGTATTGACAGAAATGGCCGGACTGGCCAATGACGCCCTGCTGGTGATCGACACCGCACCAGCGAAGGCAATTCTCTCAGATGGCCGGAATGCTCACGTTTGCTTGCATGATGAAAGTTGGTGGCATGAGCGGCTCAAAGGGTATTTCCCCGGAATCCAGCCTTTCGCGATTGGGCGCAAGCATCGCGCCGCGTTCCGCACATGGAAGGTTCAGTTGCCGACGTGGAAGCGCCTATGGATTGAGTGGCGGGCCAAGCGCGCGCGCAAGTGGCGGGTGAGCGAGGCGCTCTAGAATCTTGCAACCAGAAGGCAGCAAGCCGAGCCCGGTCGAAAGTGGGCAGTTGGCGCTCGCCGTTGTGAGGCGGCTATTGGCGCAGAAGATGCCGTTGTTGGTCGCTTTGACGTTGGGTGGCAACGGCCGGCTCAACGGGCTGGCGGGCTTCGGGTTGCGCCGCTGATTGCTGGCGCTGCTGAGCCTTCAGCGCTTCGGCTCTCGGGGTCGCTGAAGGATTCCGGTGGGCGCAATTTCACTTAAAGATCACGCGCGGGTCATCGGGGCTTCATGCGGGCGGGTTTTGTTGGGGGCGTGAACATTCGTGAGCTGATCCACCCGCCGGCCGACTGGCTGGATGACCCGACCCCGCGGCGGGTGGCAGGCGTGGCGCTGGCAAGCGTGGTGGGGCTCGCCGCCTACGGGTTCACCGTCGGCAGTTGGCGCTCGCCGCTGATGGGTGGCTACGTGGCGCTGAAGATGCCGTTGTTGGTGGCGCTGACGCTGGGCTGCAACGGGCTGCTCAACGGGCTGCTGGCCATTTTGTTGGGCACGGGCCTCGGGTTCCGGCAATCGTTGCTGGCGCTGCTGAGCTCGTTTGCGCTCGCGGCCCTGATCCTCGGGTCATTGGCGCCGGTGACCGGGTTGCTGGCATGGAACGCACCGCGGCCTGACTCGCCCTCCGCCGCCTCGGCGCACGCCGCCTATCTGGTGGCGCACACCGTTTTGATAGGCGCGGCGGGGATCGCCGCCAACCTGCACCTGCACCGGCAGCTGACAGCGAAGGCGCCCACCCGGGCTGCGGCGCTGACCACCCTGTTTGCCTGGCTGGCGGGCAACGCGTTTCTCGGCGCGCAGTTTTCCTGGGTGCTGCGGCCGTTCTTCGGTTCTCCGCGGCTCGCGGTTGCCTTCCTGCGCGATGACCCGATGAGGGGGACATTCTACGAGGCGGTCTGGAACGCCCTGGAGCGCATCACCCACGGGTTTGCGGGCGTGGCCGTGGCGCTGCTCGCCGCGCTTCTCGCTCTCTCCCTGATCCATGCCGTGCGAACCAACAACCAAGCAAATCGATGAACAACGACGACCAACAGAATGTTAGCGGAACCTACCAACCCCAAACCGCGGACCACAACCAGCCGCCGCCGCTGGAGCCGCCGCTGGCCGCCAACCCCGACCTGAAGAGTTTGTTTGAAGCCTTGCTGCGCCGCCCGCGGGTGCTGGTGATGCACCTTGCGGCAAGCCGCAGCGGCGCGGCGGCGAAGTTCGGCGCCATGGCGCTCGGGTCGATCCTGTTGTTTGGTCTGGTCCTCGGGTGCTTTGCCAAGCACGACCAGCTCTGGGCGGCCCCGCTGAAGATCGCCGCCGGACTCGGCATCTCCGCGCTCATCTGTTTCCCGAGCCTGTTCATCTTCGCCACCCTTGCCGGGGCGCGCGTCGGCATCGGCCAGCTGGCCGCCTGCCTCGCTGGCGCGCTGGCGCTGGCGGGGCTGTTGTTGTTAGGGTTTGCGCCGGCGGTGTGGATCTTCGCCGAATCGACCGACTCGTTTGGCTTCATGGGCAGCCTGGCAATCGGCGCATGGCTCATTGCGGTCTACTTTGCGCTGCGCTTCCTCAAGGCGGCGGTGGTGGCCACTGGCGGCAGCCAGAAGGGACCGATGGCGGTCTGGAGCCTGGTGTTCCTGTTAGTCACGCTGCAGATGACCACCTCGCTGCGCCCGATCCTTGGGCGCTCGGACATCCTGCTCAGCCAGGAGAAGAAGTTCTTCCTGCAACACTGGGGCGAAGTGTTCGGCAAGTCGCTGCCCAAAGCGCCGGTCGCGCCAAACCCGCCGTCCAGCGCGCGGGTCACCGAGTAAGCAGATGAAATCGATCCAACTTCCGGAGGAAACCTATCAGGAGGCGCGGCGCCTGGCTGTCGCCGAAGGGCTGCAACTCGCCGAGTTGCTCCAGCGCATGATCCGCCAGCGCTTGTGCAAAATCCGCCTGGACCAGCCGCCGTCGCCGCGGATCCGCGCGACGGTGGACGCCGAGCACAATGAGTGGCGCCAGGAACTGCTCTAACACGAGTTAGATCAGCGGATTCTCGCAGGCCAACTGTGGGAACGACGAGAAATCCCGATCCGCCGACCAGAGTTTCTTTACCCGATGATGGAGGCAGATCGCGGCGATCCTTGCATCGTGGATCTTCGGGCCCCTGATCATCCCTGCGGTCGCTTGTGCGCAAACAACCTGCCAATAGCCCGGACCTTCCGCGAGGAACCTCAACCCCGGGCTTGCCTGCCATGCTTGGATGGCAGCCAGGGCGGTGGCCAGCGGCGTGGGCGGATCATAGATTCTAGGATGCGTCACGATAGCGAGAAACTCATGCACGCACGGCCAGGGGAGCGCCCACGGCGAACCCGAATTGGCAAGTTCGGTTAGCTGGGCAAGCGCCTTTTCATGCCACGGCGAATCCTCGCGGTGGGCATACACCAGCAGGTTCGTGTCGATGGCAATCACGGGTAAATCGCCTCCCTGAGTTGGTCCCACGAAGCGCCCTCAAACTCGCGACTCAAGCCCTTGCCCTTGAACGTGACCGGTTGCACCCGCGTGGCCAGCTGGGGCTGATCGAGCGCAATCGCCAGCGATTCCTCAATTAGCGAGCGCAGGGTGATGCGCCTCTCCCGTGCACGCGCCTTGGCACGCAACAGGAGAGGTTGAGAAATCTCGATGGTTGTCTTCATATGGGTAACCATATTTCACACCGCAGCGCGGTCAAGCGGGTCCGCACTGATTTTGCCAAAGTCCACCGACTAAGTTCGGGTGTCCCTCCGGGACGCGGAGGGACCGCTCGGGGATTTCATCAGGCCAATGGCGGGAGGTTCGTCAATCGAAGCTCCGCGGCTGGCGGGGAGGATGGATGATTGTCGATTGTTTTGATTGTTGAGGTCGAGAGGCAGCGAGTTGCAGCGCCAGGCGGGCTACTCCTTCGGGAGGAACTCCATGAGCTCGGCGGCCTTCCACATGTCCTTGCGGGCCGCGTGGGAGGCGCGGATGGCTTTGACCTGGTCAGCGGTGATCGCCGGGGCGGAGTTGCCAAACGAGGTGCGGATGAAGGTGGCGACGTCGGCGACATCGGCATCGCTGAAGGTCGGGTTGGGCGGCATGATCCCGTTGAACTTCACCCCGGCAACCTGGATCTCGCCGGCGAGGCCGTGGATGATCGGCAGGACCATCGCCTCGGGCTTGCCTGCCACCCATTCGGAGCCGGCCAGCGGCGGGAAGTCCGGGGCCAGGCCCTTGCCGTTAGGCTGGTGGCAGGCGGTGCAGACCTTGGCATAGATCGCCTCGCCGCGCACGCGCGACTCGGCGACTTCCGGAGTGAAGACGACCGGCTTTCTCACCGCGCCCAACTTCTGCGCCACGCTTCCCATGACATATTGTGAGACCGGGTCGTTAGCGGCTGATAGGGCGGTGACCCGCTCGGAGGCCTTGTCCAACAACATGACCTGGCGCACCAAGGCTTCAAACAGGCTCTCGTCGCCGTTTTCGTCGAGTTCGCGCAGTTGGATGTCCTCGAACCATGCGGTGCCGGCGACGGTGCCGCCATAGCCGAGGTGGGCGCCGACGAGCATGTCGCCGCCCGGGCCCGAATCGAACTCGACCTGGAGGTGGGACCAGTTGCGGGTGCCGCGCAGCGAGCGCGAGATCGACCATGGACCGCGGACGCTGAGTTGGGCGCCTTCGCCGGTGTCACCAACCGGTTTGACGTTCTCGGTTTTCACCCAGCCGGTGAGGCGGTAGCGCATCCCCGGCTTGGTGACAAACGGCAGGGCGACCATCAGGTCGACGCCGCCCACGGAGGAAAGTTTCAGGCACTCGCCGCCCTCGCGGCCTTCCTTGACGAGGGTGATCGCCGGATCGCCGGCGGGTGGATTTTGCGGGTTGTAGAGTTTGACGTTCCAGGTCTCGAGCTTGCCCTTGTTGGCCACGTCCTTGAGCAGGTCCGGCTTCTGGCCGGGGATGAGCACTTCGGTCGAGCTGCGCATTGCGGCAAGGAATCCCCACCAGTGGCGCGCGGCGGCAATCCGGAACGCTTCCCGCAGGGCAATCCCCTTGAGCGCGCTCTTGTGCTTCGAGTGGAAGGCTTGCAGGTGTTTGCCGAGGTCTTCATTCTCCGGCAACTGCGCAATGGCGAGGATCACTTCCTTCAGGGCCATCGCGTCGGATTCGCGGTTGAGCCAGGCTAGCAGCTGCTCGGATGTTAGGCGCGGCGCGCCCGCCTGGGCGGCGGCGCGGCGGATGAGCGGGCGCGGGTCCTGTGACCAGTCGCTGATCTTGCTAACAAGCGCGGCGTCCGGCAGCAGCTGGGTGAGCGTCCAGAGCGCGTGGAGGGATGCGGGGGCGTCCTTCTTTGTTAGAGCGTGGAGGGCTTCGATTGCCGCATCCTGGCGGGTTTCGACGAGCAGGCGCTGGGCATGCATGCGGGTGCGCATGCTTGGGCTCTCGAGCCCGGCGACGAGTGACTGCCAGTCTTTTGGATCAAGCGCGGGAGCGGCGGGTTGTTTGGCAGCCCCGGTTGGGACGATGCGATAGATGCGCCCGTGTTGGACATCGCGCAGCGGGGTGACATAGGCGGCGCCGCGGCCGGTTTCGGCGAGCATGCCGGCGGACTCCACGCTGGGAGTCGGGTTGTGTTGGATGATGAGGTTGTACCAGTCGGCGATCCAGACGGCGCCGTCCGGGCCGACTTCGGCGACGACCGGGGCGGACCATGCGTCGGCGCTGGCGTAGATGTTCTCGCCGGTGAAGTTCAGGTGGAGGTCGGCGCTGTCGCGCTGGACAAAGCCGGTGGCGACGAGGTGGCCGGTCGGCTCGGTGACGAACACGGCGTTGTTGCGAAAGCGCTCGGGGAAGGCGGCGTCGGTGTAGAACGCATGCCCGGCTGCGGCGGTGAAGTTGCGCGACGTTGGAGTGGTGCGTCCGCCGCCGGTTTCGCGCAGCGGTCCGCGCCATGCGTCGACCTGGCGGACGTCGCGGGTGATCGGATAGAAGGTCGCGTCGTTTTCCGCGCGCGGCGTCTGGGCTCCCTCCATCGAGACGGACTCGTAGAAGTGGACCGGCACGGAGAGGAACCAGCTCGGGTTGCTGTTAGCCGTGGAGCCCATGATCTCGCCGTGCTCGGAGACCCCGAGACCCCAGGTGTTGTTAGTCGTCGGCTGGAGGAACTGGATTTTCGAGCCATCGGGGCGGAAGCGGAAGACGCCCGAGCCGAAGTTCGTCTGGGTGGCGCCGACCTTGCCGGTGAAGCCGGAGTAGCCGACGGTGGCCCAGATTTGGCCATCGAAGCCGTAGAGCATGTTGGACGGCCCGGCGTGGGTGTCGCCCATGCCGAAGCCGGTGAACAAGACCTCGCGCACGTCGGCCTTGTCGTCGCCGTCGGTGTCCTTGAGGAACAGCATGTCGCTGCCGTTGGTCACGAGCGCCCCGCCGTTGGCGAAGACCAGCGAACTCGGAATCGACAGCCCGTCGGCGAAGGTTACGGATTTGTCGGCCCGGCCGTCGCCATCCGTGTCGGTCAAAATCTTGATCCGGTCGTTGCCCAGCTTGCCCGCGTGGAGGTTGTTAGGGTAGTCGACCGTCTCGACGACCCAGAGGCGGCCGCGCTCGTCCCAGTTGAGGGCGATCGGGTTGATGACCATCGGCTCGGAGGCGAACAGTTGGAGTTCGAAGCCTGGCGGCACCTGGGCGAGCTTCATCGACTGCTCGGCCGGGAGCGGCTCCTGGGCGACTGGCGGGGGAGAGATCTTCTCGTAGTTGGGGATCTTCGCCTCGCGGTAGGTGAGCTTGGGCATCTCGGCGGGGTTGCGCCCGGCGGCCCAGGCGAGGGCGTCGAAGAGTTCGTTTTGGAAGCTGTCGAGGAACCAGCCGTCGAGGTCCTTCGGGGCGGCCAGGGTGGCGATGCGGCGGCCGCCGTCCTCGCTGCGCTTGGCGGGCGTTCCCGGCTCGGCAAGCATCACGAGCGGACCGGCCGGAAGCTTGGCGACCTGCGCGTCGGTTAGGAGGGTCACCTCGGCGTGGCCGGCGGCGATTGCCAGCCACTCGAGCTGGATCCCGCGGGCGCCGGAAGTTTCCTTGAGGATCCGGTAGGAGCCCCGGGTTGTTAGGTTGTTCGGGTCGCCATTGACCGCCACCTGGACCGGCCCGCTGGCCGCGGCAAGCAGGTTGGCAGCCCCTAACACCAATCCGAGGAAAATCCCAGTCGTCGCTCTCATCGGCGCGGACGTTAGCGAGGCGGGTGGGATTTGCACTCCCAAAACCCGAGGTGGCGGGAACGGGGATTTAGCGCATGGGTGCAGGCTGGCGCCCGGGTGGCGTATCAGCCGATAGAACGTTGCGGGGTCGTTAGATGACGGCCGCGTAGGTTCTGAGCGCAATGATGAGCACGAGGATGCACCAGCCGGTGATGCGGATGCCGGCTGGATCGTCGGAGAACGAATTGCGGTTGGTGCTGGAGCTGGTTGGCCAGGTCGCCAAGTCGTTACACTTCCAGATCAATGCGAGTGGGAGGATGAAGATCGCGGAGGCGCGGATGGCAGGGCCGATGCCGAGGGTGAACGTAAGAAACGTGCAATATCCGAGTACTATGGCCAATGAGCCGAATTTGTGGACGCGTGGATGCTTGGGTTCGTCGAATTGGCCGTCGTTTTGGAAGTCCATCGACATACGCAGAGGCGGTTGTGGCATTGGTTGGCAACTTGGGGAAGGGCGAAGCCCGGCATGGCTGCGGGATCGGGGTGCTGCGGGCAGTCGCTGCTGGTGGGGATGATTCTGCTTTTCAAGAGAAGGTGCGGTTGAATGATGCGCCCATGTTAGCTGGGAGAAAGTTGGTTTTGCTGTCGGCGCTGCTGGCCATGGTGTTTGGCATTGGGTGCTCTGCGGTGGCGGCGGAGGTGGCGGAAAGGAACCTGGAGGTGCTGTTTTTCGGGGATGACGCGGGCCACAAGCCGATCGAGCGGTATAAGATTTTCAAGGAGGTGTGCGGGCACCGGGGGATCAACCTGACCTATGAGAAGCGCATGGAGGCGTGGACGCCGGAGAACCTGGCGAAGTTCGACGTCGTGTTAGTCTACGCGAACCACCAGAAGATCAGCGACGAGCAGCTTGCGGCGATCAACGGCTTTGTTAGCGAGGGCGGTGGGTTGGTGCCGGTGCATTGCGGCTCGGCGTGCTTCAAGGGAACGCCTGGATGGACCGAATTGGTGGGCGGGAAGATCGACAAGCATGGCGAGGGGATGATGACGGCGCGGGTGGTGGAGTCTGAGCATCCGACGATGAAGGGGTTTGTGGCCTTTGAGGCATGGGACGAAACCTATAAGCACAAGGACCTGGCAAAGGACATCACGGTGCTGCAGCGGCACGGTGAGGAGCCGTGGACGTGGGTGCGCAGCCAGGGGAAGGGACGGGTGTTTTACACCGCGCACGGGCACGATGAGCGTTGTTGGAACCTAGAGGCGTTCCATGATTTGCTAGAGCGGGGGATTCGCTGGGCGGCGGGAGACGGGATCAAGCCGGTGGCCCTGCCGGCGTTGAGATACGAGACGCCGCTGCTGCCGGAGGGGAAGAGCGAGGTGCCGGTGCTCAAGGTGCAGGAGCCGTTGAGTCCGGAGGAGACGCTGAAGCGCGCGCAGGTGCCGCCGGGGTTTGAGATCTCATTGTTTGCCGCCGAGCCGGACGTGGTGCGGCCGATCGCGATTTGTTGGGACGAGCGCGACCGGCTGTGGGTGGTCGAGGCGCTGGACTATCCGAACAACGTGGGCGGGGGCAACGACCGGATCAAGATCTGCGAGGACACGGACGGGGACGGCAAGGCGGACAAGTTCACGGTGTTTGCCGACAAGCTAACATTGGGAGCCTCGCTGGTGCACAGCACGGGCGGGGTGATCGTGATGGCGGGCACCCAGATCGTGTTCCTGAAGGATACCAACGGGGATGACAAGGCCGACGAGCGGGTGGTTTTGATGGACGGGTTCAACACCCGCGACACCCATGCCGGGGTTTCGAATCTGCGGCGCGGGTTTGACGGGTGGATTTACGGGACGGTTGGGGTGGTGGGGTTCAAGGGGAATGTGGGCGGCAAGCCGCTGGAGTTTGACACCGGACCGTTCCGGTTTTTGCCGGACGGGTCGCGTGCGGAATTCATCGGGAAGACGACGAACAACACCTGGGGGCTTGGGTTTACCGAGCAGTTTGACCTGTTGGGGTCGACGGCCAATCGTCAGCCGAGCTGGCAGGTGGTGGGTGACGGTGGTGAGACGATCCGCACGACGAAGCAGTCGCAGGTGTTTCCGGTGACCTTGGACGTGCAGGGATCGGACGGCTGGGAGCCGCCGCTTGAGGTGTTAGGAGAGGGGCGGATCCGGGCGAAGTCGCGCAACCTGACGGCGGGTGCGGGCCACGGGATCTACACGGCGCGGTTGTTTCCCGAGGAGTGGTGGAACAAGGCGGCATTTGTGTGTGAGCCGACCGGGCACCTGGTGGCGGTGGGGGTGCTGACGAGCAAGGACGCGGACTTCAGCGCGGATTTCGAGGGCAACAACCTGTACGCGAGCTCGGACGCGTGGTCGGCGCCGGTGGCCGCCGAGACCGGTCCGGACGGGGCGGTGTGGGTGGCGGACTGGTATAACATCATTGTCCAACATAACAGGCCGGGCGCGCCATTTGAGAAATCGAGGATCGAGCGAGGCAAGGGTGGGGCGTATGTGACGCCGCTGCGGGAGAAGGCGCTTGGGCGGATCTATCGGATTGCGCCTAAGGGGAGCAAGCCGGTGAAGGCGGCCGGTGAGCTAGTGGCGGGACTGGGTGACGTGAGCCTGGTGCGGCGGCTCAATGCGCAGCGGATGATCGTCGACGGTGGGCGCAAGGACCTGATTCCGGCGCTGAAGAATGCGGCCAGCGGCGAGTACGGGATCCACGCGATCTATGCGTTGGGCGAGCTCGGGTATTTCGCGGCGGGGTCGAAGGACGGGCTAGCGATGTTAGGCGAGATGTTGGAACACCCGGAAGCGGCGCAGAGGCGGGCGGCGTTGGCGAACTGGCCTGCGGAGGAGGGATGTGATTTTGATCCGCGCAAGGAGCGCGATCCGTTTGTGGTCCGTGAGTGGTTGATCTTGGCGGCGCGGATGCCGGCCAACGAGGCGCTCGGGCGGCAGTTGCAGGGGTGGTACAAGGACCAGGCGAAGTTGCGCCGCGGGGTGGTGCTGGGGCGTTGTTATGCGGCGGCGGCGGCGCGCCACGCTGTTGGGTTTGTGTTGGAGGCGCTGGACAACCCAGAGGAGGTGAATTCCAACAATCCGGTCTACAAGACGGTGACTGCGGCGATTGGCGCGAGCCGTGCGCCGGAGGTGGTGGCGCGGCTCGAGAAAGATGAGTCGGAATTCGCGGTGGAGCTGAAGGCGGCGCTGAATGCGAAGGCGGCAACGAAGCAGTTTGCGCCGGATGCGGATCAGCTTGCTCGGGGCGCGGCGGTGTATGCGCGGACCTGCGCCGGGTGTCACCAGAATGACGGGCGTGGAACCGAGGGGGCGTTCCCACCGTTGGACGGCTCCAAGGTGGTCGCCGCCGAGCCGGGGGTGTCGGCGCGGATTGTCCTCCACGGGCTTTCCGGGCCGGTGAAGGTGGCGGGCAAGCCGGAGATCAACTCGGTGATGCCGGCGGTTGCGGAGGTGACCGATGCGGACATCGCCGACGTGCTGACCTACGTGCGCCATTCATGGTCAAACGACGCGGCGCCGGTTGCGGTGGCCGAGGTCGGCAAGGCGCGCGAGGCGACCAAGGACCGCCAGGCGCCATGGACGCTCAAGGAGCTCAAGCAGGAGTGAGGCTCGGCCAGGGGCAATCAAGTCGAGCTGGGCGGCGGAGCAACCGGCTAACACCCGGCAGGCGGAATATTGCTCCGTGCGGTTGCATCTGGCAGGGAATGCTGCGACCACCCTGGTGATGCACGACCTTCCCCTGATATCCACGGTGGCCGCCGGGTTTGCCGCGGCCTGGCTGCTTGGGCTAGCGACCCAGTGGTTAGGGTTATCACCGATTGTTGGGTACCTGCTAGCCGGGGTGCTGATCGGTCCGCACACGCCGGGGTTCGTGGGGGATGTCCATATTGCCCAACAGTTGGCGGAAGTCGGGGTGATCCTGCTGATGTTCGGCGTCGGGCTGCACTTTCATTTGAAGGATCTCATCGCGGTTAGGAAGGTGGCGATCCCCGGAGCGGTGGTGCAGAGCGCGATCGCGACGGCCTTGGCGATGGTGGTGTTTGCGGGATTCGGGATGCCGCTGAAGACGGGGGCGGTGTTGGGGATGGCGATGGCGGTTGCCAGTACGGTGGTGTTGATGCGGGTGTTGATGGATGCGGATGTTCTAAGCTCGCGCCAAGGGCACATCGCGGTGGGCTGGTTGATCGTGGAGGACATCTTCACCGTGATCCTGCTGGTGCTCATACCGGTGTTAGGGACTGACCTGAATGCCGTGGAAACGGCGGGTGGGGTGAGCGCAGGGGCGGGTGGATTTTGGTGGGCCCTTGGGGTGGCGTTGGTGAAGCTCGGGCTTTTGGTGGTGATCGTGCTGGTGGTGGGCGCGCGGGTGGTCCCGTGGGTGTTGGTCCAGGTGGCGCGGTTGCGTTCGCGGGAGTTGTTCACGCTTACAATTCTGGTGTTTTCGGTGGCGATCGCGGCGGCGGCGTACTTTTTCTTCGGGGCGTCGATGGCGCTGGGAGCGTTTTTGGCGGGGATGGTGGTTGCGCAGTCGCCGGCGAGCCATCAGGCGGCGGCGGATGCGTTGCCTTTGCGGGATGCGTTTGCGGTGTTGTTTTTTGTTTCGGTCGGGATGCTGTTTGATCCTGGGTTTTTGCTGGATGAGCCGCTGATGGTGGCCGCGGCGCTAGGAATCATCATGCTTGCCAAGCCGTTGGCGGCGCTGCTGATCGTGGCGGTGCTTGGGCATTCGGTGCGGACGGCGCTGACGGTGGCGATTGGCTTGGCCCAGATCGGGGAGTTTTCCTTCATTCTCTCGGAGCTTGCGAGGAAGCATGGGTTGATGCCGGAGTCCGGGCACAACGTGCTGGTGGCTGCGGCGATCATCTCGATCACGCTCAATCCTTTGATTTTCAGGATGCTGCCGCGGATTGAAGGGAGTTTGAGGAAGCGTCCGCGGCTCTGGCGGTTGCTCAATGCGCGAGCGGAGCGGGCGGCGGTGCCCAGCATCGTCGCTGGTGGATCGCCAGGCGTGGGTGGGCGGCGGTTGGCGGTGGTGGTTGGTTATGGTCCGGTTGGCCGGTCAGTGCACAAGGTGTTGAAGGATGCTGGGTTGTCGACGGTGGTGATCGATATGAACATCGACACGATTGCGGCTCTGCAGGCGGAAGGGGAGGTTGGGATCTTCGGCGATGGATCGAATCTGGGGGTTCTCGAGCAGGCGGGAGTGAGCCATGCGAGCCATCTGGTGGTGACCCTGCCGAATGCGGCGGATCGTGCCGCGGTGGTGACGGCGAGCCGGAGCTTGAGTGAAACGCTGCGGATCGTGGTCCGGGCGCGCTATTTGCGTGAGCGCGATGAGTTGGAACGCAGTGGTGCGTCCGCGGCAGTGTTCGAAGAGGCAGAAGCGGCGGTGGCCCTTGCGCGGCTGGTTTTGGTCGATACCGGGGCCACCCGCGAGGTGGCCGAGGGGAAACTCCGGGACATTCGCTTCCAGCTCATCGTGGACAACCTCGCGCACATTCAGTCTCAGAGGATTGCCTCAGTGATGGTCCCTTGGGCGGGGGTTCGGTGGTTGGCGGCGACCGCCAGTCGCGGAGAGGTTCTTGAGCTGATTGCGCAAGCGCGGTTCTCGCGTTGGCCGGTGGTTGCGCCGCATAGCCGGCGACCGACCGGGTACTTGCTGGTCAAGGATTTGGTTGCGCATGGGGAGGGGGATTGGACCGAGTTGATCCGCCCATTGAAGTCGATCGAGTCGACGGAAAGCATTGATGCGGCGTTGAGCCGGATGCAGGAGGAGGGTGCGAGCATCTATCTTGTTGAGGATGCCGGGGTAATTTTTGGGCTCATCACGCTTGAAGACATTCTCGAACAGGTCGTGGGACAGCTGGAAGACGAGGACGAGCATGAGCGGCCGCTGCTATTGAGCGACGCGATCGAGATGGGAGGGGTTGTGGTGCCGATGGTTGCCAGGTCGCGTGACCAGGCCATCCGTGAGCTGGTGGCGGCGGTTCCACCGAGCCGGGTGCCGGAGGGAATGGATTTGGCGGGGATCGCGGCGCTGGCGTTGGCGCGCGAGGACGAGATTTCGACGGATCTGGGTAACGGGATCGCGATTCCCCATGCCCGTTGCCCCGGGTTGGGCGCGCCGCTGGTGGTGGTCGGGCAGTCGAAGGATGGGGTTTTTTATTCGCCGGGGGAAAGCGAGCTGGTGCGGCTGTTGTTCCTGTTGGTTACGCCGGCCGAGCGGCCGGAGGCCCAGTTGGTGTTGCTCAGGCAGTTGGCGCGGCTGGCCGGGAGCGAGTCAGCCCGCCGCGCGCTGCTGAGTGCGAGCTCAGGTGCCGAGCTGGCGGAGCTGATCAAGACATCGTGCCGGGATCACCCGGGCTAGCGGTCGACCTTGATTCCAAACTCCTTGAGGACGACGAGGGGGACCGAGTCGCGGGAGGCGAGGGAGCTGGCCCATTCGAGTGGGATGGAGGGATCGGCGGTCGGCAAGGTGAGCGAGGAGGGGAGGATGTGGGGGAGTTGCTCCCAGGCGAGCGGGGTGGCGATGGTGGCGCCGGGGCGAGCGCGCAACGACCACGGGGCGACGCAGGTGGCGCCGCGGCCATTGCGGAGGTAGTCGATGTAGATTCTCCCGGTGCGTTCGGACTTTGACGCTTGGATGGTGAGGCGTTGCGGGTTTTGTTTGGCTAGGAGTGTGGCGACGGCCTTGGTGAACGGCTTGAGGACGTCCCAGGAATGGTCCGGGGTGAGGAAGATTTGGACGTGGAGTCCTTTGCCGCCGGAGGTTTTGACCAGCGGGTGGAACCCGCGGTCGCGCAGGAGGTCGCGCAGGAGGAAGGCGGCGCCGAGGACCTCGTCCCAGGCGAGGTTGTCGCCCGGGTCGAGGTCCCAGACGAGGACGTCGGGTTGGTCGGGCTTGGCGAGCGCGGCCCCCCACGGGTGGAACTCGATGACACCGTGCTGGACCAGCGAGATGAGTCCCTTTTCGCCGGTCAGGTAGGAGACGCACGAGTCCGGGTCGGCGGGGTCGAGCGGTTTGGATTTGACGCCGGCGGGGAGGCGGGCGGCGAAGTGTTTTTGGAAGAAGATTTGGCCGTCGATGCCCGAGGGTGCGCGCAGGAACGCGAGCGGCCGGTTGACCAGGTGGGGGAGGATGAGCGGGGCGACGCGCGAATACCAGGCGGCGACGTCGTGCTTGGTGATCTCCGTGCCGGGGAACAACAGGCGGTTCGGGTGGGAAATGACCACTCCGGCGACGCGGTCGGGGTCGGCAGGTTGCTTGGACTTTCCCGGTGGGTTGGTGCCTGTGTCCATGATGACGGCTTCCATGTGGACCTCGGTCGGTGGTTTGTCTTCACGCAGGGCGATGAATGACCCGTGGCGGATGCGCCCGTCGGCGGTCAGCTCGGCGAAGTTGACTTCCGCGACAAGTTCCGGGCGCAGCCAGGTGGCGTCCTCGCCCGGGTCGTCGGCAAGCGGGCACGAGTTGCGCCGCAGCGGTTGCATGTCGTCGAGCAAGGTGAGCCGGCGCTCGTCGGAGAAGCCGGTGCCGACTTTTCCGCGGTAGGTGAGTTGGCCGTGCTCGTAGGACGCGAGGACGAGGGCGCCGAACCCGCGGTTGCCGCCCTTGGGCTGGGTGTAGCCGCAGATGATGAACTCCTCGCGCTGGATGCACTTGATTTTCCGCCAGCCGTGGCGGGACCCTGAGAGATACGGGTCGCCCGCGGGTTTGCTGATGATTCCCTCAAGCTTGAGCTCGCAGGCTTGCTCGAAGAGCTGGCGGCCCTCGGTGTGGCCGCGCCAGTGGTGCGAGAAGAGGATCCGCGGCGAGCTCTCCGGGATGAGCTTGCACAGCGCCGCCTTGCGCTCGATGAGCGGGTTGCGCGCCAGGTCGGTGCCGGCGAAGTCGAGGAGGTCAAAGCCGATGAACGCGAGCTTCTCGGTGCGCCCGGACTTCAACGCCGCCTGGAGCCGGCTGAAGTCGCTGCGGTGCTGGGCGTCAAAGGCGACGATCTCGCCGTCGATGAGGAAGTCATCATCGCTGAGGGCGGCAAGCTTGTTGGCGAGGTCGCCAAACCGGTGGGTCCAGTCAAGCCCGCTGCGGGTGACCAGGGTGAGCGTACCGGCGCGCTTGGCGGCGAAGATCCGGTAGCCGTCGAACTTCAACTCGTGGAGCCAGTCGGCGCCGCGCGGGACAGCGGTGGCGAGCTTGGCGAGTTGCGGCGCGGGCAGGGTGGTCGGCGCGGGTTTTGGTTTTGGCGTCTTGCGGGCAAGCGGCGCGGTGGCCGAGCGGCGGGTGCGGCGCGCGGGGGTCGCGGCGGGGTCGTCGGCGAGCTTGCGCAGCAGCCAGTGGTGGTTGTCCTCGCTGCCGGTCATGCGGGTGAGCAGGAAGCGGCCGTGGAGGCGGGTCCCGTGGAGGTCGAACTTCAGCTTCCCCTTGGCCAGCGCATCCTTCGAGTTGCGCGGCGCATCGACCGGTTCCCAAGTCCCTAGGTCCCAGATCCGGACCTGGCCTGCGCCATACTGGCCAGCGGGGATTTTGCCCTCGAAGGTGGCGTATTCGAGTGGATGGTCTTCGACTTCAACGGCGAGGCGTTTGACCTCGGGGTCGAGGCTGGGTTCCTTCGGGACCGCCCAGCTTTTCAGCACGCCGTCCATCTCGAGGCGCAAGTCGAAGTGGTGGCGGCGCGCGTGGTGCTCCTGGATGACGAAGAGCGACCGGTCGGCGGCCACCGCGGGATCCCGCTCGGGGGCCGAGCCTGGGGCATGGCCCGCGGCGGGTTCCGGGGTGACGGTGAAGTCGCGCTTTGCCTGGTACGGGTCAAGCGCTGCGGCGGCGGGATTTTCCGGGAGTTTTCGGTGCTGGTTGGTCGGCGACATCTTGCTCGGGCTGCTTCTTGGCAGTGGGGGGTGATGGGTGGGCGCGCTTGCGCGGGCGGGCGGGCTTGGCCGGCACTGGCTGATCCGGCTTGGCGGCCGGCTTTGGCTGCGGCTTGGCCGGCTTTGCATCGGTCGGCTGGGTGGCGGATTCGCTGGTGGCTTGGGCGAGGCTGCGCTGGAGGTAGCCGACGAGGTCGACGACCTTGCCGGGCTCCTCGGCGGCTTCGGCTTGGCGGAGTGGCGGCCCTTCGGTCGCCTGGCCGAGGCGGAGTTTCTCCTCGATGTAGCCGATGAGCGCCTCGTGGTAGTCGTCATGGTAGCGCTCCGGCTGCCACGGGGTGCTCATCGATTCGACCAATTGGGTGGCCAGCTCGAGTTCGCGCGGCTTCGGTGCGGTGTCGCGGGTGGCGGGGAGCTTGAGTTCGGCGCTGGTCCGGAGCTCCTCGGGGAAGCGCAGGAGCATCAGGACGAGTGCCTCGCCGCGGACAAACAGGGCGGTGAGGTACTCGCGGGTGCGGATGACGACCTTGGCGATGCCAGCGCGGCCGGTGGCCTTGAGCGTCTCGCGCAGCAGGACGTAGGCGCGCTGGCCGCGGGTGTCGGGCTCAAGGAAGTACGGTTTGTCAAAGAGCATCGGGTCGATTTCGGCGAGGGCGACGAAGTCGTCGATGGCGATGGTCTTGCTTAGCTTCGGGCTGACGGCCTGGATGTCCTCGTCGGTGAGCAGGACGTAGTGGTCCTTCTCGTACTCGTAGCCCTTGACGAGGGTGTCCCACGGGACCTCCTCGCCGGTCTCGGCGTTGACCCGCTCGTAGCGGACGCGGGCGTGGTTGCGCCGGTCGAGCAGGTGAAGCTGGATGTCCGAGCGGCGGTCGGCGGAGTAGAGCGAGACAGGGATATTCACCAAGCCGAAGGCGATGGTGCCCTTCCAAATGGCGCGAGGCATCCATGCGTGTTCGCAACTTTGGTGCCAACGGCGGGGCGTTGGATTTCAGGGGCTTGATGGTGGCGGCGGGCGCCCGCCAATGCGATTTGCCAGCGCCCCCGGTGCGATTCGCACGGCGGCCGCGGCGCGGCGGCGGTGGCTGGGAGCGGCTGGAACAGGGTTGCCGGTTGGAGGCATCCTGCACGGGTGGGCGCAGCCCCGGGGCATCCTGCATGCCGCGGGCGGGGTTGGGTGAGGGGATGGCGGGGGTGGGTGGCGAGGGGTGGTGGGATTTGGGGATGAGGAGCTTGGGCGGTGGTGGCGGGGTCCGTGGGGGTGGCGCGCGGGCGGTGGCATGGGTGATGCGAGCCGAGGGGGTGGAAACGAGCGGGTCCCGGCGCGGAATGGCGCGGGCCAGCGGAGCCGAAACACCCAAGACAAACCGAAGCGATGAAACTCAACTCAATTGAAGATTTCCTGATTCAGGAAGTGAAGGACTTGCACAGCGCGGAGACCCAGTTGCTCAAGGCGCTGCCGAAGATGGCCAAGGCGGCGAGCTCGGAAGAGCTCAAGGAGGCGTTTGAGACCCACGCGCAGGAGACAGCGACGCAGGTCAAGCGGCTGGAACAGGCGATGGAGGAGTTTGGTGGCTCGCCGCGCGGGAAGACCTGCGAGGCGATGAAGGGGCTGATCGCCGAGGCGGAGGAGATCATGAAGGCGGAGGGCGACGAGTCGGTGAAGGATGCGGCGCTGATCATTGCCGCGCAGAAGGTTGAGCACTATGAGATCGCTGGCTACGGGTCGGCCCGGGCGCTGGCCGAGGCGCTCGGCTACGATGAGATGGCGGCGATCTTCAGCGAGACGCTCGACGAGGAGAGTGCCACCGACGAGAAGCTTTCCGCGCTGGCCGAGACGCTCAACGCCGAGGCAGTGTCGGTCGGCGAGTAACGCGGACGCGGCGGCATGAAACCCCGGGGCGGCGGCGGGTCGCCCCGGGGGAAGCGCCGGGCGGATTTCTCGGAGCCCCTCGCTGCTGCAGCCCCCGAGGATCCCTTTGGGGATGAGAGGATTATATTTAACAACCGGGGATTTTTAAGAGAAAGACGGGGACTGGGGGCGGCGTAGGGGTGGGCTATGATGATGGACGACAGGCAGGCGGTGGAGCGGATGGGAGAGGTGTATAAGCGGATGAAAGAGGAAGTGGGGCGGGTGATTGTGGGGCAGGAGGAGGTGGTGGAGCAGGTGCTGATGGCGATCTTTTGTCGTGGGCATGCGCTGTTGGTGGGGGTTCCGGGGTTGGCGAAGACCTTGTTGGTCTCGACGGTGGGGCAAGTGTTGGACCTTGGTTTCAAGCGGATTCAGTTCACGCCTGACTTGATGCCATCGGACATCACTGGCACGGAGGTGCTGGAGGTGGACCCTGAGAGTGGGCGGCGCGGGTTTCGGTTTGTCCCTGGGCCGGTGTTCACGCATTTGCTGTTGGCCGACGAGATCAACCGGACGCCGCCGAAGACGCAGGCGGCGCTGCTAGAGGCGATGCAGGAGCACCACGTGACGGTGGGCGAGCGGACGCTGGCGTTGCCTGAGCCATTTTTCGTGTTGGCGACGCAGAATCCGATCGAGCAGGAAGGGACGTATCCGCTCCCGGAAGCGCAGCTGGACCGGTTCTTGTTCAACATCTTGGTCGACTATCCGAGCGACGCCGAGGAGCGCGAGATCATCCGGCGGGTGACCGGCGAGCGGCCGAGTCCGCCGCAGGCGCTCCTCAACGGCGAGGAGATCATTGCCTTGCAGGAGGTGGTCCGGCGGGTGCCGGTTGGTGAGCACGTGATTGATTTTGCCGCGCGGCTGGCGCGGGCGACGCGCCCGAAGTCAGCGGAAGCGCCTGACTATGTGCGCGAGATGGTGGCGTGGGGAGCGGGTCCGCGGGCGGGGATCAACCTGATCAGCGCGGCGAAGGCGCACGCGGTGTTGCGTGGGCGGTTTCATGCGACGACCGGGGATGTGGCGGCGGTGGCGGTGCCGGTGTTGCGCCACCGGGTGGTGACGACGTTCAACGCGGAGGCATCCGGGGTGAGCAGCGACGACGTGGTGCGGATGCTTCTCAAAGGGATGGCCAAAGCGGAAGAGCTAGTCGCCTAGGGCTGATGTCAGACAAACCGACGCTGCCCGCGGCCATGGAGCTGCTCCCACCGGAAACGATGGGGGTATTGCGGCGGCTTGAGTTCCAATCGCGGCGGCGGATGCGCGGGTTTTTGTCCGGGCGCCACCCGAGTCCGGACAAGGGCCAGTCGGTTGAGTTTGCCGAGCACCGCGAGTACGCGCCCGGCGACGACCTGCGCAACCTTGACTGGCGGCTGGTCGCCAAGAATGACCGCCACTACATCAAGCAATACGTCAACGAGACGAGCCTGCGGGCGACGATCGTCGTGGATGTTTCCGGGTCGATGGCATACCGCGGCGAGGCGGCGTCGGCATGGGCGGGCAAGCAGCTGACGAAGTTCGACTACGCCCGGTATCTTGCCGCGGCGATGGCGTATGCGTATGTCCGTCAGGGAGATGGCGCCGGGTTGGTGACTTTCGACACGAAGGTGAGGAAGCACCTGCGGGTGGCCAGCCGGCCCGGCCAAGTTCGCCGGATCCTTGAGGAACTCCACGGTGCGGTGCCGGGCGACGACACCGCGGTGGCGGAATGCCTGCATGACGTCGCCGAGCGGATTCCACGCCGCGGATTGGTGGTCATCATCAGCGACTTGTTTGACGAGCCGGCGAAGATCGTCGAGGCGCTGCACCACTTCGACTTCCGCCAGCACGAGCTTGCGGTGCTCCATGTGCTTGCCGAGGAAGAGGTGGGATTTCCGTTCAGCGCCTACTCGACCTTCGAGGACCTCGAAGGAGTTTCGCCGCGGCTCAGGATCGACCCGCAGTCGGTGCGAGCGCTTTATCTTGAGCGGATGCGCGGGTTTCTGAGCACGATCGAGAAAACCTGCGGGCGCATGGGCGCCGACTACGTCCCGGTCAACACCAAGGTGCCGGTCGGCGAAACCCTGGTCAACTGGCTCGCATCCAGAAAGGCCCGCAGGAGGTGAGCAAGCCACGATGATTTTCGCGAATCCATGGGTGTTGTTAGGGCTGGTCGGGGTGCTGGGTCCGGTGATCTTGCACTTGCTCAAGCGGCGAGCGGCGAAGCCAGTGAGCTGGGGAGCGATGAGGTTCTTGCTGGATACGGTGTCGGTGCGGCGGCGGCGGATCGAATGGGAAGAGATGGTGTTGATGGGTGCGCGGTGCCTGCTGGTGGCGCTGATTGCGTTGGCGTTGGCGCGGCCGCTGGTGCCGCCGGACACGTTGGTGCCGTGGCGGGTGTTGTTGCCGGTCGGGTTGTTGGCGATTGGGTTGCTGGGCGGGTCGTCCGTGATGCGGGCGGGGAAGGGTCGTTGGATCGTGCGGGTGGCCGGGGTGTTGCTGCTGGGGAGCGCGGTGGGCCTGGTGGTTTTCGAGGAACAGTTGAATTTGAGGAGGTTTCAGGGGAGCAGCGGGCGCGATGTGGCGTTGGTGATCGACGGGTCGACGTCGATGAACCTGGACAACGGCAGCGGGACGGCCTTTGCGCGGGCGATCGCGGAAGCGAAGGGACTGGTGACCAAGGCGCCGCGGGGGACTGCGTTTGCCGTGATTCTTGGCGGGGCCGCACCGGAGCTGATCACCGCCTCGCCGTTGTCGCACCGTGAGGATGTTCTAGAAGTTCTGGATGGATTGAAAGCGACGGGCGGGACGTTCCGGGTACGTGACGCGCTCGGGTTGGCGACGCTGGCGTTGGCGGAAGGGAGCCAGGGAGGGAAGGAGATCGTGGTGTTCACCGACCCGCAGCGGCGCGGGTGGGCGACGGATGAGGCGGCCGGCTGGGACGAACTGGCGGCGAACTGGAAGGCATTGGCAACCAAGCCGCGGGTGATGGTGCGGACATTTCCGGCGCCGGCGACGTGGCGCAACGTGGCGGTTGGCGAGGTGCGGTTGTCGCGCGAGGTGGTCGGGACCGACCGCGAGGTGAGTGTGGAAGCGCGGGTGGTCAACACCGGGACGGAAGCGGTTACGGCGCGCGGGGTGACGATGAGGGTTGATGGTGCGGAGGCAGTTGCAGCGGGTGTCGGGCTGCTCGCGCCGGGGGAATCGCGGTTGGTGAGTTTCCGCCACCGGTTTGCCAAGACCGGGCCGGCGCTCGTTGAGGTGACGGTGGATGTGGATGACGACCTGGCAACTGACAACCATTGCTGGCACGCGGTGGCGGTGGCGGGGCCGGTGCGCGTGTGGGTGGTTGAAGGGCGCGGCGGCGGGAATTTCATGGAGCGGGCCGGGTCGATGCTGGCGCTGGCGCTGGCCCCGCAGCCGGGCGGCAAGGAGCCGGCGATGGCGGTGGAGGTCGTCTCGGCGGGCGAGCTGGCAGCCAAGCAGGGGTTGGAGGATGTTGACGTGCTGGTGCTTGCGGATGTTGTCCGGCTGCCGGCGGGGACTGCGCGGCGGGTTGCGGAGTTTGTCAGCAATGGCGGCGGGTTGTGGGTGATGGCTGGCCCGCAGGCGGAGGCGAATTTCTACAACACATGGAAAACCGGGGACGGGCTGGTGATGCCGGTTGACCTTGGGCCGGTGCAGGCGCGCGATGAGCGGGCGAAGCTGGCGATGGAGTCGCTGGATCATCCGGCGCTGGTGATCTTCAAGGATGGCCGCGGCGATTTGGGCGACGGGTTGGTTTCGGTTTACCGGACGATGAAGGAGCGCGGGCCGTGGGTCGCGGCGCGGTTGGGAAATGGCGATGCATTTTTGGCGGCGCGGGAGTTGGGGAGCGGGCGGGTGGTGGTTTCCGCGGGCGGGCTGGATGCGGATTCCGGGACGCTGGCTGGGCGGCGGTCGTTTGTGCCACTGGCCCACCAGTGGGCGATCTGGCTTGCGGCGGCCGACAAGGTGGAGCCGAACATCGAGGGCGGCTGGCGGCCGGTGCTGCGGGTCAGCGGCGGCGGCGGGTTGCGCGCGACGTATTTCAACAAGCGCACCGAGCGGCGCACCGCAGTGCTTGAGCGGCTCGATCCCGGAGTGAACTTTGACTGGGGATCTGGGCCGGCGGCGCCCGGTCTGAAGGCGGATGATTTCTCGGTCCGCTGGGAGGGCCGGCTGGTCCCGCCGGAGAGCGGTGTTTACCGGATGGAACTGACTGCGGACGACCAAGTTGAGCTGATCATCGAGGGCCAGAAGGTCGCGGCCAACGGCGAGGCCGACGTCGAGCTGACCGCGGGGAAGCCGGTCAGCGTGGAAGTTAATTACCAAGAGGATGGTGGGCTCGCCAACGTGATGTGGCGCTGGAGCCTGCCGTCCGGCGGCGAGCGCCAGGTGGTTCCGACGGCGGTGTTGTTGCCACCGTTGGCGCGTGGTGAGCAGGTGGATGCGGCGCGGGTGACGACGGCGGCCGATGAAGATGGGCGCGAGTATCCGGTCCGCGCGATGGTTGGGCGGATGGGGCGGTTCCTTGAGATTGAGACGCCAGCGCGTCCCGGCGTGTTCCGGGTGAAGATGACCGACGAGCTGCGCAAGAGCCTGCCGTGGGTGACCGGCGCGGAGTTGCCGATTGTCGTCAAGGGTGACCTCGAAGAGAGCTCGTTTGCCACTTGGAGCGATGGCGACCGCGAGTTTCTGCGCCAGAGAATCGACATCCTCGAACCCGGAACCGTGGATGACATGGTCGGCGTGCTCGAAGGGCGCTCGTTCGGGCGTGAGCTGTGGCGCTTGTTGATGGTGGCGACCTTCGGACTGCTGCTGGTGGAGACCGCCTTGGGCCGGTGGATCGCCGGGTCGCGGCGGATTGCCGAGGACCAGTCGCTGAGCTTTGGTGATCAAAAGGTGACCGCAACCGGGATGGCAGACATGCTCAAGCAAACCAGAAAGGAGCCGCGATGAGCTGGGTCAAGTCGCTCGGGCGCGCGGCAGGCATCGGGATTGTCCTCTTCGGGGTCATCACGGTCCTTGGCAAGCTGCTCATGCTCAATGCGAGTTGGCCGCAGTGGGCGGTTGCCGCGGGCGCCGGACTGGCGGCCGAGGTCATCTGGCTGCTGTATCGGTATGAACGCGGGGTGGTCAGTCAGCGGCGCGGGCGTTGGTTGGTTGGGCTGCGGTTGGCGGCGCTGGCGGTGGTCGTGTGGGTGTTGCTCGAGCCGGTTTGGTCGCGGCACGAGACGCGCGATTTGCGCCGCGAGGTGGTTTTGGTCTGGGATGAGAGCGCCTCGATGGACCTTGTCGACGACGGCGCCGGGGTGAGCCGGTTGGCGGCGGCGGAGCAGGCGGTGACTTCCAGCGGGCTCCGGGAGAAGCTCGGGAAAGGATTGAAGGTTCGGGAGATCCGGGTGGCGCGCGGGGTTCGGAGCGAGGCCGACACGCGCAGCGACGGGTGGGATTCTGCGACCGACCTGGTGGGTGCGTTGGAAAGTGTTCTTGATCAGACATCGCCGGACCAACTGGCGGGTGTGGTGATGATGACCGACGGGCGGCATAACCGCGGCGGGCGGGTCGAGGATGTTGCGCGCAGGTTTGGGATTTTGGATGCGCCGATCGGGGTGGTGGCCGTCGGGAGTGGCAAGGCGCCGCGGGACCTTGCGTTGATTTCGGTGGATGCGCCTGACGCGGTGTTTCTTGGCGACCGGTTGCGGGTCCGCGCGGTGGTCAAGATCGACGGTTACGCGGGCGAGTCGGTGAAGGTCGCGTTGTGGCGCGGCGACGAGCTCGTCGGCGAGCGCGAGCTCGTGGTGAATTCGGAGAATTTCCGCGAAGAGGTTCGGTTTCAGGATGTTCCCGAGGCCGACGGGGTGACCGGCTACCGTGTCGAGCTTGCCGGGCGCGACGGTGAGCGGTTCAGCGAGAACAACGTCTGGAGATTCGAGACGGCCGTGACGGAGGACCGGACCAACGTGTTGTTGATCGAGGGATTTCCGCGCTGGGAGTTCCGCTACTTGCGCAACTTGTTCTACGGGCGGGACCGGTCGGTGCATTTGCAGTATGTTCTGCAGCACCCTGAAACGATCGAAGGGCAAGTCGACGAGGTGATTCCGGCGTCGGCCGGGCGGGAGTTCCGCGAGTCGCGGGCGACCCGGCTGCCGGCCACCGAGGAGGAATGGCGGAAATTTGACGTGATCCTACTCGGCGATGTCGGCCCGGATTTGATTACAGATGAGGTTTGGGAAATCATCCGCCGCTGCGTCACTGAGCGCGGCGCGATGCTCGGCGTGATGGCCGGGCCGCGGGCGATGCCGCACGCGCACACCGCGCAGGCGGCGAGGGAGTTGTTGCCGGTCACCTGGGTTGCGGGAGAGCAGACGTATTTTGATGCGAGCGCGGATTTCCGGATGCGTTTGACCGCGGCGGGGAGCGGCCACTCGGTGACCGCGCAGAGCGAGAGCCAGATCGAGAACGAGAATTTGTGGGCCGGATTTCCGGTCCTGCGTTGGCGCCACCCCGGGGTGAGCGTGAAGCCTGGCGCGGAAGTCCTTCTGTATGCTGGGCCGGTTGAGGATGGCACGGTGGCGCCGACCGATGCGCGCCAGCTTGGCGACGCGCTCGGGGTGCTTGCCGCACGCCAGCAGGCGGAGAAGGATCGGGCGATTTTGGTCACCAGCCAGGCGGGTCTTGGCAAGGTGGCGGCGGTGTTGACCGACCACACGTGGCGCCTGCGCGAAGGCGCTGGCGATATTTTCCACCACCGGCTGTGGGGCCAGCTGACCCGCTGGGGCGCCGGGCCGAACTTGCGCGGCGGATCCGGCGGCGCGCGGATCGGGACCGACCGGCTTGGCTATGCGGTTGATGATGAGGTGAAGCTCACTGCGCGGCTGCGCGACAAGGGGATGGCCCCGCTAACCGACGAGGAGGTGGAGGCCGAGCTGTGGCGCGATGGCAAGCGGGTGAGCAGCGTGCCGCTCGCCGCGGTGGCTGGATCACCAGGGATTTATGAGGCCAAGACCGGGCCGCTGGAGGCGGGCCGCTATGAGGTGGTGCTCGCGGGGGACAAGGTGGAGTCACTCAGCGAGAGCGGCCAGCGGGTGGTCGCGGGGATCAGCGTGGGCGCCAACGGGGTGCCGGTCGAATTGTCGGAAACGACCCGCGACAGCCAGTTCCTCGGGCGGGCCGCGGAGATGTCCGGCGGGCGGGTCGTCGAGGTGGCGGAGGCCGGCAGCCTTGCGGAATTGTTTATCAAAGAGCGGGTTGAACGCGAGGAACTGCGCGAAACCCGGCTGTGGGACTGGTGGCCGCTGGTGGTTGTTTTCGCCGGCCTGGTCATCACCGAGTGGTCGCTGCGGCGCAATGCCGGGCTGCCGTGACGCGTATCCCGCTTAACCACAAATCGACACTTAAGATGAGCAAGTCACCCGAACCCGGCCGGCACGAGGAACTGCCTGCAGAGATCAAGCAAGTGCTCGAAGCGGTGGTTGCGCGGATCCGGCGGGTCTGGTGGATGCGCGGGTGGGCGGCGGTGGGCACGGTGGTGGTGGCCGGCTTGTTGTTGGCCGTCGGGCTTGACTGGGCGACCGGCGGGCTGGCGACGGCGGTCCGTTGGCCGTTGCTGCTGGTGGTGTTGGCGGCGGGGTGGGTGACGTTTCACTTGATGGTGTGGAAGCCGCTGCGGCGCGAGTTGCCGTTGTTGCGGGTGGCCGGGTGGTTGGAAAGCCACCACCCGGAGCTCGACGAGCGGTTGAGCACAGCCGTCGGGATGCCTGAGCGCGGCAAGGGGGTGTCCAGCGTGCTGTTAGACGCGCTAGTGGCCGCCGCGGTGAGGGATGTGAAGACCCTTGATCCCGATCACGAGGTCAACCGGAGCTCGGTCCGGCGCTGGGTCCGGCCGCTGGCGGTGCTGGCGGGGGTGTGGCTGGTGTTGTTCATGATTTCGCCTGGAACCATGGCGCGGCTGTTGGCGCGGACGATCAACCCGTTTTCGCAGCTCGGGAATGCCGGGGCGCTGCGCTTGCTGGTCACCCCGGGTGACATGGAAGTCATTGAGGGCGAAGAAGTGCGTATCACCATTGAGGCGACCGGGCGGGTTCCGGAGGTGCTCACGCTGCGGATCGAGCCGGAGGACCGGGTGGCCGTCGAGGAGACGCTGCGGCGCGGCGCGGACGGGAAGTTCAGCTATTTTCTCGCCCAGGGTGAGCGAAGTTTCCGCTACCAGGTCCGTGACGGGCGGGATGTGAGCGACTCGTTCCGGGTGAAAGTCTGGCCGACGCCGGTGGTTTCCGAGGCGCGGCTGCGGTTTGATTTTCCGGAATACACCGGGATGGAGGCGTTCCAAGTGGAGGTGGCGGGTGCCGTCGAGGTGCTGGCGCACACGCGGGTGACGTTGACCGGCAAGGTCCCCGAAGGAGTCACTGGCGGCTCGCTGGCCGGCGGCGCAATGGCGGTCCCGCTGGTCATCGGAACCGACGGCGCGGTCGAGGTGAGTTTCACCGCCGAGCCTGGCAGCAGCGGGATGCGCACGCTGACGCTCGACCACGTGACCGGCAAGAAGTTGGACGGCTGGAAGGCGATGGTGACGGTGAAGGCGGACACCCCGCCGGTGGTCGAGTTGCTGGTCCCCAAGGCGGGCGAACTGCGGGTCAACCGGGACGACATTTTGCCGATCGAGTTTCAGGCGAACGATGACATCCGCCTCGAGTCGGTCAGCTACGAGTTGAAGATCGACGGTGCGCCGGAAGTTGCCTGGCCGCTGGACCACGAGGTGGCGCCGGGGCGCGCGCTCATTGATCGCGACCGGCTAAACTTGTCGAAGTTGGCCAGCGCGTATCCGAAAATGCGGGAAGTCCGGCTGCGGGTGCTCGCCAAGGATGGGCTGCCGCCGGAACTCGGCGGGCCGGGCGTCGGGCGGTCCGCGGAACTGGTTCTGCACATTGAGGATCACCAGCCGTCGGTGGCCGGCCAGCAGGCGAAGAATGACCACGAGGAGGCCCGCAAGGAGCTTGATCAAGCGGAACGTGAGCTCCGCGAAGCACGCGACAAGATCGCCCATGCCGAAGGGCAACTGGAAAACGAGGCGATCCGCGAGGACACTCAACAGCGGCTCGCCGAGGCTGACCAGCAACTTGAATCGGCAGCCGAGCGGCTTGAGCAGGTTGCCGAGGATGCGCCAGTGGTGGCTGAATTGGCGCAGAAGGGAGCGGAGGAGATGGAAGCGGCCCGTGCGGCGGCGGCGAAGGCGCCGTTGCAGGACAATCCACAGGAGCGCCGGAAGATGGCGGCCACCTCGCGCGAGCAAGCGGACATGGCGATCAGGACCGTTGGGGAGATCCGCAGGATGATGGAGGAGGATCGTAGGGCGGCGGAAAAGCAGGCGCAACTGCACGATCTGGCATTGAAGGAGCGCGGGTTGGCCCGCGAGGCGGAGGAGCTCGCCAAAACCCCCGACGTGCCGCAGCCCGAGGACCTGCAACGTCGCCAGGACGAGGTCGCCCGCCAGGTCGCGGAGCAGTTGAAAGACAATCCGCAGGCACAGGCGGAGCATGCCGCGCTTCAAGCAGAGGCACTTGCCGACCAGGCGCGGGACGCCGCGGCCCACCAGGAGGAGCTTGAGAAGCAGGCGCAAGCGGCCCCGGCGAAGTCGGCGGACGCGCCGTTGCCGCAGGGCGCCGATGAGGCCGCGGCCATCGCCAGCGAGGCGAAGGCGCTCAGCGAGAAGCCGGCAACACCGGAGGCCGCCGACCAGGCAGCCGCGCAGGCGGCCACCGCGGCGGAGGCGGCCAAGGCAGCCGCCGAGGCAGCCGCAAAGGGCCAGCAGGAAACCGCCGCCGCCGAACACGAAAAGGCCGCGGAAAATCTCGAGGCCGCCGCGAATGCCTTGCAAGACGCCGCCAAACAACCGGGCCAGGAACCGGCCGTCGCCGCTCAGACGGCCGCGCTTGCCGAGCGCGCCGCCGATGCCGCCGCGCAGCAGGAAGCGCTTCAGGCACAGGCGGAGGCGGCTGCCGAGGCGAACGCAATGGCGGCCGACCAGCAGCAGGCGAGCGTGGAGGCTGCCGCCGTGGCTGATGCGGCCGCCAAGCTCGGCGAGAATCCGGCCGCCGCCCGGCCAGCGCGGCCCGCCGCGCAACAGGCACAGCAAGCAGCCAAGGCGGCCGAACAGGCAGCACAAGCTGGAAAACAGGGCGAGCCAGCCGCCGCTGCGCCCCAGCACGGCGCCGCTGCGGAGGCTCTTGCCGCTGCGGCTGAAGCATTTGACCAGGCAGCTGCGGACATCCGCCAGGCAGCCGACAAGCAGCTTGGTCGCGCGCCTGAGAACCCGGCGGCTGAGCCGCTCGCCCAGGCCGCCCAGGCAGCCGCGCAAGCCGCCGCCGCCGAGGAGCCTGCCGCAGCGGCCGAGGCGTCATCGCAAGCCGCTGAGGCGCTTGACCTTGCCGCGAGTCAGAGCACCCCTGGTGGTACTCCGCCATCGGGACCGCCAAGCGCGCCGCAACCGCCGCAGCCGGGGAGCGGGCCGGAGCTTGGCCAGGGAGAACCCAAGGCGGGGATGCGCGACGAGCCGGTTGGCGATGTGCCTGCGGAACTGGTTCGCCTTGGGGTTTCTGCGGGCGACTGGGAGAAGATCCAGGCGAGCTTGCGCTCGGATGTTGGCAGCAGCGGCGCGGTGGTCATCCCTGAAGATTACCGGGAGCTGGTGAAGGCGTATTTTGGACGAATCGCAGAAGGAGAAAAAAACCCATGAGTGCCAGCCGACGTTTCACCACCATGCTGATCTGCCTGCTCGGGCTTGGCAGTGCGCAGGCTGAGGAGTTTGACTTCAGCGCGTGGCGCGGCCGGATTGACCCGGCGATTGACCGCGGGCTGGCGTATCTGATTTCCCAGCAGAACCCGGATGGCTCGTTTGCGCAGATCTACGGGAAGACGACGGCGATTCCGGCGCTCGTCGGCATGGCGTTGCTGTCGCGCGGCTATCAACCGACCGGCGGGCCGCACGCCGAGGTCCTCACCCGCTGCATCGACTACGTCCTCAATCACCAAAGAGACGACGGGATGCTCACCGCCGACGAGCGCGGCAACGGGCCGATGTATGCCCACAACATCGGAACGTTGTTCTTGTCGGAGGTCAGCGGGATGGTCGACCCGGCGCGCCAGGAGCGGCTTAACAAGACGCTCAAGGCGGCCCTGCAGGTGATCCTCAAGGCTCAGGCGGTTGAGAAGGCCGAGCAGTATCGCGGCGGCTGGCGCTATCACCCGAATTCCTACGACAGCGACATGTCGTGCAGCGGCTGGGCGTTGATGGCCTTGCGCTCAGCCAAGGGCAACGGAGCCGCGGTGCCCGATGAGGCGATCGCCAAGGCGGTCGCCTACGTGTTGAGCCTGCAGCACAAGGAGCTCGGGTGCTTCGGCTACATGAACACCGAGCAACACCGCGAAACGCTCACCGGCATGGCCTTGCTCTGCCTGGAGCTTTGCGGGATGCACGGGACGCCCGAGACGACCAAGGCGGCGGATTTCATCCTGAAGGACTTCCGCCAGCTCCCGGGGCGCGAGTATGAGACCTACGGGAACTACTACAACGCCCAGGCGATGTTCCAGATGGGCGGCCGCTATTGGGAAACCTACGCGCCGTGGATGTATACCCACTACCTGACCAAGCAGCGCGATGACGGGTCATGGGAGGCCAGCGAGGGCGGGCCGGTCTATGCCACCTCGATGATGGTCCTCGCCTTCACCGTGCCCTACCGGCAACTCCCGATCTACCAGCGCGACGAGACCATCGACGAGGAGTAGCCGGTCAGCCGAAGCAGGTCGGCTCGATGATTGCCAGGCAATGGTCGGCGGGGGTGACGAAGATCGCTTGCTGGCCGGTGGCGGTGCGCACCGCCGCCCATTGGCTGCCGGCGCGGTCGTGATGGATGGCGTGCATCGCCCCGCGCTCGAGGACCGCCTCGCGGGTCCGCTGGCCGGTCGGGCCGATGGCGAAGATTTCCACGATGGTCTCCAGGGCGTTGGAGATGACAAGCGTGTGCGGCCGGGCGTGCGGGTCGGGTTGCGGCGGGGTCGCTGGCAGGATCTTGAACCACAGGACCGGCGCGCGACCAAGGAAGCGGGTCACGGTGGGCAGCACGCCCGGATGGTCGCTGGCTGATTCCCATTGTTTGCGGAACTGGAGCGGCGGCAGCCCAAAGGTCGCGCGAAACCGCCGGATGAACGCTTCCCGGCTGGTGAACCCGACACCCGCGGCCACCTCGCTGACCGACGCGCGCGCCCGCGTCATCAACCACTCGCGGGCCTGCAGGAGGCGGTGGAGGACGAGGTGGTCGGTGAAGCCGAACCCGCTCGCCTCCTTGAGCATCCGCAGCAACTGGCGTGGGCTGGCGTGGAAATGGGCGGCTGCATCCTCGAGCTTGAGCGGACGGGAGAGGTGGTGGGCGAACCACTCGTGGAGTGCCGCGACGGCTTCGTCGCGGCGGCGCGACCTGCGGGTTGTCAGGTCGTCGTTGGCGGCTGGCCGGGAGATTTCCCACGCCAGCAGGAACAGCTGCATCGCGGCGGCCACTCCGCGGGTCTGCTTTTCCCATGAGGCCGCTCCCTTGCGCGTTTCGCCGCCAAGCACGCTGACCAGGCAAGTGGCCGCCTCGTGGAAGACCGGCGAGTCCGGGGCGGCAAGGTGGATCTTCTCCAACGAGCGGTCGCCGCAAATCCTCAGGAACCTCAGTCCGCTGCGGTTGGCGACAATCCAGAAACACTGGTGCGCGGCCGGAATCGTCACGAACGTCCGCGGCTCGCGTAGCAGACAGACTTTCACGCTCGCCGCGGGCTCGACCGGCAAGGCGAAAAAGCACCCCGGTCCCTGGATGGCGACCGCGTTCTGGCCGCGGTTGGCCGCCAGCCATTCCCACGTCCGCGGCGGTGCCAGCCGCGGCCCGTAGCCTTTGAGCAACTCAAACAAGACTTGGTCCTTGGGGGAGGCGGGGGTGAGCATTGGGAGTATCTCGGAAATTTACTCTCCCGATACCCCGGCCCGTCACCGATTGCGACCACCAAAAACCTCTGCCAGCAAGTCCAGGTGGAACGTTAACCGCTGATCCTTAGTGAAAACACCTTGAGTATACGATTGTAATACAATATCGGAGCCGCGGCCAAAGCGGCCTGGAGATGAGAGCTGAGATATTTCTTCTAATCGCGGGGGTTTGGCTGGGTGGCTTGCTTGTTCGTTGGGGTGTGCTGTGGCTGTTGCGCCAGCGGTGGGTTCACGTGGACCGGTGGTTCACACGGCTTGAACGCGGGCCGGCGGCGAGAAAAGCGGCCGACCGCCTGGAGGGATCAGGCGCAAGCGAGCCCGGGGAGTCTTCCAGCAAAAATCCCGAGTAATCTGGAGGCGGGACCCTTGAGCGGAAGTGCTAGCGCTTGGGGACCCAGAATTCCGAGTCGGGAGCAAGGACCGCCCCTGGTGGGAGGTTCCAACCATTGAGCGTGTTGAGCTTTTCGGTGGTTGTCTGGTGTTCGTCGGCGAACTCCGCAAAGGTCATCTTGCGTGTCAGCTTGATGAGGGTCACTGACGGCGTCGCCGCTGCCGGCTCGGGTGCGACTTCCGCGGGCGGCGTCGTGGGCGCGGCCGTTGGCGCGGCCACCGTGGGGTTGGGCGCCGGAGTGGTTGCTGGCGGAGCGGCCACCGGCGCGGTCGGCGTCGGCTCCGGTGCGACCACCGTCCCCGCGGCAGTCGCCGGTGCGGTTGGCTGGGCCGGTGGGGTCGGCGTGGCTGGGGCGGTGGCCACTGGTGTTGCGCCCGCCGGAGTGGCGGGAATGATGAGTTTCTGGCCAATCTTCAGCGGCTTGGAGTCGGCACCGGGATTCAGGGCGACGAGTTGGGCCACCGAGATGCGGTGGGCGCGGGAGATCGCGTAGAGAGTATCGCCAGACGCAACGATATGCTCGGCGCCGGTTGCGGTGCTCGCTGGCGGTGCCGGGGTGGCCGCGGGTGTGCGGGCCGTGGCGCTTTCCGCCGTGGCGCTTTTTGCCGGGATCCGGAGTTTTTGGCCAACCTGGATGAGCGCCGGGTTCTTGATTCCGTTCTCGGCTGCAAGCGCGGCGGCACTCACCCCGTGCTCGCGCGCAATCGCCGCAAGGCTATCTCCCTGCTTCACCTCGTAGGTCGGCTTCGCTTGGCCACTTTGCGGCGCCGCTTCGGCCAACCCGCCCAGCACGCCGAAAGTCATCGCACTCATCAGGACTATGGCTTTCATGATCGTGGCAGCGTGCCGAACCGGTGCCCAACTAGCAATTAGAAATCAACCTTGGTTAAAGACTTTTCCCCGCCATCTCAGGATCCCGGAGCTTCCTTGGAAATCGGTTTGCGGCGGGTTTCGACGGCCTGATCGGTGTCAACGGGGTCTGCCGGAACCGCAATGACCTTTGCGCCGTCAGGGGCGTAGGTCAGCCGCGAAACGACCAGCCGCTGGCCAGCCTCAAGGCCAGTGGCAACGACGATATCGGTGGCGTTGCTCCAGACCGGGGTGATCTGGGTGCGCGCAAGCGTCGAGTCCTGGTTGACGAGATAGATGACGTTGACGCCGCGGAGGCAATGGCGGGGGATGACGATCACGTTGGTGAGGAGCTTGCCGGCGATGGCTGCGCGGACCGGTTGGCCGATGCGCAGCGGCGGATGGTTCGACTGGAGGCCGAACGGATCGTCAAGCCGGGCGATGGTGAACAGCTCGCGGGAAACCTCGTCGAGCGCGCCCTCGGTTCGCACGATGCGCGCTTTCCAAATGAACGGGTCTGCCCGGGTGTCGAGGGCGTCGCGGAGCAAGACCTCTGCCGGGCGGTCCGCATCGGTCGTCGGGAGGTCAACGAAGGCGAGCTGGTTGGGAGAAAGTGGCAGGCGCAGCTCGGCGAGGTCGGTGGTGAACAGCTCGCCGAGGTTGGTGTTGGAGCCAACCGATTGCCCGAGGCCGACATTGCGCACTTTCACCTGGCCGTCGAACGGCGCCCGGATCCGGGTGCGCTCAAGATTGCGCCGCGCTTGCTCAACCGCGCCGCGCGCCGCGTCAACATTGGCGCGCGCCTCCTTGAGCTGCGGGACGCGCAGCACCAGGTCGGAGGGCGCCTCGTCGTAGCCGATGTCGTCCCAGTTGAGCTTGGCCTGCTTGGCGCGGGCATCTTCCTGTGCCAGAGTCGCTTCGGCGCGTGCCAGGGCTGCCTCGGCGGTGACCACGGCGGCCTCGAAGTCGGCCGGGTCAAGGGTGACGAGCACCTCGTTTTGCTTGAAAAACCCGCCGTCCTCGAATTTGGACGACAGCTCGATGATCTTCCCGGGAACTTGCGGAGTCAGCGTGGTGGTGTGGTGAGCCCGCACGACTCCTTGGGAATCAAGCATCACCTGGTAGTCCTGGCGTTTCAGCTCGACGACTTCCGCGCGGATCTCGGCAGGCGGTTGGCGCACCGGGACCGGCTTGGGTGCCGGCCGGCCGATCCAGAGCCAGGCCCCATAGCCAACGGCAATGATCAGGATGGGGATGAGGATGCGGGAGATGCGCTGCACAAGGGAAAATCTACGGACTTAAGACGTCAACCGGCAGCTGGAAATTTCAGGGAGTCGCCGTGGCGAAATCGCCGCCGAGCGCGAGAAACAGGTCGATGCGGTTCTGGAGGAGGTCGTTGCGCAGCCGGATCTGGGATGCGCGGGCGTTGTTGGCGCGCCGCTGGGACTCGAGGACCCGGAGAATGTCGGCATCGACACCTTCGCTGTAGGCGCGGTTGGCCTGGACTTCGGCCAACGCCGCCTGCTGGACCTCACGGAGCAAAAACCCCTCCTGAGTCCGCAGCGAGCGCTCGGCGGCCAGTGCCGACTCGACCTCGCGAAACGCGACAAGGCACGCCTGGACATATTCGGCGACGCGCGCCCGGTTGGTTTCCACCGCGGCGCGGGCCTCGGCCTGGGTCCGGCCGCCATCGGTGAGGATCTGGAATAGCGAGGCATTCACTGCGGCGGTGAGCAGGTTGCGGTCGAGCAGGCTGGCCAGCGAGCCGTTTGCAGTGCCGCCCGATCCGGTCAGGCGAAGGTTCGGGAGCAAGGATTTTTCCGCCGCGGTCGCGCGTCCGGCGGAGGCGAGCACGCGGGCGCGGGCGGCGGCGAGGTCTGGACGGCGCTCGACCATGGCGGCGGGCAGCCCGCCGGGGACGCTCCCGTGGAGCGCCGGCAGGGTCCGGGTCGAGTTGATTTCCGCGGCCGGGTAGCGGCTGAGGAAGATTTCGAGGGTCCGGGCGGCCTCGTCGCGGTTCAAGGTGGTGTTGGCCAGGCTGCGCTGCGCCGCGGAAACATTCGTCCGCGCCAACTGCACGTCCAGCGCACTCACCCCGGGCACCCCGCCGCGGAAACTCCGCTCCACCACCCGCAGGTTGCGCTCGAAGCTATCCAGCGTCTCCTTGGCCAAGGCGACCTGCTCGCCCGCGGTGAGAAGGTTGTACCACGCCTTGGACGTATTGGCCGCCAACGACAACCGGGCGCCGCGGAAATCCGCCAGGGCCGCCTGGTAGTCGGCAAACGACGCCCGTTCCAAGTCGCGCAGCCGCCCCCACAGGTCCGGCTCCCACGATGCGCTCAGCGCCAGGTCGTAACTTGGCGAAAACGAACTCCCCGAGCCGTCCTCGACGACGGTTTCGCGGCTCGCCAGGCCGGCGGTGAGGCTCGGGAGGCGCGCGGATTTGCCGATCTCGGCGGCCGCGCGGGCCACGTTGAGGCGTGCGGCGGCGACCGCAAGGTCCTGATTGCGGGCGATCGCCTCGGCGACGAACGCTTCCAGCGCGGGATCATCAAAGGTCTTCAGCCAGCCGGTGGCCGCCAGCCGCTGGCTGCCGCTGGAGGTTTCCTTCCAAGCCGCAGGGGCGTTGATCTTCACTTCCGCCACCGGCTCGCTCCCCAACCCGCCACACCCGCACAGCATGCCACCCAGGCAGGCGAGTGAGATCAGCGCAATCGGGCGGTGCATGGGCGCTCTATAGCCGCTGAGGATCCACCGCCAAGCCGGGAATCCAGATCCACCCCGTCAACCCCGCCCCAACGCATCGAGGGCCTCCTCGATGAGCGGGTTGACCTTGTGGGCAACGGACTCGACAGCGACGCCGATGGCATTCTGGATCGCCAAGGCGGAGGATGCGCCGTGGCCAATGATGACCACCCCGTTGACCCCAAGCAGCGGACTGCCGCCATAGGTCTCATAGCTGCTTTTCTGGCTCACCGCCTTGAACGCTCCCTGGGCAATGGCCGCTCCCAGGGTCCGCATCGGGCTGCGCTGGAGCTCGAGCTTGAGCCACTTTCCCATGGCCTTGGCGGTCGCCTCGCAGGTTTTCAGGACGATGTTGCCGGTGAACCCGTCGCACAGGACGACGTCGAGCCGGTTTTCGAATAGATCGTGGCCCTCGACGTTGCCAATGAAGCGGATCCTCGGCGTCTGGCGCAGCAGCGCGAAGGCCTCCTTGGTGAAGCTGGTGCCTTTCTCGTCCTCCTCGCCGTTGGACATCAACCCGACGACCGGCTCCTTGACCCCCAGCACGTGGCGGGCGTAGACGGTGCCCATCACCGCGTAGGCGACAAGGTGGCGCGGCTTGGCCTCCGGATTGGCGCCGGCGTCGAGAATGTTGCAAATCCCGTGTTCATTGGGCAGCGGCGAGGCAATCCCGGCGCGCTCGACCCCTTTGAGGAGGCGTAATTTCAAGGTGGCTGCGGCGACCACCGCGCCGGTGTTGCCGGCACTCACGAAGGCGTCGGCATCCCCGGATTTGACCAGATCCATGGCGATGGCGATCGACGAATGGCGCTTTTTGCGCACCGCGGTGGCGCCCGGCTCGGCCATTCCGACGGTTTCCGGAGCATGGACCAAGGTCACCCGCGGGTCGTCCAGTCCCAGCCGGCGACACTCGGGCTCCATCACCTGGCTGTCGCCAACGAGAAACAACCGGGTGATCTTCGGGTTGGCGCGCAACGCGTCGCGCGCGCCTTCGATGACCACTTCCGGCGCCCGGTCGCCACCCATCGCGTCAACAGCCACTTTCATCGTCCTTCAGGAAATCAGGCGCGCTTCAACAAAAACGGCCGCGTCGCTAAAGCGAGGCGGCTGCTTGCGGGAGTCCGATCAAAAAGGCGCTGGGCCTCAGAGAGCTTCGACATCGAGCACCTGGCGGTTACGGTAGTATCCGCAGGATGGGCAGGCGATGTGGGACGGAATGCGGGTGCTGCATTCCGGGCAGGTCTTGAACTTCGGCGCACGCCAACGGGTGGCGGAACGGCGGAGTTTTTGCTTGGACTTGGAAACGCGGCGCTTTGGAACGGCCATGGTCGTGCTGGGTTAACGTTCGTTTTCGAGATTGTCTAGAGCATCAAGGGCAGACCAACGATCGTCCCCCCCGCTCGGGGCCGCGTTGTCTAAGGTATCCGGCTGCTGTTTGTCCACTGCTAAATAAGCAGGGTCGATTTCACAGACGACCGGAACGTCCGACTGGTCGCACCGCGGGTGGGCCGGGAAGTTGATCAGGACCTCCTCGCGGAGCGCCTCGGTGGCGTCGATCTCGGCCGGCCCGGTGATCTCCAGGGAGATGGCGGTGCCGGGCAGGTTGATTGTCTGGACAAAATGCTCAAGGCAGCGGACGCAGGTGAAGCGGAACGGCGCGGCAAGCGTGCCGGTGAGCAGCAGCTCGGTCTCGAACCTTTGGGCGTAAAGGTTGTAGCTGAGCGGGCCGGCCGGTTGCGCGTCATCGGCCGGCAGGTCGAAAATTTCCGCGGCAAGGTCGCCTGAGAAGCTCCCGCCTTCCTCGGGAAGCATGGCCAGATCGATGACGAGGTGTGAATTCATGCGGGAAAGTATGCGCCCCTGAAGCAATTTCCAAATTCCAAAATTGGCGATCGTGGGGCATGTTGAGCCGTTGATGGTTGAGGTCATTCCGCCGCGAGTCCTGCTGGGAGCCTATGCCGAAGGGGTCTTCCCGATGGCTGATGGCGGCGAAATCCACTGGTTTTCCCCGCTGCGGCGCGGAGTCATCCCACTTGACGAGCGGTTCCACGTCCCCCACGGGCTGCGGCGCACGCTGCGCCGGTGCCCGTTCGAAGTCCGCAGGGACAGTGATTTCGTCGGGGTCATCGACGGCTGCGCCGAGCGCGACCGGACGTGGATCGATGCCGCCATCCGCGCGAGCTACCTTGAGTTGTTCCGCCTCGGATTTGCCCATTCATTCGAGGTTTGGGATGATGAAGGCCTCCAGGGTGGGCTGTACGGGGTGCGCCTGCGGCGGGCGTTTTTTGGCGAAAGCATGTTCTCGCGGAAAACCGATGCGTCCAAGGTGGCGCTCGTCGCGCTGGTCGAATGGCTCCGCGCAGAGGGGGCGGTCCTTCTTGATACCCAGTGGCTCACTCCCCACCTGGCGACCTTCGGCGGGTATGAGATGAGCCGTGACGAGTATCTCGTGGCGCTCGCCGCGGCGGTCGCGCCGGTGGCTACCAATTGAGCTTCGGGCGGAGGCGCTCGATCCTGAGGTTGCCGGCATTCAGCTCGATGCGCTCAAACGCGTCGATGGGGAACTCGGCGGTGCCAAACAACTGGCTGAACCCGGTGAGCTTGCCATCCTTGATGGCATCCAGGCGGAACGTCAGGTGGCCGCCGCCGGGAAACCATCCGCGGACGTCGCCGAGGAATTTTTTCGGGGTCGGCTGGTTGCCCTGGCGCCTGATGATGGCAAACGTGCGGATCCGCGAGGTCGGGATCGTCAGGTCACCGTGGATGGTTTTCGCCGCGGCAATGCCATCGCTGACCAGAAGCTGGTCGGCCCGCACGATATCGCCATTGCGCAGGACCAGGTCCTGGCCGGTCCCATCGGCGACCAGGGCGTCGGCCGGATTCTCGGCGGCAACCGCGCCGGTGTCGCCATCCCATGTCTGGAGGGTGACGCGGCTGACGCGCAGCTCCTGGCTATTGTTGTCGTTGAGGAACCTGAGGAGATTCGCGCCGTTCGGGCTGATCGGCGCCGGGTCCTGCCAGGTTTCCACCGTGCGCCCGTCAACGAGCATCATGACCAGCCCGCTCTGGGTGTTGACGAGTAGCTCAAGGCGCAGCTTGGACTTCTCGATGAACTCGACGACGGATTCGGCGAAGCCAATCGGTTCGGCATCCTCGCCATTGGCGCGTTTGCGCAGGTCGACATAGCGCTCCTGGCAGAACAACTCGTAGCCGCTGCGGCCTTTTCCCGCCTCATTGGCGAGGAACACGACGCTGAAGCGCGGGAAGCGCCGCGGGTCGTGCTTCCATTCGAGGTCGACGCCGAGCCGGAACTTCTCCGGGTAGGTGAGTGTCGCGGACGCCTCGCCCTTGCCCTTGGACTTGGAAATCAGGCTGTCACCCTCGAGTGACCAGGCGCCTTCGGATGGTGCGAAGGTCCACTGGGCAGGCGCCGGCCCGGAAAACATCAGCGGAGACTGGTTGACCATCCTCAGGCTGCCAATCATGTCACGGCGGAACTTCAAATCACCGGCAAACGGCGTGCGCAGGGTGACGTGGGTGTCATCGACGGTCTTGAGTTCGCCGCTGAGCGAGTCGCCATTGTTGAAAACCACCAGCGCCTGCGGCTGGCCGGGGGCCGGCGCTGCCGCCGCAGGGTTGGCAATGCGCAGCTCAAAAAGATCGGTTTGCTTGAGTGTCAGCTGTTCGCCGCCCATGGTCACGACCCAGTCGGGTGCTTCCCCGGCTTCCCCGGGTGCCGCGGCCGGTGCCAGCGCCGTCGGGGTGGCGGTGACCTGGGTGCCATCAACGCGCAACAGGGTGGCCTCCGGCGCCGCGTGAACACCGGCGTGGACCAGGATGGCAGCGATGACAAGCGCACGTGCGCCGCGTGGGTGGTTCACTAAGGCCATGGGCCGGAACATGCAGGGATGCTAGGCGGTTTACCAGTCGAGTTTTAAACGCTGTGGCTCGAGCTCGAGGTTGCCGAGGTTCATCTCGATGCGCTCAAAGGCATGGAGGTCAAACTCGGCGGTGCCGAACTGCTGGCTAAAGCCGGTGACTTTGCCATCCTTGAGGTCGTCGAGGCGGAAGGTGATCCGCCCGCCATCGGCAAACCAGCCGCGCACGTCGCCGGACATTTTCTTTGGCGTTGGCGGGTTGCCGGGTGGCTTGGGAAGCGCAAGGCTGCGCATCCGGTTGAGCGGGATGCGGATGGGCCCATGAATGGTGCTCACCTCGGCGTGGCCGTCGACGACGGCGAGCATGGTTGAGTTGACGACGTCGCCATTGCGCAGGGTTAGGATGAGTTCGTTGGGCGAGGTGCCCGTCGTGCCGGGTCCCGGGTCATCGGCGGCGAGCGTGCGGAGGTTGCCATCCCAGGCGGCCAGGCTCATCCGCGCGATGCGCATCGGCGGGCCGTCCTCGGTGCTGATCTCGAACCGGTCGGCCAGAGCGCTTGGTTGTGGGGCGGGATCAACCCACTGCTCGATAAGCTTGCCATCGATGACAAGCGCCATCAATCCGCTGCGCGAGTCGACCAACAGCTCGAGCCGAACCTGGTCCTTGTCCCGCAGCGAGGAAAACTCCGAGCCGCCATCGCCGAGCGATTCGGCCGTTTTCAGCGAGATGAGGTCAATGTAGTCGCCTTGGCAGTAGAACGTATAGCCGTTCTCGAGCTTGCCGTCGCCCATCTTGGCCATGAAGGTCATCTGGAAAGACGGGTCGGCCTTGCGCCCGGGCCGCCACGCGAGGTCGAGCGTGAGCCGGAAGCGCTCCGGGTAGCTCAGCTTGCACTGGGCGCTGCCGTTCTTATGGGAGATGAGCGACCTTCCTTTGAGCGTCCAGCCGTTGTTCGGTGGCCGCAGCCCCCAGTCGGCACTCTTGATCTCGGTGAGGACTTCCTGCGGCGTGGCATGGATGAACTCCAGGCTCTTGACCATCTCGCGGCGGAACTTCAGGTCGCCCGCGAAGCTGGTGCGCACGGTGAGCGAGTCGGCCTGCGCATCGGTAAGGATTCCCCGCAGCGAGTCGCCATTGTTGAGGGTCAACAGGGCATGGTCGCCGCGCGGGGCCTCTTGGGCACCCGCAACGCGCACCTCAAGCACCCTCGCTTGGGCGACACTGGCCGCCGGCGATCCGTCAGTGGCGGCCAGGGTGATTTCGGTTGCAGCCCCGCCGGCTTGATCCTTGACGAGCCCCGTGGGAATGCCAGCCAACTCCTTGCCGCCGCCCAGCAAAAACACCGGCGGCTCGCCAGCCGGTGCAACCGCCTGAACCAGGGACGTCAGAATGACGAGGAGTTTCACTCACCAGCCGAGTTTCGGCCGTTGGGGTTCGAGTTCCAAGTTGCCGAGGTTCATCTCGATGCGCTCAAAGGCGCTGATGTCGAACTCCGCGGTGCCGAACTGCTGGCTGAAGCCAGTGAACTTGCCGTCCTTGAGATCATCCATGCGGAAGGTGATCCGCCCGCCTTCCGGAAACCAGGCGCGCACGTCGCCGGGCATCTTCTTTGGAGTCGGTGGGTTGCCGGGCGGCTTGGGCATCGCCAATACCCGCATCCGCGCGATCGGAATCTTGATGTCTCCGTGCTCGGTTTTGACGTCGACGTTGCCGTCGGCCACTTTGAGCGTCTCGGCGACGACCACGTCGCCATTGCGCAGGACGATTTGTTGCGAGGTGGCCGGCACGTCGCCGAGCTTCACGGCGGGATCTTCGGCGGAAAGCGCCTCGATGTTGCCGTCCCATGGCGACAGGGTGACGCGCGAGACCCGCAACTGCTGGGTATCCTCGGTGGAAAACTCGAGCCGGTCAGCTGCGGTGTGGCGGGTTGGCGTCGGGTCGGTCCACTCCTGCATGGTCCGGCCGTCAAGCATCAGCGCCATGAACCCGGAGCGGGTGTCGACGAGCAGTTCGAGGCGGAGTTTTTCCTTTTCGCTGAAGTCGCTGAGGTTGGCAGTCGGGCCGATGAACCCGCCCTGCCCGCGGATCCCGGTCCCCTCGCGCTTGCGCAGGTAGACGTAGCGCTCCTGGCAAAACAGGTCATACCCGCCGCCGGCCTCGCCCTGCTCTTGGTTGGTGAGAAACAAGATATGGAAGCGCAGCCCGGTTTTCCACTCGAGGTCGAGCCCGAGGCGGAAGCGCTCGGGGTATTCGACCTTGGTTGAGGCACTTCCCTGGCCGTCGGCGATAAGGTGGCTCCCCTGAACCGACCAGCCGCCCTCGGCAGGCTCGAGCTTCCAGTCCTCTGGCTTGGGCGAGTAAAGAACCGTCGGCCGCTGGACGATGCGCAACCCTTCGACCATCTCGCGGCGAAACTTCAGGTCGCCGGCAAAGGCGGTGCGGATCGTCACGCTGGTGTCATCCATTGCGGTGAGATCGCCGCGCACGGTGTCCCCATTGTTCATGGTGAGCATCGCGTAGTGGCCGCCGGCGATCAACGGGGCCGGCGGGGGAGTCTCAAAGCGCATCTCGAGCATCTTCGCCTGCGCCAGGGTCACCGGCTCGGTGAACGATGGAGATTCGACGACAATATCGGGCGCCTTGCCGTCCGCGCGCTTCACCAGAAGGGTGGGCGTGCCGCTCACGTTCTCCTCGTTGGCAAAATACAAGGTGGCCTTCGGGGCGGCAGCGGCGGCCCCGTGTGCCAGCAGGGCAAGAAGAATGAACCGTTTCATGGCTTTTCGGGAGCAGGGGTCAGCGATGTGTAGAGCGAGTCGAGCGCCCGCCGGTCAACCCGCAGCGCGCCGAGCATCGGGTGCTCACAGACGAGAAATTTGTCAACAAAGTGGCTTTCCATCACGCTGAGTTGCCCAGCGGTGCGCAGGTTGAGCGTCATCGTCTGCGGGTCGGCCGGCTTGGCCTCGGGACCTGCAAGGTAGAGCGTGGAGACTTCGGTGAGCGGGATGGTCATGACGCCGCCGTCGGAGTGGGGGTTTTCCATGACGACTCCGGCCTTGTTGATCTCGCGGATGTGGCCGCTGAATCGCTGGCCCTCGCTGTCGATGGCAGAGTCATTCGGACCGGCACCCGGCCCCTCGTTCTGGTTGCGCTGGGTCATCGCATCCCACTCGAGCACCTCAAGCATCTTGACCTGCTGCGGCCCTTGGTTGTTGCCAAGGCACTGGATGGAAATCCCGGTCCCGGTCGGCAGGGCGGGGGAGGAGGCGTCAATCGCGCGCTTCGCCCAGCGGCCGTCGATGAAGATGTGGACTTCGCGGCGCTTGCGGTCGACCCGGAACTCGAACTCGGCCTCGCCCGCGGCCATCATCGCCGGCATCGGCCCGCTGGTAAACAATGGCGGCGTCCAGCGGTTGCCCGGCCGACCGCGCTTCAGGTCGACCCCGCCGGCATTCACCGCGAACCGGTAGCGGTCGTCGGACGGCTTTTGTTTGCCGGGAACTTCGGCAAAATCGACGATGAAGTTTGGAGTCCCTTCCCAGGCGAGCCGGAACCGCAGAATGTAGTTCTCGGGAAGCTTCAGGTCCCGCCGGATGGTTCCGCGCTCGTTGGCGATGAGGGAGTTCTCTTCAAACCTCCAGCCCGATGTCTCGGTCCAGTTGGGAAGGTCGTCAGGGCCGACATAGATGCTGCGCTGCGGCCTGACGCCCAGAAACACCGAGGCCACCGCGGCGCGCGGAAGCGCATGCTCGCCCGAGTACCACGTCCGGATGCGCACTTGTGAGCCGTCCAAGTCAAGCACCTCGCATGGGAGCGAGTCACCATTGCGCAGGCCGACCATCGATGAATGGCTCTCCGGTTCGGCCTCTGACTGCGCAAAGCGGATGTTGTTGAGCGCCTCGCGCGGGATGACCACCTTGCCGGTGGCGATTTCCGGGGAAAGCGTGACCGCGCCGGCGGCACTCAGGTCGCTGACGGAGCCACGCAACAACCCGCCGTCGCTCAGGGTGACCTGGTCGTTGGCCGCCGCGATCGCCAAGGTGACCGGCACGGCGGCAGCGAGGAAGATGGGAAAGCGCAAGTTCATCAGGTGGAGTGGGAGGTGGATTTAGAACCCGACGTTCCAATCATCGATGAAGCTGCTGGTGTTGCTGAAATCAAACATGATCGGATAGCGCAGGTTGACGTCGAGCTTGCCGAGAATCGGCGAGTCCATCGTCAGGCTGCCGTCCTTGCTGGTAATCAGTTGGCCGGTAACCCGGCCGAGCGGGAAGAACTTCACCGTGGCATTCTTGGCGCTGGGTTCCGCGACTGCCATCCGGCGGTCCTTGGCGAAGTGGATTTCCGCCACCTCGGTGAGCGGAATCCGCATCTCCGCGTAGGTCCCGGTCAGGGTGACCTCGCCATTGTCGATCTGGCGAATGTTGCCAGCGAACCGGTCGGTGCCGTTGACCAGCAGGACGACGTCCGTATCGGCCGACTCCATGCTGCGGGCCGAGTCGCTCATGCCATTCCATGAGGCGACGAGAACCTCGGAAATCCGCACCTGGTTGCTGCCCGCAGGGCAGATGAACCCGATCCCGGAACCCTTGCCCGCGTACGGGGTGTCGGCTTCGTCCCACTGCAAGGCGAACTCGTCATTGATGTACAGCGCGATCGTCTTCGCCTTGCGGTCGCAGCGGAGTTCCAGCACGGCGCTGCCGGACTCTGGCAGGTTGAGGCTGGTGTTGCCGACCTGGATCCGTTCGGGGCTCAGCGGGTTGCCGGCCTCGTCAAACCCGCTGCGCCACAGCTGCGCGTAGCTCGAGTAGATCGTCAGGACATAGGAATTGCCGAAAATATACGGGTAGTTTTGCTGGCCGCGGAACTGCGGCTGCTGAGGTTCAGCAGCTTTGGTAGGCACCTTCATGTCCGCGTGGAACCCGATGGTGAGGTTGAGGCGGCTGCGCCAGGCGATTTCAAAGCGCAGCCGGGCGCGATCGGGCATGTGGACATCGCGCAGCAGTGGCAAGGTGCCGTTGCTATAGAACGCCGCGCCTGAAAACAACCATGGCTCGCCTTTCTGCGGCTGGTTGGCAGGGCGCTGCGGGCGCGCCGGGGCAAACGGATCCCGCGGCATGTCCTCGTCCTCAAGAGCTGGGGCGTCCTTGGCGTTCGCATCAGCCGGCATCGTCCAGCCATCGGTGTTGAACGGGCCGCTGTAGTGGAGCTGGCCGCCGTGCGGGTTCGGGTTGATTTGGGCAACCGCGGTGCGCGGAATCTCCAAGGTGCCGGCAAATTCGGTTTCCAGCGTCAGGGCCGTGTCGGTGAGCTTGAGGATCCGGCCGGGAAGCAGGTCGCCATTGACCATCACCGCGTTGGACGGCGAGGCGAGCGCGTTGGTCGGCTTCCCGGAGTTGAACACCAGTTGCCGCAGCTTCGAGGCGTCAAATCCCACCGGACTTGGCAGGTCGTCGCGCTGCCACATCAGCCGCGGCCCGTTTTCCACTCCGACAAAGTGACCATGGATGACGTCCCCATTGGCGAAGCGCAACAAATCGTCCGGCTCGTCGGCCGCCACGGCGGGCGAGCCAAGCGTGCCGGCAAGCGTCAGCGCTGCGATCAGATGCGCGGGGGAGGTCAGGAGCTGGTTCATTTTTCGTAGATCGGCAGGAAGCGGTAGTTCAAGGCAAGCGAAAGCAGGGCTGAGGCAGTGTTGAACGAGTTTCCCTTGTTGCCGGGCCACGACCCGTCAGCCGACTGGCTTGCGCCCAGGTAGCGGATGTTGAGTTGGTTCCATTCGTTCCACGACGCCTCGTCGGCATGGAACAGCGCCTGCGACATGTAATATTCAAAATAGTACGGGTAGTACCGGTCGCGGTAGTTCATGTGGGTGCGCAGGTAAGCAAGGCTTGCCTTGTATCCCTCGCCTTCCTTCTCCTTGGCCAGCGACAGGCACAGCGAGCCGATCGCGGTGAGCGTCGGCTTGGCGCCGGCCGCCGAGGTGTACCCGTAGCCGCCGTCGGTGCCGCGGCACTGGGCGAGGTAGGCGAGGCCTTTCTTGAGTGCCTCGTCGGGGATCGGGATGCCGGCATTGCGTGCGGCGAGCAAGGCGACCAACTGGCAGCCGGAGACCGTGACGTCCGCGTCGCGGCTGTCGGGCGTGTAGCGCCAGCCGTTCTGCTGGCTGCGCGTCTGGGCGGAGAGAATCAGGGCGACGGCTTTTTTGAGCGCCTCGGCAAGTTCCGGATACTCGACGGTCCCGTAGGCTTCGGCCAGCGCCAGGGTGGCAAACCCGTGGTTGTACATGCTTGTGCCGATGTAGCCGTTGGTTTCGTTTTGCTGTTTGAGGATGTAGGTCAGGCCGCGGCGGATCGCCACCGCGTACGGACCGTGGTTCGGATCGTCGCCATGGGCGAGCATCGAGATGACTGCCAATCCGACCACGCCGGGTTCCGAGCCGGAGTTGTCCGACCAGTTCCCTTGCTCGGTTTGGCTGGCGACAAGGTATTGAAGGCCGCGCTCGTACATCGTCTCGACTTGGGCCGGGACCGGGTCGTCCTGGCGGCGCGGCATCGATTGGGCGCCGCCCGGGAGCACCATGGCAGCCAGAGTGACGGCCAGCAGGCCAAGGCGAATCGTGGGAGATTGGATCATAGGAATTGGAGTCGGTTAGCGGTCGGAACCTTGGAATCGCTCGGTGGTTCCGCGGTTGTAGGCGTCGAGCGCCTTTTGGAACTCAGTCGGGAGGCCGGCACCGGCCTTGCCGGCGGCCTTGGGGATGCGGCGTTCGTCAAACCCGCCGCCAACCGACCCGTCGACGCCGAGGTTGGCAGAATCCGAAGCGCCACCCGAGCCTTCACCGCCCTTGTTGCCGCCCTTGCCCTTGCCTTTGCCTTTTCCTTCGCCCTCACCCTCGCCTTCGCCTTCGCCCTCACCTTCCCCCTCGCCTTTGCCTTTTCCCTTGCCTTTACCTTTGCCTTTTCCCTCGCCTTCCCCCTCGCCCTCGCCTTCCCCTTGGCCCTGGCCTTCGCCCATCATTTCCTTCATCATTTCCAACATGGCACCCGGAGCGCCTTGCGGCGGGCCTTTGCCACCTTCCTCGGCCTTCTTTTTGGCCGCTTCGAAGATTTTTTCGATGACGTCGGTCTGGGCGGCAATCGTGTCGCCGCCGGTGTTGTGGACTTCAAGCTGGTCGGTGGCGTCACCCATGGCGTCCTCGACCTGGGCAAGCAGTTCGATGACCGGCGGAGCGGTCTGTTCGATGCGCAGCGTTTGGACGTCTGCGGCCAGTTCGTCCTGTTCGGAAGCGATTCTGAGCGAGCCGGCCTGGTGTTGGGCGGTTTTGGTGGCGACGTCCTCGTCCTTGGCGGCGGCCGTTGGTGGGGCGTCGAGGGTTTCGGCGCTCGCCATGGCTGGCAGCAGCAACAGGGTCAGCAGGGATGCGGGAGCTTTCATGGTTCAAGAATCGCGGGTGCGGGTTGAGTCGGGCGCGCTTCAGGCGTCGTCGCCTGCGGCGCAAATGAGCGGCGCATTTGTTCTAGGGCGCGGGTGCGGGCACGCAGGTCCTGTTCCTTCTGGATCATCTGCATGACGCGCAGCATGAACTCAAAGTCATCGTCTTCCGGAGGCGGTGGTTCGCCACCGCCCTCGCCGCCGCCACCACCGCCGCCGCCGCCGGGTTTCTTCGGCTTGTCGCCTTCAAGCACCTTGGCCCATTCAAGCAGCTGCTTGGCCCATTTTTCCTCGGCGGATTTCCCGCGGAAGCTCCGGTTGCTTTCGATGAGCTGCCGGGCGTTGCCGAGCTCCTGGTCGATCTGCGACTCGCGCATCTTGTCCATGAGGTCCTTGTGGATCGGCTTGTTGGTCCGGGCGAAGAAGTGGCCAAGGTCCTCCTGGATCCAGCGGACGTCGGAGGCGGTTTGCCCTTGGAGTGCGTGGAGGTCGCGGATGGTCCGCTGGTCAGCCGGGTCGAGTTCGTCGTATGGCAGGCCGAACATCCGCGGGTCGAAGGCGTTCTTGAGCGACGAGGCAATCCCCTGAAGCTCACCCGCGGCTTTCTTCAGGCGGTTGACGAAGGTGCTCGCTTCAAGCTGCTTGTTGGCCTCGTTGGCTGCCTCGATGGCCTTCTGCATCTTTTTGGCGACTTCCTTCTGCTTTTCGACGGCGGCCTTCATGTCCTCGGCGGCCTTTTCCGGGGTGCTCTTCGGGCTCTGGGCGTCGTCGAGCTTCTTCTCGACCTCGGGCATGTCCTTGTCGCCAAGCTCCTTCATCGTCTGGAGGGTCTCGGCCATCTTCTTCATGGTTTCCTTTTCGACCTCCTTGCTGCGGGCGGCCTTTTTGACGAGGTCCTCCATTTTCTTGGCCAGCTCCTTCATCCGGTCGGTGTTTTCCTTCTCGGCATCTTCCTGGCGCTGGAGGCGCTCCTTGTTTTCCTCGTTTTGGAGCGCCTCGGGGTCGAGTTTTTCGAGTCGCTCGTTTTCGTCGAGCAGGGTGAGCTCCTTGCGGTTGATGTCCTCGAGTTCGCCGATGACCTTGTCGAACTCGCCCTTGACCATCTGCGCATACTCGTCAGCGGTGAGGATCAGCAGGGTGATCGGCTCGGAATAAATCCGGCCGCGGCCCGGCAGGAAGTCTTCGATGTAGGCGCGCACCTTGAGGCGCTGCGGAGTGACTCCGTGCTCGGCCGGGGAGAACAAGGCCATCTCGCTGAGCCTGCGGTCGTTGTGGGATCCCTGCAGGAGCGGCCGCTCGCCCTTGGCGGGGACCGCGTCGGTCGCCTTGGTGAACTCACCCTCCCAAGCGATCCCGATCTCCTTGACGCCGAAATCGTCTTCGCCGAGGACCTCGAACTCGACGATTTCCTCGGCAAGCAACACCTTGTTGCGATCGATCCCCTGGATGTAGGCGGTCGGCGCGGCGTCTTCGAGCGATTCGATCCGGACGCTGAACCCTGAGTCGCCGGCGAGGCCGAGTTCGTCAGTCCAGCTGAACGGGAGGTCAAGCGGGCGGTTGCCAACGGTGACTTCCGGCGTGGTGATCGTTGCTCCGGAGGCATTCAACGCAACCTGCGCGGCTGGTTCAAGCGGCCCGACCGGCGCCGGTGCCGGCGCATTCGGATCGGTGGGCGCGGCGGCCTCGGTGGCTGCGCGGCCAAAACCATCCTTGGGCGGACGTGCCGGGCCCATCGCCGCGGAGTGGATCGCGCGGCTCAGGTCGAGGTGGAAGGTGACTTTGCTGCCAGCCACCGTCGAGAGCGCGCCGGTGCGCAGGTCGACCTTGCGCTCAGGCTGCTGGAGGTAGTCGGGATACTTCACCGTGGCGGCGATCCCGCTCACCGACGGGCGGTTTTTCGGGATGATCTTGATCTTCTGGCGGGCGTCGCCGATGTCCAGGCTGACCGGGATATCGGCCTGCTGGCCAGGGAAGGTGAAAAGGTAGCTGTTGTTTTCGAGTTCGGCGGTGATTGGCGGTTGGCCAGCAAGCCGCGCTGCCCCGGACGCCGGGCGCCGCTCGGTGTCGGCGGCGAGTTTGACGACGAGGTCGAAGGTCTCGCCATAGGGGACGATCATCTCCTCGGGGAGCGCCTCGAGGCTGGTGAAGGTGTAGCGCGGCGTATCGGCCAGCGGCATGAGCCAGCGCTTCAGCGAGCTCATCCCCGCCTTGGGCATGAATACCAGCGCAGCCGTCGCGCTCAGAAACAACACCAGCACGCACAGCGACCAGCGCCGGTGGTGGGAGGTCGGCAGGGCCTTTTCGAAGTCCTTCGCGCTGACTTCCCGGGCGACGCTTTCCATGGCCGCCGCACGCAACCGCGGCGAGAGGCTGGCCGCATCCTCGGTCTGGTCCTGCAATTCGATGACCCCCAGGAGCCGGTCACCCATCTGCGGGTATTTCCGGGCGATCAACCGGGCGAGCTGGCTCTCATACCGGTGGCTCCAGACCCAGCGGCGCAGCCAGTACGGGGCAAACCCGATGAACAACGAGGTGCCCGCCAGCAGGATCCCGAGCCGCAGCCACGGGCCGGTCGGCATCAACCGGTCAAGCCCGAAGACCAGCAGGTAGGAGAACAACAGCCCGAAAAACCCGGCAAAAACCGACTCGGCAATCTTGATTTGCCAGAGCCGCCGCCGGAAGCGATCCAGCTCGTCGGCCAGATTCTGTGGCAATGGCGCTTGGTGCGGGCGTTTCGGTTCCTTCGACATGACGCGGTGCGGGGTCTGGAAATTGGGTGAGGAAATTGGATAAGCAGATGTTGGGCCGCTGCCCGGCGGCGGCGCCATTCCGGCGCGGCAGGGTTGCAGACCCCATACGCGAAGGCCAGAGGAAATCTTCGCCTTTAGTTGCCAGCCAACGGCATCGGCGCGCCCGGCCGACCCGCCTCAGCGCAGCCACGGATTTCCGGCCCGCTCGGCGCCGATGGTCGTCGCCTCCCCGTGGCCGGCGAGCACCCGGGTCGCGTCCGGGAGCCCAAGCAAATGGCGCCGAATCCCCGCCAGCAACGTGTCATGGTCGCCATGCGGCAGGTCGGTGCGGCCGAGCGACCCGCCCATGAGCGTGTCGCCGGCGAAAACCAGCGATGCATCCGGCAAATGGAACGCGACGCTGTCCGGCGAGTGGCCCGGGACCGGCAACAGCGCAAATTGCAGCCCCGCGAGGGCCAGCTGCCCGCGGCCTTCCAACTGCTCATCAACAACATATTGCCCAACCGTGACCTTGAGCCCCCAGCTCCGCGCTTGGTCTTCAAGGGTCAACTCGGGCGCGTAGCCCGACCATGCAAATATCCTCACCCCCAGCGCCTGCAATTCGCGCGTATCGATGACGTGGTCAAAGTGCTGGTGGGTTAACAGCAGCGCACCTGGGATGATCCCCCGGCCGGCAAGCCACCCGGCGACTCCCTCCGGTGCGTCGATCAGCAAGGCCCCGGCAGGGGTTCTCAACAAGTATCCATGAGTGGCGGTAAACCCACCGGTAAAGCGTTCACAGGTCACGCGGCACCCTGCCACGGGCTTGCCAAGGCGTCCACGGTGAAGGTGCTCCCGGTTGATAATCAACGTGTCGCAGGCGCCCGGGGCGGCCCCCGAGGTGCATTCTGCATCCCGCGCGGGTGGCAGGATGCACCCTTGGACCGGGCGCAGCCGGCGATGAGGTCTTCCCGCGACTCCTTCCGGCCGACCTGAACCACTGGTATTAAAAGGCCTGCAAATCCTGCGGCGGCTTCCTGCGGGTGTTTGGCAAGGGTGGCATCCGACGCGCTCCTTGGCCCCGACCGCGGGCGCGCGACCAGAGGAGGGACTCTGGAATCTGGGCGCCTAAATTTTCACATCCATCACCATTCCATCAACTTCATGAACATTGCCGACGTCCGGGATCTTGCCCCGAATCTGAGTTCCAGCATCGCTGAGCCGAAGGCTCGCGACATCCCAGCCAGGAAGGAGCAGACGAAGAGCGTGGGCAAGCCGGCGGCCGAGGCGTTTGGGTTGGCGGGGTTGGCGCGGCGTGGTCGGCGCAAGGTTCGGATCCTCATCGTCACCCCGGAGTTGAACGGCAGTGGGACTTTGGTAGGCCGAGGCGGCGACGGCCCGAAAGCCAAGGCTGGCGGGTTGGCGGATGTCTCGACGCTGCTGGTCGACACCCTCGCCGCGCTGGATGTGGATGTGCGCGTGGCGATTCCGAACTACCGGCACATTTTCAACGGCGGAGTGGGGGAGCGTTATTCGCGGAAAGTCTACCTTTGCCAGGACCGGGAGTTCTTTTATCGAAATGCGCCGTATGCCGGCCAGCGGCACGAGAACGTGCGTGCGGCGCTGGCGTTCCAGCGCGAGGTGATCAACCACGTGTTGCCGCGGGTGCGCCCGGACATCATCCACTGCCATGACTGGATGACCGGGTTGATTCCCGCGGCGGCCAAGGCGCTGGGAATTCCAAGCGTGTTTACAATTCACAATGTCCACACCGAGCGGACGACCCTGGCGGAAATCGAGGACCGCGGGATGGATTCCGGCGGGTTTTGGAAGCATCTGTTCTTTGAGAACTACCCGCACAGCTACGAGGCGTGCCGGGCGCACGACCCGGTCGACATGCTCACCAGCGGGGTGTTTGCCTCCTCGTTCACCAACACGGTGAGTCCGAGTTTTTTGCGCGAGATCATGGACCAGGCCCACCCGTTCATCCACGGATCGTTCGCCCACGAGGTGCGCAACAAGATGCACGCCGGGTGCGCACGCGGGATCGTCAACGCGCCGGATGTCAGCTACGACCCGCGCACGGATCTCGCGCTGGCGCGGACCTATGATGTGGAGGACCATGCGGCTGGGAAGGCGGCCAACAAGCGGGCGCTGCAGGAGCGGCTCGGGCTGGAGTTGAACCCTGACGCGCCGATTTTGTTTTGGCCGTCGCGGCTCGACCCGATCCAGAAGGGCTGCCGGCTGCTGACGGATATTCTCTATGAGACGCTGCGCCGCCACTGGGACAGCGGGCTGCAGGTGGCGATTGTCGC
>JBILQE010000014.1:0-68413 GCA_044373465.1 Akkermansiaceae bacterium | reverse complement strand
CGTGGAGAACTGCCGCCGACTCGGCATCAACCCCCGCGAATACTTCGAGGACGTCCTCACCCGCCTGCCCGCCATGCAGGCCAGCGAAGCCGCCAGCCTCACGCCCGCCAACTGGCTCGCCGCCCGCACTGGAAAGGTAGCCCGCCGAGCGGCAGCCTGATCCATACGAGTCATAGAACCGGAAACTATGACGGCTATGAATCTATCATAGCAATGCCGTGGGCACGGCGCTTGGGACTACGCTTACCCCCCGCCGGCATCATGATCCTGCGCACCATGAAGGCCCAGCGCGCCGACGAACTCCTCACTGCCCCGGTCTGGGACGAGGCGCTTCTTGCCCAACTTCCCAGCGAACTCCATGAGCTTCTCCTGCGCTACATCTTCGCCAGTGAAATTGACATTCCGGCCTTTGATCGTAGGGTCAAAATGCTCCATCAAGAAGATCTCAAACAGCGTACGATGACCCTCGCCGACCAACTCATCCGCAAAGGGCTCCAAGAAGGACTCCAAGAAGGACTCCAAGAGGGACTCCAAAAAGGACGTCAGGAAAGCGTGCAGGCACTCCGGCAAGGTATCGTCGCACTGCTTGAGGCCCGTTTCGGCTTGTTGCCTGCCGGGCTCACCGAGGCGATTGCGGCCATCGATGATTTTGAGCAACTGCTCGTTCTCCAACAGCGCGCCATCGCGTGCTCAGCGCCTGAGGAACTCGCCGCGGTTCTCTGATGGCCACCATCTTCCACGGATCGGCTTGGCCGGATTCGCGGGGTGACCAGTCTAGCCAGCCGGGTTCCCCGGCAGCTTCACCCGGTCTTCGATCCCGGCCTGACGCCGCTTGAGCATCTCGATCATCGCCGGCGGCGGCGCCAGTGGCACGGTGGGAGTCGGGGCAACCGAGTAAACACGGATCACCTGGCCATCATTGGACAAGATCGGCATCTGGGTTTTCACATCGAGATAGGCGACCTTGGTGTTGGTCTTGTAGGCGATCGCCTCCTCTTTCTCCACACTGAACCCTTCAATCTCCTCACTCCCCTCGGCCGGCTCGGTCTCCTGGTTTTTCGGCTTCTTCGCTTCGGCACCAAGGACTTGGCGGAAAACAAACACCGGGGTCTCGCCAAGTTTGGCGACCCCTTTGAAGTTCTTCATGTTCACCCAGGCCAATTCGGGAAACCCGGCGCCCGGGCCGTTCTGGCCGATGCCCATGACGTAGTAGCCGCTGTCATTGCTTCGCGGTGCCACGTGGGCCCCTTTGTAATACCACTCGGTGTTGACTTTGCCGTCACTCCATTTCGTGAGCACCCGGGTCGTCTGGGCGTTGGTGTCCGTGGAGATCGTCACCAACTCAACCTGCTGGGCATTCGCCCGCGCCGGCACCCGCCACTTCGGCGATTTCTCCCAGTCAGCGGCAAACTCATGGAAATAGCGGACCGAAAACTCGGCGCGCACCCCAAGGCTCGGAATCAGCGGCTCCTTGGGAACGAGCGACTCCGCGCCCGCCGGCGGGTCCTGCACCCCACCCGCAGGCGCTTGCTGACCGGCATCCGCCACTGGCGCTTCCTGGGCGTGGACGGCAACCGCCAGACCGGCGGCTACCCACAATGGTGCAATGATTCGCTGCATCTGATTCAATCCTTTTAAAGGCTAACTCGCTCCCACTGGACGTCGAGCACTTCCCCGGTGATCCGGTCGATCGAAAAATGAATCCAATAACGCCGCTCCGCTGCCGCATTGAAGTCCGTCAAGCTCGCTGAGGCAGGTGCCAACCGGCCGCTCTGGACGACCAGGTCCATCATGAACGTCCAAGTCCGCACGGTGGTGCCGCTGGAAAGCGCGCGGGTGACCACCTGACGCCGGTCCTTGATCGAGCGGTCGGTGACATTGGTGAACGCGTCCGACAGGCGCTTCACGATACCGGTCGTCGATCCATCGGCCAGTGCGGGCGCCACCGCCTGCTTCGGCTGGGAGACCATCTCGCCGCGCGAGGTCATCGGCTGGAAGTTATTCACTGGAGCCACTCCGCGGACGGCGCTGACGAACACCGTGGCCAGACTGCGGGCCTCGGCGGTGTCGATCGTTGTGCCTCCCTTCTCGCGGCTGCTGCCCTTGATTAAGGAGGCGACGACGTCCACCCCGGCGCTGTTGAGGTTCACCCGTCCGGCGACCACCGGTGCGACCTTGCGCGGCGTCGATGCGCTCGTCGCGGCGAAATGTTCCACCTCGTTGCCGTCCGCATCCAACTCCTCGTTGAGGCAGAAAATGTCCAACAGCGCCGCATCCGGCGAGGTCGGGTGCAGGAACTCGATGTCGCGCCACGGCGTGCCACGGAAGACATAACCAAGCTCACCGAGCGAGCGGAACGGCCGGTTGAGGACCTGCGGGCGGCCGGAGAGCGCTTCCGACTGGGTCAGCGCGCCGGTTGCGCTTATCCCGTAGCGCGTGACCATCGGATTGCCGAGGAACTGCCCGGCGTCGTAATCGTTGACCTGGGCGACCCCGTAACGCAGCACGTCATCGGCGTCCTTATAGGAAAAGTTGGCTTTGCGCCGGTTACCCGGTTCCCAGAGCAGCTCGTCGTTTTCCACAACGGCGTGGAACTGCTTGGGGGTGTTGTTTCCCGGGTTGGCGTAGGCGCTGCCGTTCCAGTTGTAGATGTTCCACCCGTAGTAGGTTGCCGGTGCGCGGAACAACGGGAAACCCCAGAACACCCGCTGACCAGCGCCCTGGGTGGCGTCTGCCGGATTCCAGCGCACCTTCTCATAGCGTCCGGTCCGGCCGTCGCGGGTCCCGTTCCATGATCCGTCGGTCCAGCTATTGAACGACCCGAGGCTCTCGATGTTGCCGATCCCGCCCCACATCGAGGTCCGCGGGTCGATCAGATACGAAGTGTAAACCAACGCCTTGTCCCAGCGCGCCGGGGTGTCGCCGTAGGCCCAACCGTCGTTGCCAACAGTCGAGAAGCCAAACTCCGAGCGCTGGTAAAGGCGCCACTGGGTGGTCCCCGGCACCTGGTACTCCATGATCACGTCAATCGGCCCGCCGAGGAAGTACGCCAAGCCGAGGCGCAACTCGAGCATGTTCCCGCGGTGGTTTGGGCGCGCATAGCCGGTGACATCCACCTCGGCAGTCATCGACCGGTTCAGGCGAAACCCAGCCACCTGGGTGTAGTTTGTCGGCAGTTGGCTGCGTTGGAAGTCGCCGTCGCGGGTTTCGACCATGTTGCCGGTCACCGCGTAGCCGGCGATGGTTCCATGCTGGGTCGAGTGGACCGTTTGCGGTTCGCGGAACGCCCGGGAGCTTGGCGGGACGTTGACGATGATCGACTCGGTCCCGTCGAGCACTTTCGGAACCGTGTCGCTGGAGTAGTCCGGGCCGCCCCAGTGGGTGTAGTCGCCATTCGATTGGGGTGAGTTGTAGTAGTTGCTGCCATTGTTCACGGCGCGGTCGAATGGGACCAGGCTGGCGCCGCTCGAGAGCCTCCCGTTGCCGTCCGGGTCACCCGCAAAGGTGACCGGGACCGCAAAACCGCACATCGTGCACGGCACCGTCGTGGGCGCAGGGACACCCACGGCCGTCCCCCAGACGTGCTCGAACTGAAAGGTATGGTCCTTGTCCGATCCGACGATCGACGGGTGCATGTTGTATTGGCGGGCGTGGTCGTTCGGATCCCGGCCATAGTGGGTGACCTCGTAGGTCTTCGGATCGCCGGGCATCCGCCAGCCAGAATAGGTCCAAAACCGGCTCCCGCCGCCGATCGGCTCGGCATGCTCGGCGCGGATTCGGAAGTTCACCGGGCCATCGTAGGTTGTCGCCGGTTGATGCGGCCGCCACAGCTTCACCTGCATGGTCGTGTTGACCTCGTAAACCTTGGACCCCGCAACCGCGTCGTAGTTGCCAGTCGTCCAGTTGTGGTTGTAAACGGTGGCGCCGAGGGTCTTGCCGCGATAGGGAATCACCTGGGTCATCACCGCGTAGGGGACATCCTCCTTGCCGGAAACGTAGAACGGTGTGCGCGGCAACGGATCCGTGTCAGGCTTGTTCAGGCGGATCGTCGTCGGGAAACTGTCCGCATCGGCCTGGTCGATGATGCAGGCGCCAAACTGGAGGATCTGCAGGTCGACGGAGGCATCCAGCGATGCCTTGGAACCGAAGACGATGTGATGCTTCGACGCTTGGTTGGCAGCCGCCGCATTGGCCAGCCGGTAGCTGTCAAAGCCCGCCTTGATGTCCTCGGTGCCCATCTGCCGGCCGAGACTGCCGACATTGATGGCCGCCTTGAGGAGCTCGAAGAAATTCGGATCCCGGTCGAGCGGGACATTGGCCAGCGTCGAGATACTCCCGTTTGGACGCGCGTGAATGTAGAGCCAGACTCCTTCGGTCGGATCCCAACGCAGCCCGAAGTATTTCTCGGCCTTCTCAACGACTTTCGGATCCAGCGGCGCGGTGTCCTTAGGCGTCGCCACATAGGTGAGCCGCTCGAGCGGGAACCTGCGGTGGATCTTTGGCCCTTCGCGGCCGCTGTCGTAGGCCATGATGTCCGGGTTGATCAGGTCATCGCTGCCAAACGCGTCATTGCCGCCATTCACCGCGGCGAGTTTCACCCGTGGCCGGCTCGGGTCCGGGCGGAACGACGGGGCGTCAAGGTCGCGGGAGAAGTGGGTCAAAAACGGCAGCGTATCGTTCGCCAGCCCGTTGGTCTTCCAGAAATCCAGCAGATCCTGGCGGCTCAGAAAGCTGTTGTCATTGGCGAACATCGTCCGCCAGCCGGCGCCGTCGCTGCGCAGCAGATAGTTGCTGGTCACCGCAGGGTCCGCCGACCACTGGTGGCGCCAGCGGCTGATCAAGTCCATCCGGGCGGCGGTCATCCCCGGCAGAATCGAGATATCCGCCGTCAGCAGGGTCCCCTTGTCGGCCACTGTCTCGGCATTCGGCCCGCCGGAACTCGGCAAGCCGGCGACGTTGATGTCGAGCATCCCGGAGGTGTCGTAGAGGTTGTAGGCGTAGCGCCCGAGGACAAAGGTCGGGTTCGGGACTCCGCCGCTGAGTTTTTCACGCCGCAGGTCGGTGTTGAAGGTCTTCGGGTTGCTCCCGTTGCGGGCGAGGTAGATCCACTTCGGGGCGGTTGCGGTGGTGAAGGTTGCAGTCGGGGCGAGCAGCTTGGGGGTCAGCCAGAGCGCCGGCGCGAAGGGGGTCTTTCCGGTCTCGGTGCCGACCGTCGAACTGCGGATCGGCGGGATCTTCGCCGGGATCGGCGGCCAGGTGTGGAACGCCTTGGTCGGCTGGCTTTGCTTGACCAATACGCTGATCCCGGGCGCGCCGGTGTTCACCGAGGCAGTCACCCGCATCGCCTGGCGCCGACCGGTCAGGTCGTACACACGGTAGGTACTCCCATCAGGCCGCTTCGTCTCGCTCACACTCGTTGCCCCGCGCGCCATCTCGTCGGACAAGTCGCTGAGCATGATCTCAAACGCCGTCTGCGCCAGCGCCTCGCTCTGCTGCGCCGCCACTTCACTGGCGGTCCGTTGGGTCGACTGGCCAACCAGCAGCAGCAACGCCACGGTGACCACCGTGAGCATCGCAATCAGGCTGATGACGATCACCAGCGCCACCCCGCGCTTGCGGGTGGCGGTGCGGAAAGGAATTTGGCTTTTCATGAAACAGTCGCGGTTCGCAACGCGATGCAGCGTTGGTAAACTCGCACGTGGCGCAGCGGCGCACGTGGCACCTCGGAGGTCGGAATCCGGTCGATGAGCTCGCGCTCAATTCTCGACCACTCAGCAAGCGGCAGGGTGCCGTTCACCGCGTCGGGGAACTCCTTGGCGATCCGCTCCCGCTGCGTGTCGGTGAGCATCCGGCTGCGGGTCGGTTCAAGCACCACCATGGTGATGACCACTGACTCGACCGTGTTGAAATCCGCCGGAATCGTCGTCGTCACCGTTCCCGCGCCGCCTTTGATGATCACCCCGTATTCCATCCGGATAACCCCGCGCTCCAGCGTGCGAAACCATTCGTCGGGAAGGTCCGCCGGCCCGGCCGCCGGCAACTCATAAAGCTTCAGCGTCCCTTGGGCAGGGTTCGGCGGCGTCCCGGCCACCCCGAACTTGTAGCCGCTCGACGCCTGGACGAGCTCGTGGTCGTCAACCCGGTAATGGACGGTGGAAACCCTCCGGTCCGCGCTCGTCGCCAACAACGGGTAGCCAGGACGGATCGTCATGAGCACCAATTCGTCATTCCCCAGCGGATCCTCCGCACTGTCGACCGCCCGCTTGACGACCCGCACCGTCGATTCGTCACGCAGCAGCCGCTGCTGAAGGTCGAAGGAAATCTGGTCAAACGTCGTCGTCGCAATCTTGTCCGTCGCGATCCGCGAGCTCGTCTGGGCGATCTGCTCAAGCGAACGCCGGCTGATCTCCACCGTGATCGTCAGCACCACCGCCAGCAACGCAATGACCACAAGGAGCTCAACCAGCGTGAACCCAGTGCGACCCCGCGCGCCTGAAATCGGGTAAGTTTTCATTTCAAGGAAAAGCTGTTGAGAAGTTCCACCGCCCCCTGCTCGCTACCCACCTTGGCCATCGCCGGCCAGATGACCCGGGTGTTGACGTGCACCAGGTTGGTCACCCCGGCGTCCGGGTTGTAGGTCAGCGTGCACTTGAAAAACGCCCCCGTCGCACCATCCACCTTGACTCCTTCCGCGTTGAAAAACACCTCCCGGGTCGCCGCCACCGGCGGCGTCGCCGGCACCGCCACGCCCAACAGCACGCTCGTTGCCCGGCTGTTGTTCAATGCTCCGCGCAAGTCGGTCACGACCGTCTCGGCGAGCGTCAAGGCCTGGATCTTGCGGCTGTTCTCCGCCCCGCGGCTGCTGCTGAAGGCAATCGATGCAATAATCACCGAAAGCGCGATCGCCAGCACCCCGATGCTGATGACCACCTCCACCAGCGTGAAGCCGCCCGCCTTGCTCTTGTTTGCCAATATCCTCATGGAATGTAGGTGATCGGATTGCCGGAAATTCCCCGCACATGCACCGCGGCCAGGTCCGCATCCACCGGCTTCCCGCTGCGCCCGTGAACCCCTTGCAACCCGATTTCGGTGATCATCCGCAGCGGTACCCCGTCCGGCAGCGGCAGCGTCCCGGACACGTTGTTGACCAGGTAAATCTCCCCGGATGGCTTGATAATCAATACGCTCCCGGCCTTCATCCGATCCGCCGACGGCACCACCGGTCGGTCCGAAAACGCCCCAAGGTCGTCCCGCACCTGGACCATCTCCAGCACCACGCTGCGCCGGAACTCGACCACCGAGGCCACCGCGTTGGTACCGTCGTTTGACTGGTAAAACTTCACCTCGGTGTTGCCGCTGCCGTCCGCCTTCGGCTCGATCTTCACCCACACCAACCGGTTGCGCGCCGTCGCGTACGATCCGGCCAGCCCGATGCTCGACGACAACCGCTCCGCTCCCGACACCGCACGGGTCCCCACCGTCGTGAACGACCTCCCCACCATCGCCAGCAAAATCACCATGATTGCCACCACCGCCAGCATCTCAATGAGCGAAAACCCGCCCTTGCACCGGCGCTTCCCACCCACTCCAGCCCCTGCCTTTGGATTGGCGATGTATTTACAATTCATCACCCTCTACCGGTAGCCGCCCAACCCCATTTTTCACGATCACCCAGATGCGAAGCCATTGTCCATTTCGCGAAGAGCACCTTCCGCATGGCTAACCAGCAGGACATCTTCATGCCGCCCAGCCGCCATCAGGCAAGCAACTGACGGATCACCTTGGCCGGTTCCACCCCGGTCAGGCGCTGGTCAAGCCCCTGCGAACGGAAGGTAAATCGCTCGTGGTCAAACCCCAGCAACTCAAGGACGGTCGCGTGGAAATCCCTCACGTGGACCGGGTCCTTGGTGATGTTGTAGGAAAAGTCATCCGTCTCCCCGTGGATGTGCCCGCCCTTGGACCCTCCGCCCGCCATCCACATCGTGAAACACCGCGGATGGTGGTCGCGACCGTAGTTCTCCTTGCTCAACCCTCCCTGGCTGTAAATCGTCCGCCCAAACTCCCCTCCCCAGATGACCAGCGTATCCTCTAACATCCCGCGCTGCTTCAGGTCGGTCAGCAACCCGTAGGTCGCCTGGTCGAGGTCGCCGCACTGGAACTTCATCCGCCCTGTTAGGTTCGCGTGGTGGTCCCAGTTGTTATGATAGATTTGGACGAAGCGCACGCCGCGTTCGACCATGCGGCGCGACAGGAGCATGCTGTGGGCGAGCGAGCCGGGCTTTTTGACCTCGTCGCCATAGAGCTTGAGGACGCTTTCCGGCTCGCCCTTGGTGTCGGTGAGCTCCGGGACGCTGGTCTGCATCCTGAAGGCCATCTCGTACTGGGAGATCCGGGTGTGGGTCTCCGGGTCGCCGACGAGCTTGTGGTTGATCGTGTTGAGCCGGTTGAGGGCATCCAGGCTGGCGCGCCGGACGTCGCTCGAGACCCCGTTGGGGTTGCGCAGGAACAGGATCGGATCCTCCGCCGCGCGGAACGCCACCCCGGCATGCTCGCCGGGCAAAAACCCCGACGACCACAACCGCCCGGAAATCGCCTGGTTCTGCTCGTTGCTCGTCGCCTTGGCAACCATCACCACAAACGCCGGAAGATCCGAGTTGAGCGACCCAAGCCCGTAGGAAATCCATGACCCGAGGCACGGCCTGCCGGTGACCATGTTGCCGGTCTGCATCGAGGTGATCGCCGGCTCGTGGTTGATCGCCTCGGTGTGCATCGAGCGGATAAAGCACATCTCGTCGACGCACTTCGCCGTCCACGGAAGCAGCTCGCTGACCCACATCCCGCTCTTCCCGTGCTGCTTGAACTCGTATTTCGACGGCGCGATCGGAAACCGCGACTGCCCGCTGGTCATCGTTGTTAGCCGCTGGCCTTGGCGGATAGAGTCAGGCAGATCCTTGTCGTAGTACTCCGCCATCTTCGGCTTGTAGTCGTACAAGTCCATCTGCGACGGGCCCCCAACCATGTGCAGATAGATCACCCGCTTGGCCTTCGGCGCAAAGTGGCTCAACTGCTTGCCGATCCCCGCTCCGGGCGTCTCGATGAGCGAGCTGGCGCCCGCCTCCCCTAACAGCGAGGCAAGCGCCGCGAACCCGAGCGCGTTGCGCCCGCGGGCAAGGAACTGGCGGCGGGTTTCAGCGCGGACGTAATCTTCAAATGGCTGCATACTCGTTCAGGGGTGGGCGGAGGACTTACTTGGCGAGAACCTCGTCGAGGTTCATCAACTGGTTGGCGATCAGGGTCCAGGCGGCCAGCTCAGGGGCCGGAACCGTGGCGTCGACCGGGGACACTCCGGTCTTGAGCAAGGCGGTGGCAGCCGCCGGATCGGCCGCGTAGAACCCGCGCATCTGCTCGAGGCTCGCGCTTACGACGGCAAGCTCCTCGGGCCGCATGCTGCGCGCGATCAAGCGCTTCGTCATATACTCGATCCGCGCCGCATCGGCGTCGGCGCCCGGGTTGGCCAGAATCGCCCGCTGCGCCAGGTTGCGCGCCGCTTCGGTTAGTTGCGGATCGTTCAGGCTCGCCAGCGCCTGCAGCGGCGTGTTGCCACGCTCGCGCTGGATCGTGCACGTCTCGCGGCTCGGCGCGTTGAACACCTCCATCGCCGCCGGCGGTGCCGAGCGCTTCCAGAACGTGTACATGCTCCGCCGGTAAAGCGCATCGCCCTTGTCCCGCTTGTAGTTGCGCGTGTTGCTCTCAAACATCGCCACCGCCTCCCAGACCCCGTCGGGCTGGTAGGGCTTCACGCTCGGCCCGCCGAGCTTCGGAACTAACAGCCCGCTGGTGAACAGCGCACTGTCGCGGATCATCTCCGCGTCCATGCGGAAGCGCGGGCCACGGCTTAGCAGAATGTTGGACGGGTCCTTCTCCAGCCGCTCCGCGTCAAACACCGCCGCCTGCCGGTAGGTCGCGGAGGTCACCAACATCCGGTAAAACTTCTTCATGTCCCAGCCACTCTCGCGCAGCTCGCTGGCGAGCCAGTCGAGCAACTCCGGGTGCGACGGCGTCTGGCCGCTCAACCCGAAATCCCCCGGCGTGGCGACAATCCCCTGGCCAAATATCTCCAGCCAGAACCGGTTGACCGTCACCCGCGCGGTCAGCGGCTGCTCGGACGACACCAGCCACTTCGCCAGCCCGAGCCGGTTGCGCGGCAGGTCGCCAGCCATCGCCGGCAACGCCCCGGGCGTGTCCGCCGCCACCAGGTCGCGCCGCTGGTCATACTGGCCGCGGTTGAGCACATAGGCCGTCGGCAGCGTCTCGGCTTCCTTGAACACCAGCGTCGCCGGCGTGCGCGTACGAATCGTCTCCAGTTCCGCCTTGAGCTTCGCCACTCGGTCTACCAGCTCACCGTATTCCGCTCCCTCGACCCGCACCAGATACGCGTCTAACAACCGCTTGCGCTCCGCCGGTTTGCGCTTCTCAGCCGGTTGCGCGAGGATTCCGCGCAACCCGTGGTCGACGGCGAGGCGGTTGACCTCGTCACGGCCGATGACCCGGTCGTAGACCCGCAGCCCAGCGACACTGAGTCCCCGGATCGCGTCGCGGTGCTCGCGGCGCCCAAGCCGCAGCGGCACCTCGGTGGCGATTGACCCGCGCAGGTTGTCGACTTCAATGCGTAGCCGTTGCTCGACGCCATCGATGAAGATCCTCGTTCCAACTGCCTTGGCCGACCCGTCGTAGCTGAGCATCACGTGGTGCCAGCGCTTTGCTTGCAGCCCCGGCCCTTCGGCGACGACCTTGATGCAATCGTCCGGGAACGACCGCAGGATGTGGGTGCCCACCGCACCGCCGGCAAACCAGATGTCAAACCCGCGGAACCCGCCCTCGTCGTCCATCCGCGCTAACAGCGACCCGGTCTGCCCAAGGTCGTCAACCTTGACCCACAGCCCAACAGAAAACGGCTTGTTCGTCTCCAACACCGCCAACCCCGGCAGCTCAAGCCCAGGCTCGGCCAACGTCAATGCCGGCGCGCCGGTCGGCCCGTCGACGGGCGCCGGCGCGCGCGCCACGCGGACCTGCGCCGGCTTGCCCTGCGCCACCACCGCGAGTGCGCCGTCCGCGTCGAGCCCCGCCAGCTCAGCCTGATAGACCAGCCCGCTGTTCGGCAATCCCCCGCCAAACAACACCTCGCCGCCTTCCGCCATCCGCGCCTCGAAACGCTTCTCGGCCGCCACTGAAAACCCCCGCAGCGCCTCTTCCGCCGCCGGAATCTCAACGGCAAGCTCGTCCCATCGCTTCCGGTCCGCACCCTCCAACAACGGATGGGTCGGCGGCGGGTCCTTCACGTTGCCGTCCATCACACTGGTGGTCGAATTGTTGAAAAACGCCGCAAGCGAGTAAAAATCCTTCGTCGGCAGCGGGTCAAACTTGTGGTCGTGGCACGAGGCACATGCCGCAGTTAGCCCAAGCCACGCCCGCGCCATCGTGTCGGCGCGGTCGATGCTGTAGAGCACCCGGTATTCCTCCTCGATGACGCCGCCCTCGTTGGTGCTGATGTTGCACCGGTTGTAACCGGTGGCGATGAGCTGGTCGGCGCTCGCCCCGGGGAGCATGTCGCCGGCCAGTTGCTCGATGGTGAACTGGTCAAACGGCAGGTTCCGGTTGAACGCCTTGATCACCCAGTCGCGGTATCCCCAAATCTCTCGGTAGTTGTCAAAGTGGATCCCGTGGGTGTCCGCATACCGTGCCACATCCAGCCAGTAGCGCGCCCGGTGCTCGCCCCAGCTCGGCAGCGCCAGCAGCCGGTCGACATACCGCTCATACGCGTCGGCCGACTTGTCGGCCAGAAACTCATCCAACATCTCGGGCGCCGGCGGCAGGCCGGTTAGATCCAGCGCCGCCCGGCGCGCCAGCGTGTGGCGCTCGGCCTCCGGTGCCGGGGCGAGCCGGTTGGCCTCGAGCTTGGCGAGGACGAACGCATCCAGCGGCTGGCGGACCCAGTCGCGCTTCTGGACCACAGGAAGCGGCGGGCGCGCGATCGGCTCGTAGGCCCAGTGTTTCTGATAGACCGCGCCCTCCTCAATCCACGTGCGGATCTTGGCGATTTGCTCCTTGGTGAGGGTCTTGTGGGACTCGGGCGGCGGCATCACCTCGTCGGGATCCGTCGTGGTGATCCGCTTCAGCACCCCGCTGGCGCTCGGATTGCCCGGCACGATCGCGGTGCGCCCGTCTTTGTTAGGCGTGATTGCCACCTCGCGAACATCCAGACGCAGGCGCGCCTCGCGGGTTGCCGGGTCAGGCCCGTGGCAGGCAAAACAGTTCTCCGCAAGGATCGGGACAATGTCCTTGCTGTATCCAAGGGTGGCCGGCTTGGCCGCCACCGTGGCCACCGCCGCGGGCGCCGCCGCGCGCGAGCTGACTTCCCAGCTGGCCGCGTCAACCACCCAGAATCCGCCGTCCTTGGATGGCTCAACAACATCCATCATCAGCCGCACCCGCCCGGGCGGCGCACTCTCGCCGGTGGTAAAGGTCACCTCGAAGCGGTTGAGCTCCTCGGCGCTGAGGGTCTCCCGCCCAACAATCAGGGTGACAATTGCCAGGTTGGCCAACGGCCTGCCCGCGTCGTCGAGCGTCTGGAGCCGCAGCGCCATCGATGATCCGGGTGGCGGCGGCGCATCGCTGCGCAGCCCAACATTGATGCCGAACACATGCTGCGAGCGCGGTGTGAGGCCAATACCGAGGTCCTGGACCATCTGGCTGTTAGCAGCGGCTGATAGATACCCGACCTGCTCCCCGTCGACTCCCTTGAGCACCGCTCCCCAGGATCCATCGTTGAGTGCCACACCGCCCTGCTGCGCCTGCCAGCCGCTGACCTGGCCACGGGCCGGCGGCTCGCCGGCCGCTCGCTTGGGCAGTTCGAATGAGGCATTTGCCGGCGCATCGGCCGCCAGCGCCCACCCGTGGGCCGCCGCCAGCAACATCCCCATGCATGTTAGGGTGGCGGCTGCACGCTGGGTCCGGTTCGCGGAAGAGATGACATTCATGCGGGTTTGCAACTACATCGCTGGGGTTTCATTGGGCGGCCGCCGGACTGGCAAGCTCCGCGTCGCTCAATGCAATGTTATACGCACGGAACGAGGCCAGCTTGCCCCGCAGGTTACGGCCTTGCGGCTCCATGCCAAGCAGGAACCTTGTTGGACTTGGAGCTCCCGCGTCGTGGAAATATTCCCCCGCTCCGTGCTCCCAGCCCTTCTCGGCCACCTTCTTGCCACCCTGGAATATGCTAACAGTTTGTCCGTCGAGCCGCAGCGCGACACTCAGGAGCGCCCCGCGGGCGGCCGGCACGCTTGAGACCAGGGTGACCGGCGGCTGCCCATCGAGGGCGAGCACCGCGGCGAACCGGCCGTTCTCGCCCAGCCCGAGGAGCACCCCGGATTTCTTCCAGTCGTTGACCGCCAAGAGCGGCTGGGTCGTCGCCCCGTCCACGATGACCTCCATTGTCCAGGTCACCGCGGGCGCGTCGACGAGCGACGAATCGAGCACCACATACTGGCCGGGCTTGTCCAACACCAGCGACCCGCCAGCCCGCCCGGGCTCGCCGCGTACCTGCGCATGCAGCGAGCCGAATTCATCCAGCGCCTGGCCGCCGCCGGTCTCGTCAAATTGATAGGATGCGACCAGCCCGCGCGGCTTGCTCAGCTTGCCGGCAAACTCGTCGAAATACCACGCGCCCCACGGGATGTGGTGGTAGTGGACGCCATCGCTGAGGTTGAACTCCATCGAATAGTCCGCGTCGAGAATCGCAAACCCGCTGACCTTCCCCCGCTCCAACGGTTGGGCCATCCCCCGCACCACCGCGTCGCCGGAGATTTCCGGGGACATCTGGATGTCGCACGAGTCGCCGACCCGGCTGCGCTCGCGCACCTTCGCGTCGCCGCCGACATAGGCGAAGTTGCGCACCCGTGCCTGCTCGCTGACCACCGCGCGATCGTTGACCACCGCGGAGCCCGAAACGACCGCCTCATCCTTGACCGTGGCGCTGCCCATGACCACCGCGTGGTCGAGGATCCGCGCCTGGCCTAACACCTTTGCCCGCCCTAGCACCTGGGCCTCGGGGCCAACAAAAGCGCTGGCATCCACCTTCGCCTCGGGGCCAACAAACCCGCCGCCATTGGGATGCTTGGCGCCGTTAGGTTCATTGAGTGCCAGCGCGTAGGACGCGGGCAGCGCCCCCTTGAGCTGGACCTCGTACGGATAGCGGCGGTGCTGCGGGTGGCGGTCGACGGCAAACGCAGGCGTCAGCCGCGGATAGGGAAGCACGGCGTCCGCCGGCGTAGCCACCACGAACATCGAAAGGCTCGCCACGTCCGCCGGCAGCTCGATGCTCCCGGGTCCTGGCGGATAGATCGGGCTAACAACCGACTCGCCGCTCTTGCGCAGCGCCACAAACCCCCAGCGCCAGCTCTCGCCCTCGCCTTGGATGTCCACCCCGGTGACCACCGCCTGGACCTGCTTGGCGCTCGGCGTCAAGTCGTGGACGTTCCAGCCGAACTTCAACGGCGAGCGGCCCAGCGGCGCGGCGAAGGTCCCCGGCCGGTCGGGCATCGCCACCAGCGGCGTCGCATACCGGAACCGCCGGATTCGCCCAGCCGCGTCATCGGTAAAGTAGCTCTCGCGGTGGTACTTCCCGGCGGGAAAATCAAATGTCACCCATGAACGGGCAATTCCCGCCGCCACTGTCTCGCGGGTCACCCCGGCAGGCAGCAACTTTGCCAGCCGATCCCACAACAACTCATCGGCTTCGCCAGTTTGCCAAAGTTTGGCGACGAAGTTAGGCCCTAACCCGAGCTTGTCCGGGTCGCCGTCCAGATAGAAATACGGCCGGAAATCGGCGTAGATCAGCCGCGGATGGTCCTGGAAAAACGTCGCCCGCCGAAGCGTCTCAAACGGCATCGGCTCGTTGCCCACCTGCGCAAAAAATTGCTCGTTACGCAAAAACCTCAGGTAGTTCGCGTGCGACTCCCAATGCGCGCCGCGCAAAAAATCGATCTGCCCGCCTTGGACGCAGTGGGCAAACTCGTGCGGCATCGGGTTGCCATAGCCCTCGTCGTGCAGGCCACCCTCCGAAACGTTCAGGTACGGCAGCGGCTTGTCGCCACCCATCCAGAAACCATCATACCACGTCACTTGATTGATCTTCCCGCGGGTCTTGCCATCCTTGGCTAGGCACGGGTCGCGGTAGCCTAACAAGTTCACATAAACCTGCCAGCTCTCCTCCATCATCCGCAGGGCGCGGCGCGGCATCACCTCGGCCTTGAACCCCTTTGTCTCGCGCTCGGCGGTCCACCAAATGCATCCGTGCTTGGACTCCATCCGCTTGAGGTCCTCAACCTTCATCCCCGGCTTGAGATTGAGATTCAGGTCGAGCGGGGTCGCTGCGCCGGGAGCATCACCGACAAGAATCCGCCCCACTCCCACAGCTCCACCAGCAACAGGCGCAATGACCAGCGCCGCCTGCTTGAGCATCCCTCGCCAGCCGGGCACCAGCCCAACATCCACCCGCACCGCCTGGATCCGGCCGGTTGCCATGGCGGCAACCGGCAGCACAATCCGCCCGGGCGCCTCCGCGCTCTGCCCTTCGGCAACATAGTCGATGAAAACTCCGCCTTTAAATCCCTGCGGCAGCAAAATCTCAATATCCACAAAATCGTTGAATCCTAAGTCAAGATCCGCTCCCGGCGCTGGCCACTCGACGCCAAAGCGCGCCGCGCTCGCTGCCAACGTCCCGGTGATCCGTCCTTGCTCGATTCTCGCCCCGGTGAGTCCACTGGCCTTCCCCGCCAACCCCGCCGTCCACGCCGCTGTCCCGCTCGCGCCCACCAACTCACCACTCGCCGGACTAACAAACCTGGCCGCCAATTCGTAAGGCGGCTGCACCGCCGCGGCCGCGGGGGTGCCGACAACGAGTCCACCCGCGGCTAGCACGGCAATTGTTTGGCTAAGGATGCGATGTTTCATCAAACAGGCAGTTGGGGAGTTAGATGTCTTCTTACTTGGCGGCGGCCTCCTCGACCTTCCACTCGTGGACGCCGGCGGAGAGCGCCGCGGGCAGGGTAACCTCAAGGCGCAGCGCGCTGGTGGTCACCGGATGGAAGCTCACCCGGCTCCAGCGATCCTTGCCAGTGGTGTAGACCTCGCGGGCCGCAACCGGCTTCCAGGCATCGCCGTCGCGGTAGAGCAAGCGCCACGCCTGCGGAATCCCGCAGCCGCCGCCGCCCGCGCTGTCATCAAACCAGTAGACCTCCGAGGCGGTCACACTCGCCGGCCGGGGAAACTCATACTCGATCCACTCGGTCGTCCCGACCTTCGGCCACCAGTGGAACAACGGCACCTCGACGTCCCCGGAACTCCGCGGCTCCAACTGGTCGTTGACCGCCGCGCCGCTGGCATTGTTGGAGGTGCCAACCCTGCTGGTGGTTGCTAGAGTTGCTGTCGGCGCCGGCCGGGATGCCTCCGGGGTGGCCGCCAGCCAGACCTGCATCGGGGTCGCCTCCCTGTTAGCCCACGAGTGGTACGGCCGGAGGTTGAGATCAACCTGCCCGCCTAGCCGGGGCACGCCGGCGGCGTCGCGCTCGACCACGTTAGCCATTGACTTGATGAGCATCATTCCGTCCGACATCTCCAGCGAGTTGGCCGCGGCCGGGTCGGCGACAAGGTCCATCACCACCCCGCGGCTCTGGTCGAGGCCCTCGGCGCAATAGACCAACGGCCCGCGCTGGAGGGCCACCCGGCCATGGTTGGCGGCAACCTCCGGGCGGGCAACCACCCGCCTGACCGGCATCGGCAGGTTCAGCACGATGCTGTCCCCCGGCTGCCACTCGCGCTCGATGCGCGCGTAGCCATGCTCCTCGGTCCAGCCGACCGGCTCGCCATTGAGCGTCACGCTCGCGCTTCCCGCCCCGGGCGGAGCGTCCATCTGATAGAGGCTGCCATCCAACACCATGCCGCGGGCCCAGTCGGGGATCCTGAGCATCAGGGTGAACCGGCGCGGCGCCTGGTGGGCGAACTCGAGGTTGATCATGCCGTTCCACGGGTAAGCGGTCCGCTGAATCACCGGCATGGGTTGACCGGCAACCCGCGGGGCCGCGTGGCTGCTCATGAACTGGTTGACGTAGAGGACCTCGCCCTTGACCGCGTAGGCCATCCCGGGAACCGCCGGGAGAAACCGCACCACGTTGGTCGGACAGCACGCGCAGTCGAACCACGCCGAGCGCGCCACCCCGCGGAAGGTCTCAAGCCGGTTCGGATAGAAAAACCGGTCACCCGCCGCCGAAACTCCCGAAAGCAGCGAGTTGAACAGCGTCCGCTCGATCGCATCCATGAAGCGCCCCTCGCCGGTTAGGCGGAACATCCGCTCGTTCCACATGATGCTGCCAATTGACGCGCAGGTCTCGCTGTAGGCCGTTGCGTTTGGCAGCTCGTAGGCCTTGCCGAACCCCTCGTTGCCGCCGGAGGCCCCAACCCCGCCTGTTAGGTAAACCTTCTTCCCGAAGACGTCCCTCCAGATTGCCTCAAGCGCAACCCGGTAGTTCGGGTCGCCGGTGTAGGCGGCCACGTCGGCCATCGCGCTATACTGGTAGAGGGCGCGGACCGCGTGGCCAACCGCCTCGCGTTGGGCGGCGACCGGCTCGTGGTCCTGGCAATACGGGCCCATCAATGCGCGCCGGTCGGCGCGGCCGCGGGCCTCGAGCAGGCGCCTTGCGAGGTCGAGGTGCTTCCGCTCGCCGGTCACCTCAAACAACTGGACCAGCCCGATCTCGACCTGTTGGTGTTCGGGTGGATAGTTCAGCGGGCCCGGGCCAGCGGGCTGGAAGTCGGCCTCGATCCGGTCCGCCGCGCGGATCGCCACCTCCAACAGCTCGCGCTTGCCGGTTGCCTTGAAGTTCACCGCTCCGGCCTCGATGAGATGGCCGATGGAAAACAACTCGTGGCGCGCGGGATTTTGCCAGCGCCTTTCCTCGGTCTGCAGGGTGATGAACGGATGGATATAGCCGTCCTTTTGTTGGGCGGCGGCGATCTTGGCGACGAGCTGGTCAAGCGTCTGTTGGAGAGCGGCGTCCGGCTTGCGCGCCAGCTGGCGGGAGAGCGCCTCGGCGACCTTGTAGACGTCCGAGTCATTGAAATGGAACCCGACATGCGCCGACTTGAGCGTCCCCGCGGCGCGCTCGAAGTTGTCGATCCGCCCGGTCGCGGCGCACTGGGCGAGCACCTGCGGGATGCCCACCGTCACATTGGCCGCCAGCCGCGCGTCCCAGAACCCGGAGCGCAAGTCGACCGCGCCCGCGTCGACCGCCTCAATCGCATAGCCGCCGCCGACCGGCCTGGCCACCGCCGCCGGCGCCAACCACGCCAGCGCGAGCGGCACCCCCAAGTAAACCAATCCGCTGCGGCACGCCATGGTGCTCAGGGCTTGGCCGGGACGACCCAGACGTTGCGGTAGCGGACCGGATTGCCGTGGTCCTGGAGGAACACCGGACCCAGCTCGGGGCCTTCTTTGAGCGGCGAGGCGGTCGTCGAATGGGTTAGATCAAGGTTGTCGTGAACCTTGACCCCGTTGAGCAGCACCGTCATGCGCGCGTTGGCGGTCTTCTTGCCCTCGGCATCGAAACGCGCCGCGGTGAACTCAACATCATACGTCTGCCAGGAAAGCGGCGGCAGGCACATGTTGATGGCTGGCGCGGCAATCGAGTAGACGCCACCGGTTTCATCCATCTTCCCTTCCAACCCGAAGCTGTCGAGTACCTGGGTTTCGTAGCGGCCCTGCATGTAGAGGCCGCTATTGCCGCGGTCCTGGCCGCGGGCAAACGGCTTGAACGGCGTGCGAAACTCAAGGTGGATCGTGTGGTCGCCAAATGCCTGCTTGCTCGTCGGCCCCTGCATCAGCAGCCCATCAGGAGTCATTTGCCCGTTATTCCAGGCATCGGTGTTAGTACCATCAAACAAAACCACGGCACCCTGCGGCGGCTTCTTCCCTAGAGTCGGGCTCTTGCGCTCGACCTTGGCCAACTGGACCTTCTTGCCCTCCTTGGTCTCGATCATCACCCCCTCCTTGAGGAGAATCGCCTTGCCTGCGTCGCCGCGCTCAAAAACCACCCGCCCGGCGGCCGCCTTGGCTTCCACACTGCGCACCGGCTTGCCGGTCGCACCCGCCCCGGGCAGCCCGCCTGCATACTCGACCCAGCGGAAACTCAAGTCACCCAGCGCAACAATCTGCACTCCGATGGCCGCGCCGCTCCCCGGCGTGCCGACCGCGTATTCCCCCTGCATGTCATAGTCCAGGCCCGCCGCGCGCGCCTCCTCGACACTGGTATACACAGGGTTCTGCGCCACCAGGGCGGGCGTGCTGACCACTAACGCCAAACTTGCGAGATAAATGCTGCGGTTCATCGGAAGAATCATGATCGGGTTGTTGGAGACGGTTACTTGTTGGGAATCTCGTTGAGCGTATAGAACGCCTCGGGGTGCCACAGCGGCGCGCCCGCGGCGGACTTCACCCCCTTGGCGCCGAGATGGTGGACGTGGCCCTTGACGAGCCCCTCGACGGTGAGGCGCACCGACTTGGCATCGGCGGAGAGCTTCGCGGCGGTGACCTTCGGGGAGGCCTGGTCCACCTCGGGGCTGCCGTAATCACCCTGGAGGATGTAGCTCCAGGCGGCCATCGTGTAGGACGCCGGGTCGGCCGCGCTGGCCGGGTCGAGCGGCTCGGAGAAGTTCAGGGTGAACCCGTCGTGGTTGGCGGTCATGCTCGCGATTTCAAACGGAGTCTTGCCGGTCCAGCGGACCCGCTCGAAGGTGAATGGCTTTGACCCGCGCGACCCCCACCCGCGGTTGGATCCGCCGACAAACAACACGCCCTCCTTCTGGTCGAGGCGCACCGGGATGATCCCGGCCTCGAAGCCCTCGAGGAAGTGGAACACCGCGCCCTGATAGACACCGTTGACCATCTCCAGGCAAACCCGCTGGACCTGCGAGTGGGTCTGCTCTCCGACATAGAGCTGGTTGGCCCACGGGCCGAACTTCCCCTTGGTCATGTCCACGGCGATGCCGGTCGGCGACTGGCCGACGCGCCCGTGGGGAAAGACCACCGCCGGCGGGATGAACTCCGGATGCTTCGCCCGCTCGGTGACGATCCGCGACTTGTCGGCAACCTCAGGCGGCGCAGGCAGGTTGGCGAGCTTGTGGAATTTGTTAGCCGACGGGTTTCCCTGGAACGATCCGGGCTTGAGCCACTTCAACGACGACGAGCCGTTCCATGGCCCCTGGTTGTCGGTGTAAAATGCCTCGCCGGTGGCGTTGAAGCCGATCCCGCCCGGCGAGCGGATCCCCGAACAGGTTGGGATCATCTCACCCTTGGGCGTCACCCGCACGCACCAGCCGCGCCAGTCGCTCTCCGCGGTGAACGAACCAGTCAAACAGAGCACCACCCAGATGTCACCCTTGGCATCAGGTTCGGAGCCAAAGGCGTATTCGTGGTAGTCGCCCTTGATCCCCCAGCCAGAGGAGATCGTCTCAAACGTGTCGGCCTTGCCGTCCTTGTTCGAATCGGTTAGCCGGCTGACCTCCGGCCGCTGGGTGAGCCACAGCGACCCGTCGCGCCAGAACATCCCGAGCGGTTCGTGGAGCCCGTAGGCAAACTTGCTCCACTTCACCTTGGACAAATCCTCGTCGTAGGCGCCGGTGCAGATCCACAGGTCACCGCGGCGCGTCGTCACCGCCACCTTCCGGTCAGGCAACAGCGCAATCGACCCGATCTCCATCACCTCCCCGGGTGGCAGCGGAATCTCCTCACGCTTGTAATAGTCGCCCTGCTCGGCACCCTGGCTGGCGGTGGCTAGCACCGCGGCGGAAATAACTGTGGCAATCGCACGCATAGAAAAAAATTCGGTTGGTTAGAACTTGTTAGCCGGAGCCTCAGCGCCACGAGTAGTGGATTTCCAGCAGCCCCTTGCCCTCGAGGGTGGCGACCAGCGCGCCGTCCTCGAGGACCCGCGCCTTGGCGCCGGACCTGAGGGTGATGACCAGCCCGCCATCGACTTCGTAGGTGCCGTTGCCGGCATCCTTGATGGGCTTGCCGCGGGCAATCAGCACCGCGAGCGGGGCCGCCGAGGCGCCGTCCGAGCGCAGCGTGCGCACCAGGGTCTTGGGCGCGCCGGCCGCGTAATGGTCGAGCAGCCGGTTGCCGCCGGACTCCAGCGAGAAAGTTAGATCCACGGCCGCTCCGAGCTTGTAGCCGCGGAACCGGGTGGGCACCTGCGGCCGGTCCGGCCAGCGGCTCGCCGCCTCCGCGCCACTGGCGTACGCCGGGGCGTTGCTCACCCGGGTGACGTCCTCGCCGGCCGGATCCTGGTCGCCGGTCCCGCGGTCGGTCCAGTGGCGGCCGCCGTCGATGAACAGCCCGTGCCAAACGAGCTCCGGCGCGCAGGTGTCAGCCGACCAGGCCATGTTCACTCCGCCGGGAAACCCGATGCCGATGGCCCGCGGGGTGGTTCCGCCGATGAAGTTCCGATAGATCGCCAACTCGCCCGCAGCGGGCTGGACGGGGATGTTAGGCCAGGGATTCGCACCGCGGCCGCTCTGGTCGGAGAGCCACTTCCAGGATTCGCTGCCGGGCCCTTTCCAGCCGAGCGAGATGCCCATGTCGCCGCCGCCCTGGACGAACTCGATACGGATCGGCTGGGGGCCCTTGGTGAGGGTGATCTTCGCCTCCCTGCTGCGCCCCATCGGGCCGATGTCGAGGATCTCGGCGATCACCGTGCCGTTGATCGTCACCCGGCTCAGGTCGTCGCTGTCGAGCTTGAAAACATACTCGCCGTCAGCCGGGGCGACAAACTCGCCCTCCCAGAGAACCGCGAAGTTGGCGTTGCGAAGCCCGTGGCTGGCGCTGATCAGCCCGTCGTTCTCCTCCTCGATGTTCTCCTGCTTGATCGCCGCAAAGTTGGGGATCTCCTTGAACTCGCCGAAGTACGCCCGCGAGGTGAGTTTCTGCAAGGCCGAGGGCTCGATCTTGAGCGGGTGGTCCTTGAGCAACTCCGGCCCGGTCCACGGCTGCTTGCGCGCGGCGGTCTCCGCGCGCACCTGTTTGACCATCTCGCTGGTCACCACCGCGCCGCTGTTACCCCACGACGAGCGCACATAGCTCAGCACCGCGGCGATCTCCTTGTCACCAAGCGTCGCCCCGTGCGGCGGCATCGCCAAATTGTAGCTGCGCCCGTTGACCTCCACGACCCCCTCAAGCCCGTTGAGCACGATCTTGATCGGCAGCGCCGGATCACCCGTCACCCACGCGCTGGCCGCCAGCGGCGGAAACGCTCCCCCCGTCGCGCCCTTCCCGTCGGCCCCGTGGCAGGCCGAACAGTTCAGCGCATACAGCTGCCCACCGTCCTGCGCGGCCAACATCCCCGCACTCATCCCTAGCAACAGCACTATGATCCGCTTCATAAACATTTCTGGAAATTCACCAATCTAGCCGCGCAACCTAGCGGCCCGGCCCATCAGAGCAACCCGTTTACGCAGCCAGCCGGGATTATTTCACGCATCCCGAAAAAAAACCCGGGATCTAACAGCGGAAGCGTCCCTAATCTTCGGGGCGGCTGAAGTAATCCGAAGACAATCGCGGTGGAACTTGCTTAAAATGCGAAGCCTGCATGAATTGCGCCGCCCTCCCGGGTTGGGTGGCGCGCGCGAAGCAACTCGGGGCCGAGAGTCGAACAACTTAACAGAGATCTTGTGCACAGAAAACGGGTTGCCATCGTCACGAGTTTCACCCGCCTCGGCCAGTGGCGCGGGATCATGCGCTACGGCCAGCAGGCTGGGTGGATTTGCCAGCGGCACGACAGCGGGACGCTCGACCGGCTGGCGAAGTGGAAGCCGGACGGGATCCTGTTTCAGATCGACGAGTATGACCAAGCGCTGCTTGACTACGTGGCCGCGGCGGGGGCACCGCGGGTCGGGCTGCGGGCGCTGCGCGGCCACGAGGACGAGTTTCCCCTCGTCCTCAAGGATTTGGCGGCATTTGGGAGGAAGATTGCCGGGCACTTTATCGCCAACAACTACCGGCGGCTCTGCTACCTCGGGCCGAAGCACGACGAGCTTGCCAACTCCGGCAACACCTACTTCAAGGGAATGGCCGAGGTGGCGACCGCCCAGGGCGTGCCGCTTGAGTGCATCTTCCCCGACCAACCGGAGACATGGAAGACCCTCGGACTGGTTTTCCGCAAGCGCGCATCGACGAATTGGGACCGCTTCTGGGAACTCGGCCCCGCGCTCATCGACCACCTTCTCAAGGATCCGGAGCCGGTCGGCTTCTTCTCCACCTTTGTCGAGCCGGCAATGGAGTTCGGCGAGATGGTCGACGAGCGCCAGATCCCGATCCCGACGCGCATCGGGATGGCGGCCCAGACCGATGACGCCCTTGCGGGCCTCGTCACCAAGGTGCCGCTCACCTGCCTGGTCCCCGACTACGAAAAGCAGGGCTTCGAGGCCGCCCAACTGCTAGACCGGATGCTCCACGGCGAGCCGGTGGCCAAGGACCATCGGATTTTCATCGGCGACCACCAGTTTCACCTGCGCGACAGCTCGCGGCAGATCGTCACGTCCGACTTGCAGGTCAGCCAGATGCTCGACCACGTCCGGCGCAACGCGTTGGACTTCGGGTATACGCCGGAGTCGCTGGCGCACGCGTTTGGCTGCTCGCTGCGGCTGATCCAGATTCGCTTCCGCAACACGCTTCAGCGCGGGGTGGCGGAAATCATCCGCGAGCACCGGACCCACCATGCCGTGGAACTCATCTGCAAGACGAACATGCCATTGCAGCAGATCGTCACCGAGTGCGGGTTCTCCGGCCACCACCAGCTTGAGCGCGCGGTGCGCAAGGCTTACGGCCAGAACCCGTCGTCGCTGCGCAAAAACAACAACGGGCAGGAGGCCTAGGCCGTCACCCGCAGCCATAATTCCCCGGCCACTGGCGGTTTGGATTGCCTTTTAGCGCGGATTGGGGTTGCTCCAAGCCAACAATCCAATCCGCCCCATGGCTCCCTCGCAAACTATTCAACCCACTGACTGCCAGCGCCCTGATTACGCCCTTCGGCGCACCCGCGCGTGGCAGGCGGCGCGCTCGGCGGAGCCCGCGCTCAACGCGCTCATCTGTTTGGACGAGAAGGACATCCACTACCTGACTGGGGTCCACGAGGGGATTTTCTGGCTGGTGTTGTGGGACGGGGTGGCGTTCGGGATGTCGCGGCACATGTTGATCGACGAGGTGCGGGCGGAGGCGCCGGACTTTGAGATTCTGTTACCGTCGGAACGCTTCATGGCGGGAGTGGACCACGAGCGGTTGTTGGTCGATGGCTTGGTGGCGCGCGGTCTGGAAGTGGCGGGGATCGTCCCCGGGCGGGTGACGGCGCACGTTTACCGGAAGCTGAGCGGACCGCTGGGAGCCGGGAAGATCTTGCTCAAGGATGCGCCGGACGTGGTTGGGGAGTTGCGTGCGGTGAAGGACGCCGGTGAGATCGGGTTGATCCGCCGGTGCGTGGCGATCGCCGAGGAGGCGCTCAGCGGGTTGGTCGCGGAAGGGGCCGGCGCATGGCTTGGGCGCAGCGAGCGGCAAATTGCCGCGGAACTCGAGTCGCGGATGCGTGCGCTGGGTGCCGACCGGCAGGCGTTTCCCGGGACCGGCTTGATCGTCGGTACCGGCCCGAACAGTGCCAGCGCCCATCACCAATGCAGCGACCGGCGGATTGCCGCGGGTGACACGGTGCTCGTCGACTGGGGCGCGGAACTCCACAGCTACCGCAGCGACATGACCCGCACGTTCTTCATCGGCAGCATCCCCGAGTTTGCCCAGCAGGCGTATCCGGTCGTCGAGCAGGCGCTCCAGCGCGCCGCCGCGGCGCTGCGACCGGGGGCGCTCACCAGCGAGATTGACCGGCTTGCGCGCGAGACGGTGACCTCGGCCGGCTATCCGGAGTTCTACTACGGGGTCGGCCACGGGTTTGGCTTGGATATCCACGAGTCTCCATGGCTCCGGATGAATGGGGCTGATTCCCTCAAGGAGAACATGTTCACCACCGTGGAGCCGGGCATCTACCTCCCCGGGATCGGCGGCATCCGCATCGAAAACGACTACCTCATCACCGCCACCGGCCACGAGTGCCTCGGGCGTATGTCGACGCGCCTCGAGGACATGCTCATCTCCTAGGCCGCGCTCCGGCCCGGCAGGCATCATGGTACCGGGAAGGGACCTTTGCGGAAGCGCTCGCGCTGGCGGATGATGAGGAAGTCGTGCGGCATCCCCGCCACCGCGCGGTTGGAGATCTCCACCGCCTTGGCGCGCTCGTGCCTGGCAAAATACACCTCGGCACAGGTGTCCAGATACGCCGGCTGGCCCGGCCGGCGTTCCAGCGCACGGAGGACGAACTTCTCGGCGTCATCGAGCCGGCGTGATGCGCGCGACCCGATCCATGCGAGGCTGTTGTAGGTATTGTCGGCGTTCGGGAAGCGGTCCTTCGAACGCAGCAGGTGGTTCCAGCTCAGCTCGAAGAGTTCATCATGCAGCTTGGTGAGCTTCGCCTCGCGCAGCGCCGGAAAGAAGTCATCCGCCAGAGTCCCCTGCCCCGGGCTGAACTCACCGGCCCGCCGGAGGATCTCGATGGCCTGCTTTTCCTTGCCTGCTCGGTGGTCGCGCATCCCGCGGGCAAGATCGGCGGTCAGGCGGGCGACAAGCTTCGACGACGGGCTGCCGCCATACATGTTGACCCCGTTGAGGCTGTTCATGGCGATGACCTCGTGGAGGGCCGCCGCCAGCGCCCACTCGCGCCGCGACACGGCATACTCGGCAAGCCCGGAAACCTGCGGCATCGCCAGATCAAAGGTGATGCCGATGATCGCCTGCATCCACGCCGGGGTGCCCGGGTCGTTCTCAATGAGGATCTGGCGCAAGTACCCGGACGCGCCCTCGTAATCGCCGGCGTTCTGATGGGTGGACGCCAGACTGAGCAGCAAGGTGGGGTGGCCAAAGGCCAGCAACTCGGACCGGCGCAGCCATTCATCGCTCTCCTTGCGCGCACCGGTCTTGCGCAGCGCCATGGCAAGCTCCTGGCCAAGATCAAGCCGGGCTGGTTGGGCGTCCATGAGCGTGCGGCAATACTTCCCGGCGTCCTCCCAGCGATCCGCAACCGTAAGCAGGTGAAGGTAAAGTTTGGCGTAATCCTCAAGCAACCCGACCTTGTTGAGCTCCTCCATGACCTGCAGCCCAACTCCAAGGTCAACCCGATCACTCCGCCCGCCAGCCGGGCAGGTGACCCGCATGAGCATTTCAAGAGCGGACACCCGCTCGGCCCCGGTGGCGGCTAGGGCGTCCTTCAAGCGCCGCTCGACCCATGGACCCGCCAGCTGCGGCTCCTCGTCGCCGCCAAACAACGCCTCAAGCACCCGCAACCGGTCACGCGGCACAAGCGGGTCGTCCCCGCGGCCGAGATATTCCCACCAGCGCATGACCACCGGCTCCTCACCGTAGAATAACTCGACGAGCTCCGCCCAGCGGATGGCGCTTTCATGGGCGTTGGGAGCGGCCGCGGTATACGCCTCAAGGTCGCTAAGCAGTGCAAGGAACACCCCGTTGGCATGCAACACCGCAAAAGTGGCTAACAGGTTGTCTGCCTCGTCCTGGCCGCGCTGAAATTTCAACAACGGCTCAAGCACCGCGCGGAAGTTCGCCCGGTCGCCGCGCCGGTGGAGAAACTCAGCCAAGGTAAGCACCTGTGCAGTAACCCCGTCGGGGTCCTCGGCGGGCATCGCTGCCACCTTCTTCGCCGCCCAGCCGGGGTAGTCGGCCGCCGCTGGATCCAAGCCGAAAACTGCCAGTGCCTCGTCGGTGCGCTCAGCCAGGTCGAGGTAGGTGAAGCGCAGTTCCGGCTCGCCGAGGGCCAACAACCCCTCGCCGCGCGCAACCTCCCCGAGGGCGAACATCCCATTGACGCCAAAAAACTGCTCCTCGTCACTCCGCCGCGCCGCGCGGCTCAGCTCATCGAGCACCCGCGGCTCGACCTTGTTGGTCCGCCAGCGCTGGACCGCGCCCTCCACATACAAGTGTTGGAATACCGAGACGTCATCCCCCTTGGTCTGCAGCTCAAGCCACGGGACCGGGTCACCCTGGAGCAGCCGCAGCCCGGCGACCGTCTCAGTGCGGCCAAGCGCAAGGGCTTCGACCATCGCCGCGTCGAGGTCGCCCGCAGCGCGGTGAAGCGCCAGCCGCCACTGCTGGCCAGCGGCGCCCGGCACCGCCGCGGCGCGCTTGAGTTCCTCGCCAAGCGTCCCGCGCGCCCGGTGAAAGGCCGCAAGGCTGGCCAACCCGCGGTCGTCGGCCGGCGCCATCTCCAGCAACGATCGCGCCTCGTCCATCTGCCCGGCCAAGATCGCTTGGCGCGCCGCAGCCGGCGCCACTTCCCTGACCACCCCGAGGAGCGACTCCCGCGCCTCCGGGTCCTTCTCCAGCGCATACAGGCGCAGCACCTGCTTGTAGGCCTTCTCGCGCAACAACCGGCCGACGAGCGCGAGCTTCTTCTGCCCGTCGCTCACCTGGTATTCCTCGACCAGCTTGCGGACGTCCTCGGAGGTTTCCGGGCCGACACCGAGCTCGATTTTCTCGATCAAATCCCGCGCCCGGAACACCACCTCAGGGTCGCTTGACTTCGCCGCCTCCTGGAGCTCGGCAAGAACCTCCCCACCCCGCCGCCAGAGCGCCTGCGAGGCCGCCTCACGCGTCTCAAACGACTCGCTGCCAAGTGCTTCAATCCACTCCGCAGGCCCGCCAAAAAGCACCTCCCCCTGGCCGGCCGGCAGCGCACCGTCGGCCTGGCCAGCCGCGCCATCGCCGAGCGCCAGCGGCGTGAGCACCAGCAATACCCCCGCTAGCCCGACCATGTAGTTTGCTGCCATTACCGGGGAAGGTCACAGAGTTCCGGGAAAAATCAATCCTATCCTTAGTTAGCAGAAGTCCGGGTAAGCCAGCACGCTTGACTATCCACCAGTCATTTACCGATGCAAAACCGGGCGAAAATTTCCCCGAGAATCTCGTCGGCATCGACCCGCCCGGCGATCTCGCCGACCGCCTCGAGGGCGTCGCGCAACTCCGCGGCGACGAACTCCGGGCTATGGCCGCCGGCGAGCTGCGACCGGCCGGCCTCGATGGCGGTGAGTGCGCGGCGCAGGCAGTCCTGGTGGCGGGCGTTGATGGCGACCGAGTGGTCACCCCAATCGGCGCCGCCAAACTCGAGGGCGTCGCGGATCCGAGCGGCAAGCGCCGCGGTGCCGGATTCCTCCAGACAGGAAAACTCCAACCCGCCGCTTCCTTCCCAGGAGGGATCGAGGCCAAGGTCGGCCTTGTTGAGAATCAGGATCCTGCGCCGTGGCATCGGGTCGCCGAGAAGCTCCCCCCGCGGCCCGCTGCCATCGACGACCTCAAGGACCAGGTCGGCTCGGCCAAGTTGTTCGGCGGCCCGCCGGATCCCTTCCTGCTCGAGCGCGTCGCCGCTCTCGCGGATCCCCGCCGTATCAACCAACCGGAGCGGAATCCCGGCCACGTTGACAACTTCTTCAAGGGTGTCACGGGTCGTCCCCGCCGTGGCACTCACGATCGCCCGCTCGTAGCCGAGCAGCACGTTGAGCAAGCTCGACTTGCCGACATTCGGCCGGCCGTAGATCACGGTCCGCACCCCTTCGCGCAGGACCCGCCCCTGGTCCGCGGTCGCCAGCAGCCGCCGGACCTCGCCGGCCAGCGCGTCAATCCGCGCCAACATCGCCGCGCCGGTGTCCGGGTCGATGTCCTCATCCGGAAAATCAATATACGCCTCCAAATGTGCGACGATCCCGAGCAACTCGGCGCGCAACTCCTCGGTGCGCCTGCCGAGCCTGCCCTCGCGTTGCTCATGGGCGGCGCGCAGCGCCAGCTCGGTCTGTGCGCCAATCAAGTCCATGACCGCCTCGGCCTGGGTCAGGTCGATGCGCCGGTTGAAAAACGCCCGCTGGCTGAACTCCCCAGGCTGCGCATGCCGCGCCCCGGCTTCCAGCAGTGCCCCAAGCACCTTGCGCGTCACCAGCACCCCGCCGTGGCAGCCGATCTCGACCACCTCCTCGCCGGTGAAACTTCGCGGCGCACGGAACACCGTCAGCAACACCTCGTCGAGCAGCTCGCCGCGCGCATCGCGCAACTTCGCCAGCACCGCGCGCCGGTCCGCAGCGCGCCCGGCGACCCCGCCGCTGAGCCGGTCAACGGCCGCCACCGCCTCAGGCCCCGAAACCCGGACCACCGCCACCGCGCCCATCCCCAGCGGGCTGGCAATCGCGGCAATCGTATCCGCAATCCATGCACCGCTGGTCATCTCAGCGACCCGGACCAAGCGGTTGGCTCCCCAATCCGGCAAATTCCCAGCAGATAAACTCGCTCACCCGCAGGTGCGGCGCCTTCTCGTCGTCCCAACCGAGCTCAAGCGTGGCACTCCGCCCGGCGTCGCTCAGCGGCCGCATCGCAAGCTCCTTGCCGAGCACCGAATCGCTCGCCACTTCAGCCACCGCCCGAATCTCAGGGTAGGCCGGATCCCACACCTCCACCTTCTGGACACCCGCAGTGGCCGCGCCATCCTCCTTCACCGGCCCGATCATCACCCGGAACGTCGCCAGCTCACCAAGCTCGCGCGCATCAACAAAGCGCTTGAACATCTTGTGCCGCGTCTGGATGAAGGTATCCCAGTCGAGCAGCAGCTTGTCGTCGGCTCGCTTGAAAAACGCCAGCACCCGGACCGGATCGGCCGGTTGATCGCCCTCGGCGGCCGGTTGGTTGAAGACCATCAGGAAAATCCCCCGGCGCCGGTCCTTTTCAGTGAGCTCAACCGCCCTGAATCCATCAACCGGCACCGCCTCTTCAGCCACCCCGGTCTCCAGATAGAAAGTGTCCATCCGCTCGGCGATTTTGCTCTCCGGGACCACCAGCGGAATCTTCCCCTCCACGGTGGGCGCCGCGAGGAAACCTCCCAGCGTGGTCATGGCCGCATCCTTCCAACCGCTGGCAATGAACGTCTCCTCCGGCGCGCGCTTGTCGCGCGCCTTGCGTTCCTGCGCGGCGGTCGGCTTAGGGATCTTCAGGTCGAGCGGCTCCTGGGACTCCTGGTAGCTTAAATATCCAAACCCACCCGCGGCGAGGACCACCGGGACGACCGCCGCAACCATCAGCAGCCGCTTGCGGCTCTTCGGCTTGGCCTGCGGCTCAACGGCAACGGCGGCCGTCGCAGGTGCGGATTTCTCAGCCTCCGGCATCTCGTTGACCCCCTCGGTTGCCTTCTTGACAGGCACCAGGTTAAACCGTTCAAGGCGAGCCCGCACCAACATCGTGTCCTGCCCGAGCTTGGTCGCCCGCGGCTCGACTTCTTGGGCCGCTCCCCGCATCGCGATGCTCGGCCCCACGTGCGCCGGCAGGGCCGACGACTGGATCCGCTCCGACTCGCTCATCGGCGCCGCCTCCTCAACCGCTCCCTTTTTTGGCGCGATGAGCTTCACCTTCGCGGTGGCCAGCCACAGCGAAATCGGATTGAGCTTCACCTTCGCCGTGTCTCCCTCGCTCACCGCCACGGCGACCGGTGCGGCTCGATTGGCTACCGCCGCCGGTGCCGCCGACACTTCGTCCACCACCGCGCTTGGCGACGAGGCGGTCACCCGGTTGTCTCCGGCGCCGCGCGCGCCCACCGGCGCCACCCGTGATTGGTTCAGCGGGCTCGGAGCGGCCACCCGCCCCTCATTGAGCGGGGTCGCAACTCCCGGTGCCGCCGGTTGCACTTGCACCGGCGGAATCGCCCGCGCTCCCGTCGTCATCGGCCCCGGCACCGCCATCCGCTTGTCACCACTCTGCCCCAGCGGCGAGGCGGTTACCACCCGCCCGGAATTCTGCCCCAGCGGCGCCAAGGCGGCCACCCGCCCGGAATTCTGCCCCACCGGCGGCGACCATGCCTTGACCCACCCGGAGTTCTCACTGAGCACCGGCTTCGGCCGCGGCGTCGGCGCCGCGACACTCCCCGGCACCTGCGGCGGCGGCGGCGAGGTGATCACCAACTGACAGTGCGGACACGGCGCGATCGTTACCGGAAGATCATAGGGAATGGCGATCCGGCCGTTGCAATGGTCGCAATGAAAGTGACGCTGGTCTGAAGGATCTTCCATATCGAGGACTTTGCCGGGAGGTAGCAACTCCAACAGTTAAAGCTTAATCCGGCCAAATTGTCAAACCCGCCCTCGATCTAACACGCTGGCGCGGCCGCGCTCATCACCAGGTCGAGAACCTCGATGCAGCGGTGGTTCTGGGCCTGGGTGCCGACCGAGATGCGGACCCAGTCGGGGAGCTTGTAGCTGCTCATGGCGCGGATGATGACGCCGTGCTTGAGCATCTCGCGGAACACCGCGTCGCCAGCCCCCACTTTGACCAAGACAAAGTTGGCCACGCTCGGGACAAACTCGAGCCCGCGCTCGGCGAACGCCTGCGCGTAAAACTTCAGGCCTGCCGCGTTGACCTCCCGGGTCCGCCGGATGTGCTCGGCGTCGGCCAGCGCGGCGAGCGCGCCGGCCTGGGCGATTGCGTTGGTGTTGAATGGCTGGCGCGCCTTCTGGAGGATCCCGGCGATCCCCTTCGGTGCCAGCCCGTAGCCGATCCGCAGCGCCGCCAGCCCGTGGATCTTCGAGCAGGTCCGCAGCACGCACACGTTGCGCCCCTCGCGGACGTATTTGAGCGTGTCGGGCGCCGCGTCGAGAAACTCGTGGTACGCCTCGTCGAAGACCGCCACGACATGCTCCGGAAGCTGGTCCATGAACCGGTCGAGCGCCGCTTGCCCGACCATCGTCCCGGTCGGGTTGTTTGGATTGGCGACAAACACCAGCCGCGTGCTCGGCTTGATCGCCGCAGCCATCCCCACCAAGTCGTGGACAAACCCCGGGTCGGCGACCTCGATGTACTCCGCCCCAAACAACGTCGCCATCAGCTTGTAGACGACAAACGCGTGCTCCGCGGCAATCAGGCTCGCGTCCCGGTCAAGGAACGCGTGGCACAACAGTTCGATGATCTCGTTGGACCCGTTTCCCAGCACCACGTTGTCCAACCCGAGGTCAAGCTGCTTGGCAATCGCGCTGCGCAGCGCCCAGCCGCCGCCGTCCGGATAGATGTGCGCCTGCCCCAGCGCCGCGGCCATCGCCACCTGCGCGCGCGGCGACGGACCTAACGGGTTCTCGTTGGACGCCAACTTCACGATGTCCTCGGCACGCAGCCCGAGCTCGCGGGCGGTCTCCTCGATTGGCTTCCCGGGCTCATAGGCAACCAGGTCACACACATAGCTGTTGGCAAACTCCTCAATCGGCATGCGGCGATGCTAGGTCTGCCCCGCCGGTTGCCAACCCTGAAAACCCCGGATCCCCCGGGAAATACCACTCCGCCAAAAAAAAGCGCGCCCCGCGGGGTTCCCACGGCGGCGCGCTCTGAATCGCTTCTGCTCGCGCTACTCGGCGGCCACGGCCTCGTCGGCCTCCACCGCCATCGCCGCACGGTCAACCCACTCGATGTAGGCCATCGGCGCCGAGTCGCTCGGCCGCGCGCCGAGCTTCGTGATCCGGCAATAACCACCCGGACGGGTGGCCGAGGCCGGCGCCACTTCGGCGAAGAGCTTCTTGACCTGCTCCTTCTGGCGCAGGAATGACAGTGCCTGGCGGCGCGCGTGGAGGTCTCCACGCTTGCCTAGGGTCACCATCTTCTCCGCCACGGGGCGCAGCGCCTTGGCTTTCGCCACGGTCGTTTTAATGCGACCATGCTCAATCAGGCTGCATGCGAGGTTCGCAAGCAGGGAGCGGCGGTGGTCAGCCGTGCGCTGGAGTTTGACGGTTTTGCGTCGGTGTCTCATCGGGTCGGTCCCTTTCTAAGGTGTGTGGATTATTCGTCGAGGTTCTGGGCGATCAGGTCGGCAAGGCCGACCGGCGTTTCTTCTTCCACCCCGAGGCGCGGCGCCCGCAGGCTCGCCACCGGACCGGTCAGAAGGGATGGATCGAGGGTCATCCCGAGTCCCAAGCCAAGCTCCTGGAGCTTGTCCTTGATCTCGTTAAGCGACTTCTTGCCGAAGTTGCGGTACTTGAGCATCTCCGCCTCGCTCTTCATCGCCAACTGGCCCACCGAGGTGATGTTGGCGTTGTTGAGACAGTTGGCGGCCCGGACCGATAGCTCGATCTCGTTGACGCTCATGTTCAAAAGCTTCTTCAGCGCGGCGTTCTCCTCGCTCTGCTCGGCGGGTGCCTCTTCAAACTCGATCGCCTTGTCGTCATACTGGACAAACACGTCAAGGTGGTGGCGCAAAATCGCCGAGGCCTGCAACAGCGCCTCATGCGGCTCAAGCCGTCCGTCGGTCCAAACGTCGAGGATCAGCTTGTCGTAGTCGGTCATCTGACCCACCCGGGTGCTGTCCACCGCGTACTTCACCCGGGTCACCGGCGAGAAGATCGAGTCAATCGCAATCACCCCGATCGGCTGGTCCTTGCGCTTGTTCTCGTCACCCGTCGAAAACCCGCGGCCAACCCGCACTTCAAACTCGCAGTCGAACTTCACCTTCTTGTCCAAGGTGCAGATCACCTGGTCCTTGTTGATGACTTCGTAAATGTTGTCGTCCTGAATGTCACCCGCGGTGATCACCCCTTCCTTGTCGACCTTGATCGTCAACACCCGCGGCTCCTTGTCGTGGTGCCGGAACTTCACCTTCTTCAGGTTGAGCACGATGTCGGTGACGTCCTCGACGACTCCCGGCAGGCTCGAAAACTCGTGCTGCACGCCGGCGATCCTCACCGAGGTGATGGCGGCTCCTTCCAGCGACGAGAGCAGCACCCGCCGCAGCGAGTTGCCAATCGTGTGGCCATACCCACGCTCAAACGGTTCCGCCACAAACTGGGCGTAGCGTTCCGTGGCGGTTTCTTCGTTCTTGACGAGGCGGTTCGGAATCTCGAACCGGGACAGTTTGGTCGACATGTTTCTTCTAATTACCGGGTTTCCCTCTGGCGAGTGCGGCGGTCCCCGCGGTCGGGGCGCCCAGAGGACCTACGGCGGCTTCGGGGCTCGCGGGGCGGCACTTAAGGCGACCCCCCCTGCGATTGCAACCCCTTTTTCAACGAATTCTTCCCGCCGCTGCGCTCAAACCTTGAACCCCGCTCCCAGCACCGGTTCCAGGGCTAACACTCCCGATCCGGAAAAACCGTTGGAATTATGTTGGGTCGCCACGATACTGTTGTGTGTAAAAATCCCAATCTCTCTCGTCCACGCGATACGCGTCCCAGCCGCGGGACTCACCTCCCGCCCCACAGGACTCACCATTCGCTCTTCATCCACGATATGGATCATCCCCAACCAGGAATTTCCCATGAAATCCAAAAAAAATCTCACTCGCTTCACCTATGAGACCACCGCCTTCCAAGGATGGCGCCTGTGCGTGAGCCGGGCCGGCACCACCTTCACCAAGTACTTCTCCGACAAAAAATACGGCGGCGGGCGCAAGTCACTCGAAACCGCCGAGCGGACCCTCGCCCAACTCAAGGAGATCCTCGACAATTCCCGCCGCGTCAACGGCAAGCTCTCCCAGTCGACGGTCCGCAAGGCCGAGAAGCTCCTCGAGGACGTCTAACTCCACCCACCACCGCCCCCGCCGCCTCCCCCACCGCCCCAGCAAATCCCGCCGCCTCCCTAACCGCATGCTCATGGCAGCGAACTTTGTGAAAAGTTCGGCGGGGTGATCGACCTGCCGCCAGAGCATTCGGACCCGCCAGCGACCTCCCGCCTTCCCCGCCGAAGCTTTCACGAGCTTCGCTACCTGGAGCCGCTGTGGCGAATGTTTGATCGACCGCCGCTCCCATCTTGCCATCGGCGGGATGGCGGGTTTGGTAGAGGGCATGCGCTACCAGGTTGCCATCCATTGGTTTCGCCGCGACTTGCGGCTGCTTGACAACACTGCGCTGCACGCCGCGTCCAACGAGGCTGGCGCGGTGGTGCCAGTCTATGTGGTGAGCGGCTGGCAGGGTGGCCACCAGTGGACCGGTCCGGGGCGCCAGCAGTTTCTGGCAGATTGTTTGGCATCGCTAGCCGAGAACCTGAAGACGATTGGCGGGCAGTTGGTGTTCCGGCAGGGGTCGGCGGAGATGGCGCTGCGCGCCCTCGTCACCGAGACTGGCGCGGAGGCGATCTATTTCAACCGCGATCCGGATCCGTTTGGCCAAGCGATTGAGCGCGAGATTGCCGCGCTGTGCGCGGACCTCGGGATCGGCTGCCACGGATTTGACGATGTAACGATGCACACGCCCGCCGAAGTGCTCACCCAGAAAGGCGAGCCATTTCGGGTGTTTACCCCGTATGGGAAGGCGTGGCTCGCGCTGCCGAAGCGGCCGCCGCTTGGAAAGCCCGCCCACTTGAACAGCCCCACGGCGATCCCGTCGCTTCCAGTGCCAACCCTCGCGACCTGGGGACTGGTCGCCGACGCCACCGTGCCGGTCGAGGCAGGCGAGCGGGCTGCGCGCCTCCGGTTGAAAGCAGCCGTCAGCGACTGCATCCCGCGCTACCATGAGCGGCGCGACCTGCTCGGCGAGCCGGGGACCTCGCGGTTATCCCAGGACTTGCGCTTCGGCACGGTTTCGATCCGCAGCGTGTTTGCCGCCGCGGCCGCGGTCATGGCCACCGGCGGATCCGCCGCGGCGAATGCGCTCGTCTTCCAAAAGGAACTCGCGTGGCGGGAGTTCTACATGCAGATCCTGGCCCGCTTCCCGGACGTGTTGGAACTTGAGTTCAACCCGGAGTTCCGCGGGCTGCCGTGGGACGAGCCCGGCGATGCTTTCGAGGCATGGAAGTCCGGGCGCACCGGGTTTCCGATCATCGATGCCGCCATCCGCCAGCTGCTGGCCACCGGCTTCATGCACAACCGCGCGCGCATGATCACCGCGATGTTTCTTACCAAGGACCTCCACATCGACTGGCGCCTCGGCGAGAGCTTCTTCATGCGCCACCTCATCGATGGCGAGATCTCCTCCAACAATGGCGGCTGGCAATGGAGCGCGGGCACCGGCGCCGACGCCGCTCCATATTTCCGGATCCAGAACCCGTGGCTGCAAACCGCCCGCTTTGATCCCCATGGGACCTACATCCGCCGGTGGATCCCAGAGCTCGCCGCCGTCGAGGCGAAAAAATTCACCGCGCCACCCGCCGACGGCCGCCCGCTGGCGCCCGGCTACCCGCTCCCGATCATCGACCACCACCGCGAGCGCGACCGCACCCTGGCGATCTTCAAGGCCCACCGCGAGCGCGCCCGCTAGCCGCGCACCCCCGCTGCCATCCCCCGCTGCTACCGGCTACGGCTGTTTCGGAGCCCCGAGCCGCTGAATGATCTCCTGCAGCTCCTCAAGCGGGATGGCAAAGCTTTCAACCCGGTTGGCGCGCGCGATGTTCATCCCAAGGCATTCGCCATCAAGATTGAGCAGCGGTCCGCCGACGCTCTCGGTATTGCCCGGAATGTCGTGCTGGATGACCCGCTTGAAACTGCTGCGCCGCTTGGAAATCATCCCGCTCATCTGGTCGTTGCGGCTCATTGGCTCGGCGACCACCGCGTCGCGCGCGGCCAAGACGATCTCGCCCTTCTGCACCTTCCCGTTGCGCTTGTAGGTGAACTCGACCCGCTCGCCAGGGCTGCGCGCCTTGAGCAACTCGAGCAGCTGCTCGCGATTTTCGAGCTTCACTTCGCCAAATGTCACCAGCACGTCGCCCTTCTTCAGACCGGCCTCGGCGGCGCCGCCTTCCTTGGCTACCTCCTCGATGCGCAAGTCGTTCTCCTCGGTCCCCAAGCTCACGCCGAGCACCACCGCAGGGGCACCGGAAATTTCCCGCGGGTTGGCGCTGATGATCCCGACCATCGCGCGGCGGCGTTGCCGGCTGGTCGCCCCGTTGGCCACCACCCAGGTCCCCTGGCCGATGCTGCTGGTCTTGGCCCAGCGCACCGGGACGAGCCCCTCAGCCTTCACCTTCAGGAGCGCAACATCCCACGCCGGATCCACGGCGAGCACCTCGACGCTGTCGTAGGACTCCTCGCCAATCCGCATCGAGAGTCCGGTCTTCCCGTCAATCTCGGAGGCTTTCGTCAAGATCAGCCCGTCGGCGGAAACCACCATCCCGTACGCAAGTTGCAGCCGGTCCTTGGAAATGACCGCGCTGCTGGTCTGGAGCACCTCGCGCACCGGCTCAAACGCATTGAGCGTCTCGACCCCGTTGGTGCGCAGCGCGCTCTCGATATTCTCCGCAGCCGTTCCGGTGAGCGGCAGCATCCCGGCGACGCACGCCAGCACAAGCAGTTGATTTTTCATGGGGCTACTTTTCACCAAGGGTTACCGTGATCTCCTCTTCCTTGCCGTCACGCAGCACGATGAATACCAGCTTGTCGCCGGGGAATAGCTCATACACCAGGGAAGACAGCTTGGCCTTGTCGGCGAGCGGCTCGCCATTGAGTTTGAGCAACACGTCGTCCAGCTTGATGCCGGCCTTCTCAGCACTGCCATCCTTGAAGAGCTTGGTCACCCGCAGCCCCGGCTTGCCATCGCTGCTTGGCTCGCTGCCCATCCCGAGAAACCCGCGCCCCTTGACCGGCGCCTGCGCAAACGGCCCCTCACCAATGAACTTCCCGGCCAGCATCCCGTCCCAGTGGGTGATAAACTCTTTGATCGGCACGTGCATGCTCTGGTCGAGGTTCTCGCCGACCCGCGAGTGGATCCCGACGAGCCGCCCGTTGAGGTCAAACAACGGCCCGCCCGAGTCGCCACCAATGAGCTTGCAGTCAGACTGAAACGTCGTCTCAGTCATCCACACGAAGCGCCCGAGCCGGACGACCGACCCGCGCTCCTTGTCAAATCCGCCCGAGTGGCCAAGCGAGAACAACCAGTCACCCAGCCGCGGCGGGCTGTCCTTGTCGAATTCAACAAATGGAAACGGCCCTTCCTCGGTGATCTGGAGCATCGCCGCATCGACCTCGGCATTGAGCCCGAGGGTCTTGGCCTTGAGCCGGCGGCCATCCTCCATGATCACCGTGACCTCCTTGCCAATGGCGCCGCTGACGTGGGCCGCGGTCAGCACCAGTCCTTCCGAGGAAACGATCACCCCGCTGCCGGATCCTTCGCCAAGGTCAATGCACACCGTCGCATTCCGCGCACCCGGCAGCGCCTTGACCAGCGCCTCCTGGATCTGCTCGAGGTCATGCCGGTTTTCCGGAACCGGCTTGTCGTTGAAATACGGGCGACCCTGAGCACCAGCCACTCCGGTGACGGCCAAGCTGGCCATGGCCAGGATCCACGGTGAGGAGATTCTCATTGCACGGGCGGTGACTTTCATGACTGGGACGGTGACAACGCTGGCTCAGCGCCAGATCTTCCAGAAATTGCGGGGTGGCGGGACACGGTTACCACGGATTACAGCCGCCTGCACGTGCGAAAATCGCGCCCCACTCGCGCCCGACCCGGCCAGCGAAGCCGACCTGCGGGACCCACTCGTGTTCAAGGTCGAACCATGGCTCGAAGCGGCTGATGATTTCCTCCCGGGTCGCGGCAAATGGCGGTCCCTGGAGCGGATCCTCGCCGGGGTCCCACGGCGTCAGGAAAAACACTCCAATGACCCGCCCGCCGACATCCAGCGTGCGCGCCGCCGCCCGCACGTAGGCATCCCGCCGGTCGCGCGGAATCGCACAAAAACACGTGTGCTCCCAAATCGCCGTCGCCTCAAGGTCAGGCGGCGGCCATGACTCAGCGAGAAAATCCCCCACCAGAAAACGCTCCATGCCCGCCCGCGGCACCTCCGCCGCCAGCCGCACCGCCGTCGGCGCGACGTCGACCCCGATGACCTCCAGTCCGGTCTCCCGCGCCAATGCGCGAACATCGTGCCCGGTTCCGCAGCCGGGGACGACCACCGGCCCGCTGCCCCAGAGCAGCGGGTCGTCGGCGGCGAGGATCGCCTCCAATACCGGGGAGGCCGCGCCCTTGTCCCACGGGGTTTCCCTTTGTTGATAGTGCTGTTCCCAGTCGGTCATGGTTGGTCCTGGCTCAGGTCCGCCGCAGGTAGTCGGGCATCTGGTGGCGTTGCACGGTCGGCGGCACTCCCGTGCTGGTGAAACTGATGATCGCGCCGATCCCGGCGGCGTGCTCACCACCGAGCCGCCCGGCGTGGTCAAACTCCGGCAGCCGGTAGCTCCGGCGCGCGCCGATCCACCAACGCAATCCGGCAACCAGCAAAACCAGCGCCGCGAGCAAGCCGCCCGGCGCGAGCCACGGCGTGACCCACTGGAGCAGCGCGCTGCCCCGCGGCTCGGCGGCCGCAGCGGTGCGCGGTTTCATGGCGACGAGCGGCTCGCCCGGGATCCGCCCAGGAGCGACGAGTTGCTCCATCCAGTAGAGACGGATGGACATCTGGACGGCGAAGTCGGCGAGTTGGTCGACCGGGTTGGCCTTGTCGAGAGCGGCCTCGACGCAACTTTGGATGCCGAGGTGCTGCTCGGCGGCGGGGACGACCGCGACAACCTCGGGGGTAAGGAACAACTTCGCCCGCCCCGGCGCACCGAGGTAATAGTAGAGGATCGCCGTCGGCCGGCCGGTGCCGAACAAGCGCTCCGGCAACTCCTCGGCGCGGACCTCGCCGGGGATTTCCTGCTCCTTGTCGAACACGTAAATGAACAGGTCGATGACGGAGTCGCCCGCATGGTAGTCGAGAAACCCGAGTTGGTCGGCAAACTCCTGGCGGGTCAGCAGGCTTTGCGGGTCGACGAGGAACTCCGCCGGCCGCTGGTCGAAATACGCACCAAGAAATTCATCGGCGATGGTGACCGGATTGCTGGTCGGCTCGGCGACCCGCAGCGTCTCGATCGGGTCGAGACCGAGCGGCGCGTCCGGGTCGACGCCCTCCTCGACGAGCCGCTCAAACAAGGTGGCGCCGCTGAGCAGGCCACCGTTTCTGAGCGCCTCCCGGTCCTCGTCCGACCAGACCGGCAAGTCCGGGACCGGGGCCGGCGCCGCGCCAAGCAACCCGACCCCCGCAACCATGAGCGCCACCCCGAGCCGGACTCTCATTTCACCACCTCCTCGGGCTGTGGTTGTTCCTGCGGCACGGGGCGCAGCTGCGGCAACCCGCCGGGCTGGCGCGGCGCCGCCACCTTGCGCTCGAACCGCTCAGGGTCGCGCCGCGCCTGCCGCGACCGCTTGCACAACAGCCGGCTCAGGCGCTTCTCGATCACCCGCAGCGCCTTCAAATACTGGCCCTGCAACAGAAACGGGTGCGCCGCAGACAACACCTCGAAGGTGTCCTCCTCATCGATGAACGGCTCAAGCAGGTAACCGAAGGTCAAACCGGCGACCTTCGCCTCCGGGTCGATGACCAGCAGGATCCCGCCCTCGTTGGGCCGGTCGACTCCGAGGTCCTCGAACGCCCCACGGTTCAACAGCCAAAACCCAAACTGGCGCAAACTCGCAAGCTCCGCCAGCACCCCGGTGTGGACCGCCAAGAACAACTGCGGAAAGCGCCCGCGAAACCGGTCCAACAAAATCTCCGCCCGCTCGCGCTCGGCACGCTTCAGGACCCCGGCGTGGTCGCTGAGGCACTCGAGCCGCACCTCGCCGCCGCCAAACTGCGCGTCCGCGTCCGCCAGCTCGAACCCGCAATGCGGGCAGCTCACCGCGCTGCGGTGAATGCGCTGGACACATCGCGGGCACTTCATGACAGGGGCACGCCGAGCCTGCCGGATTCCCATCCGCGCGTCAAGGAACCGCGGCCAACCAAGGCGCCGAAGCCTGTGAGGGCGCCGAAGCCTGTGAGGGCGCCGAAACCGGTCACCACTCGCCACCCAGCTCGTAACGGCCGGCTAGTTCGAGCAACTCCGGGCGCATCGGCCACTCGTCGGGCCGCTCGCTGGTTTCGTGGCGCTTGCTTGCCCCCTTGAGCATCATGCACCCGGTGTTGTCGCCAATCGCCCGGATCGTCTCGACTTCCTCGGCGCTCAGGCGCACGTCGGGCAGCGCCGCCAGATCGCGGATCTTTTCCTCGATCGGCTTGGCCCCCTCGCCCGCCTCTTGGACGAAGGTCGGGACGACGCACTCGACCGCCGGCTGCGAGAGGTTCCAGATCGACGCCAACTGAAGCATCGTCAACCCGTGCTTCTCGGCAATCGGACGCATCTTCGCGGTCCGCTCAAGCCCGTGCTCGACCCACCCGGCCGGCCGGTACGCCCGGTGGTCGCCCGGACGGAACACGTGGCCCGGCTTCAGATCGTCATGGAACACCCCGCCGTGGTCGACCACCCGGGTCATCACCTTCACCCCGTGTTGCGCCGCCGCGGGCAGCGACAAGCCGACCGGCCACGGCTCCAGCGGGCTGAGGATCAACATTGCCCAGTCGATGTGCTCGCCAAAGTTCTCAAACGCGTGGACCAGGTCCAGGGTGAACCCGTTGGCCGGCCCCGGCGCGATCCCGAGCATCTTGCTCATCCCGCTGGTCTTCAGCGAGACCATCGCCTCCCACACCGCCGCGCTGGTATACCCCGCCTCGTCCGGATTGTGCAGCATCACCAGGTCGAAATAATCCGTCCCGCAGCGCTCCAGCGATTTCTCGCAGGCCATCTTCAAAAACCCCTCGTAGCCGTCCGGCCCGCGCAACTCCGGATCCGTGAACCGTGGATAACCACGGCTCCCCTGCCGCTGGCCCTCGTAGAAATCATGCCCCAGCGCACCCACCAGGCAATACGTCGACCGGTCGATCCCCGCCAACGCCTCGCCCAGCAACCCGTCGGCCCGCCCGTTCCCGTACACGTCCGAGGTCACGAACGTCCGGATCCCCGCCTCGTACGCGACCCGGAAACACTCGCGAAACCGCTCCTCATCAAGCGTTTCACCAAAATGCATGAAGCGTCCACCGCTCCAGGTTCCGTAGGCCGTCTTCGTCAGTTCCATCGTTTCCGCTCGGGTTGTTGCCCAGCCTCTATGCCCTCACCCACCACCGGTCAACCGAAAGCCAATCTACGCGCAGCCTTGCTCAAAATCCGCCGATTCCTCCACCAGTCCCACCACTCCCCAGACATTTCCTCCCCCACCGCCAACATTTTTGTTTGCCAAGCCGCCACTCCCACCCTATCTCACCGCTCATCGCTTCGGCGGTCATGGCTCGATAGCTCAGTCGGTAGAGCAGTGGATTGAAAATCCGCGTGTCGGCGGTTCGAATCCGTCTCGAGCCACCATCTTCCCCCCTTTGCCCGTCCCTCTTCCTGACGGGCTACTTCGCTATCCTCGCGGATCCCTGTTGCCTGACCTACCGGAACTCTACGCCTCGCGCATCCACTCAGCGAACGAGTCTTAATCGGCCGACCTCAGGAGGGCTCGACCACGGGCTGTTGTTGCGCCTCCGCAGGCCTCAGGAGGGCTCCTTTCAGAGCATTGCTGTGGAGCTTTCCAATCACATGAACGCCACTTTCCAAACGCTTGATCGTGGCAATCCCAACCTCGGAAGCCGCGGCAAGCTCATTCTGGGTCCAACCACGAGCACGTCGCCCAGCCCGGCACGCATCGGCTGTTAGCAATCCGGACCGCTCTTGGAGGATGCGCACCGCAATCGCCACTGCGACAGTAGCCTGATCCGGAGACATCCACTCCGCGCCGCACTCACTACAGTGCCACTTTTCCACCCTGCAGGAAATTTCGGTGCCTTGAATCACCTGCACGGAAGGACGCAGGCCTACGGAAATCGTGTCGGCGCGGTCGCAACCGGGACAGGACGTCGATAACTTCCAGGCACCCAGCGTTCGCTTGGTAGGTTTGGGTCGTTCAGAACTCATCGTCTTGGAGGTTCGGATTGATGGCAACTGAGCTGCTGATAGCTGAAAATTGGCGTCTTGCCCTTCTTTCGGACGCCAAATTTCAGATACATTTCCTTCTTCATACTCGGAGAATTCCAGCTGTAGGCGTGAAGCCGAACATCCTCGAAGCCCCGCTTTTGGCAGAACTCCACTCTCCCAGCGATCCCACAGAAGCATTTCTCCGCGCCGAGGCAGTGGATTTCATCAAGGAAGTCCAATGCCAGCTGCAGGACTTCCTCCATTGTGTTGACGCCCAGGGATTCAAAGCTTCGAAAGGTCCGAGTTTCATCGATGATGGCGTAGTCCCCATTTTCGAGGGCCTGAATCGCTTCACGCACCCGCTTCCCCACCTCGCGGTTCCGGACCTTCGACCTTCAGACTTTCGACTCCCGGATGGGAGATCTTCGAGCCTCTACGCTTCGATCGACCGGATTCGCGCAGGAAAGTGGGGGTTTAAGCCGGACGCAGTTGCAGCGGCTTGCGTACCGCCGCCGATTAGAAGCCTCCGGTTTCATCGCCATCCTCGGCCTTCTCAAGGGCAGCTCGCGCCTCGCGCAGGAGGACCTCGGTTTGGGCCAGCAGATCGACGGCCTTCACCCGTGTCCGGTGGCGCCACTGCGGGGTGGCGAGGGATTCCTCCTCAGCGGATTCAAGCCCGCGCAACACATCGCGCAGGTAGTCCCGCGCTTTCTTGAGACGAACAATAACGTCCCCGGCAAACAGCCTGTCCGGCGGCCATTCGTCGTCCAGTGCGCCGGCGAGCTTGGCGCTGGCACAGCTCGCGCCGCTTATAATTTCCCACAGCGGATGTTCCCCATGGGCGTCTTCGGACAACCAGCCCGCGGCGTCAATCTCGTGATGCAGTGCCACGGAAAAATCGCTGCATTCGACCACCAGCGGGTGGCGCGGCTCGTCGTCGAGCTCCGTGCCGCGCCATTTTTCCGCTTCAAGATCGGCCAGTGCCTCCTCGGCAATCGCATTCATCTCATCCACCCATTGCCGCCGCTCCTCGATCTCCTCCGGCGTGAGAACCGGATCCTTCTCTCCGCGTTCGCGCATCAGCCGGGCACGCTCCTCGGCATAAATCCGGTCGAACTTCTCGATGTCCAACTCGTCCCGGCCGAGTCGCGCGGCCACCCGGTTGTTCAACAGCCTCATTCGCGCGTCTTCCGCATCCGCGCGAAGCTCCTCCACCGACTGCGGCTCATCCTCGGCCTCAAGTTCCAGCGCCCGCCGCGCCGCGGCCATGCCTGCCTGCGCCATGAAGTTTGCCAGCGCCGCGGCATTCGCCTCCTGCTGAGCAAGTTCCTCCTCCCCGGCCATGCTCCAGGACGGCTCGGCGTCCAACTCTAGCTGATAGTTCGCCGCCTCGATGACCACCCGCCCGTTGGCCGCGCTAAACCATTCCAGATACAGGACATTCCCCCAATGCCAGGGAAACGGCTGCTTGCTGGCGTAGAATTCCAGCAACTCCTCCATCGAACAATCCGGCACCCTCGCTTTGCGCGATGCCGTCATGTCGCCGACCACGCCCACCTGATCCGCGGCCAGCAGCGGCCCGCTCCCCGGCGTCGCATCCGGGTTGCTGAACCTCAGCAGATGCCCGGCAAGATCCCGCCACGGATTCCCCCTCAGGTCCAGCACCACCGCCTCGTCCTTCCCCGCCAGCCAAATCCTCCCCACCACCCGCCCCGCGGTCCGGTTGTCGATCTCGCCGCGCAACACCTGGTCATCAATTCGCCATGCCATGGCCTGAATAGGAGCCTCGATCCGCCAAATTGCTAGAAATGATCCAAAGGCCACAATCCCTCGCTTCTCATTGACGTTTCCGCTGGCGGCCGGTCTAACAGAAGAGTCTCGCCTCCCCCGGGGTTTTCTGTAACTCACTGGGGAATGACCACCACCGGATTAGAAGAAGCGCCCGTCGATCAGGAGAAAATGGCGCAGGCAGTTGCCCGCCTGAGGGCCCAACAGAGCATGCCGAAGGCGCTGATCGCCGGCGGGATCGCGGCGGTCGCCGGGGCGCTTGGCTGGGCGGCAATCACGCTGGCGACCAACTACCAGATCGGTTGGATGGCGGTGGGGGTCGGGGTTATGGTCGGCTTGGCGGTGCGCCAAGGGAAGGGCATCGAGAAGCGCTTCGGAGTCGCCGGCGCAATCCTCGCACTCGCCGGCTGCCTGCTGGGGAACTTCTTCGTGATCGTCGGCCTGCTGAGCGAAGGACTTGGAATTGGTTACCTTGAGGCGCTCCAAACGGTCGATTTCGCCGAGGTCCCCAACGTGATGATTGAATCCGGCTCGCCCATCGACCTTCTGTTTTTTGCCATCGCCCTCCACCAGGGCTACCGGATCTCGTTCCGCAACCTCAGCGAGAGCGAGGTCGCCGAACTCGCCAACTAAGCCGCCGAGGAAGTTCGCTGCCCGGAGCCGGCCGGCAGCACGCCTGCCGGTCGTCCCGGTCGAATCCAGCGAATCCTCACACCCGGCTGTCCTCCGCGCCTCTCCGCTGCCTCCGCTTCTCCGCGGTCAATCATTCATCGCCCGGTCACGGGATGAAGAAACGGAGAAGCGGAGGATCCGTCCGATCCCTCCCACTCTCCCGCGGCCCCAGCCGCGCGCTTCGATTGACTTTCAGACCTTTGACCTTCGACTCCCCCTTCACTTCGACTCCCTCCTTCAATTGACAATCCCCCCGCAGCGCCCACTGTTTGGCGCATGACGCCCAAGCCCAGCGCCGCCCTGCTCATCGTCGGCCATGGATCGACCGAAAACCCGGACTCCTCGGCTCCCTACTTCGACCACGCCGCCGCAATCCGCCGCCGCGCCCTCTTCGCCGAGGTCCACACCTGCTTCTGGAAAGAGGAGCCGTCGATGCGCGAGGCCCTCTACATGATCGACGCCGAGGAAGTCTACATCGTCCCCGCCTTCATCTCCGAGGGCTACTTCACCCAGGACGTCATCCCCCGCGAGTTCGAACTCACCGGCCCGACCACCCGCCGCGACGGCAAAATCCTCCACTACTGCGATCCGGTCGGCATCCACCCGTCGATGACCGGCCTGCTCGTCGGGCGCGCCCGCGACGTCGCCCCCGGCATCCCGCCGGAGCAAACCACCCTCTTCATCGTCGGCCACGGCACCGGCCTGAACCAGAACTCCACCAAGGCCGTTCGCGACCAGGCCGAACAGATCGGCGCGATCGCCCCGTACGCCGCGGTCCACGACGCCTACATGGAGGAAGCCCCGTTCATCGCCGACTGGGACAAACTCTCGACCACCCCCAACGTCGTCGTCGTCCCGTTCTTCATCGCCGACGGGCTCCACAGCTTCCAGGACATCCCGGTGCTGCTAGGCATCGAGAGCGAGCCCGGCGAGGCCGCCAGCCAGCGCGATGTCTTCCGCCGCAATCCCTATCACCTCCGCGACCGCACCCTGTTCTATTCCTCCTCCATCGGCACCGACCCGCTCATGGCCGACGTCATCCTCGACCAAGTCATCGCCTTCGACCACCTCCACCAACCGGCATCGCTGGCCATCGGCTAACAAATTCTAACCCATGAGACCCTCAGCCCAGCGCCTCGCCGCGGCCGTCGCCGGCGGCATCGACACCATCGGCCAAATCCGGATCCTCACCGGCCGCCCGGATGCCCCCTTCGCCCTCTGCCATCTCGATGACCTCGGGCGGGTGGATGACCCCGCCGCGCCCCTCGAGCGGGTCACCGACCCGGATGCCGCCCGCCGCCTCTCGACCTACGCCGCCGACGGCAGCTACCGCTTCACCAAGGGCCAGCTCAACCTGGCCGGCGGATGGCTCATGCTGCTGGAAGACGCCGACGCGCTTCTAACTGCTCTGGATGGCTTCTACCCGGCCTCCGTCGCCCTCTGGCTTGCCCAACAGGACGACCGCCTCCATGTCCAACCACTCCGCGCCAAGCTCGCCCGCCAGACCGGCATGTACCGGTTCGCCAAAAACATCAGCGACGCCGGCGCCCAACAACTCATCCAGCGCGTCTGCGGCCCGTCCAACCAGTGCGTCAAACATATCCTCTGGCCCATCTCCCCAGACGTCCCGCTCGACGACAGCGAGGCGAGCCGGTTCCGCGGCGTCCTCGCCGCCGTCGACCCGGCCCGCGCCATCCCGCTGCTCTGCCAGGAGGCCTGCAACCACTTCGTCGCCGAGGCCCGCAAGGTCTCCAAGGCCGAGGCCGGCGTCTAGCCCACGCACCTAACAACCACGCAGTCCGCGAATGGCCGACGACTACGCCCACCTTGACGCCGCGCTCCCGGGGTTTTCCCGCGCGCGGCTGCTGGTCAAGGCCCAGGGCGACAAGCTCAGCGCCCTCGGATTCGTCGGAACCAACAAGTACGACTTCGATCGATTTGCCAACCGCTTCCGCCTTGCCGCCTCGTTCCAGGGCATCGCGCTGGATGGCTTCACCGCCGAGACGACCGCCGGCTACGCGGCCCTGACCCGGGTGTTCTTCAGCTGGTCGGCCTTTGAACGCTATGCGGAACTCGCCAACGACCGCCCGCCGTTCCGCTCCCTTTTCGCCCACTACCCGCCCCGCCATATCCACGCGCTGGCACGCACCTGCCGCTCTCTCGATCCCCAACAACAACTCTGCGACTTCCTTGTTAGCCAGTCGCTCTTGCCCGTCCACGAGACCCACCTCCAACGCTTCCGCGACGGCCATGACTTCTCGGTCCTCACCCTGGCCGCCTCCATCCGCCACATCTTCGCCCACGGGATCCTAACAGCGCATCCCAACGGCCTGGCCAGCGCCAGCCTCGCCGAGCTTGGCCACAGCCTGGCGGATTTCCTCATTGAGTTTGTCCGGGCCGACTTCGCCCGCCGCCTCACCCTCGCCGAGGCGCTTGCCCCGCCGGCTGCCGAATGACCCCGGTGGCTAGTGCAGGCCCTTCACCCGCGCCCCTGGACCTCCTCAAGGATCGCCTCAAGCTCGGCGACCCGCCGCGAAGCCGCCCGCCGCCGCAACGCCAGCATCAACAGCCCCACCACGAAAAGCGCTCCGCCGAGAATCCCTGTTGCATTCATGGCCACGTGCACATCCAGAGTCATCCCGGCTAGCTCGTCGGGAGGATGCGTTGCCACGTTGGAGAACACATTGACCCCAACAAGCACCACACTCCCGGTCAACATCAGCCAGCCCGCCGGACCACGCTCGCCTAACAGCAACCCGCTCGCCACCACCTGCACCACAAGGATCGCCATCCAAATCCACGGCATCATCTCCAGCACCGCCACCATCACGCTCGCGTCAACACCCGCCTGCATCCCTGCTGATTGCACCTCCGCCGCCGTTTGCCGAGAAAATCCCGCCGCCGCGGCATTTCCAACTTTTCCCGCTTCTCGCCCGCGCCCCCCTCGGCTACCTCATCGCCATGTCCAAATACGCCGGTGAAGAAGTCCTCGTTGTCCGCCGCTCACTCTTTGACGCGCTCGGCGCCTTCAACGGCATCTGCACCGACACCGAACGGTATTTCCCGTTCCTGTTGGACCCGGCCAACAACTTCTTCATGGACCGCGCCGCCGCGGAGCTCGACCCGACCCACAAGCAGCTCATTCCGTACGCGATCTTCCGCCACGGCGACCGCCTGCTCCACTACACGCGCGGCAAGTCGGGCGGCGAGGCGCGCCTCCACGCCCAGGGGTCCATTGGGATCGGCGGCCACATCAACCCGGTCGACAACCACACCGACCACCTCGGCCACAAAACCTACATGAACGGCGTCGAGCGCGAAATCCGCGAGGAACTCAACATCGCCGGCAACTACTCGCAGCGCGTCGCCGCCATCCTCAACGACGACCTCAACCCGGTCGGCCAGGTCCACCTCGGCATCGTCCACATCTTCGAACTCGACACCAATCAGGTCACCGCCGCCGAGGACGCCCTGGCCAACCTCTCGTTCCAGTCAATCGCCGACCTCAAACACGGCCCGCTCCACGACAACCTCGAAACCTGGTCGCGCCACTGCATCGACTCGCTGGAGCTCGGTTAGCCGAACAGCTCCCATAGGATCAACCTACCACTCGATGCCGGTGCCCTCCTCGGGAATCAGCACCCGGTCGCTGAGGCCAAGCCTATCAGCTTCTATCAGCAGCCGCTCGACCGGCTCGGCCAGCGGCTCGTTGCCGAGGTTGAACGTCCCGTAGTGCATCGGGATCATCACCTTGGCACCCAGCTCGGCGAACGCCTGGACGGCCTCCTCGGGATTCAGGTGGACGTCGCGGCCGCTCGGCGCCTCGTACGCGCCAATCGGCATCAGCGCGATGTCGATGTCCGGAAAGCGCTTCCCGATCTCCTTGAAGCCGGCGAAATAGGCGCTGTCGCCGCAGTGGAACACACTCCGCCCACCGGCATTGACGATATACCCGCCATAGTCGCGGTGGGTGTCGTGGATGAGCCGCGCTCCCCAGTGGTGGCTCGGCGTGTGGATGATCTCCATCTCCGCGATCTCCAGCCTGTCCCACACCCGCATCTCCCACACCCGCGGGAAATCCAACTTCCTAACAAGGTCGGCGCTCCCGCGCGGCACGATGATCCCGTGGCGCGCCTGGAGCACCCGCAAGCTGCGCTTGTGGAGGTGGTCGAAGTGGGCGTGGGACACCAACACCAGATCCACCGCCGGAACCTCGCGCAAGTTGAGCCCCGGCGCGCGGACCCGCTTGACGATCCCGTGCCAGCGCGCCCAGTTCGGGTCGAGGACCACCGAGTGGGCGGCAAACTGCAGCAGGAACGACGCGTGGCCAATCCAGGTGACCCGCACCTTCCCCGCCGCAGGCGGCTCAAGGACCGTGCCGCGGGTCGTCCCGGCCACCTTGTGAAACATCCCCGGAACCAGCCGGTTCTTCAAAAACCGGTAGTTGCGCACCGGCCAACCCTTCCGCGGGCGGATCCCAGAGTAGTTCGCCAACCGCTTGCTGGTCACCTCATTGATCGAGTCGTCCTCCACGCCGCCGAGTCTACTTGATTTCCCCCATGCGTCCCTAACAATTCCTAGCCCATCGGCGGCAGCGCCCCGCGAATCAGCCCGGCCCACTCGCGCGCACGCTCCCCAAAGCTCCCCTCACCTAGCAGAATCCCCCGCGACACGTTGATCACGTCCGGCGCACTCCGCCGCGCCGCGCCCAGCGCCGCAAGGTCGCCACCCTGCGCACCCAGCCCGGGAATCAGCAGCGGCGCGTCCGGCAAGCGCTCTAACACCTCCGCCGCGTTCGTCAGCCCGACGACATACCCGACATCGGTCGTGCGCCCCTCGGCGCGCGCGCGCTCGCCGAGCGCGGTGACCAACTCGAAGACCATCCGCCCGTCGGCGAGCCGCTGGCGCTGGAAATCCGCCGACCCGGCGTTGGAGGTGACGGCCAGCAGGTAGACCGCGCGCCCGTCCCAGTCGAGAAATGGCTCGATCGAGTCAAACCCGAGAAACGGGTTGAGGGTTACCGCGTCGACGTTCCAGTTCTTGAAGTAGGAAGCGGCGTAGAACTTCTGGGTCTCGCCGATGTCGCTGCGCTTTGCGTCGAGGATCACCGGCACCTCGCCGGGCATCTCGCCGAGCAGGCTTTCCAACATCTCAAGCCCGCGCAGCCCCATCGCCTCGAAGTAGGCGATGTTGGGCTTGAACGCGGCGGCATACTCGGCGGTCTGCGCGACGACGTCGCGCAAAACCCCCGGCACCTTGTCGATTCCGCCCATCAGCTCCGGGCGCGGGTCCAAACCGACGCACAACCGCGAACCGGTCTGCTCGATGCGCCGCGCGAGTTTTTCAGAATACCTCATGCCCGGGTTCTACCCGCGCGGGCCACCCGCCGACAAGCGCAAGCGAACAGCATCTCAGCCGCGCCGCAAGCCGACGCCCGCCCAGCGCCGCTCAAACCACAACACCACCACCACGCCCAACAGCCCGGCGTTGAGCGCCAGGTGCAGCGGGTAGTTGCTTGGCTCGGCACTCGCCCCGAAGCACCCGCAGGCAATCGAGAGCCCGCGCGCCCACGCCTGGCCGATCCCCGCCATGAACACCACCAGCAGCCCGCCCAACACCAGCAGCGCCCCCCTCGTGAGCACCCCGAGCATCAGCACCAGCCCCGCGGCAATCTCCAACCACGCCACCGCATAGGCGATCGGCGCGTCCCATGGCGGTCCAACAATCTTGTAGTTGGCCACATCGCGGATAAACCCGTCCATGCGGAAGAGCTTCTCGCCGCCGATGTAGAGGAACGCGGCGCCGAGGCAGACGCGCAGCACCAACAGAACGACGGCCAGCGGGGTTTTTGGCGGCATGCGCCGGTTCTAGCCGGTGCCCCCGGGCCGGCCAAGCATTTTGCGGGCGGCCTGGATTTCCGCCGGGACGGGTGGATTTTTTTCGCGCCAAGCGCCGCAATTGCTCCCAATCTAGCAGGCAATCGCACTCCGCCATGAAACCATTGCTTCTGTTACTTCTCGCCGTGACGGCGCTCGACGCCGCCCCGGTCGCGATCTTCGACGGCAAGTCGCTCGCCGGCTGGAACGTCCGCCCAGGCGAGGAAGCGCTCTGGCGCGTCCAGGATGGCGCGCTCACCGGCGGGTCGCTCGACGCCGATGTCCCGCACAATTCGTTCCTCGCGTCCAACACATCCTATCAGAACTTCGAGCTCACCCTGAGGATCCGCCTCGTCAAGGGCGGCGGGTTCCAGAACTCCGGCATCCAGGTCCGCAGCCAGCGCACCGACAACCACGAGATGCGCGGCTACCAGGTCGACGCCGGCACCGGCTACTGGGGCGACCTGTATGACGAGTCGCGGCGCAACCGCGCGCTGGCCAAGCCGCTTGACCCGGCCGCCCTGGCCACCGCGGTCAACGACTGGGACTGGAACAACTACCGGATCCGCTGCGAGGGGCCGCGGATCCGCACTTGGATCAATGGCGTCCTTGCCCATGACTACACCGAAACCGAGGCCAACATTCCCGCTGCCGGGTTGTTGGGCCTGCAGGCCCACGGCGGTGGCCGGTTTCTCGTCCAAGCCAAGGACATCCTCATCGAGGAACTCGCCGCGCCCGCCGCCGCCAAGCCCGGGCCGGACGGCGCCCGCACCCCGGACCAACAACGCGCCGGCTTCAAGCTGCCACCCGGATTCGCCGCCGAGCTGGTCGCCTCCGAGGACCAAGGCGTCGGCAAGCCGATCACCGTCGCCTGGGACCGCCACGGGCGCATGTGGACGATGACCGCGCTCGAGTATCCGGTCGACGCCAACGAGAACGAGCCCGCCGCCAGGGCCCTGTTTGCCGCCGGCGGCAGCGACCGGGTGCTGGTGTTTGACGAACCTAACATGCCCGGCCCGCTCACCCCGCGGGTGTTTGCCGACCGGCTGGCCATTCCGCTGGCGATGCTCCCGCTTGCCGATGGCGTCCTCGTCCAGCACGGCCCGGAGCTGCGCCGCTACCGCGACACCAACAACGATGGCACGGCTGACGCCCACGAGGTCGTCCTCCAGGGCTTCGGCATCCAGGACTCCCACCTGTTTCCCCATCAGTTGGAGCGCACCCCGGGCGGCTGGGTCTATCTCGCCCAGGGTGCGTTCAACGCCTCCAACGTCGCCCGCCCCAACGGCCAGGGGTTCACCGACGGCTCCACCGCGGTGGCCTTCAATCACTGCAAGCTCGCGCGCTTCAAGCCGGACGGCTCGGCCTTCGAGGTTCTAACCGCGGGGCCCAACAACATCTGGGGCCTAACCATCTCGCGCAGCGGCGAGACCTTCATCCAGGAGGCCAACGACGTCGGCCATCCGGTCGCCGAGTTCGCCCCCGGAACGAACTACCCGACACCGTTTGGCCCGCGGCTGCGCGACGACGCGCCGCTGCTCCCGCAGTCGACCGCCCAGCCGCTCATGGGCGGGACCGGCCTGAGCGGACTGGCGCTCGCCGACGACCTCGGCACCCCCTTTGCCGCCGGGTTTCCTGCCGCCACCCAGGTCTTCTACCTCGCCAACCCGATCACCTCGCGCATCCAGGTCGTCACCCTGACCCGCGATGCTAACGGCCACCCGATCTATCAGAAAGAACCGGACTTCATGCTCAGCGACGACCCGTGGTTCCGCCCGATCGCCATCCACTTCGGACCCGACGGCTGCCTCTACGTCGTCGACTGGTATAACAAAATCATCTCCCACAACGAGGTTCCGCGCAACCACCCGGACCGCGACAAGTCGCGCGGCCGGATCTGGCGCATCCGCCACGCCAGCCAGCCGGTCGCTCCCCGCGTCGACCTCGCCCGTCTCGGCACCGCTGAATTGTTGGCCGCGCTCGGCGGACCTAACACCCGGGTCTCCGCCCAGGCATGGCAGGAGCTCGTCGACCGCAAGGAAACCAGCGCCGCCGCGCAACTCGTGGCCATCGCCACCGACAAGACCCAGCCGCTTGCCCGCCGGCTTGCCGCCGTGTGGGCCGCCGAGGGGCTTGCCGCGCTCACTCCGCAGGTCCTCGCCGGTCTCGCCACCGCGCCCGAGCACGAGCTGCGCTTCGAGGCTGTTAGGATCGCCGGCGAGGCGTCGCTTCCCGAGGCGGATTTTCTAACCGTCACCGGACCGCTCGCCAACGAGCCGCACTTCCGGGTGCGTGCGGCGCTTGCCAACGCGCTGCGCGACCACCGCGCGGCGACCCCGGCGATGCTGGTGACCGCCGCGCGCCTCGGCCGCGAGCCGCTGGCGGGGAATTCCCGCGCCGCCTACGACCGCGCCTTCGAACGCTACCTCGCCCGCTGGGCGCTCGCCGAACACCTCGACGCCACCCGCGCGCTGCTTGCCGATGGCGCCCTCGACCTCCCGGCCGAAGCCCGCCTCCTCGCCGTCCGCGCCCTGCCCGCCACCGAGGCCGCCGCCGCCATGCTCCCGCTGCTCGCCGAGCTCACCCGCCCGCTGGCCGCCGACGAGCTTGCGCTGTTAGGCGGGCAACTTGCCCAGCCCGCCGTCCAACAGGGCTTCGCCGCCATCCTGAGCGACCCGCAGCGACGCGAGCCGGTCCTGCAGGCGCTCACCCGGCTCGATCTCGACGTCGCCGCCGACCCGCAGCTGGCCGGCATGGTCGCCACCGCGGCCGCCGCGCTGCTAGCCGAGGAGCGCAGCGAGCCGCGCGAGCGCCTCGTCATCGAGCTGGCGCGGCGCTTCCGGCTCCAGCAGCTGGCCCCGCAGGTCACCGCGTGGCTTGAGGCGCCGCAGCGCACCCCGGCGGAACTGGCGAGCGGGCTGGACACCTTGCGCGAGGCCGGCGGCGCCACCCTCGCTAGCAGCCGGCCGTTGCTCGACCATCCCGACGCCGGAGTGCGGCGCGCGGCGTTGTTAGCATTTGCCGCGGTCGACGACCCCGCGGTGGTCAGCGAGCTTGCCGGCCGCTGGGAGGCGCTTCCCGGGGCGCTGCGCGCACTCGCGGTGGATGGCATGACGGCCACCCCGGCCAAGGCGCAGCGGTTTGCGCGGTTGCTGGCGCAGGACCAGTTCGCCGGCTTCGATGCCACCGCGGTCGAGAAGCTCGTCGCCGCGCTTGGCGCCGAGCACCCGGATGTCGCCGCGTTGTTGGCCAAGAACGCCGGCCTCCTCGAGCCGGTCATCGAGCTCGTCGGCAAGCCGGACGGACGGGTGCTAACCAACCTGACCTTGGAGGGGCCATTCACCGTCGAAGCATGGATCAGGCTCGCCGACGCGGTGAGCAACGACGACAGCCTGCTAGGCCGGCGGGGCGCCGACGGAGCGGACCTGAATTTCTATCAGGGCAAGCTGCGCTTGTTTGCCGGCAAGTCCGACCAACTCATCGCCAAGCGCGCGGTCGTGGCCGGCCAGTGGACCCACTGCGCGCTGACCCGCGACGCGGCCGGAGCCCTGGCACTCTATCTCGACGGCGAGCCGGACGTCCAGGGTGGCAATTTCCCCGCTGCGCTCACCGGCCTCAACCTTGGCGAGAGCAACGCCGCGGGCGGTAGTTCGGCATCCTACGCCGAATTCCGCGTCTGGAACCACGCCCGCAGCGCCGCCGAAATCCGCCGCGACCACCGGACGCGCTTCACTGCGGCCGACCGGCCCGCCGGGCTGGTTCAGCGGATCGATGCCTCCAACATTCCCGGCCCGCTCGAAGGCGGCGCCAAGGTCTCACTCACCCGCGACTTCCCGCCGCTCCTCACCCCGGCGCAGGCCGCCGCCCTCGAGGAAAAGTTCGCCAAATTCCGCACCCTCGCCGCCAAGCCGGGCGACCCGGCACGCGGCCAACTCATCGCCCAGGCAAGCTGCCTGATCTGCCACCAGGTCAACGGCGCGGGCACCGCCATCGGGCCCAACCTCAGCGGCGCCGGCGCCATGGGGACCGAGGCGCTGCTGCGGAATATCCTAACACCCAACGCGCAGCTCGAGAGCGGCTACTACCGCCACGACGTCAAACTCAAGGACGGCACCAGCCTGAGCGGCTTCCTCAGCGCGGAGAGCGCTGCAGCGCTAACAATAAGGTCGATAGGCGCGGACCCGCGGGTGATTCCGCGCACGGAGATCCTCAACCACGAGGTTTCACGCCGCTCGCTGATGCCCGAGGGGCTTATCGACGGGTTCAGCGACCAGCAGGTCGCCGACCTGTTCAGCTACCTGTTGGGATTGAAGTGACCAGCCTGCGGTTAGAACCCACTGGCGTTTTCCGCGCCAGCGGCCAGTATTCCCGCGTGCCAGCCACCGTCACGGAACTTCTCCAACACCTCGTCCGGATCCCATCGGTCAACCCGGACAACGATCCGGGAACCGCCGCCACCGGCGAGGCCGCCATCGCCGACTTCCTCGCCGGCCACCTGACCGGCCTGGGCGCCACCGTCACCCTCGAGGAAATCCTCCCCGGCCGCCCAAACCTCATCGCCCGCTTCGCCCCGCTCGACGGCCGGCCGCGCGTGCTGTTAGGCCCGCACCTCGACACCGTCGGCGTCGCCGGGATGACCATCGACCCGTTCGAGGCGGCGATCCGCGACGGCCGGCTCTACGGCCGCGGGGCGAGCGACACCAAGGGGCCGATGGCGGCGATGCTCTGGGGGCTCCAACAGAACCGCGAGCATCTGGCCGGCGCGCCGGTGGCGGTCGACTTTGTCGCCTTCATGGCCGAGGAGTCGGGCCAGTGGGGGTCGAAGGACTTTGCCCGGCGGCACGCCGCGGACTATCAGTTCGGCGTCGTCGGGGAGCCGACCGGCCTGGACATCGTCCACACCACCAAGGGGTCGCTGTGGGCCACCCTGGTCGCCCACGGGCGCGCGGTCCACAGCTCGATGCCCGAGCGCGGTGACAACGCGATCCTCAAGCTCGCCCGCGCGCTGGCCGCGGTCGACGACCAATTCAAACAGCTCGCCCCGCGCTATGCGCATCCGGTGCTTGGCCTGCCGACCCTCAACGTCGGCACCATCCGCGGCGGCTCGAGGCCTAACATCGTCCCGGACTTCGCCAGCGCCGAGCTCGACATCCGGATCACCCCCGGGTTGGCCGCCGCCGGAGGCGCGCTCGCGCTTTTGGAGAGCATCCTAACCGATCTGCCGGTTGCCATCTCCAACCCCCACGAGAACCCGCCGATGGAGACCCCCGCCGACCACCCCGGAGTCCGCTGGCTGCAGCGCACCCGCGCGGCCTCCCGCGCGGTTGGCGCGCCGTGGTTCTCGGATGCCGCCCACCTGAGCGCCGCCGGGCTTCCCTCGGTCTGCCTCGGCCCGGGAACGATCCAACAGGCGCACACCGCCGACGAGTTCATCTCGCTCGCCGACCTCGACGCCGGCGCCGAGTTCTTCACCCGGGCCATTGCGGGGCTTGTTAGCGGTGGGCTCTAACACCGCTGCCGTGGCCGCGCTTTCCGGGTTCGAGCGCCGGGGTATTCAGCGGTTGCACCGCCGAAGCTCTCACGAGCTTCGCTACCTAGGCGAGCCCGCGCGCGCGCGCCTCGCCGAGCGGCAGCGGAATCGCCTCGCAGACATCCCGCCAGCCGGGGAAGTTCCACTTGTTGGGAAAACCACGGCACTGCTCCGGCTTGACCGGATGGATCCTGCAGCCGCCGTCTTCCAGCATGCTGCACTCGTGGTTGGGCCGCTCGATGATCGACAGGCCGTTGCGGTCGGTCCGCAGGCGCGTGAAGCGCTCGATGAACTCGGCCACCGGAATGGCCAGAAACCCGGCAATCGCGTCAATTTCCGCGGCGCTCACCTTGACGTCGCCCGGCCAGCGGCAGCACGCGGTGCACCGCTGGCAGACGAAGTAGCTATCCGGCTCGCTCACGCCCACCGATGGCATGCCGGCGCCGCCGAGGCAAGCACGGCGGCCTACCGAACCGCGCGCACAAGAAAAACGGCGGACGCTGGCGCCCGCCGTTGGTGGAAATGTCCTTGTCCTTCTAACAGACGGGCTACTTGCTCACCGGCGCCGCCAGGTCGCCCGCCGCCCACTGCAGACCGGCGAGGAAGTGGAGCAGGACCTTCGGGTTTTGGAAGATGTGCTCGTTGTGCCCAAGCGAGCTGTAGAACACCCGCCCCTTGCCCCAGTTGCGCGCCCAGGAGACCCCGTAGTCGTTGTCGGCGCGGTTGCCCTTGCCGTTCATGTCGGTCTTCTCGGTGTCGAGGCGCAGCAGCATCTCGACCTTGGACGAGTCGTAGGGTTCCTTGAACTGATAGATCTCCTCTTTGAAGTTGAGGTTTTCGCCGCCGAACATGACCGCCAGCGGGTGCTTCTCCTTGCCCGGCTCGACCTTGATGCTCACCTCGGTGCCCGCGTTCCACGGGTGGCCGTTGAAGTAGCCGCAGATCATCGTCCCGTATTCGGCCCACTCGTAGAACGTGTCGGTCGCCGAGTGGATGCCGACGAATCCGCCGCCACCCTTGATGAATCCCATCATGCTCTCGCGCAGCGCCAACCCGCGCTCCCCGGCCGCCTTGCGCTGCTCGTCGGTCATCGCCTTGAGCGCGTCGTTGTGCGGCATGAACGGATCACCGGTGGTGCTAAGGAAGCAGATGACATCAAACTGCTTGATGTTGGCCGGCTCGAAGTTGGCGAGATCGTCGCTGACGACCGCCTGATAGGCGCCGGTCTTCTCGCCCAACAGGCGGACGGCCGCCTGGCCGGTCGGGATCGACCCGTGCTTGAACCCGTTGGTCACCGAGAAGACGAGCACCTTGCGCGGCTTCTTCGGCTTGGCCGGCGCGGCCTCCGGGAGTGCGGCGGTGATCTTGGCGGTGTCCTCGGCGGAGATCTCCGCGTGGGCGGTGGCGATGAGTGCGCCACACAGCGCGACCGGAATGAGACGGCGGATGGATTTGATCATGGATTGTTGGATTGAGGAATTGGTTCGTCGGCAGGCGGGTCAGTCAGGCAGCACGGTCCACGCCGCGTTGGCCGCGGAGGACTTCACCACCGCTTCAATGAACGCCATTCCGCGGATTCCGTCGCTGATTTTCGGATAATCCAGCGCCACCGGATCCGGCTCGGTCCCGTCGCTGACCGCGCGAATGTGGTTGGCGAAGTTTCGATAGATGTTGGCAAACGCCTCGAGGTAGCCCTCCGGGTGGGCCGCCGGCGTGCGGGTGTTGGCCGCGGCGGCCGCTCCAAGATAGCCGTTGCCGGTCCGATAGACCTGCATCGGGTCCTCAAGCCACTTCACCAACAGGGTGTTAGGTTCTGCCTGGTGCCACTCGAGGCCGCCCTTTTCGCCGTAGACGCGGATTGCGAGGTTGTTCTCCTCACCGACCGAGATCTGCGAGCTATGGAGAATCCCCTTGGCACCGTTGTCGAAGCGCAGCAGCACGTTGCCGTCGTCATCCAGCGCCCGGCCCGCGACAAAGGTGCTGATGTCGGCAGCAAGCTCTTTGATCTTCAGGCCGGTGATGTACTCGGCGAGGTTTTCGGCGTGGGTCCCGATGTCGCCGATGCAGCCAGCCGCGCCGGACCGCTGCGGGTCGGTCCGCCAGCCGGCCTGCTTCTGGCCGCTGTCCTCGAGCTTGGTCGCCAGCCACCCTTGCGGGTATTCGACGACGACCTTGCGGATCTCCCCGAGCTTGCCGGCGCGGACCATCTCGCGCGCCTGCTTGACTAACGGATAGCCGGTGTAGTTGTGGGTCAGCCCGTAGAGTTTGCCGGTGGCGTTGATGATTTTCTCAAGCTCGCGCGCCTCGGCGAGGTTGAAGGTGGCCGGCTTGTCGGACAGCACATGGAAACCGGCCTCCAGCGCCGCCTTGGCGGCGGGAAAGTGGACATGGTTGGGCGTGACGATGGCCACGAAGTCCATCCGCTCGGCGGCTGGCAGCGCCGCCTCCTTGGCCATCATCTCCGCGTAGTCCGCATAACAACGCTGCGGCGGCAGGAAAAAATCCGCCCCGGAGTCCTTCGAGCGCTGCGGGTCGGAACTGAACGCCCCGCACACCAACTCAACCTGCCCGTCGATCCCCGCGGCAATCCGGTGGACCGCCCCGATGAACGCTCCGCGCCCGCCACCCACCATCCCCATCCGGATCTTCCGATTTCTCGCTAACATGTTCGTCTGGTTGCTGGATTGGTCTAACGGTTCTGCTTGTCGAACGCCGCGTCGAAGGCGACCTCGTTGCGGGCGAAGTCCAACTGTTTGAGATAGCTGCAGCTCTCCTCGCCGCCGTGGAAGCGGTCCATCCGGCCATCCTCCCACTCGACCGAGAGCGGCCCTGAGTAGTGGATGTCGTTGAGGGCGACGATGACTTCCTCGAAGTCGATGTCGCCGCGGCCGACCGAGCGGAAGTCCCAGAACCGGCGGGAGTCGCAGAAGTCGGTGTGGCCGCCGAAGACGCCCACGGTGCCGTCGCCGTGGCCCCACCAGACGTCCTTCATGTGGGCGTGGTGGATGCGCTCGGCAAAGGTCCGGATGAACTTCACATAGTCGACTCCCTGGTAGCCGAGGTGGCTCGGGTCGTAGTTGAACCCGAAGCGCTTGTGGCCGCCGAGCGCGTTGATGGCGCGCTGCGCGCTGGCGCTGTCGAAGGCGATCTCGGTCGGGTGGACCTCAAGGGCGAAGTAGACGTCGAGCTTGTCGAAGGCGTCGAGGATCGGCAGGAAGCGCCGGGCAAAGTCGGCGTAACCTTTTTCCAGATAGGCTTGGCTGGTTGGCGGGAACGCATACAGCGCGTGCCAGATGCTCGATCCGGTGAAGCCATTGACCACCGCCTTGCCCGAGCCGGCGGCGCGGTCGCCCATGTAGTCGGCACCGGCGTCAAGGAACTTCCGGCACGCCTTGCCGGTGTCGATCATCTCCTGGGCCGCCCGCTGGCGGACTCCCTCGGGGTCGCCGTCGCCCCACACATGCCCCGGCAGGATCGCCTGGTGGCGCTCGTCGATCGGATCGCAGATCGCCTGGCCGACAAGGTGGGCGGAAATCGCGTAGGCTGACAGGTCATTGTCGCGCAGCAGCTTCCAGACCGACTCGACATACCCGTCCTCGTTGAGCGCGCGCTGGACGTCGAAGTGGTCGCCCCAGCACGCGAGCTCGACGCCGTCGTAGCCCATCTCGCGGATGCGCGGGAACAATTCGGCCGCCGGGATGTCGGCCCACTGGCCGGTAAAGAGAGTAACAGGTCTTGGCATGACCTGTGTTTTTCTGCTTTGGGCTCGGCTTGGAAAGGAAAAAACTCCCCGCCGCGGCGACTCTAACGGGTTGTCTCCAACAATCCGGCCAGCCGCCGGGTCCACGGGCCCGGGGCGGCGGCGAGCGCGCGGCCGTTGAGCGCATGGACCGGGACGATGCCATGGACGCTTGAGGTGACAAACAACTCGGTGGCGGCATCGAGCTCGGCGGGCAGCACCTCGGCCTCCTCGACCGCCAGCCGGTGGTCGGCGGCGATGGCCAACACCACCGTGCGGGTCACCCCGGGGAGGCAGCCGCTGGCGAGCCACGGAGTGCGGACCTGGCCGTCGCCGACGACGAACAGGTTGCTTGTCGCGCACTCGCAGACCTCGCCGCGGTTGTTGAACAACAATGCCTCATCGGCACCGTGGCGGCGCGCCTCGGCCTGCGCGACGAGGTTCTCGGCGTAAGCGCTCGCCTTAATCCCGGCAAGCGCGCCGCGCTCGTTGCGGGTGAACGGGACCCGCCACAGCGACAGCGCCGCGCGCGGCTCACCCGCCGCCACCGCGCTGACGACCACCGTGGACTCCCCGTCCGGGCTGCCGGCGCTCAGCGTCCAACGGACCCGCGCCCGGGATGTTAGGAGGCCGTTGGCTAACAAAATCGCCGCGCTCGCGTCCAACAACTCGGGGAGTCCCGGAGCGGCGATTCCGAGGCGGGCCGCGCCGGCGGCGAGGCGGGCGTGGTGGCGCTCGGCCATCCACAGCCGGCCGCCGTTTGCCAGCAAGGTCTCGAACACCCCCATGGCCACCGTGAACCCGCGGTCGTCGCCGCGCAGGACGGCCGCATCCCCCGCCGCCACCACCCCGTTGACCCAGATAAAGCACTGCTCGGACATCGGGTGGATTGCATGTCAGCCCAGGCTCAGCGCCAAGCGTGAAAAATTGGAGAGGCGACATCCTGTCGCCCAAGGTCCAACGACATCCTGTCGTTCGGACGATCATGCACTGTCTGGACATCGGGCGAGCGCAGGCCAGAAGGAGGCACCGCGCCCCGAGTGTGAAAAACTTCTCAGGCTTGCGCTGGGTCCTAACGACAAAATGTCGTTGGACCTTGGGCGACAGGATGTCGCCTCTCCGGCGCAGCGTGTCGCCTCTCCTACTCCTCCTCGGGGTCCTCGAGCGGTGCCTTGGGGATCTTCTCGACCTCGTCGAGGAGGTTGACGATGTCGACGCCGCGCTCGACGGATGAATCGCCGCGGAAGCTGAGGATCGGAGTGTTCTTGAGGACCACCCGCTTCATCACCTTGGTCTGGATGAACCCGTGCTTCTGGTTGAGCTGCTCGATGATCCCGTCGCCGGGCCCGCCGAGAATCCCGATGAACACCCGCGCCTCTTTGAGGTCCTGGGCGACCTCGACCGAGTTGACCGTCACAAGCCTGTTAGGAAAAACGAAGTCCCGCTGGATGACCGCGCTGATCTCGCGCTTCAGCAGCTCGTTTACCCTGTCCAATCGTCGTCCCATGGTGTTCGCGTGCGAGGGGTGCGCGGCGCGCGCCCCGGAATGGGATGCGGCCGCGGCAAATTCTGCTAGAGCGTTTGCGCCACCTTTTCGAGGAGGTAGCACTCGATGACGTCGCCGACTTCGTATTCGTTGAAGTCACCGAGGCGGATCCCGCACTCGATGCCCTGCTTGACCTCGTCGACCTCGTCCTGGAACCGGCGCAGGGTGGACATGCGTCCATCGAACACCGGGGTCCGGCCGCGCAGGACGCGGGCGTGGGCCTTGCGGCGGATCTTGCCGTCCTTGACGTAGCAACCGGCGGCACGGCCGCGCAGCACCCGGAAGATCTCCTTGACCTCGGCATGGCCGATGATCGTCTCGCGCACTTCCGGGTCCAACAACCCGAGCATCGCGTCGCGGACCTGGTCGATGAGCTCGTAGACGATCGAGAACAACTTCACCTGGACGTCCTCGGACTTCACCGCGCGGACCGCGTTGCTTTCCAACTTCGTGTTGAAGCCTAACACCACCGCGTTGGCCGAGGCCGCCAGCTGGATGTCCGACTCGGTGATCGCTCCGGCCGCGGCGTGGATGAAGTGGGTCTTCACCTTGTCCGACTGGATCTCAGAGATCGCATTGCGGATCGCTTCCACCGATCCCTGCACGTCGCACTTCAAGATCAGGTTCAGCTGCGCCTTGCGCCCGGCGTCTCCAACAAACGAAAGCATGTTCTCCATGCGCGTCCTGTTAGGCGCGACCAACCGCTCCTGGCGCTGCTCCATCTGGCGCTCCTCGGAGAGTTTTTTGGCGGCGCGGTCGGTTTCCATTTCGACGAGTTCGTCGCCGACGTTGGGGAGCTCGGCGAACCCGAGGACCTCGACCGGTCGGCCGGGACCGGCTTCCTGGATCGACTTGCCGGTGTCGTCGATGAGCGACTTCACCTTGCCGGCGGACGCGCCGCAGATGAACGGGCGGCCGACCTTGAGGGTGCCGGTTTCCACGATCACCGTGGCGGTTGGACCCTTGCCAGCCTGGATGCTTGCCTCGATGACCGCCGCTCGCGCGTTGGCACCCGGGTTGGCACGCAGCTCGAGGACCTCGGCCTGCAGCGCCATCAGCTCTAGCAGGTCGTCCATCCCCATGCCGGTTAGCGCGGAGACTTCCAAACATTCGATGTCACCACCGAAGTCGACCGGGTTGAGCCCCTTGTCCATCAGCTGGGTCTTCACCCGGGTCGGGTCCGCGGTCGGCAGGTCGCACTTGTTGATCGCGACGATGATCGTCTTGTTAGCCGCGAGGGCCAGCTTGATCGCCTCCTCGGTCTGCGGCATGATCCCGTCGTTGGCGGCGACGACGAGCACGACGATGTCGGTGACGTCGGCGCCGCGGGCGCGCATCTCGCTGAAGATTGCGTGGCCGGGGGTATCGATGAAGGTGACCGGCTGGCCGTTGTGCTCAACCTGATAGGCGCCGATGTGCTGGGTGATGCCGCCGGCCTCCCCGGCGGTGACCTTGCTCTTGCGCAGGTAGTCTAGCAGCGACGTCTTGCCGTGGTCGACGTGGCCCATGAAGGTGATGATCGGAGCGCGGAAGACGAGCTTGTCCTCGGGGGTTTCGATCTCCGGCTCTGGCTCGGCGATGATTTCCTCCTTGTGGTGGACGCCGCCTCCTTTTTCGCGTTTTTCGCGCTCAAAGGTGAACCCGTGGAGCTCGCAAATCTGGGCGGCGATCTCCGGCTCGATCGCCTGGTGGGGAGCGACGAAGACCTCGAGCTTGATGAGGTCGGCCATGATCTGGAAGCTTTTGAGCTTCATCCGCTCAGCGAGTTCGCTGACGATGATCGGCGGCTTGATGCTGATGAGCTTCGGGTCGGGAGCAGGCTGGTCATCGGCGGGCGCAGCGGCCGGTGGCCCACCGGCAGGCGGTCCTTGGGCGGCGCTCACCGGGGTGGCTGGAACCTCTGACTTGCCGGCACCGCGGATCATGTCCAGGTCGCTCTTGTTGGCCTGGTCGTCGAGAACCTTGGAAATGCTCGGCAGGACGCTGCCGGCGCGTGCCGGGCGCTTCGCCTTGGGTTTTTCCTCGGCGAAGAGATCCAATGCCTCGCGCTTGGCGTCATCGACCGTGCGGGCCTTTGGGGCGGCTTCCACCGCCTCGGCCTCGGTCCGCTGGCGGGCCCTGCGGGACGGCTTTGCTGGCTTCTCCTCAATGAGATCCAAAACCTTGCGCTTCGGAGGCTGACTATCGCTTTTTTCTGCCATCAGGCGTTGTTCCTATCTGTGAAAATGAATTTGGGGGGTGCCGGTGCTCAGGAAGCGTCGGCGGACTCGGTGTTGGTCTCGGCTTCAGGCTCGGCGACGCTCACTGCGGCGGGATTCTCAACCGGAACCCGGCCATCTGCAACCGCGGCCTTCGCCAGAATGCTCTCGGCCGCCTCCTGGCTGATCCCGACGGCTTCGACAATAAACTCGGCGGGCATATCCAGAATCAACGCCGGGCTCATTCCGCCGAGGTGGAACAGCTTGTCGGCAATCGCCACGGTGGTTCCCAGGGTTTCGGCCAAGGCGGTCGTCGCGTCGGCCACCTTGGCGACAAATTGTTCGTGCTGGCTCTCGTCCTTGCGCACCTGGACGTCCCAACCCATCAACCGGGACGACAGCCGGGCGTTCTGCCCGCGGCGCCCGATCGCCTTGCTAAGCTCTTCCTCATCAACCGTGACGTGGATGATCTTGTTGGCCTCGTCGAGCCGCGTCGAGCGGATGATCGCCGGCTTGAGCGCCTCCTGGACAAACTTCACCGGATCGTCGCTCCAACGGATGATGTCGACCTTCTCGTTGTTGAGCTCGCGGACGATGTTCTTCACCCGCGCGCCGCGCAGCCCGACGCACGCGCCAACCGGGTCGACCTTGTCGTCATTGCTCCAAACGGCCACCTTGGTCCGGTAGCCTGCTTCGCGGGCAATCCCGCGGATCTCCACGGTGTGGTCGGAAATTTCGCTCACTTCCGCCTCAAACAACCGGCGGATGAAGTTCGGGTGGCTGCGCGAAAGGATGATCTCCGGCCCGCGGCCTTGGTTCTCAACAGCCACGACATACGCCCGGATCCGGTCACCGACATTGTATTCCTCCGTGGCGACCCGCTCGCGGCTCGGCATGATCCCCTCGAACTTCCCAAGGTCGACCATCACGTCGCTGCGGTCAAACCGGCGCACCGTGCCGCTGACAACGTCGCCGGCCCGGTCCTTGAATTCCTCGTAGATCATCTCCTTCTCGGCCTGGCGCAGCCGCTGCATCATCGTCTGCTTGGCCGTCTGGACCGCGATGCGCCCGAAGTCCTTCGGCGTCACGTTGAACTCAACCGTCTCACCCGGCTCCGCGTCCGCCCGACGCTTGCGCGCCACGGCCACCGGGACTTCGTTGAACTTGTCCTGATAGTCGTCATCGGCCACCACCCGCAGCGTCGCGAAGATCCGCGTCTCGCTTTTCTTCGTGTCCACCTCGGCGCGCAACTCCTCGATGAGGTCCGCACCAGGCACCATCTTCCGGTACGCGGAAAGAAACGCAAACTCGAGCGCGGCAATCACCTTGTCACGGTCGATGTCCTTCTCTTTTTCGTAGTATTCGATGAGCGCGACGATGTCGTTGGTCATGAGTCGATTCGGGGAATGGTCGTGGGAAAAGTCGTTCTCCTCCGAGACAAAAAAGAGTGGGTTGAGAAACCCACCCTACTTCGCAGGAAGTTTTTGGCTCCGCCGAATTAAGCGGCCTGCCGCACGCTTGCAAGCCCAATCTCCCCTCCTCACCCCCCACCGCAACTAACACCACCGCGCGGCTGCCCACTTTCCCCAGAAAATGATCTTGCCAAACTCCTCCACCCCTCCTACCCCTGCCCCGCCTTTGGCCCAACGCGCGGGTAGCTCAGTTGGTAGAGCAGTTGGCTTTTAACCAATTGGTCCTGGGTTCGAATCCCAGCCCGCGTACTTTCTCTTATCCCTTTATTATCAAGGGATTACGCAGCCCAATCGGGCTCCAGTTGACACCCTTCCAGCGTCCATGAACGAGGGTGGTGACAAATTGGTGACAAACCGCAAATCGGCCAGCAAGGAGCGCTCCAAATCCTCGCGCCCGTTTGCCACGGTGAAATTCGGCTCCGCCACGGTGCCGATTTATCGCTCCGAACGTGCTGGCCGCGCGCGGTTCATCCTGTGCCACTACCGGGACGGCAAGCGGGTTCGCAAAACTTTCTCCGAGCTGGCCGCCGCCAAGAAGGAAGCCATGTTCGTTGCGCAGCGAATCCAGAGCGGGATGCAGCACGTCACCGACCTGAAACCGCACGAGCGTGATGCCTACGTGCGTGCGATCCAGTTGCTCGCAGACCTCAACGTCCCGCTGGTCGCTGCGGTGGAAGATTACGTCCAAGCGCGCAAGCTTGCCGACGGCCAGTCGCTCACGTCCATCACCGAGGACTACCGCAAGCACATCCGGCCGCTCGCCCGCCGCGCCACCGTGCCCGAACTCGTCAACGAACTGCTGGCCGCCCGCAGCCAGGACGGGGCCAGCAAGACCTACCGCGCCCAGCTCAAGACGGTGCTCACCCGCTTTGCCGCTGCATTCCCCGGCGAGATCCTCGCAGTCACCTCCGCGGACATCGACGGCTGGCTGCGCGGCCTGGGAGTTTCGGCCAGTTCGCGCAACGGCATGCTCATCTGCGTGAAGGTCTTGTTCTCCTTCGCCCGCTCGATGAACTGCCTGCCCGCCGAGCAACGCACCGCCCCCGAGCAGCTCACCAAGGTGAAGATCAAGCGCGACGACGTCACCGTCTTCACCCCGGCGCAGATGGCCAAGATCCTCCACGCCGCCCCGCCCCACCTTGTCCCGATCCTCGCCATCGGCGCGTTCTCTGGCATCCGCATGGCCGAGCTCAACCGCCTCGATTGGTCAGCCGTCGACCTCGACCGCGGCATCATCGAATTGCGCGCCGGCCAGGCAAAGACCGCCTCCCGCCGGATCATCCCGATCACCGAGAACCTCCGCGCGTGGATCGAACCGCTTGAGCTGACCGGCAAAGTCGTCCGCCACGCCGGTCTCCACCGCGAAGTCACCGCACTGGCCCGTGCCCTCAAGCTCACTTGGCCGCGCAACATCCTGCGCCATTCATTCATTTCCTACCGCATCGCCGCGATCAAAAGTGCCGACCAGGTCGCCCTCGAAGCCGGCAACTCACCCGCCATCATCTTCAAACACTACCGGGAACTCGCGACTGCGGAACAAGCCGCCGAGTGGTTCGCCATTCTCCCCAAACCCGGCCAGTGGCAGAACACTTTCCTCTACGATCCTAAAGCTCGCACCGGCAGGCTACCATGACCGACTATGCCACCCACCGGCTAACCGACAAAACTACGGTTAGGCGTAAGCGCTCAATGGCCGGCCTCTAGCCGCGGGGAGCATAGATAGCATACACAGCTATGTATGTTGTCTTCATCAATCTCTGAATCGGTCCCGCAGACTCTCATCCGCACCGGCAGCGACGGCCGCTTGCGATTCACTCGCCAGCAGCGTGACGCGCTGGTGGACGCCTTCGAGGCCAGCGGCATGTCGGCGATGGCCTTCGCCAAGGAGCACGGCGTGAACTATCAGACCTTCGTGTCTTGGGTGCGCAAGCGCCGCGAGAGCCCCCAGGGTGAGCTGGCGGCCGGGCAGCCGGCGTTCGCCGAGGTGATGTTGGATCATGCAGCGGCTTCTGTTGGACTCGAAGTGCGCCTTCCCGGTGGACTGGTCCTTGGTATTGCCGACCGCGCGTCGCTGCCGCTGGCCATCGAGCTCATCCGTACGCTGCAACACTCATGCTAACACTCTCTGGCAGCCTGCGCGTCTTCCTCGCCCTGGAGCCCTGCGACATGCGCAAAAGCTTCGATGGACTCCATGCCCACGTGCTTGCGCGGCTTGGCGAGGATCCCTGCAATGGCGCGGCCTACGTCTTCATCAACCGGTCGCGCAACCTCATCAAGCTGCTCCACTGGGATGGCACGGGCCTCTGGGTGCATGCCAAGCGCCTTGAAAAGGGCACCTTCGCCTGGCCCAAACCTAGTGAGGCCGCTGGTGGGAAGCTCAGTCTCGAGCCTGCCGCGCTGGCCATGCTCACCGACGGCATTGACCTGCGCGACGGCATGCGCCGGCCATGGTACCAAAGAAGTTAGAAAATGTTAGTTTCGTGGCTTTTTCGATTGCCACTTATCAGACGTTTTATTACGTCATCCGCCGTAGATGAGCGACGATCGAGAGCGCCAACTTCTTGATGAAAATGCCCGGCTGCGCCAGGAGAACGACCTCCTGCGCGAGAGGATCAATCTGATCCTCAAAAAGCTGTTTGGCAGCTCGA
>JBILQE010000093.1:0-5566 GCA_044373465.1 Akkermansiaceae bacterium | reverse complement strand
CCGAAGGGGTGATGTGGCAGACGATCATCCACGGGGTGTTCATCCTCTCCGCCTTGGGGATCGCCTGGACCGACCGGATCATGCTCCCGTCGCCGGTCACCCCGAACCAGCACCAGCCGAAATAATCACCGCTGGCGGCGGCGTGGAAGGGTGAATCGGGTCACTTCTCCTTGTTGAAGAACACCTTGATGAACTTCATCCCCTTCTCCGGGTCGAAGCCGCGCTCGATGACCTGTTCGGGCTCGGTGGTGGCGTTGAGGTGGATTTCGACGCCGGTGTCGAGCTTGACGACCGACGCGAGCCTGCGGCGGACCTTGGTGATGTCCTTTTTCGAGATGTCGAACGAGTCGTCGAACGCCTGCCCCTGCTCGTCCTCGACGCCCTTGCGGTGCTGGGCGAACTTGGCCGCCTGGGCCGGGCTTTTGAGCACCTGTTCCTCGAACTCCTGGAGGCTGAACTTCTCCTTGCCGTCGAAATACGCCAAGGCGTCGCGGGCGGCCACCTTCCCCTCCCACGGAGCGCTGTCGTCGCCGGCCTGCTCCTTGGTTTCCTTCTCGATGAAGGCCACGGCCATGTCCGCGTATTTGTTGGTCAGGAACGCCGCGTCGGTGACCGGCACGACCCCGAGGAAATCCCGGACCCAGAACCGCGACTCGCTCCCGGACCGGTCAAAGGTCAGGACGTAGTAGCCCTTGTTCGGGAGGTGGTCGAGGATCAGGCAGCCCTTGTCGATCTTCTCCGGGTTGATCCCCTGCTCGGTCGACAACTGCAGGTCGCCGTCATGGGTCGAGATGCTCAAAAACGGCACCACCGTCTCGGACTTCAGGATGCACAACCCGCGGACCGGCGCGCCGTTGACCTCGATGTTCTCGATGAGCGCGATGCACAGGTCGCCAGACTTGATCGCCGGGTGGTTCGACTTCGAATACAGGCGCTTGGCGATGTCGCAGCCCTTCTCGAGCAACCCGTCCGCGGTGGCGAAGATCGCCCGCGCACAGGTGTTGAGCTCGTGCTGGTCGAGCGATGAATGGTGGCTGAACCGGTGCCCGGCAAGGTTGCGGAACGGCCTGAGAAACAACGCGGTGAGCGGCTCCCGGTCGCCCTCCGCGACGCGGAAGACCGCCTGCGAGGTCTGCAGCGGCTCGTTGCGCTGCGGGTTGCCGATCTTGGCCAGAACGATGCCGGTGGCGGCGGCGGAGGTGAAACGAATCTTGGGCATGCGCCCGCACGCTACGGGTTGCCCGGCGTTTGGGAAGATCAGAAGAGAATTTCCCCCCGGTTGGTAGCGAAGCTCGTGAGAACTGCGGCGGGGAACGGCGGGAAGTCATTGGCGACGGCGCACTAGCGAAGCTCGTGAGAGCTTCGGCCGGGAGACGTCGCACGCCGCACCGAAGGAGGGAATCATGCTCATCTCCTGTTGGTCGCATGCCCGCCGCAAGTTCACCGAGGCCTTGGATGCCGGCTACGCGCTGGCTGCGGGTCCGATCGCGGCTCTCGCCAAGCTCTATCAGATAGAAACAGACCTGCGCAAAAGTGGCGCCTCCGACGAACAGCGTCTCGCAGTTAGACAGGCGGAAGCTTTGCCGCTTCTCGCCACCATCAAACGCGATCTGATCGCGCTGCGCGAGCGTCCCGAAGTTCTGCCCAAGGGCGCGCTCGGCAAGGCCGTCACGTACACCCTTGTCCTGTGGGAGAGGTTGCTGCGCTACGCCTCGGACGGGCGGCTTGAGATCGACAACAACGGCATCGAAAACGCCATCCGCCCGATCGCCGTGGGTAAGAAGAACTGGCTCTTCGTCGGCGGCGAGGAAACCGGGCAACGCAGCGCCATCCTCTTCACCCTGCTGGAGAACGCCAAGCGCCACGGCCACAACCCGGAGACCTACCTCGCCGACGTCCTCACGCGCCTGGCCACCATGACCACCCGCGACGATCTCGGGCAGTTGCTCCCGTCGCGCTGGACACCCGCAAGCGCCCCGGCCGCCATCACGGCTAGCAACTGCGCCTGAGCGGCCCAAATCCATAGGTAACATACACACCTGTGTATGCTATCTATGATCCCGCCGGATAGGGGCCAGGGATTGAGCGCTTACCTCGGCGGAGTAGCGCAACCGTCCCTGGCGGTCGCATTTGATGATCGATTCATTCATAGCAGTCATAGTCGGTCAAATATGACCGCTATGAACAGACGCCGGCAAACCCGTAGCGACGGTGCTTGGGACTACGCTTACTCTGATAGTCCACACCATGCTCCTTGGCGAAGGCCATCGCCGACACGCCGCTGGCCTCAAAGGCATCCACCAGCGCGTCACGCTGCTGGCGACTGAACCGCAAGCGGCCGTCGCTGCCGGTGCGGATGAGAGTCTGCGGGACCGATTCAGAGATTGATGAAGACAACATACATAGCTGTGTATGCTATCTATGCTCCCCACGGCTAGAGGCCGGTCATTGAGCGCTTACGGGCTTTCAATGGGGACCCCAGGGAACCAACAACATGATGTCACAGGTGATATCACGTAAATAAGAGGGAATAACCTCGGGTATAGGAAATGCGTCATACCTCTCGTTCAAGAAGCCTTCGACTAATAAAAAACGATTCCCTGACACTTCAATACCCGATATGACATAGAAATATTTTTCGACATCCAGACTCTTAGCTGCCCTTTTTACTCGCGATTCCTCAAGTTTGTCGATTGGAAATATATTTATAGAGAATCGGTCCTCCAACTTCAGTTCTTGTAGCCTGAAGCTGAACTTGTTGAAGTCGCTATGACCTGCAATCCGGCGGTTTCCGCTCTTATAAATAAATATATTATGACGGAGACGAGCAACCGAAACCATGGGGCGCGCCCGAACGCAGTAGCCATCGCCTTCATGGTTACTTGATATCGGCTGACTACAACCGGAAATAAAAATCACCAAAAAAAGCACTTTCGCGCAAAAGTTGAAACTATTCATTATTTCCCTCCCTCACTAACGTTGATATATTCTTTGTATGGACCACCCCTGCCTTGCACAAAGGCATCCCATGATCCTGGCTTTCTTCTATTTGCCGCCTCTCGACTAGCCTCACCCTGTTTGATTAGAACTTCAACCTCAGCATCACTTAGGTGGAATGTTGGAAACTTGCCATCTTTAAGTGGAAAAAAGGACTCGAAACCAGCTGATTTGTATCCTTCGAACATATGATCGAAATTTCTATAATTCACATCATGCCCGTGCTCCATAAGGTTACCTTTGAATCCAGCCACATAACCGTTAGGAGCAACATAGGCATCTTCATGCCCCATTATGTGTCCCAATTCATGAAGAAATGTCCTCTCTACATCATTATTGCCGTCAATACAAATCCTCATATGGTTTTTGAAATTTCCAGAGACTACGCTTGGCTGCCCGTCACAAGCACAATCAATCAATACAATATTGTATCCATTAGCATCAGCATGTGGCATTGGAGCCAAGCCGTCCCCCCTGCCGCCATTTTGCCTTTCAATTATCTTGAAATCAAAGTTCACCCGCCATACACCGCCATTATTTCTTTTGAATTCTCCTGTCCAACGCTCTTTGGCCTTCCTCATAAACGATTTTAATGTTTCCGGCTTTCCAGAAGCCCATTCATTGCCGGCTTTACAGCAGTTGCTTGACAGTATGAACGCAATTGGGATAACAAAACTGATCTCCGAATCTTTTTTATTTCTTGAATGCTTCACATCCGTGATTAACAGCCCCAAGTAATCCATAGCCTTTAGAGGTTCATTAGAAACGAATGCGTACATATTGAGCCCTCCCCAATTTCCAATCGGATCCCTGGATGGCCATCTCCCGGTCTGAACGCTGCGAGGCAAACTTGTTCCACTGGCGGGCTGTGACCGGGTGGCGATTGAAGGCGATCAACTCCCGGCCGAAGCGCGAGTTGCTGGGCGAGAGCCACAACTCCGCGCTGTCATCCCCCGCGACAAAAAACGTGTAGTCCCCGGTTTGCGGGGCGGTAACCCAACCGCGCAGCCGCCCGCCATAACTATCCGCCGCATTGGACGGAATCTCCGCGCTTGCCACCACCTGGGTGCTGTTGGGCACCCGCACATTCACCGCATCCCTCTGCAGCATCAAAATCGAGGTGGAAGGGACGCTGTTCCATCGCTCGAAGGTGAGACCCTGTCCCGATGCCGGACTTCCGAGAGCCAGGGAGAATGCGCCAGAAACCAGCGCAGCAAGATAACGGGTACGGGTCATAAAACGTCTTACTGGTATGGGGTGAGGGTCGGTCCGGCGCGCCCGGCGATGCGCTCCAACAGCGCCTCGAATGCCGGGTTCGCCGCCTGCGCCAGACGGATGCTTTCCATCGCGCAGCGGTTCAGAAGATCGCGGTCGTTCGCGTCGCCGAGTTGGCCGATCAGATAGAGGCAGGCTTTGCGCAGCGTGGTGGGCTCCTCGGCATTTCCGGCAATTTCCCGGGCCGCCGCTAGTGCCTCGGGATAGCCTCCATCGGCGGCCATGTGGGCCGCGCCTACGCGCACCTCCACCGGGCGGTTGCGGTCCGCCAGTGTGGCTGCAGCTAACCGGCCGCGATGCTCGGGAGTGACTTTCTCCACCGTGGCGCCCAGCTCACCATGCCATTGCTCGACGAGCGCCATGGCTGTGCCTGTCACTTCCTCGTCGGCCGCTTGCGCAAGCTCGAATACGCGCTGGCCAATCTGGCTGCGCAGCGGCTCGGACGTCCGCGGCTGGTGAATTCCGAGGTGCTGGAGCGCATAGAGCCGCAGCACTTTGTCATGGTGCTCCTCAACAAGCGGCAGGAGCAATCCGCCAAGCGCGTCGGCACTCACCGTGCGGCTTGCCCCAAGCGCGTTGAGCGATGAGTTGAAGAAATGGTGCCACCCGGCAGCGCCCATAGTCGCCGGTTTGCCACTGGCCAACTTGCCAAGAAGCCTCTCTGCCGCATCCTCGCCGAGCCCGCCGCCCTCGCGCGCCGCAGTGTCGAGCTCCTCAATGATCAGCTGCAGCTCAAGCTCGCTTAGCTCGCGGCCGGCCCAGATTTGCTCAAACGAATGCGCCGCCGCCAGCTCCGCCGGCTTGGCAGCCGATCCCGCAGCGGCCGAGGACGATTCCTGCCGGCACCCGGCCAAAACCACCACCGCCAGAGCAGTCATGGGACCAAACCACGCGCTCCTCACTGGTCACCTCCCTCCACCTTGGCCGGCACCACCGAAGCAAAAACCGCCCTGATCGCATCTCGCGAGTCGCTGCTCGACGTGCGCACCTCGATCACCCCCGCCAGCGGCTCAGAGGTCGATCTCGGACGCACCCACAAGGCATACTTCCGCCCGGCCTCAAGCACCTCGCGGCGCAGCTCAAAATGCGGCAAACTGCTGGAAAGCTCGGTCAGTTCAAGTGGCTCACCCGACTCGACGACCAGCTCGACACGCCGCTCGTCAGCTACCTCCCCCTGCGCCCATTCCAAGCTGCTCGGCTCGATGACCAGCCCGCGCGGGATCGTCACCTCGGTGACCAGCTCATGGCGTTCACCATTCGAAAACGTCACCCACAGCGACTTGACCACCTTGCC
>JBILQE010000055.1:0-20193 GCA_044373465.1 Akkermansiaceae bacterium | reverse complement strand
GTAAGAAACTCATTCATCAAGCGAAGCCCCGGCCGATGAAGATTGACCGCGGAGAAGCGGAGGCAGCGGAGAGACGCAGAGGACAGCCGGTGAAGCCAAACCCAGGATTCTTCTCCGCGTCCCTCCGCTTCTCCGTTTCTCCGTGGTAAGAAACTCATTCATCAAGCGAAGCCCCGGCCGATGAAGATTGACCGCGGAGAAGCGGAGGCAGCGGAGAGACACGGAGGGCAGCCGGGTGTGAAGGATTGGCTGGATGATTTCTCGGGTGCGGGAGTCTATGGCTTGGATAAGAATACCGGATGGAAATCTACCCCCTTACCGAAGTGATCATAGGAGCAGCAATTGAAGTTCATCGTGAATTGGGTCCTGGATTGCTTGAGCATTCCTATGAGGCGGCGCTTCACCACGAGCTGGCACTACGAGGGATCAACTCGGCACGCCAGCGGCTTTTGCCGATCCGGTACAAGGGGCTTTCAATCAAAGATGCCTATCGCATGGATCTTGTAGTCGAGGAGCTCGTCGTCGTTGAGATCAAAACTGTCGAAGCATTTAAGCCAGTCCATTCCGCCCAGCTTCTTACCTACCTTCGCATGAGCCAGTTGAGAATTGGCCTGCTTTTGAATTTCCACACCCCCACCCTCGGACAAGGAATCAAAAGGATGATCAATCCTCACGCTGCTGAACTTTAAAGCCCGAAGCAATGCTTCTCTGCGTCCCTCCGCTTCTCCGTTCCTCCGTGGTAAGAAACTCATTCATCAAGCGAAGCCCCGGCCGATGAAGATTCACCGCGGAGAAGCGGAGGCAGCGGAGAGACGCAGAGGACAGCCGGTGAAGCCAAACCCAGGATTCTTCTCCGCGTCCCTCCGTTTCTCCGTTTCTCCGTGGTAAGAAACTCATTCATCAAGCGAAGCCCGGGCCGATGAAGATTGACCGCGGAGAAGCGGAGGCAGCGGAGAGACGCGGAGGACAGCCGGTGAAGCCAAACCCAGGATTCTTCTCCGCGTCCCTCCGCTTCTCCGTTTCTCCGTGGTAAGAAGCTCATTCATCAAGCGAAGCCCCGGCCGATGAAGATTGACCGCGGAGAAGCGGAGGCAGCGGAGAGAAGCGGAGGACAGCCGGTGAAGCCAAACCCAGGATTCTACTCCGCGTCCCTCCGTTTCTCCGTTTCTCCGTGGTGAGAAACTCATTCTAGCTCTGCGGCGGCGCCGGGAGGGTGAAGCTAAAGATGGTGCCTTCTCCTGGCGTGCTTGCAACCCAGACGCTGCCGCTGTGGGCTTCCACGATCTGCTTAACAATCGCCAGCCCGAAGCCAGTGCCGGGCTTCCCGGAGCTGGTTACATCCTTCTCGAAAACCGTGGGCAGCATTTCGGCGGAGATACCCGCGCCATTGTCCTGCACGCGGCAAATCACGCCGTCGGCTTCCGTGGCCGCCGCGATGACGACCTGGCCGTTTGGAGCGTGTTTGAACGCGTTGTCGAGCAGGTTTTGCACCACGGTGGCGAGCAGCTCCGCATCGGCCCAAACCGTGAGCAGATAGGGAACCTCGTTGACCACTCGAATCCCGGCCTGCGCCGTAATGGCGCCTAAATCCACCTTGACCGCTTGCACGATCGGCCAAAGCTCAAAGGTCCGGCATTGGGGCTGGATCATCCCATCCCGCTCGTCGGGGCCTTTCTGACCCTCCATAACCCGCTTGATTTGCTCGGTCATTCGCGCGCAATTGCGCTCCAAAAGTGCAAACGCTTCTTCGCGATCCAAGCGCGCGGCGTCTTCTTGGGACTGCTTCAGCACCTCAACAAGCAGCGCGATTGCATTCAGAGGTGTCCGCAGATCGTGGACGACAAAGGCAAGATGCTCCTTCTCTTTCGCTTTAAGGTCCGCTGCCTGCTTCGCCGCGTAGGCTGTGACCGCCGCCCGCACGCTATTGTCGATCCGGCAGTTGAGGATCCGCGCAGCCTCCCCGCCGATCACCAGGTCGTGTCGATCCATGACGGTGAAAAACCCCGTCCGCAGGAGATTGAACTCCGCAACAACCTGCCCAATGTCCAGGCCATCAAGGACCCGTTGAATTCCGTGGCGTGCTCCATCGACCTCCATCGGCTCAGGACTGGATTCCTCGCGCCGCGACGAGAAATCATCGATGATATCATCCACAATGAGCGGCACATGATCGGTGAGAGTCGCGAAATCCAACTTCAATTCGCTCAAGAGCTTGGCGGCTTGCCCTCGCCACTCGTCAATGATCTCTTCCCGGCATTCTCCGAAGACCTTGAAGAGATGCTCAACGCTGGCGTGCTTTGTAGAGGTTGAGGGGGGCTGGTTCATCACAGGGCATATTCTCGGGGCTGCCAACGGGCGGGTTTGAGACCCTACCACCGCCTCAGGGGCGCGCAACCTGCGAATCCCACCCCATCGCCGCGACCCGGGCCTGAGGGTGGCTGGGGTTGGCTGCCGTAGCGGCACCCAACCCCGGGATATTGGACGTTCGAGGTTGGGCGTTCGATGTTGGACGCGGGACGCGAAACCCGGCCTCGACGAGCCGGATAGAAACCGCTAGAGCCATGCGATCCATGAGAACCACCCGAGTATCCCGTCTCGTTAGAGCCATGATGATGGCGATTTTCAGTGCGCTTTGCGTCTCCAGCGTGCTCACCGCGGCGGCGGCGGATGGCCCGCGGCCGCTGCGGGTGTTGTTTCTCGGGCACGAGAGCGAGCACCACAACTCCGGGAAGTATCTCCCGTATCTGATGGAGCGCTTTGGCCGGGAGGCGATCTACTTCGACTACTTCACCAAGCCCGACTGCCTGACGCTCGAGACGCTGGCGCGCTATGACACGGTGATGCTCTACGCCAACCACGACGTCATCAGCGACGACCAGTTTGCCGCGCTCAACAAGTTCATCGAGAGCGGCCGCGGGTTTGTCCCGGTCCACTGCGCGAGCGCCTGCTTCGGCAACAACGAGAAGTTCAGCGCCCTGGTCGGCGCGCGCTTCGCCAGCCATGGGGCGGGCGAGTTCAAGGCGGCGATCCTCCAGCCGGCCCACCCGATCTTCAAGGGCGTCAACGAGTTCACCTCATGGGACGAGACCTACGTCCACGACCGGATCAACACCGAGGGGCGCGAGCTGCTCATGGAGCGCGTCGAGGGCGACAAGCGCGAGCCATGGGCGTGGACCCGCACCCAGGGGAAGGGCCGGGTGTTCTACATCGCCGGCGGCCACGATGAGCGGACCTGGAAACAACCCGACTTCCAGCTCATCCTGCGCAACGCCATCGTCTGGTCGGTCGGCCCGAAGGTCCAAGCCGATTGGGAGAAATTCCTCGCCAGCCGCGAGCCGGAAGTCCGCGAGAAAAGCACCTACGTCGCCAACTACGAGCGCCGCCCGGAACCGATCACCTTCCAAAAGCCGTTCAGCGTGAAGGGGAGCATGGAGCGCACCCAGGTCCCCGCCGACATGCGCCTCGAACTGTTCGCCAGCGAGCCGGACATCCGCAAGCCGATCGCGTTTGCCTTCGACGAGCGCGGCCGTTGCTGGGTCGCCGAAACCGGCGACTACCCGCACGGCGTCAAACCCGACGGCGTCGGCTCCGACTCGATCCGGATCTGCGAGGACACCAACGGCGACGGCAAGGCCGACAAGTTCACCGTCTTCGCCGAGGGGCTCAACATTCCAACAGGAATTGTGTTTGCCAGGGGCGGCATCGTTGTTAGCCAGCCGCCGCGCTTCCTGTTCCTCAAGGACACCGACGGCGACGACAAGGCCGACGTCCGCCAGGAGATCATGACCGGCTGGGGCATCGGCGACACCCACGCCCAGGCGAGCAACCTCCACTACGGGTATGACAACTGGCTCTACGGCTGCGTCGGCTACTCGGGGTTTGGCGGCGAGGTCGGCGGCAAGCCGCTGGGCTTCGGGATGGGGACCTATCGGTTCAAGGCGGACGGCTCACAGTTGGAGTTCCTCCACCAGTTCTCCAACAATTCCTGGGCGCACAGCCAGAACACGTGGGGCGACCAGTTCGGCGGGACGGCCAACGGGGCGCCGATTTTCTACGGTGGGATTCCGCGCACGGTGTTTCCCGACGGGATGCGCGGGATGAGCGCCAAGCGGATCAACCGGGTCAACGAGGCCCACGCGATCACCCCTAACTACCGCCAGGTCGACGTCATGGGCGGCTACACCGCCGCGGCCGGCAGCGTGTTCATCGAGAGCGCCACCCTGCCGGCGCGCCTCCAGGGGATGGCGATGGTCACCGAGCCGACGATGAAGCTCATCGGCCTGATGGACGTCCGCCCGGACGGCGCCGGCTACACCGCCCACGACGGGTTCAACCTCGTCGCCAGCACCGACGAGTGGATGTCCCCGGTCTATGCCGAGATCGGCCCGGACGGCGCCGTCTGGTTCGCCGACTTCCAAAACTTCATCATCCAACACAACCCAACACCCTCTGCTGGAAGCGGCGGGTTTGACGCCACCACCGGCGTCGGCGGCGCCCACGAAAACCCGCTGCGCGACCACGAGCGCGGCCGGATCTACCGGGTCGTCGCCGCCAAGGCGCCCAAGCCGGCACTCGCCACCCTGAAGGGGGCGAGTGCCGCCCAGCTCGTCGCCGCGCTCGGCAGCGACAACCAGTTCTGGCGCCTCAAGGCCCAACAATTGTTGGTCGACTCTGCCAAGAAGGATGCCGCGCCGGCGCTCAAGAAACTCGTCACCGGCGGCGACGAGCGCGCTGCGGTCCACGCGCTTTGGGTCCTCCACGGGCTCGGCGAGCTTGACGAGAAGACCCACCAGGCCGCCCTGTTAGCCAAGGGTGCGGGCCTGCGGCGCAACGCGGTGCGCGCGCTGGGCACCGACGCGGCGGCGCAGAAGCTGTTGTTTGCCTCGAGCACGGTGACCGATGCGGACCCGGTCACGCGGCTTGCGGCGTTCGTCAAGCTGGCCGAGTTTCCGACCACCCCGGAGCTGACCACCTTGGTTGGCAGCATCAGCAGCTCCCCGGAGGTCATCAAGGACGAATGGCTTTCCGAAGCCGTCCGGGTGCTTTCCCAAAAACACAAGGCGTTCAAACAAGGGCCCAACATCCTCGCCAACTCGGACTTCGAGCAGGCCGGCCCGGACGGCGCCCCCGCCAGCTGGAAGACCGAGAACTACGGGACCGCCCTGGGCAACGAGGCCGCTGTCTGGAAGACCACCGACATGCAACCGAAGTCGGGCGCCAAGGTGCTCGCCATCGAGGCGAAGTCAGGGAAATACGTCGAGAAGGCCCTCGTCATCCAACAGGAGCTCAAGCCTAACACCTACTACCGGCTTTCCGGTTGGATCCGGACCAAGGAGCTGCGCGGGCGGGCGCTGCTGGTCGACCGGGCGCGGGGCACCGAGACGCCGTTTGTCACCGGCGACAGCGACTGGCGCGAGGTCGACACGCTCTTCAACAGCGGCACCAACCTTCAGTCCATCATCCACCTCGTCGTCGCCGGCGAGTCCGGCGATGTCTGGTTCGACGACGTCCGCCTCAGCGAGATGCTCCCGCTCCAGGACGCCGGCGAGAAGGTGGCCGCAGGCGACCCGAAGCGCGGCGCCGAGATCTTCGCCACCCACCCGACCGCCGCCTGCATCAACTGCCACATGCTCGCCGGCAAGGGCAGCACCGTCGGACCCGCCCTGGATAAAATCGCCGCCAAGCGCGACGAGGCCTATCTGTTGGAATCGCTGGTCGAGCCCAGCGCCAAGCTCGCGGAAGGCTTCACCCAGAGCCCGGTCAGCCCGATGCCGCCGATGAACCTGATCCTCAAACCGCAGGAACTCGCCGACGTGCTCGCGTTCCTCAAGTCGCTCAAGTAGCCACGCGGCTAGCAGCCATACCTAACACGCCGCTGTGGGTAGCCCTGCAGCGGCTTTTTTTTGCACGATGTAGCGACGCTCGTGAGAGCTTCGGCTGGGGGAGGCGGGAGGTCCTTTGCGCGTCCAGGCGCTCTGGCAGCAGGTCGTTCACCCCGCCGAACGTTTCACAACGTTCGCTACGTGGGGATTCGCCAAAGTGAACCCTCGACGGGTCCGGAAAAAACCTCTAATTGCCGGGCACTCATGAAATCCATCCGCTTCTCCATTTTGTTAGGCACGCTGCTCTTGGCGGGTCTTGCCACCGCGGCACCGGCCGGGCCGCGGCCGCTGCGGGTGCTGTTTCTTGGCAGCACCGGCGAGCAGCATAATGCCGGCAAATGCCTGCCGGCGCTGATGGAGAACTTCGGCCGCGACGCGATCTACTTCGACTTCTTCACCAGCCCGGCCTGTCTAACCGACGAGACGTTGGCGCGCTACGACACGGTGATGTTGTTTGGCGAGTTCGCCGAGATGACGGCGGCCCAGGGCGCCGCGCTCACCAAGTTTGTCGAGAGTGGTCGCGGGTTTGTCCCGGTCCACACGGCGAGCGGGTGCTTTGCCGGCGACGGCGGGTTTGGGAAGCTTGTTGGCGGGCGCCAGGCAAGCCACGGCGGCAAGGTCGACGCGGCGGTGGTCAAGGCGGACCATCCGGCGATGGCCGGCGTGAAGGATTTTTCCGGCTTGGACGAGGCGGTCATCAACACCCCGTCCAACGACGCGGCGCTCACCGCGCTGATGGCCGCTGGCGGCCAGCCGTGGGCATGGGCGCGCACCCAGGGGAAGGGCCGGGTGTTCTACACCGCCGGCGGGCATGACGAGCGGACCTGGAAAAATCCCGAGTTCCAACAGATCCTGCGCAACGCGATCGTATGGTCGGCCGGCGACGCGGCCAAGGCGGAGTGGGAGGCATTCCTCGCCGCGCGCGAACCGGAAGTCCGCGAGAAAAGCGCCCACATCGCCAACTACGAGCGCCGCCCGGAGCCGGTCACCTTCCAGCATCCGTTCAGCGTGAAGGGGAGCATGGAGCGCACCCAGGTCCCCGCCGACATGCGCCTCGAGCTGTTCGCCAGCGAGCCGGACATCCGCAAGCCGATCTCGTTCACCTTCGACGAACGCGGCCGCTGCTGGGTCGCCGAGACCAGCGACTACCCGCACGGGGTCAAGCCCGACGGCGTCGGCTCCGACTCGATCCGGATCTGCGAGGACACCGACGGCGACGGCAAGGCCGACAAGTTCACCGTCTTCGCCGAGGGGCTCAACATTCCAACAGGGCTGGTGTTCGCCAACGGCGGCATCGTTGTTAGCCAGCCGCCGCGCTTCCTGTTCCTCAAGGACACCGACGGCGACGACAAGGCCGACGTCCGCCAGGAGATCATGACCGGCTGGGGCATCGGCGACACCCACGCCCAAGCGAGCAGCCTCCACTACGGGTTCGATAACTGGCTCTACGGGTGCGTCGGCTATTCCGGCTACGACGGCGACGCGGGCGGCAAGCCGCAGAAGTTCGGCCAGGGGACCTACCGGTTCAAGGCCGACGGGTCGCAGTTAGAGTTTCTCCATCAGTTCTCCAACAACTCGTGGGCGCACAGCCAGAACAACTGGGGCGACCAGTTCGGCGGGACGGCCAACGGCGCGCCGATTTTCTACGGCGGGATTCCGCGGACCGTCTATCCTGAGGGCATGCGCGGGATGACCGCCAAGCGGATCAACCTCGTCGGCGAGGCCCACGCGATCACCAACAACTACCGCCAGGTCGACGTCATGGGCGGCTACACCGCCGCGGCGGGCAGCAACTTCATCGACAGCGCCAACCTGCCGCCGCGCCTCCAGGGGATGGCGCTGGTCAACGAGCCGACGATGAAGCTCATCGGCCTGATGGACGTGAAGCCCAGCGGTGCCGGCTATGTCGCCGGCGACGGGTTCAACCTCGTCGCCAGCTCCGACGAGTGGAACTCGCCGGTCCACTCGGAGGTCGGCCCCGACGGAGCTATCTGGTATGCCGATTTCCAGAACTTCATTATCCAACACAACCCGACGCCCTCGCTCAACCGCGGCGGCTACGCGGCCACCACCGGCAAGGGCGGCGCCCACGAAAACGCCCACCGCGACCACGACCGCGGCCGGATCTATCGGGTCGTCTGGGACCAGGCGAAAAAACCGGCGATCACCAGCCTCAAGGGAGCCACCACCGCCCAACTCATCGCCGCGCTCGGCAGCGACAACCAGTTCTGGCGCCTCAAGGCCCAACAATTGTTGGTCGACGCCGGCAACAAGGACGCCGCCGCGGAGCTGCGCAAAGTGGTGGTGGCGGGCGCCAGCGAGCTGGCGGCGGTCCACGCGCTGTGGGCGCTCCACGGGCTCGGCGAGCTTGACCCGGCAACCCATCAGGCGGCCCTAACCGCCAAGGGTGGCGGGCTGCGGCGCAACGCGGTGCGGGCGCTCGGGACGGATCCGGCGGCGCAGGCCATGTTGTTTGGATCTAACACGATCAACGATCCGGACCCGGTCACGCGGCTCGCGGCGCTCGTCAAGATGGCCGAGCTGCCGACCAACAGCCAGATTGGCGCGCTCGTCGACGGGCTCGCCAAGGATCCGCAGATCGCCAAGGACGAGTGGCTTGCCGAGGCGCTCCGGGTCCTCTCGCGCCGCCACCAGGCATTCACCGAGGGCGAGAACCTCCTCGCCAACGGCGGGTTTGAAAACCTCGACGCCAACGGCCTGCCGACCGGCTGGGCAAGCCAGGACATCGGCGACGGCCCCGGCAACCCGACCGCGCTCTGGACCACCACCACGACCGGCGCGCGCACCGGCGCCCGCTCGCTCCACATCAGCGCCGACAAACAATCCGACAAGGCGCTCGTCGCCCGCGTGGCGCTCAAGCCCAACACCAACTATCGGCTTTCCGGTTGGATCAAGACCGCCGGGCTCGTCGGGCGCGGACGCGCGCTGCTGCTGGAGCGGGAGCGCAAGGTCGAGACCGCGGCGGTGGGAGCGACGAGCGACTGGCGCGAGGTCGACACAGTCTTCAACAGCGGGGCCAACCCGCAGACGGACATCAGCATCTCGTTCAACGCCCGGGCCGGCGAGGCGTGGTTTGACGACCTCAAACTCACCGAGATGATCCCGGTCACCGCCGCCCAGGAGGAACTCGCCGCCGGCGATGCCAAGCGCGGCGAGGAGATCTTCTGGAAAAACCCGTCCGCTGGCTGCGTCAACTGCCACATGCTCGGCGGCAAGGGGAGCGCCGTCGGCCCGCCACTCGACAAGATCGCCAGCAAGCGCGACGCCGCCTACCTCCAGCAGGCGTTGTTGGACCCGAGCGCGGTGCTCGCCGACGGCTACAACCAGACGCCGGTCAGCCCGATGCCGCCGATGGGCCTGATCCTCAAACCGCAGGAGCTCGCCGACGTGCTCGCGTTCCTCAAGGCCCAGAAGTAATCCACCTGGCCCGGCGGAATCACCCCAAGAAAAAGCCGGGCTCGTCGGGGATTCCGACCAGCCCGGCGGGGATTCTCTCTTTCTCTTTACTCGCCGGCGGCCTTCTCGGCCATCGCCGCCTCGACCATCTGTTGGAGCTCGGGCATGTGCGCCTGCACCTTGGCTTGGCCGATGGCCGCGCCCTTGGCCATGAGGTCCGGGGTGGTCAGCGCCATCTTCTTGCCCGACGGAGTCTGATAGAACTTGGTGATGTCCTTGAGCTCCTCCTCGGTGAAGCTCTCGGTGTAGAGCTTGACCATGTCCGGCTTGAGCGCCGCCCAGCTCATGTGCTTGTCGAAGAACGCCTTCATCACCGGCTTGAGCTCCGCAAGCTGCGGGTTGGCGGCGATCTGCGCGTCAAGCGCTTGGTCGATTGTCCGGGTGAAGACCTCCTCCATCGAGGCGGCCACCAACAGGTCCTCGGCCGCCTTGGCGTGCGAGGCTGCATCCGCAAACACCAGCGGCGCGGAGAGCAGCGAGACGGACCCGATCAGGGCGATTAGCGAGATTTTCATCATTGTTTGGTTAGGTTAGGTTTGGTTGGAAAACACGGTTAGCTGCCGGCCTTGGCCACCGGCTTGCCCAGAGCGATCGATTTCGACCAGCTGTCGGTCCACTCGGTGGTGTTGTGGTGGGCGAGCTGGAGTTCGCTGCCCTTGAGGCGGATGACCAGGAACCCCTTGGGGGTGGAGGGGACCTCGGGGGTCTTCGGGTTGCGGTCGGCCTGCGGCGAGGGGGACATGAAGACCGGATAGCCTTCCCACTCGTAGCGGGCGTAGGAGTGCTCGTGGCCGTGGAGGATGAGGACAACGTTGTAGCCGGCGATGGCCTTCTTGAGGTTGTCGAGGTCCTCGGGCTTCCACCACTTCTCCAGGCCCCAGCCGCGCAGCCCGTAGTGCCACATCAGGACGACCGGGCGGCCGCTGTCGCCGACGTTTTTCTTCAGGTCGTCGATGAGGAAGTCGAGGCTGTTGCGCGGGTCGTTCCAGCCGACCTCGCGGTCGTAGACCGGGCGTGCGACGTTGCCGGGGAAGAGGTTGAGGTTGACCAGGTGGAGTTGGCCCCAGTCCCACGCGTAGTGGTAGTTGTGCTTGTCGTAGAAGAACTTTTCCGGCCCCTTGCGGGCCAGGCAGCGTTCGATGTACTCGACTTGGACGCTGCCGAAGCCGTCGCGGCCCTCGCCGCCGAGGTCGTGGTTGCCGATGCATTCGAAGGCGCGGAAGCGCAGCTTGGCGTTGCCGTTGGGATCGAAGAAGCTCTTGTAGGTCACCCAGTGGCGCGGATCGCCGACGGTGTCGACCAGGTCGCCGGCGACCAGGATCGCGCGCGGCTCGGCGACCGAGCCACCCAGCGGGAACGGCTTCCCCGGCAGCGCGTTGAGGACCTCGATGGTCTTCTCGGTGCCCGCCGTCCCCCACTTGTCGAGATGGATCTGCGGGTCGGCGGTGACGAAAAAGGTGACTTCCTCGGCGGCATTCTCGGCGGCGCCCAGGCGGATCGCGGAGCCACCAAGGGCGGCAATTCCGCCGACGGCCAGGCGGGTCATCGCGCTGCGCCGCGAGATAGGCGTGGTGCCCGCGGGACGGGCGTCGGAGTTTTTGTTGGTCGGCATGGCTGTGGATGTTGGAAAAACCTGTTAGCTACTAACAGCGGCAGGCGGATTTGGTTGCTACCAGTTGTCGGTGCGGAATGGCGAGGCGGGAAGTCCGGCCTTGTTGTAGAGGTTGGCGCCGGTCGGGTTGCTGGAATAGGCGTAGCGGGCGGCGACCGGGTTGGGGACCTCCGGGGATGAGAGGACGACGGTGTCGCCGGTGATGACGGCCTCGGCCCAGACCCATTTGCGGTCCTCGCCGGCGATGGCGAAGCGCGCAAGCTTGGCGCCGGGGTCCGCGACGGCCGGCGAGCGGCCGGACTTTTTCCCGACCATGAGTCCGCCGCCAAGCGAGTCGAAGCGCAGCTGGATCTGGTTACCGGTGACGGACATGTCGCGCAAGAGCGGGCCGCTGACGGTGAGCTCCTTGGCGCCGTATTGGTTGCGCAGGGCCCAAAGGGCGAGGCGTTCGCCGACATCGGCCTTGTTTTTCGGGTGGATGTCGTCGGCGTCGCCGATGTCCAGGGCGCTGGCCATGCCGGTGTGGGGGATGGCCAGGCAGAGGCGCTGGAGGTCGCGGATCCGCCCCCAGCCGCTGCCGGCCGGGTTCGGGTCGGGCGCCTGCCAGGCAGCGAGTTGGACAAAGTAGAACGGCAGCTGCGGATCGCGGAACAGCCGCCGCCATTCCTCGACGAGCGCGCGCTTCTTTTCAACGTAGAGGACGTCGTCGGCATTGCTCTCGCCCTGGTACCAAATCGCGCCGCGCAGGGAAAACGGGACCAGCGGGGCGATCATCCCGTTGTGCAGGGTGACGCAGCGCGGCCGGTTGACCCGCTCGCCAAACGGAAACTCCGGCCACGCCGGCGGCATCGGCAGCTTTTCGCTCGCGGGGACTTTCGCGGCGGCCTCGCTCCACGCGCGCAATGCCGGCAGCGCGGCGCGCAATTGTTGCTGATAGAGATCGAGCGACTCGCGCATCTGTTTGGCGTAGGGATCAAGCGCGGGGGTCCCCATCAATGTCTCTTGGGAGATCCACAGCTCGATGTTGGTCCCGCCGACCGAGCTGGTCAGCAGCCCGATCGGCACGCCGGTTTCGGCCTGGAGTTTGCGCCCGAAGTAATACCCGACCGCGCTGAACCCCGCCGTCGTCCCAGGCCCGGCGACCGCCCATGCGCCCTGAACGTCGCTCACCGGCACCGCCGAGAAGTTGTAGTTGACCCGGAAATGCCGGATCAGCGGGTTGGCCGACGCGGCGATGTCCGGGGCGGCGTCGCACGCGCCCATCGCCCAGTCCATGTTCGACTGGCCGCTGCACAGCCACACGTCGCCAAGCAGGATGTCCTCGCGGACGAGCTCGTTGCTCCCCTTGACCGTCAACCTCAGCGGCTCCTTGCTCACCGGTTGGGCCGCGAGCGTCACCAGCCACTTCCCGTCCTTGCCCGCCGTCGTGCTCCCCTGCGCGCCCCCAAGGCTCACCGCCACCTTCTCGCCCGGCGCCGCCGTCCCCCAGACCGGCAACGGCTTGTCGCGCTGGAGCACCGCGTGGTCGCTGAACAACGGCGCCAACACAACCTCCGCGGGCAACCACAACGAACTCACCCACAACAACCCGCCAACCAGCCCTAGCTTCATCATGGGCGCGACCCTACGCAGAAAATCCGCCCGAATCCCGCAAATTCCCCTCCCCCACGAACAAAAAAACGCCCGCGCGGAAATCCGCACGGGCGTTGGTAATTCTCTAAGCCTTATGGCTATGCCCGGCGCTGGCGGCGCAGCACCAGCAGCCCGATCGCCAACCCGGCCAGCGCACTGGACGGCTCAGGGATTGCTTCGACGACTTGGATGCCGGTGAAGCCGATTTCCCCGCTTCCGAGAGTGCGAGCGATCTGCAGGTCTGTTGCGGTCAGTCCATAGAACACCAGGTAGGTGCCTGCATTCCCGGAGGCATCAAGCGCCGTCGCGTAAGTGCTCTCCACATGAGCGTCCGGATCCCCCGAAAGCCAAAGGCCGATGCTTGAGTCGCTGCCACGGAATGAATCCTCAAAATGACTCGCCCGATGAGCCGCCACCGGATGGCGCCGGACATCGTCGCAGGCCGCCTTGCCGGCGAAATACCATCCGCACCGATCGCCCCCCCCAGCCTCAAACAAACTCAGCGAGCCAGCAAGCGACGGGGCCTTGTCGCGCACCCAGTTCTCGCTCACGGCGATCCGTGCGCCGCCGTCGAGGGATTCAACAAAATAGCATCGGTGGGCGCCCAAAATCCCCCCCACCGTCTTGACCACATGGCGCATGATCTCTTCCTCGCTGCGCAGCTGGATAAGCTGCTGAGTGAGGTTGGCGATGAGCGCTTCCCTCTCATTTGCCAGCTTGCGCTCAGTGACGTCGCGCATCCTCAAGCATACCGCCTCAACCTCGCCCTCCGCACTCAGGACAGGCACCATGTCATACCCGTAAACCCGGTGATGGGTACCTGCCGTCCCCGAAAACGCCACCTCACCCCTCACCGGCTCCTTGCTGCGAACCACCTGGTCAATCTCGCAGCAATGCATCTCCGCATGCCAGGAGGCAAATCCCAACTCCAACAAGCTCATTCCGTGGGCCTCCTCCAGCGATCTCCCCCAGAGGCGCAGAAACGACGCGTTGGCGTCACTGAGCCGGTGTTCCGCATCAAACACTCCATGCAGCTCAGGAGTGCTGGCCATCAACACCTCAAACAGCCGCTTGCGCCGCATCGTCTCGGCGAGCCCGCCGTAGCCATCACGACGCTTCGGAGTGGCTACAGACCGAATTTCGGAATGTGTATCTGGTTGCATGGGGGGGTCTTTGCTTGGCAGCCCCCCCTGCGGCGGCGCCGCCAAGCGCCCAAGTCATGACCTCATGGCGATGCGGGAGTAAAGCCCATTACTAAATCAAATTGCGCAACTAGCTCACCAATTTTTGAACCAGTCAGCGGAAGAAACTTCACCGAGAGCGCCTTGCGGCCTTCCGCGCTTTCTCCCATATAGATTCCGTCGCGCTCATTGGACGCCTCGCCGGCAATGTAACATTGAGTCGTCCACCTTTCCTGACCTTTCATCTTTACGGCATAATGGATATGCGGAGCGCGCCCTGGATAGGCCACCGGTTTGACCGTGCGGAAATAGTATTCGCCCGTCGAGCCGGTCAGAAACCGGCCAAATCCCTGGAAGTTCTTGTCGCGCTTTGCGCCATCCGAGCTCCCCTTGTGGAGGTAGACGCCATGGCCGTCGACTTGCCAGATTTCCACCACCGCATTGCGGATCGGAGTGCCCTTCGCATCGGTGAGCCGGCCGGAAAGATGCGTGATCTGGCCAACTCCGGCGGTGAGCGCGTCATTGATGAGGATCAGATCGTTGTCGGTATCCAGCGGCAGCCGGTCGGGGTAAAACGGCCCGGCGGCCTGGGCCGGCGTGAGACCCAACTGGTCGGCAAATGCCCCCGGGATTGCAAGACTTGCAGCAAGCGAGCCGAGGATCCGGCGGCGCGTCCACAGATGTGGCATGACAAAGCCATGCGGATTCCCAGAGTCGAGCGGATTTCCCATCCTCCAATGCTGCCCGATCACGCCCGATCCGGCAAGCCGCCAATTTCACGCTGGAAGGCTATAGATTCAGCAAATTTTGGACAGAGGTTTCTTGCAATGTTAGGGTTGCAGGGGCCATATTGCCGAAATGGATCGGTCGTCCCATGAATTTGCCGTCGTCGGCATCGGCGCATCGGCTGGCGGGCTGGATGCGTTGAAGCGCTTCTTCTCCAAGGTCCCCGTGGATAGCGGGATGGCCTATGTCGTGATTGTCCACCTATCCGAAGAGCACGAGAGCGTGCTGGCTGAAATCCTTCAAGGATCCTGTGCGGTTCCGGTCAGCCAGGTGACCGAGCGCCAGCGGGTTGAGCCAAACCATGTGTATGTCATCCCGCCGACGGAGAACCTGCAGATGCTCGATGGGGAGATCGTCCTCTCGCCGCGCAACAAGACTGCTGGGCGCCAGTTGCCGATTGACCTGTTTTTTCGCACCCTCGCGGACGCCTACGGCAAGGATGCGTTTGCCGTCGTCCTCTCCGGTGCCGGGGAGGATGGCACGGTTGGAATTGAACACATCAAAGAGTGCGGCGGCTTTACCCTCGTCCAAGATCCGTGCGACGCGGAGTACGACAGCATGCCACGCAGTGCGCTGGGGACCAAGCTCGTCGATGTCGTCCTGCCCGCTGACAAACTGGCCGAGAAAACGTTGAGCATCCGCCGAATGGGCCATGCCTTGGAGGATAAAATCAAAGATGAATCCGCGGAAGCCGCCGAAGACGCCGAAACCGAAAAGGATGCTCTCGAGATCCTCACCCTCGTGCGCCTTCGCACCGGGCATGACTTTGGCTGCTACAAGCGGCCCACCCTGATGCGGCGGATTGCCCGGCGCCTCCAAGTCCACGAGCTCACAACCTTGGGCGACTACCTCAAGCTGTTGCGCACCAACGCCACCGAGGTCGAGCAGTTGCAGCGCGACCTGCTCATCACGGTGACCAACTTTTTCCGCGACACCGAGGCGTTCACCTACCTGCAGGAATCGGTCATTCCCAAACTTTTTGCCAACAAGACCCAACTCGACAGCGTGCGGGTCTGGAGCTGCGGCTGTGCCACCGGCGAGGAAGCCTACTCCCTGGCCATGTTGCTGCAGGAATATTCCGACACCCTTGAAGATGCGCCAAAACTCCAGGTTTTCGCCACCGACCTGAGCGAGGAAGCGATTCAATCTGCCCGCGAGTGCACCTATCCGCTGACCATTGCCAGCGACGTTTCCGAAGAGCGGCTCAAGCGGTTTTTCATTAGGAGTGGCCCCCACTACAAGATAACGAAGTCCCTGCGCGATCTCGTCCTGTTTGCCGCGCACAATGTCCTGCGGGATCCGCCGTTTTCCCAGCTGGACCTCGTGGCATGCCGCAACTTGCTGATCTATTTGAATCGCGAGACCCAGGACCGGGTCATGGGGATCTTCAGCTTTGGCCTCAAGACCGGCGGGTATCTGTTCCTCGGATCCTCCGAAATCCTTGATACGAGTAGCGCCCTGTTTGAGCCGATTGAGAAGACTCACCGTATCTACCGCTCGCGGCCAAACCCGCGGCGCCGCTCAGCCACCGTTCTGCCTGACTCCGGCCACTGGGAGGTGAAGTCCCCTCTGGGCGGCCATGCGGGAAGCGACCACGGCCTCTCATTCCCGGCCCTGCATTACAGGATCCTGGAACCCTACGCCCCGCCGAGCATCCTCGTGGATGAAAACCAGAACGTGATCCACATGAGCGAGCGCGCCGGCCGCTATCTGCGCTTTGCCGGCGGCGAGCCGACCCGCAACCTGCTCAAAACCATCCATCCAGATCTCCAGCTTGACCTCCGTGCCGCCTTGCTGGCCGCCAAACAGGAGGACCGCCGCGCCGAGTTCCGCAATATTCCTCTCACTCTGGATGAGCAGCCCCACAACCTCCATCTGATTGTCCATCCCATCAGCCTGCCTGGACCAGGCAAGCGCTACTTCCTCATCGTCTTTGATGAACTTCGCGATGCTGCGCAACCTCCGGCCGAGGCGACCGTTTTCACCCCGCTTAGCGGCAGCGCCGCGCTGGATGCCGTCGTTCGCCGCCTTGAGGATGAACTCCAGGAGACCAAGGACCGCCTGCGCCTCACCTTGGAGCACAGCGAGATTTCCACCGAGGAGCTCAAGGCCACCAACGAGGAACTTCAAGCCATCAATGAGGAACTCCGCTCGGCCACCGAGGAGCTTGAGACCAGTAAGGAAGAGCTCCAGTCCCTCAACGAGGAGCTCACGACCCTCAACAACGAGCTCAAGGAAAAGGTCGACGAGATCAGCAACATGAACGCGGATCTGCAAAACCTGATGCACTCCACGGACATCGGCACCCTCTTCCTCGACCGCAACCTCATCATCAAACGCTACACCCGGCGCATCGAGAGCCTGTTCAACATCATCCCCTCGGACATTGGCCGGCCCTTCGAGCATCTCACCCACAAATTTGACTACAACGATCTGCCCAAGGATGCGGCCACCGTCGTCAACACCTTGGAAATGGTTGAGCGGGAAGTGCACGTCGGCCCCAATGGTGGCCACTTTCTTGCCCGTATCCTGCCGTACCGGACCATGGATGACCGGATTGACGGGGTGGTCATCTCGTTTGTCGAAATCACCGCCCTGCGCGAGGCCACCGTCGCCCTGCGCGAGCGCGAGTTCATCCTCAGCATGGCCCAGGAGGCCGCCAAGGCCGGCGTCTGGACCCTCGATTTGGATTCCGGCGATGCCTGGTGGTCAGACGAATGCTCTGTCCTCTACGGGAAAAAGCCCGGCGAGGTCGAAATGACCCTCGAAAACTGGATCGCCGACATGCATCCGGAAGACTCCCCGGCCGTCGAGCAGGCCCTGGCCCAGGCGGTCAAGAGCCGCCAGAACTACAGCTTTGAAATAAAGCTTCCCGCCGACACCGAGGGCGAACCGCGCTGGATCCTTGAGGTCGGACGCGCGCTCTTTGATGAGGAAAACAAGGCCAGCCGCATCGCTGGCATCTCCCTGGATGTCACCGCTCGCACGCTCTGGCAACAGGAGCAGCAACACCTGCTCGAGCGCCGCAGCCAGGATGAAAAGGCTCTCCGCGAGGCCGACCGGCACAAAAACGAGTTCCTCGCCACCCTTGCCCACGAACTGCGCAACCCATTGGCGCCCATCCGCAGCGGTCTGGAGATCATGCGCATCGCCCGCGGCCGCCAGGAAGAGGAGGCCGCCAGGGAAATGATCAGCCGCCAGGTCGACCAAATCATCCGTCTGGTCGACGACTTGCTGGACATCTCACGGATCACCGCCGGAAAAATCCACCTCAAGAAAGACCGCATCTCCCTCCAGGAGGTGGTCGCCTCCGCCCTGGAAGCCGCCAAACCGCTCACCGTGCTCAACGCCCACGTTCTTGATGTCTCGCTGCCCAAGGAAACCATCTTCCTCGACGCCGACTTCACCCGCATCTCCCAAACACTCCTTAACCTGCTCAACAACGCGGCCAAATATACCCAACCACACGGCCACATCTCACTGAGCGCAACAAGCGAGCGCGAATTTGCCCAAATCCGCGTCAAGGACTCCGGCATCGGCATCCCGCCCAACATGCTGGCCACCATCTTCGACATCTTCACCCAATGCGGGCAGGATACCCAGCGCCACAGCGGACTGGGCATCGGCCTGAGCCTGGTGAAAAATCTCGTCGAACTCCATGGCGGCACCGTCCATGCCCACAGCGATGGCCCCGGCACCGGCAGCGAGTTCACCATCCACCTGCCCATCAGCACCTCCCAGCCCCTCCCCACACCTGCCGCCAGCGCTCCGGACCTCTCCGACTCCCACTCCCGCTCCCGCATCCTCATCATCGATGACAATTCCGATGCCGCCGACATGCTCCAGATTCTCCTCAACAACGACCCCAACGACTCCATCCGCGTCGCCTACGACGGCGCCCACGGCCTTGCCCTCGCCGAGGAGTTCAAACCCGAGGTCGTCCTCCTCGATATCGGCCTCCCCGACACCGACGGCTACCAAGTCGCCGCCCGCCTGCGCCAAATGTTCCCCAATGTCCTCCTCGTCGCCGTCTCCGGATGGGGCCAGTCCGATGACCGCAAACGCTCCTCCCAAGCCGGCTTCGATCACCACCTCGTCAAGCCCGTCGCCATCGAAGAAGTCCGCAAGCTCCTCCGCTACTAAGGGTTCAACGCCCACACCCGCCAAGGAGCTGCGGACTCCGCTCCGCCCCAAGGAGCGGCGGACTCCGAATCGCTTGGCCCTGAGAGAGCCAATGGTAAGAGGAATCCGCTTTTCATTGTCCTCCCAGGGCCAAGCGATTCGGAGATCGCCTCTCCTTGGGGCGATTCGGAGATCGGAGTCTCAACGCTAGATTCTTCATGATCCTCCAAAAAAGATGGCGGCTCTCGATTCATCTAACCCTGCAAGCGCACCCGCAAGCAGGAAGGATTCTTCAAACCCTTCTTTGTCCGGGCCGCCCCCGGGGTTGGGCACCACGGCGGCCCGCACAGGTAAATTCCTTTTGTTAGCCCCTTGGCTTCTCCATTGTTCACCGCATGCCCGAACGGGAATTCCACCTTCAGATGCGGCTCATGTGGACTTCGCTGGGGGTGGCTGTGGTGTTGCTCGTTGCCAAGGTGATTGCCGCGGCGATCACCAACTCGGCAGCCATCTACAGCGATGCGGCCGAGTCGGTTGTCCATGTCCTTGCCGTCGCCTTCGCCTGTTACAGCCTGCGCCTGGCGCGCAAGCCCGCGGACGCCGAGCACCATTTCGGTCATGACAAGATCAGCTACCTGTCGGCCGGCTTCGAGGGTGCCATGATCTCGGTGGCCGCCTTGCTGATCTTCTACGAGGCGCTCCGCTCATTTTTCCACGGCGCCGAAATCAACCAACTCGGAATCGGTGCCGTCCTCACCGCTTCGGCCGCCGCCATCAATGTCATCCTTGGACTCTCCCTCGTGCGCATCGGCCGAAAACATCGCTCGCTCATCCTCGAGTCCAACGGCAAGCACGTGCTCACCGACGTATGGACCAGCGCCGGTGTCCTTGTCGCCCTTGGCCTCATTTCCCTAACAGGCTGGGCCTGGTGGGATCCGCTCGTCGCCATTCTGCTAGCACTCAACATCCTCGCCACCGGCTGGAAGCTCATGCGCCGCAGCCTCTCGGGCCTGATGGACGAGGCGGACCCGGCGGCCCAACAGCGCCTCGTCGCCGTCCTCGAGCAAGCCGCCGCAGAGGAGCACATCGGCTACCACCATCTGCGTCACCGCCACTCCGGGCGCACCCACTGGGCGGAAGTCCACCTCGTCTTTCCCGACGCGACGACCGTGGGTGACGCCCACCGCGCTGCCACCCGCATCGAAAGCAAGATGGCCGCCGCCCTCGAGCACGACTCACGCATCATTTCCCACCTCGAACCCCGCTCCGAAGAAGCACGCAACGAACCCTGGGAACGCAGCCACGAATCCCCGCTCGACTAGCAGCCCTCCCAAACCGTCAACCCCGTCAATGCCGAATAGTCCGGTCCGACGGCACGGCCAACAACAGCAGGAAGGACATCAGGGTAATCCCCGCCGCGACAAAAAGCGCGGCGGTCCCGAAGTTCTTGTCGATGGCCTGCGCGCCGGGACCGCTGACGACAATGAGGGCTCCGGAAATC
>JBILQE010000013.1:0-69733 GCA_044373465.1 Akkermansiaceae bacterium | reverse complement strand
ATGCCGGTGCGGTCGGTCTCCGTGACGACCCCGCAGCAGGCGAATTCCTGGCTGGTCGTCCACTTCGGCGCGGTGGCTGCGGCGACGTCGCCGGTGACAGTTGATGCGCTGGGGAAATAGGCGGTGGTGAGTGGGCGGCCGACGTTGTCGATGGCGGTGACGGCCATGTGTTCGAAGATCGCGTCGCCAGTGCTGTAGCCGATTGCCTGGGAAATCTGGCGAACCACCGTGCCGAAGCGGTTATAGGTCGTGGTGGTGCGGGTCCCTTGGGCCACGCTGGTGCCATTGGTGCTCGCGCCCTGCTCCATGACGATGGTTTTGCCGCCAGTGGCGGCATTGCGGGAATACGAGTAGGTTGTCACCGTGCCGTCCGGACCGACCGTGCGGCTCGGCTTGCCGCCAAAGTCGCTCGCGTAGGAGACGTGGTACGCGGTGGTCACCAATGCTTCACCTGCCGCGGTATAAACCGTGTTGGTCTCACGGTTATTCTCCGCGTCAAACGACTCGCTGGATTTTGAGATCACGTTGCCGCCAACCGACCGGGTGGTAGTGATGGTATGGGTTTGCGGGGTACGTTCCTCCAACATGGTCATCCCTTGAGGGTCGCCAGCGAAAGGCAACTGCGTCTGGTGGTGGTTGAGCCAGTAAGTGTGGAGCTCTTCGTGGCCGTCATAGCGGGCATGATATTTGAGCCGGCCGAAGCCATTGGTAGCGGCATCCGGACCGGTGGTTTCACCAGGCCCATAATAGCTCCACGTACTCGTTAGGGCGGCGCCATCGGGGTCAACCACCTCTTCAACTTTTTCCCACCCCCACATGAATTCCTGCCAGGTGACCTGGACGTCCGAAACGGCTTGGAACGGATCGGCGGTCGCGGAGCGCTCCTCGACGATATCACGCTTAATTTCTTTGCCGGGTTCGGGCTTGGCAACGATGTGGGTTTCGCGGCGCAGAGCGACAAAATTTCCGCCTACCACCCGGCCGCTTTCCAGCATCAAGGTGCCCGGTTGTGGCTGGGTTTGCTCGAAGCGGTCGGTCGCACCGGCATAGGTGCTGTCGGCCCGCAGGCGGACGGTGCCCCCTTCGTCCACGAGGCTGATGACGGACACCCGGAATGGCGCCGAATCGGTAATATTGCGGTGGGTGACGGTGAAGGCATTCGGATCGAAAGCCGTGGGGCTCGGGGTGATCTCAATGAGGTTGACACCAGTCGAGATCGATTGGAGCTGGCCCGACGCGTTCCTAGTCACGGTGTATGAGCTCGGAACGACCGGATAGAGGGCGGCGATGCCTGGGTTTTCGAAATCAGCGGTGAAAAAGCGCAAGGTCCCGGTGGTATCTCCCGCATCGCCGCTCCCAAGCGGAATCATGTACGTAAATGAGCCAGGGAAGGCAGATGGTGAGCAGGAGCCAACACTGCACGACGAGCAGCCTTCATCAGTGAGGGTGACATCAGCGGTGCAACCGCTCAGGGGGTTGGAGCTGTAGCCAGGGTCCATCATCGCCTGACCGAGGCACCCGACGTTAACTTTCCATTTCAAGCCGTACTCCTTAATCTTGTCTGCTGGAATACGCACTTCGATGAGCGCTTTGTTGTCTTTAACCGGAACTCCGTTGTTAATCGTGTGGCCATCAATGATCTCACCCTTTTCGAGGACGTCAATTGTCGCGCCTTCGTTTGAAACTGAAAGCAACTTGATGCTGTCAATTTTCACTTTGTCGCATGCGATGCCCGATCCGCTGCCTGGTCCGATTTGCACCTCTATCTTAAGAATCTGATCGCCGTTGGCTTCCCGAGTAGTATTGATGGGCTGTCCCGGTTTAAGGTTCGGATTTATTCCATTAACACTGATAGTGATGCACTTGCAGCAGTCTTTTGGCGTCGGATTGATTCGCGACTTGGGAGCGATAGGGTTCGTTAAGTCGGTTCCTGAAGGGGCCGATTGAAAACCATTCACCTGAGTTAAAAACAAGGCGGCTAGTCCAAGCGAAGTGAGGGCGGTGCGCAGAGCAGGATTCATAATCGGGAAGAAGGGCGAAGAGGAAATGGGCGGAATGGAATCGGTGGGACCTAGTTCGTCGGGTCTTTGAGGAAGAGGGTCATCTCGTTGCAAACGGCGGGATCGCTGCCGGCGGGCATTTCGAAGTAGATTTGGGCAATGCCATTGACGTCGAAATCCGCCTTGGTAAGCCACAAGGTCCGCGAGCCATTGAGGAACTGGATGCCTTGGAAGTGGGTGTAGAGTCGGATGGCGATGTCGTCGGGCAGATCGGAGGCCACCAGGGTTCCGTGCATGAGCAGGGTGCCATCGGCGTAGGTATGCACGACTTCGGCGTCATTGGTCTCATCGAGCCAACCGATTGAGAAACCGGTCACGGTGCCGCTGGCCACGATCGCTCCGGGGCTGCCGTCTGGCTCATCGGGAAGCCGCGCAATCACGCCGCGTTTGCCAGATTCGAAAGTTGCCACTGAGAACCGGCGTGGTGCGGTGGTGCCGGCGGTGATTTCACCCCATCCAATCCGGTTGTCTGCTTCGACGACCAGGGCATGACTGAAACTTGGCAGCTCCCAAACGCGAGCCTGATTGGCCACCACGCTAAAGGCGGCACCAAAGTCGGCAGCATAGACGTGGACGACGACGGTGTAAGACTGACCATTCCACGTGGCCACCAGGGTGTGATCCCCGGCGCTATTGAACTGGTAGGTGAGCGGGCTGCCCGACGTGTGGGTCGTGTTTGAGCCGCTATCGGCCAGCGGGCTGCCGTCCAAGGTGACAGTGAATGTTCCTGATGGCGAGGTTCCGGTCCACGCATCCAAACGCAGCGAGTCGCCGAGGCGCAGGTTGAGGTTGCCGCCCGCCGCAGCGAGGGTGGCGATATTGGTGGGGGCCCACTGGATACTCGCCTGCTCTGGAGCAAAGCCTCCGGCAAAGTTCACTTGGAACGAGGTACTCGCTGATTCGTTCAGGGGGATGTTGGCATAGAAGCCATTCTCGGTGCTGCGTTTGACTGCGACGGCCTGCAGCGGAGCCGCATCAAGCACTACGGTAGGGAGCTCCCATGCGGCAACCCCCTCGATGGCGGCTGGTGAAACCAATGAGCTTGTCGGCACCCGGGTGAGGCGGTTTTCTGCGGCAGACTTGGCCGTGGCCCAGTCGGCATATCCGTCGCTATTGAGATCCAGGCCGCCGCGCTTGTTGATGGTGACCGACTCAATTCGCAGTTGCCGATCCGCACGATAGTTGTCGTGGAAGACGGTGACTGTGTAGGTCCCTGCCTTGAGCCATGGCGTGAGGGTGCGCACGGTGTTGTTGCCTCCCGCGGTGCTCACCAAAGTCCGCGATCCAATCAGGACGCCATCGAGGGAAATACGAATCGGCAGGGATTCGACCGAGCGGATGACGCCGATGGCCGATCCGGTCACGGCGACTTCAAAGATCCCTTCCTGGCCCGATCCGACGGTGAAGGTATAGTCAATGCCGCCGCGTTGATCGATGGCGGAAATCGAGCCGTCAGCGCCCTCACTCCAAGCGCCGGTTGCGGTGGCGAACTGCTTCACATTCAGAGCCGCATGAACCGCGTTGGTGAGCAGGTTCGAGACCCGTGGATCGCTCTTGTAGGTTTCAACCTCGTCAAAGTCAGAAACTCCGTCGCCATCGGTGTCGGCAGCCTTCGGATTGGTTCCGAGTTGGTACTCGCGCAGGTTGCTAAGAAGGTCGCCATCCCAGTCGCCATCTTGTCCTTGCTTCCGATCGGTGCGGCCATTGAGGGTTGGGCTCAGGCCCACGGTGGTTTCCCAGGCATCGGGCAAATAATCGTCATCGAGGTCCGCAGCGGATGGCAAATGATGTGCCAAATTGGCCGGGGGGACTAACTGGCGGGCTTCCCCCGGCGGCTGCCAGGCCACCGAGACGTGGTTCATTTCATGGGAGCGCGTCTTGTGAAGCACCTCGAAGTAGTACTTCTGACCCTGGGTAAGCCAGATGCGTTCGGAGCGCTGGCAGGCAAATGAGTCAAAGTCATAGCGAGCGGCGCGCGAGGCGAAGTAGCCAGCACCCCAGACGGAGGCGACTTTGCGTTTACCGAAGCGGCTGGTGAGCCCCTGGCTTTCGCCCGGCCGTTTGATGCTCCCATCGGCAAGCCAAAGCTGAGCGTCATCCGGTGCGGTAACCCAGAACCGGTAGTAGCCGGTTTTGGGCGCAGTGATTTGGCCGCGGTAGCGGGCACCAAAGCTGTTGGTCAACTCACTGGCAAAGTAGAAATCGACGCCGCTGACCAAATCAATGGCGTCGGGGGTTTCGAAGAAGCGGTTGTGGTTGGTGAGGTCGACTACCTGGTTGATGCCGGGGATGTTGGTCCAAAGCTCGCGGGTGATGAGCCCGTTGATTGAGTCCGCTTCGTACGGATTGAAGCCGAACGCATACTCCTGCCAGTTTGGCAGGTTGTCATTGTCCGGGTCGCCGTAGGGGCCATTGGCTCCAAACCGTTGGCTTGGCACCAAGCCATTGAGAACCTGCCACGCGTCGGGGATGCCCTTGTCGCCGGTGTCTGCCGGATCAGCCGAATTTGGTGTTAGATTCGCCCCCGGGATCACCTCGGTGGCCACCAGCGGGCGGGCAACGAGTAGACCGAACGCACCGGTGACTGGAGTGGCGGTATTGGCCGTCACCGCGGCCGCCACCAAGCTCACCTCCAAGGTGGTCGGTAGCGAGGTGAAGGTGATGCTCGTCCCAGCGGAAACCCACTGCACTCCGTCGGCGGAAACCGAGGCGCTGATGATGTTGCCGGAGCGGACCAAGCGCAGGAAATTTCCGCTCAGCGAGCCGAGGGTGGTTGAGGTGCTCCCGCCCAGCGTGGTGCGGCGCACATAGGATGATTGGCCTGCCACATTGCGGCCAATGAAGACATGCCGGCCATTCGCGGCAGGATCGATTCTGAGCATCAGGCCGGCCTGCGCGGTTCCGGTTGCTCCAGCGAGCTGCTCGAGGTTTACGACAAACTCGCCGTCCCCGGTCCATGCGCGGGAGGTACGGGATGCCGAATCGGACGTCCCACCAAGCCCACCGCTGGCCACCGAAAACGAGTAGCCACCCGAGGTGCCTGCCGTCCACGTTCCGGTGGCGCTGCCAAAGTTTGAGGCAGCGTAGGTGGGGATGTCGACGCGATGCCAGCCAACCGCGAGGTTCTCATTGCTGGTATTTTCCTTCATCCAGGCCTCCAGGTAATAGCTTTGCCCCTGCACCAGCCGAACCACCTGGGAACGTTGCGAGGCGAACTTGTTCCACTGCCGCGCCGTCGTCGGGTTGCGGTTAAAGGCGATCAACTTCCGGTTGAAACGCGAGTTGTCCGATGAAAGCCAAAGCTCCGCGCTGTCGTCGCCAGCCACAAAGAAGGTGTAGTCACCCGTCTGCGGTGCGGTCACCCAACCGCGTAGCCGCCCGCCGTAGCTGTCGGCCACATTTGACGGGATCTCCGCACTTGCCACTACCTGGGTGCTGTTGGGCACCCGGACATTCACCGCATCGCGTTGCAGCAGCAAAATCGAGGGCGAGGTCACGGTGTTCCACCGCTCAAAAGTGAGGCCCTGCCCGCTGGCAATGCTTCCCAGACTCAGAGAAAAAGCGCCCATCAGGGCAGCGGCGGCGGTGAATCGTAGGCGTATCATGGCGGTGTGAAATTTAGTGGTAGGGGGTCAATTTCGGGGTGGGGCGGTTCTCGATCCGGGCGGTGAGTTCTGCCAGGGCCGGCTCCGCTGCTTGAGCCAGACGGATGCTTTCCTTGGCACAGCGGGTGAGAAGGGCGGTGTCGGTTTCCACGCCAAGCTGGCCAATGAGGTAGATCGCAGATTTGCGCAGCAAGGCTCCCTCTGCCGGATCGGCGGCAATCGTGCGCGCCGCCGGCAGCGCCTCCCCAAACCCGCCCTCGGCAGCCGCCTGTATCGCGCTGATGCGCACGTCCATTGGCCGAGTGGTATCCGTTATGATCTGCAAAGCGACCGCGCTTCGATCCTCCAGCGCAACGGTCTCAAGATCCGCACCAAGCTCGCCCTTCCACTGCTCGACAAGTTGGAGGGCGGTCCCGGAAACCTCATCAGTCGAACGATAGGCCAGCTCCGCCACGCGACGTCCCACCTCGCTGCGAAGGGGTTCACTCAAGCTCGGGTGATAAATCCCCAAGTGCTGCAGGGCATAGAGGCGCAGCACTTTGTCATCTTCTTGATCGACAATTTGAAGAAGCGCCCGGGAAATCGTGTCGCGACTCGCTCTGGGCGTTGCGCCCAGAGCGTTGAGCGCTGAATTGAAGAAATGATGCCACGATGAGGCGGCCATGCTTTTTGGCACGCCGCCGCCCAAATGGCCGATCAAAAGCTCCGCCAGCTCGGGCTCGACTCCTTTTCCGAGCCGGGCCGTGGTATCGAGCTCCTCAATGAGAAGCTCAAGCTCACCCGCATCGAGTGGTTCATCGCCCCAAACCCGGGCAAATCCCTCAATGGACTCAGCCGCCAGCGGTGCCGGGGACACTTTCGCCGCCGGTGGCTTCTCACACGAAAAAAGCGCCACGCACGCACCCACTGACAACCACAAAAGCCATCTCACTTGCCACCGCCTTCCTGCCCGGTGGCGCTAACTGAGGCGAACACCGCGCGAATGGCATCCCTCGGGTCCTTGCTCGATGTGCGCACCTGGAGCACCGCGGAAAGCTCCGCCTCCGTGGTCATCGGCCGCACATGCAAAACGTAATGTTTGCCGGCAACAACCGTCTCGCTCCTCACCGAGAACTGCGGCAGGCTGCTCAAGACCCCGGTCAGATCCAGCGCCGGCCCGGCCTCCACCCGGACATCCACCACCCGCTCCTCAGCCTCACTGCCGCGCTGCCACACCAGATTGCTCGGCTCAACTACCAATACCTCTGGGATTGTTACCTCCGCGACCAGCTCATGCCGCTCTTTGTTGCTAAATACCACCCACATCGACTTCGTCACCGTCCCATATAGCCCCTTGGTTAGGAAAGTTCCCCGCACCTGGCCTTCCTCATTAACCCCGACCCCCTCAAAACTAACCTCCCCCTTAAAACACCCGCAGCCTTCCTCAATGTGATCCACCGCCACCGGCTCGCCCGAGCCATTGCGATACTTAAAGACAAACTCGACCTTATCCACCCCGTGCGCCGCCCGCTGGCTGAGCTTGCTTGCGGGAAAGGAAATCCCTGAATTTGCAGCTTCTGCGGTTATGAATAACGGGTTAAACCATATCAGGCATGCCGCTAGAATACGCCAAGGGTGATTTGGTTTATTGGCTCTTCTAGACGACATTAGAAAACCTCGGTAAAGGCGCGATTTTGTTAGCCTAGAAATACGAGTGATCCAATGCAAGCATCTTCATCATCATCTTCTATTTTTTAATTCAGGTTCCATGCTTTGGGCTTTCGCTAAGGGCCCTCGCCGCCCGAACTAACGCGATGGCCGGCAAATCAGGAATAACCAATCTACAGGGCATGCGTCACCGAACCAAAGGCGGGCGACCTCCCGCGATTGCCCGGCGAAGCGCCGATCCAGGCGACCTCGACGCGCTGGCGGCGAGGTTTCTTGAGCACTTGAGCGCCCGCGGCTATTCGCCCAGCGGGGTGGAGTCCCACCATTGGGCGCTTAAGCAGTTTGTCAGCTGGGCCGATTCGCGCGGACTTTCCCGCCCGGAGCCATTCACCCGGCCCCTGCTTGAGCAATACCAGTTGTTTTTGTTCCACTACCGCTCGCCGCGCACCCAGCAGCCGCTCGCCACCAATAGCCAGCTCGCCCGGCTTGGATGTGTCCGGCGCTTCTTCGCCTGGCTGTGCCGCTCCGGCGTGCTCGCGGCCAACCCAGCCGCCGACCTCGACCTGCCACGCAAGCAGGCGCGCAACCTTCCCAAATCCCTCAGCGAGCCTGAAATCACCCGCCTGCTTGAGCTCCCCGACCTCTCGAGCCCGTTTGGCCTGCGCGACCGGGTAATCCTCGAACTTTTCTACGCCACCGGCATCCGCCGCGCCGAAATGGCCAGCCTCGATCTCAGCGACTTTGATCCCGCCCTGCAAACCCTGCACATCCGCCGCGGCAAGGGCGGCAAGGACCGGGTGCTTCCTGTCGGGGCCCGTGCCACCCGCTGGCTCGAGCGCTACCTCCACGAAACCCGGCCAGTCCTCGCTCACCTTCCCGCCGAAACCGGCCTCTTCCTCAGCGGCTACGGCACCCGCCTCACCAAAGCTTTTCTCGGCACCTGGGTCTCCGGGATGATGAAACGCGCCCATGTCAGCAAACCCGGGTCCTGCCACCTCTTCCGCCACAGTTGCGCCACCCACATGCTCGAAGGCGGCGCCGACATCCGCTACATTCAAGCCATGCTCGGCCATGCCCGGCTCGACACCACCCAGATCTACACCCACGTCAGCATCCGCGCCCTCCAAGACGTCCATGCCCGCACTCACCCGCACGGACGCCTCGTCTCATCCCCAAATCCCTCCGAACCATCTGAGCCGTTGCCATCTCAACACGAACCACTTGCTTCTTCCTATCCACCCGAAGATGCGCTATCGGTGCCCAAAGCCATGAGCGCGACCCTCGCCCACCCAAGCCCCGCCGCGACCCATGGCCTCGGGCACCTCAGCAACCCCAAACCGCCCAGCGAGGATGAGCCGCCAAGCCCCACCAGCGCCCCGCCGCCCCCATCACCAACCCCGCCAAGTGGGGGTAACTTATTGCTTGGAAGTAAGTTATCTAGCGACTCACCAGCCGCCCAAAGCGGCCAACTTACATACTACGGGTACAGGTATCTTGATCCGGCGACGGGCCGGTGGCCATCTAGGGATCCAATTGGGGAGGAGGGGGGGCTGAACCTTTTTGCCTTCATTGGGAATGATGGGGTGAACCGGTGGGATATATTGGGACTGTTTGACATTTACATTCATACTGATGGGGTTGGTCATATGGGGTGTGAGGTTGCTGGTAATACTTGGGATATTGGTAGATACATGGGTAAATACAAAGATGAGTGGTTGCCACACGGCACGGGTCCAAACATGATTAAAAAATCAACATCAAATCCAAATAAAGCCAAGGCGGGTTTCAAAGCATTTACTTTTTCGTTTGGAGCTGAGGTAGACAAGGCTGTAGATCAAAAATTCCAAAATCTTTTTTCCGCAGGATCCAAGACATTTCCTAAAAATATCTTAGATAAGCTCCCTAAGAGTTCACATACGATTCCGAATGAAATGCGTTATCTTAACCAGGATTGGACTCATAATAATTGCAACTGCATAACAGAAACCAAATCTAAAGTTATCGAAGCTGTCAGGGAGGAAGCGAAAAAACTGACTGAAGGTTCAGACAAACGTAAGAAGCTAGATTGTTTTGCTGATGATCTCGAGAAAATCAATCACCTTAAGCCAGAGTCCTACAAAGCCGATCTTGAGAAATTGGAAAATAAAAATAAGTAACTAATGCAAGGTGAACTCACCCGTAATTTCCATGAACATAATCAGTAAGATGCTAATTCCAAAATTGGCTATTTCGGCCATTATTCTAACTTCATGTGACGCCAATAAGAATAATCATAATTTGCAACCTGGAATTGAAAAAAAGGTGGAATCTATAGATCTCAAGTACGTGGAGGCTCATGAGAAGGAGCGAAAGTTATATCGTTTAACGTCGGATCTTGTATTGCGAGATAATGCAGGGCGAGAGGTTGCAATTATTTACAAAGGGGCGATCATCCGAAAGGCGTCAATTTTCGATCTTGAAACTGGTGATATTGGCGATAATGACTTAATGGCATTGGTGATCAAGGCTAACGAATCAAGCCTTATGGATATTGGCAAAATTCATAATGCCGACGATCATGGAGTTTACCATCATACGCTCCAAGACAAGTAAAATCACGGCGCAAAACGATATCGCGCCCCGTTGGTAAATGTAACCGCGCGCCAACCTGACGTCTTCCCCGAAAACAGGACGGTTGGAAACTTTAGGATTTCCGGTTAGGAAACACCGATCCAACTGAAAAATGAAGAAGAGCCGATTCACCCCTGAACAGGTCGTTTACGCATTGAAGCAGGCTGAGAGCGGAGCCGAAACGGTGAGCTCGATCTGTCGGAAAATGGGAGTTAGCGAAGCGACGTTCTACAACTGGAAGAAGAAGCATGCAGGTATGGGAATCACTGAGTTGCGCGAATTGCGCCAGCTTCGTGAGGAAAATGTGAAGCTCAAGCGGTTAGTGGCCGACCTGAGTCTCGATAAGCACATCCTGCAGGAAGTGATCGCAAAAAAGTTCTGAAGCCTGCGCGCAAGCGGGAACTGGTGGAGTGGCTTAAAGCAGCCTATTCGATCGGTTCCAGCCGCGCATGCAGGCTCTCTGGGTTAACGCGCTCTGGCTACTACCGACGGCCGAAAGCAGATCCGTATAACGAAGCGCTAGCTCAGCGAATTCGCGAGATTTCGGCGGCGCGAGTGCGCTTTGGATTCCAAAGAATTCATGTCATGCTGCGGCGCGAGGGGTGGGCGGTGAATCGCAAGAGAGTGCTGCGTCTCTACCGCCAGGAAGGCTTGCAGCTACGACGCAGGAAGAGGAGGCTTAAGCGGGTTTCGCACGCGCGTGTTGATCGGGGCCGCGCGTCAGATCGGGATCAGCGCTGGTCGATGGACTTCGTGACGGACCGACTCGAGAACGGCAGCTATTTCCGGATTCTAACGGTGGTCGACCAGTACACGCGCGAGTGCCTGGCTGTAAAAGCAGGTCACTCGCTCAAAGGAGCGGATGTCGTCCGCTGCCTAGACACGTTGAAGGAGAACGACAGGATGCCTGCATCAATCACCGTCGACAACGGATCGGAGTTCTACAGTCAAGAGATGGACACGTGGGCGCACCGGAACGAGGTCGAGCTGGACTTCATCCGTCCCGGTAAGCCGGTGGAGAACGCGTATATTGAGAGCTTCAACGGACGTCTTCGAGACGAGTGCTTGAACACGCACCTGTTTTGGGATATACCAGACGCACAGGAGAAACTCAGCCGCTGGCAGAAGGATTACAACGAGGAACGGCCTCACGGAAGCCTCGGATCAATGTCACCGGTTGAGTTCGCCAAACAGCAAAACCAGCAAGATTACGCCGGCAAAACTTGAGTGCCGCTGTCCCATTTCGGGGGAACCGTCAATTACGCCGGCAAAACTTGAGTGCCGCTGTCCCATTTCGGGGGAACCGTCATAACCGGAAATCCTCAAGTTTCCAACCGTCCTGTTTCCGGGGAAGACGTCAAACCGTTCTTCGGCGTCGCTATCAGGCAACCACTGCGCCCAGATGTACTTCAACAACCACCACGTCGCCACTGGACCGGCGATCAAATAGCCCAAGCGCAGAGTCATTCCCTCCACTGGGCCCCACCAGGCCAAGCTCAACAAAACTGCGACGATGATGTATTTTTTCGCCAACATACTTGAATATCTTAAGCTGGCAGCCCAGCGCCGCGCGCGTCAACACACCTTCCTTTAGCGCACGATCGCGAATTTAATTACAGTGGAGAGGGACATCTGCGAGCCTACTCGTCAACTATTTAGCACTAAATATAGGGCCGCACTTTGATTTCAACTACCCGATCCGCATCCGCTCAAGGGCAGCATCCACCTCGGATTTCCTGAACCGCACGGCGCGGCCGATTTTGAAGTAGGGGATCAGCCCGGCCATGCGCCAGCAGTAGAGGTTGCGCTTGCTCACGTTGAGGTAGGAGCAGGTTTGTTTTTCAGTCAGGAGGGAGGCGTGCTCTTCGTTGCGCGGCGAATCAATTGGCGTGTCCATGCTGGTGCTGGCCATGTCAACTGGTGGCGGAATGCGCTAAGCCGTCTGCCTGTTCGGCAAGATCCTTCATGTTGAAGCCGAAAAGCTCGGCCCCTGTTTCCCTCCGTTCCTTGAGGATTTTCCCGAAGTCGGTCTGCACGTATTCCGCCTCGATTCCCAAAAGGTCGCTCATCCCAGGAATCTTCAAGAGCCCCTTGAGCAAATGGGCCACCACCCACTCCATGCCCGCCTGCAGGTAGACGATGGGCGTTTGGAAGGCGTTGAGGAGAGCGGCCCCGAAACCGGCCACCAGGCCGAGCAGGGTGGTCCCCAGGCTCTTCCACATTGCCCCGTCGGTGATCAGGTTCCAGAAGAACTCGACGGCCGTCCGCAGTCCATTGACCAAGGCGTTTGCGGCAATTGCATAGCCTAGCGACAATGCCGAGGCGACCAGTTGCAGCAGTTGCCCGCTCTTGAAGGCGGCAATGACAACTTGGATGGTATCCTTGATGGCCGCACCCGCCTCGGCGGCAAGGGGGGCGAGCTTCTGGACCAGCCCGATCCCCTCAGCAATCAGCGGCCGAATCGCGTCGTTGATCGGCTGGCCGAGCGTGAGAAACACCTCGTTGACCGTGTCCTTGAGGGTGGAAAAGAGCCCGTTATGCCCGGAGGTTAACGGCGCTTATGCCACTTAAAGTCGTGATCGTCGTGCCGCTGAAGCAGGAAAATCTGGTAGAAGATCGCCCCGCAGGCCATTGATCTTGAGCGCATCTTCAACGATTTGGTCCTCGAACCTTGAGGAAATCTTGAATTTCGGAAAAGTTCGACCCTGCCCCCGCAATTGGCCCACCCTGCTTGTTAAAGTCAGGAGCCCATCACACTTCCCCATGGATAAAAAATCCCTCACGGAGACCGACATCCGCACGAAATTCATCACCCCCGCTATCACTGGGCCTAGCGGGACGAAGTGGGACGTGATGAGCCAGATCCGTGAGGAGGTGTTCTTCACCAATGGCCGCGTCCTGGTCCGGGGGAAAACCGTCAAGCGGGGGGTGGCCAAGAAAGCGGACTACATCCTCGTCTACCGTCCAAACCTCCCTCTGGCGGTGGTTGAGGCTAAAGACAACACCCACTCCGTCGGTGCCGGCATGCAGCAGGCTCTCGAATACGCCGAGATCCTCGACATTCCCTTCGCCTACAGCTCGAACGGAGACGCATTCCTTGAGCACGATCGCACCGCCACCAGTGGCTCGGTCACCCGGGAAATCCCCCTCGACGAGTTCCCCAGCGCAGAAGAGCTCTGGGGCCGTTACCGCGCCGCAAAGGGGTACACGCGCGACCAGGAGAGTGTGGTCGTTCAGGATTATTACGACGACGGGTCCGGGAAATGCCCGCGCTACTACCAGCTCATCGCCATTAACCGCACCGTGGAGGCCATTGCCCGTGGCGAAGATCGCATCCTCCTGGTGATGGCCACCGGCACCGGGAAGACCTACACCGCGTTTCAGATCATCTGGCGGCTGTGGAAGTCGGGAGCGAAAAAGCGCATCCTGTTCCTGGTGGATCGCAACATCCTCGCCGACCAGACCAAGACCAACGACTTCAAGCCATTTGGCAAGGCGATGACCAAGATCGCCAATCGCACGGTCGACAAGTCCTTCGAGATCTACCTCTGCCTCTACCAAGCGGTCACCGGCACCGAGGAGGACCAGAACATCTACAAGCAGTTCTCAGCCGATTTCTTCGATCTCATCATCGTGGACGAGTGTCATCGCGGCAGCGCTGCGGACGACGCCGCGTGGCGCAAGATCTTGGAATACTTCTCCGCCGCCACCCAGATCGGCCTCACCGCCACCCCGAAAGAAACGAAGGAGGTTTCCAACATCGAGTATTTCGGCGAGCCGATCTACACCTACTCCTTGCGACAGGGCATCTCCGATGGCTTCCTTGCGCCCTACAAGGTCGTCCGCATCGGCCTGGACAAGGACCTCGATGGCTGGCGCCCCGCGGACGGGCAGAAGGACAAGCACGGCCAGCTTATCGAGGACCGGGAGTACAACGTCCGGGACTTCGACCGGAACCTCATCCTGGAGAAACGCACCGCCGTTGTCGCCGCCAAGGTGACCGAGTTCCTCAAGGCCACCGACCGGTTCGCCAAGACCATCGTTTTCTGTGAGAACATCGAACACGCCGAGCGGATGCGCCAGGCCTTGGTCAACGCCAACGCCGACCTGGCAGCCGCCAATCCCCGCTACGTGATGCGCATCACTGGCGACAACGACGAGGGCAAGGCCCAGCTCGACAATTTCATCGACCCGGAATCAGCCTACCCGGTCATCGCCGTCACCTCGCGCCTCATGAGCACGGGCGTGGACGCCCAGACGTGCAAGCTCATCGTGCTGGACCGCCGCATCGCCTCGATGACCGAGTTCAAGCAGATCATCGGCCGCGGCACCCGCATCAACGAGGACTATGGGAAGCTCTTCTTCACCATCATGGATTTCCGTCAGGCAACCGCGCTCTTCGCGGATCCAGACTTCGATGGAGACCCCGTTCAAATTTATGAACCCGAGGCCGGCGAGTCGGTCGTCCCTCCGGAGAATGAGGATGCGGGGGCCCTCCGCGAAGACGCCACCCCGTATCGCGTAGATACCGACCCGTTTGGCGGCACTACTCCTGCGGGAGACCCGCCGCAGAAATACTACGTCGACAACGTCGAGGTCCGCGTCGCCACCGAGCGCGTCCAGTACCTCGATGCCAACGGCAAGCTCATCACCGAGTCCCTGCGCGACTTCACCCGCGATGCCGTCCTCAAGGAGTATGCCTCGCTTGATGACTTCCTCTCGGTCTGGAACGACGCCGACCGTAAGCAAGCGATCCTCGAAGAGCTTGCGGAAAAAGGCGTCTTCCTCGATGAGCTCGCCGAGCAAGTCGGCCGCGACTACGATGCCTTCGACCTCATCTGCCATGTCGCCTACGACCAGACGCCGCTCACTCGCCAAGAGCGGGCCGCAAAAGTGAAGAAGCGCAACGTCTTCGCCAAATACGGCGACCAGGTCCGCGCCGTGCTCGATGCCCTGCTGGAAAAATATGCGGACAGCGGCATCACCAGCGTGGAGTCCATGGACATCCTGAAGGTCGACCCGCTCACCGCCTTCGGCACCCCCATCGAGATCATCAAGCTCTTCGGCGACAAGAAAACCTACCTCTCTGCCATCCGCGAGCTTGAGGTGGCTCTCTACGCCGAGGCCGCCTAAGCCAATCATCCGCCGCGAAACCTTCCGCACCAACCACTACCCAATCGAATTTCCATGTCCAACGTCTCCAACATCGTCAAATCCATCCAAGACATCATGCGCAAGGACGCCGGCACCTACGGGGATGCCCAGCGCCTTGAGCAGCTCGGCTGGATGTTCTTCCTCAAGATCTTCGACGACCGCGAAAAGGAACTCGATCTCCTCCGAGACAACTACAAGTCCCCGATTCCCGCGGAACTCCGCTGGTCCACCTGGGCCGCTGACGAGGAAGGCATCACCGGTGACGCCCTGCTCCAGTTCGTCAACAACACCCTGCTGCCGAGGCTCCAGACCCTCACGGGAGGCGGGGACAAGATCTCCACGCTCATCCGCACCGCCTTTGATGACGCGAACAACTACATGAAGAACGGCACGCTGATGCGGCAGGTCGTCAACAAGATCAACGGCATCGACTTCAATGCCACCGATGACCGCCACATGTTCGGCGACATCTACGAGAAAATGCTCAAGGACCTCCAGTCCGCAGGAAATGCCGGAGAGTTCTATACCCCGCGTGCCGTCACCGAGTTCATCATCGACCGGCTCGACCCGCGCCTGGGCGAATCCTTCTTCGACCCCGCCACCGGCACCGGCGGCTTCATCACCTGCCTGATCCGCTACCTGCGCAAGCAAGCGAAGTTTGAGTCAGACGAGCGCAGCATCCAGGAATGCTTCTCCGGCATCGAGAAAAAGCACCTCCCGCACATCCTCTGCATCACCAACCTCCTACTCCACGGCATCGACGTTCCGTCCAATGTCCGCCACGGCAATACCCTTGCCCGCCCCCTGCGCGATTGGGGCCCGAAGGAACGTGTGGACGTCATCGCCACCAATCCACCCTTCGGCGGCATGGAGGAGGACGGCATCGAGTCGAACTACCCCGCCGAATTCCGCACCCGCGAGACCGCCGATCTCTTCCTTGTCCTCATCATGAAGATCCTCAAGCCCGGTGGCCGCGCCGGACTCGTGCTTCCCGATGGCACCCTCTTTGGCGAGGGCGTCAAGACCCGCATTAAGGAAGCCCTGCTCAGCGAGTGCAATCTCCACACCATCGTCCGCCTGCCCAATGGCGTCTTCAATCCCTACACCGGCATCCGCACCAACCTCCTCTTCTTCACCAAGGGCACACCCACCAAGGACGTCTGGTATTACGAGCACCCCTATCCGCCCGGAGCCAAGAGCTACAACAAGGGCAAGCCGATCCGCATTGAAGAATTCGAGGCGGAAAAAGCCTGGTGGGGGAAACCGGACAAACACGGCCACTACTCCAAGCGTCAGGAAAACGACCGCGCCTGGCGGGTCTCCATCGACCAGATCAAGGCCGGGAACTTCAACCTCGACCTCAAGAACCCGCACAATTCCGACGAAGGTCCCGGCGACATCGACCACCTCCTGCCGGAATACGAAACGCTCCTCGCCCAGATCGCCGAAACCCGCGCCAAACTGAAGCAGGAACTCCACCACGCCCTCACCGCCACCGCCGGGACTTCCAAATGAAGCTCAAAACCTTCTTCGAAAAATTTGATGCCTTCGCCGATGCGCCCGATGCGGTGGCTAAGATGCGCGAGCTGATCCTAGAATCAGCAATCCGGGGGCAACTCATTCCCCAAAATCCCAGCGACGAGCCCGCATCCCTTCTTCTTCAAAGGATGGCGAGCGTTCAAGCGGGGCAGGCTCGAAAGCAAACGGTGTCTCCTCCCGTTGGTGATGACGCCTATCTCCAAATCCCGCGAGGTTGGGCTTGGACAAGACTTTGTAACACTGGGCGGATATTCAACGGCAACAGCGTTAATGAAAGCGGTAAAACCGAACTCGCGAAGGTCGAAGAAGGCATCCCATTCATAGCGACCAAAGATGTCGGCTATGGCCGAACTGCTTTGATGTACGACAATGGGCTGAAAGTCCCGCTTCGCGATCCGCGGTTCAAAGTGGCGCGTACGAACGCTGTTTTGATTTGCGCCGAAGGTGGAAGTGCTGGAAAGAAAATAGGTGTCACCGATCGCGATATTTGCTTTGGCAATAAGCTTTATGCGAACGAGGTCTGGGAGGGAATTCATCACCGATACGTGTACTATGTTTATCAGGCGCCCACGTTCTATAAAGAGTTTGCCGCTAGGATGACCGGGATCATCGGGGGTATTGCACGCAGTCAGTTTCTTGCGCTACCGTTCCCCCTCCCACCCCTCGCAGAGCAGAAGCGGATCGTGGCGAAGGTGGATGAGTTGATGGCCTTGTGTGATCGGCTAGAGGCGCAGCAGCAGGAACGCCAGACGCGCCACGCCGCAATCGCCCGCGCCTCGCTGGCCCGCTTTGCCGATGCGCCCACCCCGGCCAACCTCAACCTCCTCTTCCACAAGTCCTACACCATCCCCCCCGCCGACCTCCGCAAATCCATCCTCACCCTCGCGGTGCAAGGGAAGCTCGTGCCCAAGAAAGAGAGATGGATACATCGCAAACTTCAAGATGTAGCGGCCCAAATCGTTGACTGCCCTCATTCAACTCCAAAGTGGACAGGTGCAGGGAGGGTCTGCGTTAGAACCAGCCAATTCCGACCTGGACTACTTGATCTGTCAGAAACGCGCTTTGTCAGTGAACAGACTTACCAAGAGCGGATCCAGCGACTAGAGCCTGCCGCCGATGACATTTTATACAGTCGAGAAGGGGGAATTTTAGGCGTCGCATGTAGGGTTCCTTCGAATGTATCGCTCTGCTTAGGACAGCGGATGATGTTGATAAGAGCCGGAGATTCGCTCGTTCCTGCCTTCTTGGAATTAGTTCTCAATTCGCCGACCATTACGAAGATCGCACGAGAACGCACTACCGGCGGCGCAGCTCCACGCGTGAATGTTTCGATTGTAAAGAGTTACCCAATTCCACTCCCGACCCTAGCCGAGCAACGCCGCATCGTGGCCAAAGTGGATCAACTGATGGCCTTGGTTGATGAGTTAGAAACGCAGCTCGCCACCTCCCGCGCCACCGCAAAGAACCTCCTCGACGCCCTCGTCGTAGAACTCACCGCCGCTGACCCGCAGCTTGCCGCCGCGAGCTGACCGTCGAGTCAACAGCACATTTCCCATGCCCATTCCGGATTTCCAATCCCTGATGCGCCCGCTGCTCCAGGCGCACGCCGATGGGCTTGAACACGCCAACCGCGACCTCGTCAGCCACCTCGCCGAACATTTCAAGCTCACCGAGGACGAGCGGCGCGAGCTGCTGCCAAGCGGGACCACCCGGGTGTTTGACAACCGAATTGGCTGGGCGAAAAGCCACATCAGCCAGGCTGGCTTGTTGGCTTCGCCGCGCCGGGCGGTTTCGGTCATCACGGAGCGCGGCCGGGAGGTGCTGCGCAAGCATCCTGAACGGGTGGACCTGCGGGTTTTGAATGAGTTCGAGGACTACCGCGAGTTCCGGGCACGCAAGCGGTCGACCGCTGAGGTTGGAAGCGTGGTCGAGGACGACAGCACCGAGGACGTCTCGCCCGAAGAGCAACTTGAGAACGCGTTCCAGAAGGCCCGCCAGCAAATCGAGTCCGAGCTGCTCCGGCAGGTCATGGACAATCCTCCTGAATTCCTTGAGCAGGTGGTGGTCGATCTGATCTTGGCCATGGGCTACGGCGGATCCCGCAAGGATGCTGGCGAAGCCCTGGGGAAAACCGGCGATGAGGGAATCGATGGCATCATCAAGGAGGACCCGCTCGGACTCGACACCATCTACCTGCAAGCCAAGCGCTGGGAAGGCACCGTCGGCCGCCCCGAGATCCAGAAGTTTGCCGGTGCCCTCCAGGGACAACGCGCCAAGAAGGGCATCTTCATCACCACGTCGAGCTTCTCCAGCGATGCGGTCGAATACGTGCTGCGCATCGATTCCAAGATCATCCTCATCGACGGGGTGCGCCTGACCAAGCTCATGTTCGACCACGGCATCGGCGTCACCACCGCGTCCAGCTATCAGCTGAAGAGAATCGACTCGGACTATTTCACCGGAGCGTGATGCCCTGCACGCCTCACCCGATCCGCATCCGCTCAAGGGCGGCCACCACGTCGGTGGCCCTGAACCGCACTGCCTTGCCGAGCTTGAAGTAGGGGATCAGGCCTGCCACCCGCCAGTTGTAGAGCTGACGGCGGCAGATTTTCAGGTGGCGGGCAAGGTCCTGCTCGGTCATTAGATCCAGTTCGTTGCGCGGCGAGGTCGGTATGGTGTCCATGCCTGCTGTGACGGTGTCAACCAGGGTTCCGGCGGGTGCCCGTAGTTTCCATAAGTCATTGAGAATGGGTGACAAATGGTGACAAAATACCTTCCCGTTGATGCTCAAAGGTGCTTCCTTATACCTTGGCCCCATGTGGAAAACTGGGGCATTCCCAAGCACTAGAAGGAATGCAACTGCATGAGAATCAATGGTTTATACATTCTACGAATCAGAAGGTTAGGGGTTCGAGTCCCTTCGGGTGTACCATTTATAAAGTCCTTACTTTCAAGGCTTTATCTGGCGCCCCAAGCCCTCCGGTTGACGCCGTTCCCACGCTCATGGAAGGGGTGGTGACAAAATGGGGAGTAGCTCTTTTAGTGGCGCCTCTCTTGTGCCACGACAGCCACTCAAGGTTCCATGGCTTTGCAGATCATGATCATGGCGAAATGACGATCCTGCTCGAGCAGTTCCACGTCGTGGCGCTTGGCGCAGGAATAGGCCAGCACGTCTCCGAAAGGCACGTTCACTCCGGCACGCAAGCAGGCTCGTGCCGTAGTGGCGGCTACTTGCCAGCAGCGATCATCGAAAGTGAGCCAGACACACGCACGGCGGGTTTCCTCAAGCCGTGCTTCTTCACGCTCGCCACGAATTCCCTGATAGAGCTCCAGCCAAACTGGCTCAGTCATGGCGGCTCGACCGGAAAGTAAGAGTTCCCCCACTTGCTCGGCCATTTCCCGATCACCTCCCTGACGGGTTGCTGCGATCCATGCCGAACTATCCACTAAAGCCAGATCCCTCATGTTCACCTCTGGGTGGATTTCCTCTTGCTAGGCGGCGCGGCAAGTTCCGCCATGTCGCCCGCTTCAATCTCTTCATTGCTCGCAATATCCCAGGTGCCAAAGCCAGCCACCAGTTCCTTGACTCGCTGCACCCGGTTGAATTCCTCCAAGGCCTTGACCACGGCCTCCCGCTTGGTCTTTGCCCCAGTGAAACGCATCGCAGTGGCCAACGCCTCGTCGGGAATATCGATCGTGGTCTTCATGGAATCCAAAATACACCCCGATCGGGTTCCTTCAATCCCTATCCCGCCGCCGACGGCTCACCGCACCGGGTCTTCCACACCACCCAAGGGGCCTCCGAGGACATCCTCGACGACAACTACCGCCGCCTGGTCATCAACGGCATCCTCTGGGCCGTCGGGATGGAGCAGCAGATCAAGCCGGACATCGACATCTCCTTTGTCGGCCCATACCAGCCGGGCACCTTCGCCTCCGCCGGCCACGCCCGCGGCGTAAAACCCACCGACCTCGCCGGCTGGGAAACGCCCATCATGCCCGCGAGCGCGCGCAAGAGTGACCGCTAGGCACACCACGCGCTCTCGCGCTTCAGGATTCTGAGACAACTTCGGGTGCTAAGATCCTCCCCGCCTTTGGAGACGTTCCATGGCCTGTAGTTTCCCCGCAGCGCATTCCTCCATGGGTGACGGACGATTTGTACGTCCGCTTTCCTCCCGCTGCGGCGCTGAGCGATCGCTGCCCCGCGCCCCCGCCATTCCAGCGGAAAAACAAGGTTGCCAACCAGCCATGCCGCCCCTAGCCTCCGCCCGCTTCTAGAAATGCGGGGCAGGTGCCAGAGTGGTCGAATGGGCACGCCTGGAAAGCGTGTGTGGGCGCAAGTTCACCGAGGGTTCGAATCCCTCCCTGTCCGCCAATTTCCACTCTAGCCGCCACTAGGTCAAGACGGCTGCTTTTCCCCCACGCCCCGCCCATCGCCGGAACAGGGAGGATGAGAATCCACGTTCGACTGCCATGCCGCCCCGCGGCACGCAACCGACGCGCGCAGCGCGCACCCCGCAGGGCCCGGAGCGCAGCGCAGGGCAATCCCTCCCTGTCCGCCAATTTCCACTCTAGCCGCCACTAGGTCAAGACGGCTGCTTTTCCCCCGCGCCCCGCCCATCGCCGGAACAGGGAGGATGAGAATCCCCTTTCAGCTGCCATGCCGCCCCGCGGCACGCAACCGACGCGCGCAGCGCGCACCCCGCAGGGCCCGGAGCGCAGCGCAGGGCAATCCCTCCCTGTCCGCCAATTTCCACCGCCTCGAGGCTTGCCGGCCACTTCCCCCACTGTGGGGAGCCTCCGCGGAGCCAAGAAAATTCCTTGATCTCTGGGTCCGAAGTCCGATCCGAAGCCACGGGGGCGCGGGGTGATCCCGGCATGGAAGGCCTAACAAACCGATGGCGAGCCAGATCTCCGCTCGACGGACGGCGCCACCTTGTCTAACACCTTTGTCCTTATGAGACCCATCCCGTTTGTTAGCAACCCGCGCTCACTCACCCTATTGGCATTGGTGGTGCTGGGCGGAGCTCCGGCCAGCGCGGAGGTGCGCCTGGCGCGGATTTTCAGCGATAACATGATGCTGCAGCGCGACAAGCCGGTGCGGGTCTGGGGCTCAGCGGATCCAGATGAGGCGGTCAAGGTGAGCCTGAACGGAAAGAATGCAGCGACCAAGGCCGGAGCAAACGGGCAGTGGTCGGTTGAGCTGGCGGCGCTCAAGGCAGGCGAAGACCTCGAGTTGCAGGTGGAGGGAAAGAACACGATCACCCTGAGAAACGTGATGATCGGCGACATTTGGGTGTGCTCGGGGCAATCGAACATGGAATGGCGCCTGGAAGGTTGCCTTGGCTGGGAAGCTGACAGCAAGGCGGCAGATCTGCCAAAGATCCGCCGCATCAAAATGGAGCATGTCCAAGCGGCCACTCCGCAGGACGAGGCGCCCATCACTGGCCCGTGGCAGGTCTGCAATCCCGACACCGTGCGTGGATTCACCGCGGTCGGCTTCTACTTTGCCCGCGAGGTGCAGGCGAAGACCGGGGTGCCCATCGGCATCATCGACGTCAACTGGGGCGGCACCCGCATCGAGCCATGGATCGCCGTGGAGGGCATTGGAATGGTCAAGGAACTCGAGGGCACCTCACCGGCAGCCAACGGCGGTTGGTGCGGCATGTATAATGCGATGATCCATCCGCTGGTGCGCATGCCCATCAAGGGTGCGCTCTGGTACCAGGGCGAGTCAAACGGCGGCGAGGGCGAGACCTACTACGACAAAATGCGCGCCCTCATCGGCGGCTGGCGCAAGCAGTGGGGCCAGGGCGACTTCCCATTCTACTTCACCCAGCTTGCCAGCTTCCAGGCACCCAATGAAAATCCCGCCGGCGGCGACGGCTGGGCGAAGCACCGCGAGGGACAGCGCAAGTCGCTCACAGTTCCCAACACCGGCATGGCGGTCAGCATCGACACCGTGCCGCTTGCTCAAGCGGGTGACATCCATCCGGGCAACAAGTACGACGTCGGTATCCGGCTGGCGCGCTGGGCGCTCAACCGTGACTACGGCATGAAGGACCTCGTAGTTTCCGGCCCCTTGTTCAAAGAGCTTAAGATCAGCGGCAGCAAGGCGGTCGTCAGCTTTGACCACGTCGGTGGCGGGCTGACGGTGGCCGCCAAAGTGGGTCGCGAACCCGCAGTGGCCGACAGCAGCGGCAAGCTTCAGCGCTTTGCCATCGCCGGGGAGGACCAGAAGTGGGTGTGGGCTGATGCGGTCGTTCAAGGCTCAACGGTGGTGGTTTCCTCTCCGGAAGTGCCTAAACCTGTGGCTGTGCGCTACGCGTTTTCACAAAACCCCCACGGGGCCAACCTCTACAACAAGGAAGGCCTGCCCGCCTCGCCATTCCGCACCGACAACTGGTAGGCCTGCGCAGTAGCTCGAAAACCATTCTCCTCTTCGGCGCGCGCCTGACCAAACTGACGTTTGACCACGGCATCGGCGGGGATTTCCATCTGCGCCGCTCCCTTCATGGCCTTCACAGCTCAACAACTTGGTGACATCGAAGCCGCGATGGCGGACTTCATGAGAAAGCGCCGCCCACCTGTGGAAATCCGCGCGAAGCTCGACATCGCTTGGCGAGTGGACAAGCAAAGCGTGATGATCTACTCGATTCGTCCGTTTTGGCGCGATGAGAGCCGGAAGATCGAAACGCCTATTGCCAAGACTACTTTCAACCGCAGGGCCAATCGCTGGAAAATCTTTTGGATGAGGGCAGACCTGAAATGGCATGCCTATTCACCTTATCCGGAAGCCGTGTTTTTCGAGGAGTTCCTCGCAATTGTGGATGAGGACGAGAACGGCTGCTTCTGGGGCTGAGCCGGGTTAATCGGGAGCTTGGAGCGACTCTGGGCGGCGGGCGAATTTGGCGCGGGCGAGCTCGATGACCATGGGGAGGAGTGAGATGGCGATGATGGCGAGGACCACGAGCTCGAAGTTGTTTTTGACGATCGGGAAGTTGCCGAAGAACCATCCTGCGGGGAGGATCAGGCCGACCCAGAGGAGTGCGCCGACGACGTTGAAGGTCATGAACTTTTGGTAGTTCATGGCGCCTGATCCGGCGACGAACGGGGCGAAGGTGCGGACGATGGGGACGAAGCGGGCGATGATGATCGTCTTGCCGCCGTAGCGGGCGAAGAAGGCGGAGGTTTTATCGAGGTGGCTTTGTTTGATGAGACGGGGGAATTTGCGGATCGCCCAGCCGCTGAACTTGCGTCCGATCCAGTAGTTGACGGTGTCGCCGAGGATGGCGGCGACAAGGATGACGCTGCCGGCGATCCAGAGGTTGAGGCCGGAGAGCGGATCGGCGGCGATCGCCCCGACGGCAAAGAGCAGCGAGTCGCCAGGGAGGAAGGGGGTCACAACCAGCCCGGTCTCGCAGAAAATGATGAGGAACAGCAAGCCGTAGACAAGCAGCCCGTATTCGCGGGTGAAGGCTTGCAGGTGGTCCTGCAGGTGGAGCATCAGGTCGAGCAGTTCACTCATGGTGTGGGTATTGGAGATCCCGCTCAGGCCGGATCGGAGTCTTGGTTGCGGGCACCAACGATGAGGGAGGTGAGGATGCCGGTGGCGAGGACTGCAAGGATGACGGCCAGAACAGTCAAGTTGAAGGAGTCACCCAACCACACTTTGAGGTATTTTGCGGCCAGCATTTTGACCCCGACGAGGATCAGGATCAGTGAGAGAGCCGGCTTGAGGTAGCGGAACTTGGTGATCAGGCCGGCGAGGGCGAAGTACAGCGAGCGCAGCCCGAGGATGGCGAAGACGTTGCTGGTGAAGACCAGAAATGGATCCGCAGTGATCGCGAAAACCGCCGGGATCGAATCAACCGCGAAGATCAAGTCGGTCACCTCCACGAGGATCAGGGCGATGGCCAGCGGGGTGAGCAGCCATTTGCCAAGCGGCGCGGCCTGGACGACCGGATCAGGTTTTGCTTCAGCCCCCGGTTCGGCGGCCTCGCGGGATGAGTCGCTGCCGGCTTTGACCAAGAAGTGCTGGCCGTGGAACTCCTTGGTGATCGGGAAGAACTTCCGCAGCCAGCGGACGATCAGGTTGTTTTCCGGGTGCTCCTCCTTCTCCTTGAGCACCAGCATCTTGATCCCGGTGAAGATCAAAAACGCGCCGAAGAAGTAGAGGATCGCGTGGAAATTTTGGACGAGCATCGCGCCGACGCCGATCATCGCGCCGCGCATCACCAGGGCGCCGAGAATCCCCCAGAAGAGCACCCGGTGCTGGTAGCGGGCGGGGACCGCGAGCGAGCTGAAGACCATTGCGATGACAAAGATGTTGTCCACGCTGAGCGACTTCTCGACGACGTAAGCGGTCAGGTACTTGGTTGCGGCGAGTTGCCCGGTGTTGACCAGCTTGTCGACGGCATCCACCGAGAGCCCGAGATCGAACCAATGGCGCTCGTAGGCGAAATAGACGAGCACCGAGAACGACAATCCCAAGGTGATCCAAACGCCGGACCAAGCGAGCGCCTCTTTGAACCTAACGACATGGGATTTCCGGTGGAAAACCCCCAGATCGAGGGCCAGCATCACAAATACGAATCCGATGAAAATCAGCCATGCCCAGATCATTCGCGGGGTTATGGGGTGCGCCGACAGGAAGGGCGATTGGAAAAATCGCCAATTTTTCAGCTGGCATCGAGCTAGTGTGGCCGGGCGGGGAGGACGCCGGTGCCGGCCTCGGCGGGTGAGTCGCTCGGCAGGGCCGGTTCAATGAAGGTGGCGGGGGTGGCGAACTGGCGCTGGCGGTTGAAGGCAAGCGCGCGCTCGGATCCAAGCGGGAAGTCCTTGAGGTCGCCCTCGCGGACTTTGACGATCGCGACCCGGGCGGGAAGCAGGTCGCGGACCGAGAAGGTGGCGAGCGCGTCGAGGCGGTCGCTGGCGGACTGCTCGAGGCCGGTCGAGCAGCTGGAAAGTGCCGGGAGGATGGCGATGAGGAACAAGGTGGCGCGGTCCATGGCAGCGGTGGGTTGTTGGCGCTCAGCCAGCTGCGAAGGATAAGGGATCCTAGCGCGGCTGCAAGAGGAGAAAGTTGCGCACCGGCCGGTTCCAGAACGGGCGGATGGTCGCCGGGCCGCCGGTGAGCGCGCCGGAAATCCACAGGTCCGCCGAGCTGCCGCCATCCAGATTGAGCGCGTGGCGCAGCGGAAAACCCGCCGGGCGCGCGCTCGCCAAGGCCGTCCCAAGGTCGGCAAGCGTGCACGCCGAGGTGCGCCCGATGAGCCATCCATCGCCACCGTCCCAGGCGACAAACGACCGGTCGCGGGCGGCACGCGGGTCGAGCCCGGCAACCGCGGCGCCATTTTCCACCAGGAACGGGCCGGCTTGGAGCAGCTCGGTGGCGTCCGCGCGGGTTCCCGCCAGCTCGCGCCGGATGAGCGCCGGCCGGCCGCCACCGCCACCGCCGGCGACATACATCCCCGCGCCAAGCGACGACCCGCGGTTGAGCGCGCCGCGGCGCTCGCCGCGCTCGATGACCAGCCCCAGCGGCTTCCCTTCCGGAGTGAAAAACCCGGCGTTGATCGCCGCCAGCGCACCCGCACCCCGACCCGCACCCGCCGCGTCCGCCCACTCGCTCCCGGGACCACCCGCCTGGTCGGCCACCAACAACACATGACTGCGCGCGTCAAATGCGACAAAATCCACCCGGATTCCCGAAACCGTCGCCTGCCCAAACCGCGGCGCTCCCACCGGCGTCGCCGCCACCCGCCCGCCTTGCGGATCCCGCGACCCGGCCACCGCCGCGGGGACCGGCCGCAGCCCCGGCGCAGCCATCGCCGGCTCCGGCTTCGCCGCCGGCGCTGCGGTCTCGGGCGCACACCCGACTAACAACACGAAGGCGACCAGTCCAACAGGGAGGCGGGGCATCCCCCGAGGAAACCACGCCCGCCCGCCGCTGGCAAGGCGCCCGCTGCGTTGTTAGGCTTCCTTTTGCCAGGCGTCGACCGCTGACCTAACCATCAGGAGCTCGGAGATGTTCTCGGCGCTGAGCAGGCCGCAGACCTCGTCGCCGAGGCCGAGGACCGGGAGGACCTCGCTCTGGCTTTGTTGGAGGAGCTGGAACGCGTCGCGCAGCGAGGTCTGGAGCGGCACCGTCGGGGCGTCGCGGAGCATCACCTCGCTGACCGGATGGTGCGGGCCGTGGCTGGCGAGCGCGCCGATCAATCCGGTCCGGGTGAGGATGCCGACAAGCTGGCGGTCGGCGTCGAGGACCGGGAAGTCGTGCTGCGAGCCGCCCAACAACGCGTCGACCGCGTTGCGCAAGGTGGCGCCGACCTCAAGCGAGTGGAAGTTGGTGATCATCGCACGCTCCAGCGGGAGGTCCTGAAGCGCCTCCTGGGTCGTCACCGCGCTGGCTTCCGCGCGCGCCGCGAGGAAAATGAAAATCGCTATCAACAGCAGGATCGGGTGCCACATCATCAGCGCCAGAACCGCCCCGGCACCCGCGATGATTTGGCCGATGATCGATGCGGTCGTCGTCGCCCGTCCGTACGGCAGCGACATCGCCAAGATCGCCCGCAGCACCCGCCCACCGTCCATCGGAAACGCCGGAATCATGTTGAAAACCACCAGCCAGACGTTGATCACCATCAAACTAAACAACATCTCGCGCAGCGACCCGAATCGCAACAACTCATCGCCCACCGCCGCGGGGATCCCGACGATCAGATAGAGAAGCGCCGCAATCACCACGTTGACCGCCGGGCCGGCCAACGCGACGACGAGCTCGTGCGACGGCTTGCGCGGCATCCGCGCCAGCCGCGCAATCCCGCCAATCGGCAGCAGGGTGATGTCCGGCGTGCTGATCCCGTAGCGGCGCGCCGCCAGCACGTGGCCAAACTCATGGAGCAGCACGCATAAAAACAACGCCAGGAAAAACCCCATCCCTAACAACGCCTGGACCAGCCCGCCGCTGAGGAACAACGACAAGCCGACCCACCCGAGCAGCAGGACGAAGGTCAGGTGGATCCGGACCTGGGTGCCGGCCAGCGTGGCGATGCGAAACGACCATTTCATCAACGGCCAACCTAACATCGGCTGGGCGGATTGCCAGTGCCGGGTTCCCGGGTGGGCGGGAGAGCGCGGGAGGCGTGAATTGTTAGCCGAGCGGGGTTGGTTCTGCTGGGTCGAACTCGAGCCGGTAGCGAGGGAGTGCTGGGTCGATGAGGCGGCTCCATGCGTCGATGCCGCCGTTGATGGCGCGGGTGCCCTTGAGTCCGTGGCCGTGGAACCACGCGCAGGTGTCAAGCACGCGGTCGCCGTGGTGGTCGTAGAGGAGGATGAGCTGATCGGGGGAGGCGCTGGCGAACAACTGCTGTTGGGAAAGCTGGGTGAGGAGCTCAGAGCCGGGGATGGCGACCGCCTCGTGTTCCTCGCGGGTGCGCGTGTCGAGCAAGACCGGCGGCGGGGTGGCTGCCAGCGCCGCGCGCGCCTCCTCCGGGGTGACGAGCATGGCGGCATCGTGGGCATGCGCCTCTAGCAGCCGTGCGAGGACCTCGGCGGGATCGAGCGGCCCGCTGCGGGCGCAGAGATCGCCAAGGGTCTCGGCGGGGGAGAACCCGCAGCTGCCGCAGCCGCCGAGGTGGTAGTGGGAGAACAGCGCGCGGCGGGCGCCGGGCAGGGCGGCCATGACCTCGCCCATCGGCGTGGCGGCGGTGAGCACGGGAGCGGACATGCGCGGAACCTAAGCGTGGTGGATTGCTTTGCCAAGGATTCGCACCGATCCTGGCCGCGCCAGAAACCTTCCAACCCATTGCAAACACACTCCGCCCCAAGCGGTAAACCATCGCCATGAGCCGCCGAATAATATTTTTCCTGTTAGGCACGCTGCTCGCCGCGGGCGGCTGCGGTGGCGGTGAGCTGTCGCTTGGCGCGCCGCTGGACTATCAGGTTGTCCAGCGCGGGCCGGCGGGTGACGGTGAGCTGGCAGTGGGCGGCAGCCATGGCGGCGAGCCCGGGGTGGCGCTGGAGGCGAGACTAACAATCGGGGAGCGGCCGGGGGAGTGGCAGCGGCTGGCGGCTGAGTGGACCGGGCGGGAGTTTTCCGCGCGGCTGCGGGCCCCTGCGGGCGGCTGGTACCGATTGGAAGTGCGCGTGGCGGGCAGCGGCGAGGAGCCGGCGGTGGTTGGCCATGTCGGGATCGGCGAGGTGTTTGTGGTGGCGGGCCAATCGAACGCGGCCAATCACGGCGAGGAACTCCAGGTCCCCCGCAGCGGCCTGGTCGCGGCCTGGGACGGGGGTGGCAAGTGGCAGCTGGCGAACGACCCGCAGCCGGGTGCCTCGGGCTCGGGCGGAAGCTTCATGGCCCCCTTCGGGGATGCGATCGCCGGGCGTTTCGGGGTTCCGGTCGGGGTGGTTGCCTGCGGGATCGGCTCCAGCAGTGTGCGCGAGTGGCTCCCGCAGGGGGTGACGTTTCCCGCGCCGCCGACCGTGGAAGGGCGCGTCCGCCAACTCCCCGATGGAACATGGGAGTCCAACGGCAACGCCTACGCCGAACTGACCCGGCGGATGCGCGCCCTCGGGCCGCGCGGGTTCCGCGCGGTCCTCTGGCACCAGGGTGAAAGCGATGCCAACCAGCGCGACCCCGCCCGCACCCTGCCGGGCAAGCTCTACGCCGAACTGTTAGCCGAGCTGCTGCAGGCATCCCGCCGCGCCGCCGGCTGGGAGGTGCCGTGGTTTGTCGCCCAGGTCAGCTACCACGTCCCCGGCGACGAGGCGTCCGCCGACATCCGCGCCGCCCAGGCGTCGCTCTGGCGTCCCGGACTCGCGCTCCAGGGTCCGGACAGCGACGCGCTCAAGCGCGAGTTCCGCGAGGCCGGCGGCACCGGCGTTCATTTCAACGGCCCGGGGTTGCGCGCCCACGCCGCGCGCTGGGCCGACCAGGTGGCACCGTGGCTTGCCGGACAGTTAGATGCTGGCCGCCGCTGAGCGTGGCGGCGGGTTGATTTTCCACTGTTTTGCGGGCGCAGAGTGTGGAAGGTTCAGCGGCGTGGCCCAGCAAACGGAATCCGAAGAACCGAAGATCTACCTGCTGCCGAACCTGATGACGGCCGGCAACCTGGCCTGCGGGTTCTTTGCGGTGTTGATGATCTTCAAGGGGATGCAGGAGGTCGAGCGGCTCTCGGTGGCCGCCCCGCTCGACGCCAAGGCGTATTACGAGGTGGTCCGCCAGTATTACGAGTTTGCGATCCTGCTGATCTTCGGGTCGTGCATCTTCGACCTGCTAGACGGGCGACTCGCGCGGCTTGGCGGGCAGGACTCGCCGTTCGGGCGGGAGTTTGATTCGTTGGCGGACATCATCTCCTTCGGGATGGCCCCGGCGATGCTGTTGTCCAAGGCGGTGCTGTTTGCGCTGCCGGCCAACATCGGCTGGTTCCTCGCATTTCTCTATCTCCTCTGCGGCGCGATCCGGCTGGCGCGCTTCAATTGTCTCGCGGCGATGCCCGCCGCGCCGCGCGGGAACTACGACTTCCGCGGGATCCCCATCCCGATGGCCGCGGGATTCATCGCGTCCCTAACACTTTTCATCATCAGCCTCTACAAGAACGACGGCGAGATCGGGATGGCCCGCTGGGTGCTGGCATTCTCGATGTTGGGCTTGTCGATCCTCATGATCAGCAACCTGCGCTACCCGAGCTTCAAGGGCGTCGGCTGGCGCACCAGTGCCAAGCCGTGGATGATCGTCACGGCGGTGCTGGTCATCTTCTTCACGGTGAAATTCTACACCGTCATGCCGGTGGTCCTGTTCAGCATCTACCTCACCTACGGGCTGGTCCGGCCGCTCATCTCCAAGCGCCTGCGCCGCGAAATCGAAGACATCGAACCCGGCGACCCGGACGACGACGCCGAGCTGCCGGAGATCTAACTGCGAGATCTAACCTAACTGCCGGCGGGCGCCAGGCTGGCGGCGATTTCGGTGGCGGCGTCAAGGAAGCACGGGAAGCGCGGCCGCCAGCCGGTGGCCAACAGGCGCGCGTTGGAGACGCGCTTGTGGGTCCATGCGCGCTTGCGGGCGAGGTCGCGCGGGCCGCTGGGCGGGAGCGGCCGGTGGAACTGGCGGGCGAGCGCGGAATAGCACTCCAACTGTGAGAGCGGGGTGGAATCGGTGATGTTGAAGATTTCCCCGCGGTGGCAGGCGCGCTGGCCGGCGAGGTGGACGATGGCGGTGGCGATGTCGTCGCGGTGGACCTGGTTGAGGATCCGTTGGCCGTCCTCCTCGATGGTCGCCTCGCCGGCGAGGAATTTCTGGAGGATCATCGAGCGGCCCGGGCCATAGATGCCGCTGAGGCGTGCGACGATGCCGCCGGAGGCGAGGACGAGCAGTTCGGCATCCAACAACAACTGGGATGTTTGGCGGTCGGGGATGGCGGGGCTGGCCTCGTCGACGAGCGAGCCATCGGTCTGGCCGTAGACCGAGGTGCTGGAGGTGAAGATCAGCGGGACACCGGGGAAGGCGGTGATGAGGTTGGAGGCACCCTCGACATAGACGCGCTGATAGGCATCGGGGCCGCCGCGGCCCGAGGCGGCGCAGTGGATGAGCAAGTCGGTTGGGCCGGCGTGTTGGGCGACGCGGGCAACCGCGTCGGGATCGCCGAGGTCACAGGCAAGACAGCCGGCGGTGCCGGTGAGCGACGCGCAGGTGACGCTCCAGCCGGCGGCGGCGAACTCGCGGGCGAGGGCCGCGCCGAGGAACCCGAAGCCGAAGATGACGACCCGCGGCGGCGCGCTCACTTGGCCGGGATCTCGTTGAGGGTGTACCACGCGTCCGGGTGCCAGAGCGGCTGCTGGTCGGCCGAGACGAGCTTTTTGGCATTCAGGTGGTGGACATGCCCCTGGACGAGCCCGTCGATTTTCAGGCGCACCTTGAGCCCGTCGGCCGAGACGCTCGCGGCGGTGATCTTCGGCGTCGCCTGGTCGACCTCCGGGCTGCCGTACTCTGACTGATAGATATAGGTCCACGCGTCCATCGCGTAGGATGCGGGGTCGGCGGCGAGCGACTTTTCAACCGGGGCGGTGAAGGTCAGCTCGAAGCCGTCCGGGCGGGCGCTCATCTCGAGGATTTCAAACGGAGTCTTGCCGGTCCAGCGGACACGCTCGAAGGTGAACGGCTTGCCACCGCGGCTGCCCCACCCGCGGTTGCTTCCGCCGGCAAACAGGACGCCCGCCTGCTGGTCGTAGCGCAGCGGAATGAGCCCGGCCTGGAAGCCCTCGAGAAACAGATAGACCGCCCCCTGATAGAGACCGTTGACCTTCTCCAGGCTGACCCGCTGGACCTGCGAGTGGGTTTGCTCGCCGACATAGAGTTGCTCGGTCCACGGGCCGAACTTCCCCTTGGAGAGGTCCACGGCGATGCCGGTCGGCGACTGGCCGACTTTCCCGTGCGGCAGGACCACCGCCGGCGGGACGAGTTCGGGGATCCGCTTGCGCTCGGCAAGCATCCGGCTCTTGCTGACCGGGTCGAGCGGCCGCGGGCCGAGCGCCTTGGTTTTGTCATAGAACTTGTTGCCGATCGGGTGGCCTTGGAACGACCCGGGCTTGAGCCACTTGAGCGACGACGACCCGTTCCACGGCCCTTGGTTGTCGGTGTAGAACAACTCGCCCGCGGCGTTGAACCCGATCCCGCCCGGCGAGCGGACCCCGGAGACCGTCGGAAGCGCCTCGCCGCCCGGGGTGATCCGCAGCCCCCAGCCGCGCCAGTCGGAGTCGGCGGTGAACGACCCAGTCAGGCAGAGCAGCACCCAGATGTTGCCGTCCTTGTCGGGCTCCGAGCCGAAGGCGAACTCATGGTAGTTGCCGTTGATTCCCCAGGCGTCGGAGAGGGTTTCGAAGACGTCGGCGCGGCCGTCGCCATCGCTGTCCTTGAGCCGGGTGACCTCCGGGCGCTGGGTGAGCACCAGCGAGTCGTCCTTCCAGAACATCCCTAACGGCTCGTGCAGGTTCCGCGCAAACCGGGTCCATTTCACCTTCGTGAGGTCCTCGGCGTAGGCACCCTGGCAGATCCAGACGTCGCCGCGGCGGGTCGCCACCGCGATCTTCTCGCCTGGCATCAGCGCGATCGAGCTGATCTCCATCACCTCGCCGGGCGGCAGCGGAATCGGCTCGCGGGTGTAGAAGTCTGCCTGTTGCGGGGGCGCGGCCAGCGCGGCCCCAGCCAGCAAGCCGAGGAGCAAAAGCGGTTTGATCATGGTTCGGATGTTAGGCGGAGGTTACCAGGAATAGACCAGCTCAAGGCGGGTGGTCCCCTTGGCCACGGTGATCGGAATGAGCAGCTCGGTGGCCTCGCCGGTGCCGCGCAGCACCGGCGTTCCGGGTGACTTGCCGCCGAGCGTCAGGGTCGCGCCGTTGCCAAGGGTGAACGCGTTGGTTCCAGCCGCGGCCACTCCCTTGCCCTGCGCCAGGCGCAGCCACAGCGGCTGGCCAAGGGCGCTGGCGCTCTCCAACACCAGGGTGCGCCTGAGCGCGCGCTTGTTGTTAGAGAAGTCCGGCAGCGGCTGGTCGGTGACCTTGGTGGTGCCGAGCTCGTAGAGGAAGGTTGGCTGTTGGGCCTTGTCCATCCGGTAGCCGCGGAAGCGGAACGGAAGCGCGTCCTGGGCGGCGGCGGGCCACTTTTCGTTAGGGTCGGCCAACAAGGCGAAGAAGCGTCCCTTGCCGAGGGTGGCGAGGTTTTCGCCTGCGGGCGGCTGGTTCCCCTGGCCGCGGCCGTTCCAGTGGCGTCCGGCGTCGATGAACGCGCCGGTCCAGACCATGGTGAGCCCGAGCGCCTGGGCGTCGAAGGCGAGGTTGATGCCGCCGTCGTAGCCGACGCCGATGGCGCGGGGCGAGGCGCCATCGATGAAGTTCCGATAGATGACCGCCTCGCCCGGGTCGGCGACGACCGGGATTTTCGCGCCCGGTGCGGCTTTTGGTTTCGAGAGGAGGAGGTTGCCGGTGATCCCCTTGCCGCTCATGGCGAGGAAGATGCCGCGGCCGCCGGCGCCCTGGAAATACTCGATGCGGATCGGGTGAAGGCCCTTGGTGAGTTGGATTTTGCCGTTCTTCGCCTTGGATCCGTTAGGCGAGCCGTTTTTCACCTCGATGACCGGCTGGTCGTTGACGAAGACTGCGGCCGAGTCGTCGGCATCGAGCCGGAAAGTATATTCGGCGTCGGCGGGTGCCTCGATCTCGCCCTTCCAGACGATGACGTATTTCTGGTCGCGCTCGGCCTGGGTTTCGCTGATGAGGCCGTCATGCTCCTCCTCGGCGGAGTTCGGTTCGAGCTTCGAGATGTCGGGCATGCTCTTCCAGTCTCCCAGATAGACGTGGGAGATGAGGTTCTTGATCGGCGGGTTGGCCGACTCTAACGGATGGGCCTTGAGCAGCTCCGGGGCGGTCCAGGCGGTCGTGCGCTTCGAGTTGGCGGAGCGGACCAGCTTGACCTCGTCCTGGGTGACGGCGGGGAACTTGTGGCCCCATGACGAGCGGACGTAGGTGAGGATGGCGGCGATCTGGGCGTCGTTGAGGGTGGTGCCCAGCGGCATCATCTCGAGGTCGTAGTTCTTGCCGTTGACCTCGATCGGGCCGTGGAGGCCGTGGAGGACCGCCTTGATCGAGCGCTGCGGGTCGCCGGCGACCCATGGGCTACCAGCCAGCGGCGGGAACGCCTGTTGAGCGCCCTTGCCGTCAAGCCCGTGGCATGCCGAACAATGGGTGGCAAATTCCGCCTTGCCGTCCTGGGCGGGTGCCGCGGCCGGCGCCAGCAGCACCGCGGCAAGCACGCCGCGGACAATCAGTTCAATCCGGGATTTCATGGGTAGCGGTAAGACGGGGGGCGGGACCAGGTTGTTAGTTGGACGGCACATCTAGCCGCTAGACGGGCGCAGGCCAATGGCAAAGCGTGCCCGCCTAGTTTGGCTGGGCGCGGGCGCGGCGGTAATGTTGGGCGATGCCGGCGGCGGTGGCGTCGGCGTACTCGCGGAAGATTGACGGGAGTCGGCGGCCATTGATTTCGCGCAGGCCGTCGTAGTCGCCGGCCTGGATGCGAGCATAGACCTCGGAGGAGTTCATGACGTAAGGCTCGAGGAAGACGACCGGGCACTCGTAGGTGCGGTTGGCGAGGAGGTTGCGAGCCCAGATATACGGGTTGTTGGCGATGTTGCGGGCGCGCGACGAGGTTGGCTCATAGCGGTAGGGCGGCAGGCCGGTGTTGGCGAGGAAGCTGTCGGCGACCGGGATGGCCAGGGCGGTCTCCTCGGCATGGGTGCCCTGGAGGATTTTGAGCATCATTTCGAAGCGCTGGTCGGGCATGAGGACTTCCTCATCGGTGTAGGCGCCGTTGACGAGGGCGTGGAAGTGGTTGTTGGCGGAGAGGACCGGGTTGGCCGGGTCTGGCCCCCACCCCTCGGCGTTGAAATGCAGGCAAAGGACCAGATCGGGGCGGATCGTCTGGTTGACGGCCTGGGCGCGGGCGCGGATCTCGCTGGTCCGGTAGAACAAGCGCTCGGCAAGCAGGCGCACGCGGCGGTCGTCGGGCGCGGTGCCCGGCGGCTGTTGGGCGTGGGCGAGCTCGAGGAAAGTTTCCGGGGTTGCCTTGGTGACCGGCGCGGGGGTTTCGCGGACGAGCGTCACGCTCGCGCCGAGCGCCTCGAGGCGCGGCCTGAGCAGGTGGGCGACTTGCAGGGTCATGTCGCCCTCGGTGACCGGGCGGTCGCTGCCGATGCGGAACCAGCGCTCCTCAAGGCGGGCGAAGTCACCGCCAAGGTGGCCGGCGTCAATCGCGATGTGGACCCCGGCAAGCGGCTGGTCGGCCGGCGCCGGGGCCAGCGCGCTGGCGGGCTTCCAGAACCGGGTCACCGGGCTCGGCGGGTTCCCGGGGATGGCGAATGCGAGCCGGTACCAAGTGTGCGCCCTGCCGGTGTGGATCGCCGCACCGGCCTCGTCAACCTCGATGACCTGCTTCCACTTGTCGCTGACGGTGAACACATTCTCCAGAAGCCTGAGGAATTCCGCGCGGGTGATGGTGTTTTGGTAGGCGTCGAGCCGCTGCCAGTCCGGCTGGGGTGAGAGCTCGCTGATGAGTGCGAGGCGGGCGCGGGCGGCCTCGCTGTCATCAGGCGTCTCGGTCGCCTGACCGGTGGTGATCGGCGGGCGCGGAGCGAGGAGATCAGGGCGGATGAGCCAGACGAGCAGCAGGGTCAAGAGGACGAGACCGAGGCTGACGGTGGCCGGAACCAGGCGGCGGGACATTGGCGGGCGGGGCAAAAGGAAAGGTTAGCATCCGCGGGCGGAGCGTGATTAGTGTCGCGGCGAGACAAGCAACGTCCACCGGAAAAGACAGGCAAGAAAAGGTGATCAGGATCTTATTTTTAGGCGATATCGTCGGCGAACCCGGACGACGCGCGGTCATCGACCACCTCGCGGCTATCAAACGCGCCGAGGAGGTCGACTTTGTCATCGTCAATGGCGAGAACTCCGCCGGCGGCCGCGGGATCACCCCGAAGATCGCCATCGATCTGCTGCGCGCCGGCGTGGCGGTCATCACCACTGGCGACCACATCTGGGACCAGCCGGAGATCATCGACTACCTGCCGACCGAGCCGCGGGTCCTGCGCCCGCTCAACTACCTCCCGGGGACCCCGGGGCAGGGGAGCGTGACGCTCGAGACCGCCAAGGGGAAAGTCGCGGTGATGAACGCCCAGGGGCGCTCGTTCATGCAGCCGTCATTGGAAAACCCATTCACCATGGCGGAAACCGAGGCCGCCCGCCTCCGCGCCGAGGGCACCATGGCGATCTTCATGGACTTCCACGCCGAGACGACCAGCGAGAAAATCGCCTTCGGCCGCCACCTCGACGGCCGCGTCTCAGCCGTCGTCGGCACCCACACCCACGTCCAGACCGCCGACGAGCGGATCCTCCCCGGCGGCACCGCCTACCTCACCGATGCCGGCATGTGCGGCCCGGACGACTCGGTCCTTGGCCGCACCGTCGAATCCGTCGTCTGGCGCTTCCGCACCTCGCTGCCGACCCGCTTCCCGGTCGCCAAAGGCGCCGTGCGTCTCTGCGGGGTGCTCGTCGAGGTCGATCCGGTCAGCGGTAACGCATTGGCGATCAACCGCTTCAACCGGCTTCTCGAACTTGGCGAGTGAGTCTAAACGGGGCCCGACAAGACGGCGCTAGTCCTTAAGGGCAAGGAACTTGGAAATTGCTTTCCAAGTTGTCTCGCGGTTCTTCTGATAAGCGGCCTCATTGGCGTCGCTCGGGTCGGCGACGATTTCTTTGATGCCGTTTGCCATTTTGCTGAGCAATTCGTTGATGACCACCATCTCCTGGATGGAGGCGTTGTTTTCCTTGGAAAGCTTATCGCTGGCAATGAGTTCGGTGAGGCTTTTGTTCACGCTTGCGCTGGTGCCGGCGAACATGCTGGCGAGTTGAGTGGTCTTCTCCTTGTCGTAAACCTCACTGCCGTAAAGGTCAGCCAGCTCGGAAAGCGCGAAGAAAGTCGAGAGGACCGCTTGAGCACCGGTGGCTCCCAGAGATGAGGCTACCGGGTCAGCTTGCGGTTCGTCTTCCGCGTGAACGAGTGCGGGAGAAATGCTGAGGACCGCAAGGGTGAGAAACAGGCGCGTCATCATAAATTCGGATGGAATGAGTAACTCCATCAGAGCGGTGATGGGAGTGGCGGGCAAGCTCCGAACTGTCTGGCGGCGCCCGCCCCTCCCCAGACAGGCATGATTTCCGTCACCCGGGAGCAGCCGAAGCTGCTTGCGGAGGGGCTTGGTGATGAGGGTGAGTGGCTGACCGCCATCCCCGGTTGGCTCCCGGGTTGGCTGAAAAACCCTTTGTTTTTAAAGGGTTTGGTAAAAAAGACTTTCCCCGGCGATTTTTTTTGACACCATGGTCGGCTTTGCTACTTTGCGGCCCGCTTTTCCCGGGCTACCGGGGGTTTTTGTGACCGCCCGTGCAAACGAGGTTGGCCCGCAAACCCCTGATAATCCAGGGAAAGCGGCGAAAAAACGGAATTTGCTCATGTAGCTCAGGGGTAGAGCGCATCCTTGGTAAGGATGAGGTCGGGGGTTCAATTCCCCCCATGAGCTCCATCGGTTTTTTTCAGATTCACAACCAGTCCAACGCGCAACCACACACCCATCATGGCAAAAGAAGCATTCCAACGGACCAAGCCGCACGTGAACGTCGGCACCATCGGCCACGTTGACCACGGAAAGACGACCCTGACCGCCGCGATCACCACCGTGCTCGCCGAATCCGGTGGCGCCAAGGCACGCCGGTATGACGAAATCGACGCCGCTCCGGAAGAAAAGGAGCGCGGGATTACGATCAACACCGCCCACGTCGAATACGAAACCGCCAATCGCCACTACGCCCACGTCGACTGCCCAGGTCACGCCGACTACGTGAAGAACATGATCACCGGCGCCGCCCAGATGGACGGTGGCATCCTGGTGGTGAGCGCCGCGGACGGCCCGATGCCGCAGACCCGCGAGCACATCCTGCTTGCCCGTCAGGTCGGCGTGCCGTCCCTGGTGGTGTTCCTCAACAAGGTCGACATGGTCGACGACGAGGAGCTTCTCGAACTCGTGGAAATGGAAGTGCGCGAGCTGCTCTCCACCTACGACTATCCGGGTGACGACATTCCGATCGTCAAGGGATCGGCGATGAAGGCTCTCGAAGGAGATCCGGTCCACAAGGAGGCGATCAAGAAGCTGATGGAGGCTGTTGACACCTACATCCCTGAGCCTGAGCGCCCGATCGACAAGCCGTTCCTCATGCCGATCGAAGACGTGTTCGCCATCGAAGGTCGCGGCACGGTCGCCACCGGCCGTGTCGAGCGTGGGATCGTCAAGAAGATGGAAGAAGTCGAGATCGTCGGCATCCGCGACACCATCAAGACGACCGTCACGGACATCGAAATGTTCCGCAAGCTCCTCGACGAAGGTCGTGCGGGTGACAACGTCGGCCTGCTGCTGCGCGGCGTCAAGAAGACCGACATCGAGCGCGGCCAGGTCATCGCCAAGACCGGCTCGGTCAAGCCGCACACGAAGTTCCGCGCGGAGGTCTACATCCTCTCGAAGGACGAAGGTGGCCGGCACACGCCGTTCTTCAGCAACTACCGTCCGCAGTTCTACTTCCGTACGACCGACGTGACCGGCTCGATCAGCCTCCCAGAAGGAGTCGAAATGGTCATGCCTGGTGACAACGTCGAACTGACCGTCGAGCTGATCACCCCGATTGCGATGGAGAAGACGATGCGCTTCGCCATCCGCGAGGGTGGGCGCACCGTCGGTGCCGGCCGCGTGGCTGACATCACCGAGTAATCCCAATCATCATCCGGCCTCCGGGGATCGCGTGGCAGCCGCCGCGCGCTGATCCGGAGACGGTTTTTCTCAAGGGGGCGCCTCTTCACCGGGGCGCCCCTCCATCGCCTAAATAAAGGACAGTAGCTCAATTGGTAGAGCACCGGTCTCCAAAACCGGGGGTTTAGGGTTCGAGTCCCTACTGTCCTGCCATTTTCTGTTTCCCATTCCGACCCCGCCGACCCCGCCGCCCATCGCATGAAATACCTGGAGATGCTCAAAATCAGCGACAGCTGGCTGGTTACCGCGATCGTTGTCGCGATTCTGGTGATCCTGCTGGTGCTGGTCGTCCGCCATTCCACGGCGATCCTGCGCTTCACCGGTGAAGTCAAAGGCGAGCTGCGCAAGGCGACCTGGCCATGGGAGTCCGACCCGAAGATCAAGGGCTTCAAGAAGTACAAGCAACTGGTGGACTCCACGGTGGTGGTGCTCATCGCGATGCTGCTTTTGGCCGGCTACGTGTCGTTCTGGGATTTCATCCAAAACAGCGCACTGACGTGGCTGACCACGCTTGGCTACCGCTGAGCCGCCAGTTGGCTCCCGCCAAGGCCAGCTTGGCAATCCGCCAAGCGCCCGCCCGCAGTTTCCGCACCCACACTTTCTGATTCTGATGCCCCGAATTCCCGAGCCAACCAAGCAATGGTACGTCGTCCATGTCCTCTCCGGCCAGGAGGGGCGGGTGCGTGACCGGATTCTGCGCCAAGCCGAAGCCGAGGAGATGGGGGACGCGATCTTCGACGTCCTCGTGCCGATGGAGATGGTCTCCGAGATCCGCCGCGGCAAAAAGACCGAGACGAAGCGGAAATTCTTCCCCGGCTACATCATCGTCAACATGCACCTCCTCAACGAGGACAACGGGTTGATCGAGAAGACGTGGTACTTCATCAAGGAGATGGAGGGGATCATCGGGTTCGCCGGGACGAAGAACTACCCGACGCCGATGCGCGAGAAGGAAGTCGAAGGGATGCTCGCCCAGATCAAGGAGCGCGAGGAGCACGTCCGGCCGGCGATCTCGTTTGAAGTCGGCGACACCGTGAAGGTGGCCGATGGACCGTTCCAGAGCCAGACCGGCGTGGTGGAGGAAATCGATCCGGACCGCGGCAAGCTGCGGGTGGCCGTCTCGATCTTCGGCCGCTCGACCCCGGTCGACCTCGAATACTGGCAGGTCGAACGCGCCTGATCCGGAACCACTCAACCCACCTTAAATCTAGTCACCAACCTCACTGAACCATGGCCAAGGAAGTCAAATCGATCATCAAGCTGCAAATCAAGGCAGGCCAAGCGACGCCGTCACCGCCCGTGGGTCCTGCCCTCGGCCAGGCCGGCGTGAACATCATGGGATTCTGCAAGGAATTCAACGCCGCCACCCAGTCCCAGATTGGTGACGTGCTTCCCGTGGTGATCAGCGTCTACAAGGACAAGTCGTTCACCTTCATCACCAAGCAGCCGCCGGCGGCGAACCTCCTGAAGAAGGCCGCGGGGCTTGCGTCCGGATCCAAGGAGCCGAACAAGATCAAGGTCGGCAAGCTGACCAAGGCGCAGTTGATGGACGTCGTGAAGCTCAAGATCTCCGACTTCAACACCAAGGACCCGGAAGCCGCTGCCCGCATCCTTGCAGGCACCGCCCGCCAGATGGGCCTTGAGATTGAAGGAATGTAATGATTTCCAGACATCCTGGTCCCGGTGCGGCGCTCAACTGCTCCCGCACTGAATCCCGGAACCCGAATTTCCGCGGCATCCGCCGCACCGGAAAAACCGCAGGAGGGCCCGTCACACCGGTCCGATCGCACTGCAACAACCAAAATGGCTAAAAACAGAAGCAAACGTTACCAGAAGGCCAAGGCCCAGGTGGATTCCGCCAAGGGACATGCCCTCATCGATGCCGTCGGAGCCCTCAAGGCGCTCCCTGGCCCGAAGTTCGACCCGACTGTGACCCTCTCGTTCCGCCTCGGGGTTGACCCGCGCAAGAGCGACCAGATGGTCCGTGGGAGTGTCTCGCTGCCGCACGGCACCGGTAAGAATGTCCGCGTCGCGGTCTTCGCCCAAGGGGATGCCGCCAAGGCCGCCCTCGAAGCCGGCGCCGAGTTCGTCGGCTTTGACGACCTCATCAAGAAGGTCCTCGGTGGCTTCGTCGATTTCGACGCCGCCATCGCGACGCCCGACGCGATGACCGAAGTGCGCAAGATCGCCCGGGTCCTCGGCCCGCGTGGCTTGATGCCTAACCCGAAGACCGGCACGGTCACCGACGACACCGCCAAGGCCGTGCGCGAAGTGAAGGCCGGCAAGGTCGACTTCAAGCTCGATAAGAACGGCAACGTCGCCGCCGCCATCGGCAAGGCGTCCTTCGAAAACTCCCTGCTCGTCGAAAACGCCCAGGCGTTCGTCGAAAGCGTCATCAAGGCCAAGCCGGCCACCGCCAAGGGCAACTACATCCAGAACGTCACCCTGGCCGCCTCGATGTGCCCGGGCGTCCGGATCGAGCCGTCCGTCTACGTCCGCAACTAAGCTAGCGAATTTATATGAATCCCGATAAGAAAATCATCATCGACGAGTTGCTCGACCGGGTCAACGGCTCGCCGTTCGTGCTCGTCCTCGAGTACACCGGCATGACCGTGCCGCAATTCACCGAGCTGCGCAACCGGCTCGGCGGCGTCGGCTCCGAGTGCCATGTCGCGAAGAACTCGTACATGAAGAAGGCGCTCACCGAAGCCGGCTTGCCCGACCTCGGCGACACCCTCGTCGGCCAGACGGCGTTCATCACCGGGGACAGCGATGTCTGCGGCGCGGCCAAGATCGTCAAGAACTTCGAAAAGGAGTTCAAGAAGCCCGCCATGCGCGGTGGCATCCTTGACGGCAATGTCCTCGACGAAGCCCAAGTCAAGAGCCTCGCCGACCTCCCGTCGCGCGAAGTCCTCCTCGCACAGCTCCTCGGCGTCATCAACGCCCCGGCGACCAAGCTGTTGCGCACCATCAACGAGCCCGGCGCGTCGCTCGCCCGGGTCATCCAGGCAAAGTTCAACCCCCAGGACTAACAAACAATCTGAACGGACGGTGGGGGTGTCTCCGCACACCCACCTGAATCAACAATGGTTCCTTGTCGGGCCGCTAGCTGGCGACCTTAAACACCCGGAGGCTCCGGGACGACAATACCGCACAGGAGAACAAAAAAATGGCTAACATTGCACAACTGGCAGAAGAACTCGGCAAGCTCACCGTCTTGGAAGCAGCCGACCTCGTGAAGAAACTGGAAGAAGAGTGGGGCGTTTCCGCCGCCGCTCCCGTTGGAGTTGCCGCCGGCCCTGCTGCCGACGCTGCCCCAGTGGAAGAAAAGACTGAATTCGACGTCATCCTGACCGGTGATGGCGGCAACAAGATCGGCGTCATCAAGGTGGTCCGTGAAGTTGTCTCCGGCCTCGGTCTTGCTGAAGCCAAGAAGCTCGTCGAGAGCGCCCCGATTGCCGTCCTCCAAGCCGTCTCCAAGGACGCTGCGGAAGCCGCCAAGAAGAAGCTCGAGGAAGCCAAGGCGACCATCGAGATCAAGTAATCCAGAGGATTTTTCCCGCGGGCGGCGCAAGCCGCCCGCGCGGAACCGGTCCGGGATCGGCGGGATCTGCCAGCAAATTGGCGGCTCCCGCCGGCTTCGTCCGGAAACCAGACCCATTTTCCAAACTGCCCGGATCCGGAAACGGATGCGGGTGCAACCGCAAGCACGACCAACACGTTTATGGCTGAACGCCTTTACTTCGGAACCATTGAAGAAGCGATCGAACCCCCGAACCTCATTGAGGTCCAGAGCCGCTCCTACGAGGATTTTCTCCAGAAGGATGTCCCGCCGAGTTCGCGGATCGATTCGGGGCTGCAAGCGGTGTTCCGCGAGGTCTTCCCGATCACCTCGTACGATGAGACCATCGAGCTCGACTTCGTCTCGTATGACATTGAGGAGCCGAAAGTGACGTCGCTCGACTCGCTCCGGACCGGGGAGAGTTTCAGCGCGGCGCTGTATGTGACGTTCAAGCTCAAGGACGAGACCGGGACCAAGAAAGAGCGGGTGTACATGGGCGAGCTGCCGATGATGACCCGCCGTGGGACGTTCGTGATCAACGGCGCCGAGCGAGTCATCGTTTCCCAGCTGCACCGCTCGCCGGGGATCTGCTTTGAGACCTCGCAGCACCTCAACGGGAAGATCCTCCATTCGTTCCGGATCATTCCTGACCGCGGCAGCTGGCTCGAGACCCAGTTTGACACCAACGATTTGCTCTACGTCTACCTGGACCGCCGCCGGCGCCGGCGGAAGTTCCTTGCGACCACGTTCCTGCGTGCGCTCGGGTACCCGACCGACCGGGCGATCGTCGAACGCTTCTACAACGTTGAAAAGCTCAAGCTCAAGGCCGAGATGGACGAGCAGGAGCTCGGCCACAAGGTGCCGTTTGAGGACGTGCTTGACGGCGAGGTCGTCGTCGCCAAGGCCTACGAGCCGCTGACCGCGGGGATCGTCCGCCAGCTCATGGCGCTCAACAAGAAGGAGATCGAGGTCATCGACGGGCGCGAGGACGAGATTTTGCTCAAATCGCTCAAGAAGGACCCGGCGAAGGACGAGGAAAGCGCGCTGAAGGACATCTACCGGAAGCTGCGCCCCGGGGATCCGCCGACGGCCTCCAACGCCCGCGCCCTGCTCAAGCGGCTGTTCTTTGATCCGAAGAAGTACGACCTGACCCGCGTCGGGCGCTACAAGATCAACCAGAAGCTTGGGATCAAGATCGATTCCGACGAGCGCACGATGGTGCCGGAAGACTTCCTGAACGCCGTCAAGTACGTCCTGCGCCTGAAGAAGGGCGACGGCGTCCTCGACGATATCGACCACCTTGGCTCACGCCGCGTGCGCGCTGTCGGTGAACTGCTTGCCAACCAGTGCCGCGTGGGTCTTGCCCGGACCGAGCGCCTGGTCAAGGAGCGGATGACCCTGTTTGACGTGAACATCGAGGGGATGACCCCGCAGAAGCTCATCAACCCGAAGGCCCTCTCGGCCGTCGTGCGGGACTTCTTCGGCCGCTCCCAGCTGTCGCAGTTCATGGACCAGACCAACCCGCTCGCCGAGCTGACCCACAAGCGCCGTCTGTCGGCCCTTGGGCCTGGTGGTCTCAACCGCGACCGTGCCGGCTTTGAAGTCCGCGACGTTCACCCGTCCCACTACGGCCGGATCTGCCCGATCGAGACCCCGGAAGGACCGAACATCGGTCTGATCAACTCGATGTGCACCTACGCCCGGATCAACGAGTTCGGCTTCATCGAGACGCCTTACCGGTTGATCAAGAATGGCCTTTGCTCCAACGAGATCGAGTACCTGACGGCCGACCAGGAAGAGAACTTCCTGATTGCCCAGGCGAACAACCCGATCACCAAGGAAGGGAAGTTCATCAACGAACGGATCACCGCCCGCGAGCGCGGCGAGTTCATCGAAGTCGACCCGAAGACGGTCCACTACATGGACGTTTCGCCCAAGCAGCTCGTTTCGGTGGCCGCAGGGCTCATTCCGTTCCTTGAGCACGACGACGCCAACCGCGCGTTGATGGGCTCGAACATGCAGCGCCAAGGGGTGCCGCTTCTCGTCTCGGAGGCGCCGCTGGTCGGCACCGGGCTGGAAGGCAAGGCGGCCCGGGACTCGCGCGCGGTCATCGTCGCGGAAGCCGACGGGATCATCGCCGCGGCCACCGCGGAAATCATCATCACCACCCAGGACGGCAAACTTCCCGTCTCCGACGAGAAGTTCCTGTCCGACCCAGAGTCGGTCAAGAGCAACGTCGCCAAGGGCGTGATGGTCTACCCGCTGCGCAAGTTCATGCGCTCCAACGCGGGGACCTGCATGAACCAGAAGCCCGTCATCATGAAGGGCATCAAGGTCAAGAAGGGCGATGTCCTCGCCGACGGCCCGAACACCGAGGATGGTGAGCTGGCCCTGGGCCGCAACGTGCTCGTCGCGTTCATGCCATGGAACGGCTACAACTTCGAGGATGCCATCGTCATCTCCGAGCGCGTCGTCAAGGAGGACATCTACACCTCGATCCACATCTCCGAGTTCGATGTCGCCGCACGCGACACCAAGCTTGGACCTGAGGAAATCACCCGCGACATTCCCAACGTCGGTGAAGAGGCGCTCGCCAACCTCGACCACGACGGGATCATCCGCATCGGCGCCGAAGTGAAGGCCGGTGACATCCTCGTCGGCAAAATCACCCCGAAGAGCGAAACCGAACTCGCTCCAGAAGAACGCCTGCTGCGCGCGATCTTCGGTGAGAAGGCCGCCGACGTCAAAGACACCTCGCTGCGCGTCCCGTCCGGCTGCATCGGCATCGTCCAGGACGTCCGCATCTCGACCCACGGGCTCGCTCGCCGCAAGACCGAGAAAGTCGATCCGACCGAGCTGAAAAAGCAGCTCAAGAAAATCAACGACGAGCACAAGAAGAAGGCTGACAAGCTCACCGACGACTTGACCGAAAAGCTCTCCGACATCCTGCTCGGCGAGAAGATTCCGCTCGACGTAGTCAACGCCCAGACCGGGGAGATCATCATCCCGGCCAACCGGAAGATCACCAAGACCTTGCTGCGCAAGCTGGCAAGCGTCCACGACCACATCGAGATCGACCCGAGCCCGATCCGCAACAAGATCCTCGAGATCATCTCGTCGTTCGAAGGGCGCTTCGCCGAACTCGACACCGAGCGCGAACGCAAGCTCGACAACATCGAGAGCGGTGACGAAGTCGATCCAGGCGTGATCAAGGAGGTCAAGGTGTTCATCGCCGCGAAGCGCAAGCTTTCCGTCGGGGACAAGATGGCCGGCCGCCACGGTAACAAGGGGGTTGTTGCCACGATTGTTCCGGAAGAAGACATGCCGTTCCTCGATGACGGCACTCCGGTTGACATCTGCCTCAACCCGCTCGGCGTGCCATCCCGGATGAACGTCGGCCAGGTTCTTGAAACCCACCTCGGCGTCGCTGCCAAGGCACTCGGGTTCAAGGTGGCGACCCCGATTTTCGACGGCATTCCCGAATCGAAGATCTGGGAGTTCATGAGCCAGGCGAAAAAAGTCGACGGCTACACCTGGATCGGTGACGGCAAGGACGGCACCACCGGCGGCAAGAGCACCCTCTATGACGGCCGCACCGGCGAGGCATTCCACCTCCCGATCGTCGTCGGCATGATCTACATGCTCAAGCTCGGCCACCTTGTCGCTGACAAGATCCACGCCCGCGCCGTCGGCCCATACAGCCTCGTCACCCAGCAGCCGCTCGGTGGTAAGGCCCAGTACGGTGGCCAGCGATTCGGGGAAATGGAAGTCTGGGCCCTCGAGGCCTACGGCGCCGCCTACACCCTGCAGGAAATCCTCACGGTCAAATCCGACGACGTTCAAGGACGCACACGCATCTACGAATCCATCGTCAAGGGGGACAACACGCTCGAAGCCGGCACTCCGGAGTCCTTCAACGTGCTCATCAAGGAAATGCAATCGCTCGGGCTCGATGTCCGGCCTGGCCGCCGCGGCGCAGGTCCGATCACCGCCGGCGACGACTTCTCCCTGGATGACCTCACCCTGTAATCCCGCGCCACAGCGAAACCTAGCCTAACAAATTCGATATTATCATGAGTGTTGACACTAACCTCCGGGAACTCTTCGGCGTGGATGACAAGCCAGAGGCCTTTGACCAGGTCTCGATCACGGTGGCGTCGCCGGACATCATTCGCTCCTGGAGCCAGGGCGAAGTGAAGAATCCGGAAACCATCAACTACCGGACCTTCAAGCCAGAAAAAGGCGGCCTGTTCTGCGAGCGGATCTTCGGTCCTACCCGGGACTGGGAGTGCGCGTGCGGCAAGTACAAGCGGATCAAGCACAAGGGAGTCGTCTGCGACCGTTGCGGCGTGGAAGTGACGCTCAGCCGCGTCCGCCGCGAGCGGATGGGCCACATCGAGCTGGCGGTGCCGGTTTCCCACATCTGGTATTACAAGTGCATGCCGTCGCGGCTCGGCCTGATGCTCGACATCAGCGCCCGCCAGCTGGAGCGTGTCATTTACTACGAAGACTATGTGGTAACCGATCCGGGCAACACGCCGCTTGAGCGCGGCCAGTTGCTCACCGAAGCGGAACTGCGGGATGCCGAGGATGACTATGGTGACGGATCGTTCCGTGCCGGCATGGGCGCGGAAGCCATCCAGGACCTGCTCAGCCAAGTCGACCTCGCCGCGCTTGCCGTGGACCTCGAGGAGCAGATGGAAAACACCCGCTCGAAGCAAAACCGCAAGAAGCTCGCCAAGCGCCTGAAGCTGGCGCAGGGCTTCGCGGGATCCAAGAGCCGTCCCGAGTGGATGGTCATGAACGTTCTGCCAGTCATCCCGCCGGACCTCCGGCCGCTGGTGCCACTGGAAGGCGGCCGCTTTGCCACCTCCGACCTTAACGACCTGTATCGCCGCGTCATCAACCGCAACAACCGGTTGAAGAACCTGCTGCAGCTCAAGACGCCGGAAGTCATCATCCGCAACGAGAAGCGGATGCTTCAGGAAGCGGTCGATGCGCTCTTCGACAACGGCCGCCACGGCCGCGCCGTCACCGGGGCCGGCAACCGCGCGCTCAAGTCGCTCTCCGACATGCTCAAGGGCAAGGGCGGACGGTTCCGCCAGAACTTGCTCGGCAAGCGCGTCGACTACTCCGGCCGCTCGGTCATCGTCATTGGTCCTGAGCTGAAGCTTAACCAGTGCGGTCTGCCGAAGAAGATGGCTCTCTCGTTGTTCGAGCCATTCATCATTCGTCGCCTCAAGGAACTTGGCTACGCCCACACGGTGCGCGCGGCCAAGAAGATGATCGATCGCAAGACCACCGAGGTCTGGGATATCCTTGATGAAGTGACCCGCGGCCACCCCGTGATGCTCAACCGCGCGCCGACGCTCCACCGCCTGTCGATTCAGGCGTTTGAGCCGAAGCTCATCGAAGGATCCGCCATCCGCGTTCACCCGCTCGTCTGCACCGCCTACAACGCGGACTTCGACGGTGACCAAATGGCCGTCCACGTCCCGCTCTCGGTTGAGGCGCAGATGGAAACCCGTCAGCTCATGCTGGCGCCGAACAACATCTTCTCACCATCGAGCGGTCGGCCGATCACGGTGCCATCCCAGGACATCATTCTGGGGATTTACTACCTCACGTGGGCGCCGGTGCGCACCGCCAAGGATCGCGAGAAGCAGGAGCACCTCCCGCTGTTCGAGAACACCGAGGAAGTCGAGTTCGCCATCGCCTCGCGGAAAATCCACTATCACGACTGGATCCGCGTCCGCAACCCGGACAAGGGCCTCGAGACGGTCTTCGGTGACATCGATTCCAAGATCCTCGAAACCACCCCGGGACGCGTCCGCTTCAACGAAATCTGGCCCAAGGGCGTCGGCTTCATCAACCGTTCGGTTGGCAAGAAGCAGATCGGCGACATCATCTGGCGCTGCTTCCAGGTCAGCGGCCAGAAGACCACGGTGGAAACCCTCGATGCGCTCAAGTCGCTCGGATTCCGGGAAGCGACCCGCTCGGGTGCCTCCATCGGGATCGTCGACATGGTCATCCCCGAGGAAAAACCCGCGGAAATCGCCAAGGCCTACGAGCAGATCGAAGTCGTCACCAAGCAATACCGCAACGGGATCATCACCGACGGCGAGCGCTACCAGAAGGTCGTCGACATCTGGACCCACGCGACCGACAACATCGCCAACGCGCTCTACCGCAAGTTGGAATATAACGATGGCGACAAGCGGATTTCGCCGTTGTTCATGATGGTCGACTCCGGCGCGCGTGGCAACAAGGCGCAGATCAAGCAGCTCTCCGGGATGCGCGGCCTGATGGCCAAGCCGTCCGGCGAAATCATCGAACGCCCGATCACCTCGAACTTCCGTGAGGGACTCTCGGTGCTCGAGTACTTCATCTCGACCCACGGCGCCCGCAAGGGGCTGGCGGACACCGCGTTGAAGACCGCCGACTCCGGCTACATGACCCGCAAGCTCGTCGATGTCGCCCAGGACGTCATCGTCTTCGAGGAAGACTGCGGCACCGTCAACGGCATCACCGTGAGCCCGATCTATGACGGCGACGAGGAAGTCGCCACGCTCTCGCAGCGCGTCTACGGCCGGGTTTCCTGCGAGAACGTCAAGGACCCGATCACCGGCGAAATCCTCATCAAGGCCGACGAAATCGTCAGCGAAAAGCAATCCGAAGCACTCGAACGCCTCGGCTTCGAAAAGCTCAAGATCCGCTCGGTCCTCACTTGCGAAGCCGAACGCGGCTGCTGCCAGAAGTGCTACGGCCTCAACCTCGCGACCGTCAAACCGGTCAAGATCGGCGAAGCCGTCGGGATCATCGCCGCCCAGTCGATCGGTGAGCCAGGCACCCAGTTGACGATGCGTACCTTCCACGTCGGTGGGGTAGCCGCCTCGACCTTCAAGCAGCCGATCATCAAGGCCAAGAACGCCGGCATGGTCGTCTACAAGGACCTCCGCACCGTCCAGGACGCCGAAGGCAACTGGGTTGTTCTCAACAAGAACGGCTCGGTCTCCGTGCGCGACAAGGATGGTCTTGAGCTGGAAAGCCACATCATCGTCATCGGCTCGGTCATCACCACCAAGGACGGCGAGCTGGTCAAGAAGGGCGACACCTTCGCGACCTGGGATCCGTACAACGTCCCGATTCTCACCGAAAAGGCCGGCAAGATCGAGTTCCGCGACATGATCCCCGGGATCACCGTGCAACACGAGACCGACAAGGAAACCGGCAAGAAGGGGATGGTCGTCACCGAGCACAAGGAAGACCTTCACCCGCAGGTCGTCATCATGGACGAGAAGACCGGCGCGGTCATCGCCAGCTACTCGATTCCGGTCGGCGCCCACCTTTCCGTCAAGGAAGGGCAAAAGGTCACCGGCGGTATCCAGCTCGCCAAGACTCCCCGCAAGGTCTCCCGCACCAAGGACATCACCGGTGGTCTCCCGCGCGTTGCCGAGCTTTTTGAAGCCCGCAAACCGAAGGACGCCTGCGTCATCGCCAAGATCGAAGGCGAGATCTCCTTCGGCGGCAACATCCGCGGCAAGAAGAAGATCATCGTCACCGATGCGGCCACCGGCGAGACCGTTGACCACCTCGTCCCGATGGGCAAACACATCATCGTTGCCGAAGGCGACCAAGTGAAGCGCGGCGACCAACTCACCGAAGGCCCAGTGTCTCCGGAAGACTTGCTCGAAGCGTGCGGCGCCCAGGAACTCCAGGAACACCTCGTCAACGAGGTCCAGGAGGTCTACCGCGTCCAAGGCGTGGAAATCAACGACAAGCACATCGAGATCATCATCCGCCAAATGCTCCGCAAGGTGAAGATCACCGATCCGGGCGACGCGGATTTCCTCTGGGGCGACCAGATCGAACGGACCACCTTCAACCGCGCCAACGCCGCCATCCTCGAGCAGGGCGGCAAGCCGGCCGAAGGCGAACCGGTCCTCCTCGGCATCACCAAGGCCTCCCTCGAGACCGAGTCGTTCATCTCCGCCGCGTCCTTCCAGGACACCACCCGCGTCCTCACCGATGCGGCCACCCTCGGCAAGATCGACTATCTCAAGGGCTTCAAGGAGAACGTCATCATGGGCCACCTCATCCCCGCCGGCTCCGGCTTCCATCGCCACCGCGATGTCGAAATCGAGTTCACCGTCGAGGAGCCTGAGCCCATCGTCGAACTCGCCGACGAAAACGACGACGAACTCAGCGTCATCGAGTCCGCCTAAGGCACTCCGAACCAATCACAAGCCCGCCCGGAGTCACCTCCGCGGCGGGCTTTTTTCATTTTGAGCAAAGCCCCCACATCGTAGCGAAGCTCGTGAGAGCTTCGGCTGGGAAACCACCGAGCATCCCCGCCACCCGGATTCACCAGCGACCCGGCCGCGGAGCGAACCTTTTGGGGAGCTCAGGTTGCGCCGGACGCCGGCCGGTGCTTGCACGGGAGTTTGACTGGCAGCCGGAACGCGGTGAGTTTCTAGGACATGAAGTCCGACGCCATTCTCCCTGAGTACTTCGACGCGCTTTTCATCCCTGATGAAGCCGATGTCGGCTGGCCGGCGGAGTTCTGGGTCATCACCGCCTGCGACCCGTATTCGTCCGGAGCGACCGGGAACGATGCGGCGGCGACCCGGGCCCTCGCTGAGCGCCTCAAGCTGCTGGGTGTCTGGCAAACGCCGGTCCGCGGGACTTCGCCGGACCGGCGGCACACCGAGGCATCCTTCGCGATCGCCGGCCTGGAGCGCGCCGGCGTTTTGGCGCTGGGGCGCGAGTTCCTCCAGAACGCGGTGTTCCACGTCGTGGAGGATGCGCTCAGCGTCGTCGCCTGCGCGGATGGCAAGGAGGCTCCCGCGGGAAGCTTCCGGGCAAGAATCCGTCCTGCGTGAGGTCATGCGCGGGGGGCGTTCCCGACGGTTGCTTCCCTGGGACCCGGCGTGGAAATGATGCTTGGAGGGTGGCGCGGGATAGGAGAGCGTGGATGATTCTATGAGAGTCCCACTTTTTCTCGCTATCTCGCTTGCGCTAAGCGCGCATCTTCCGGCCGCGCCGCTCCGGGTGCTGGTGAGCAGCGACGTTCCGGCCATCGGGAAGAGCTTTGGCGATGCCTTGAAGAAGGCCGGTGCCCAACCGGGAGTCGTTGATGTCCCAACGGCGGCCCAGCTGGAGAAGGCGGACGTTCTCCTGCTGCACCGGCGCGCATTCGAGCCCTTGCCCGAAGCCGCGCGTGCGGCGCTGACGGCCTTTGCTGCGCGGGGTGGCGGCATCGTGGTGGTCAACGGTGCGATTGCGGCGGGCGATGCCGCCTTTGGTCGCGGGCTTTTTGGCGGCGGCTGGGACCAGGGGAAGAGCGGGAAGTTCGACAGCCTGATGATGTTGTACGTGATGACCGACAGCCACCCGGTGGTTGCGGGCGCCTCGCCGTTTGATCTGAATGCCGAGACGCTTTTTGACCTCACGCTCGCCGACAAGCTTGAGGTGTTCGCCTCTGCCTTCACGCCCAAGATCCGGGACGGCAGCATCCCCGGCGGCAACGAGTTGCGCGCGTCCATCTACGACCTCCAGCCGCAGATGTGGGCGTTCACCGGGGAAAAGCATCGCGCCGTGGCCATCCTCCAAGGGTCGGACGAGGCGCTCAATCACGCCAGCATCCGCGCGTTCGTTTTGCGCTCAATCGCGTGGACGGCCAAGCGGGAGAAGACCGATGAGCTCGTCGCGCCCGCGGAGGTGGCCCAACTGCGGTATCCGGTGGGCGGTCCGCTGCGCGGCGCGGATGCGGTCAAACAATTCAAGCTGCAGCCTGGGTTTGTCGCTGAGGTGGTTGCCGAGGAGCCGCTGATCAACAAGCCGATTGCGATCCAGTGGGACGTGCAAGGGCGGCTGTGGGTGGCGGAGACGCCGGAGTATCCCAACGGCCGCCGGCCGTCGGTGACCGTACCGTGGAAGGAAGGCGGCGTGCTGGTCCCCGGCGAATACGAGCGCCCGGCGCAGGACCGCATCAGCGTGCTGGTCGATACCAATGGCGACGGGAAAATGGACAAGAAGCAGGTGTTCTACGACGGGCTTGAGCTTGTCACCGGCTTCTGTGTTTACGGCCAGGGAGTCATCGTTGTTGCCCAGCCGCACATCGTCTACCTCGCCGACACCGATGGCGACGCCAAGGCGGACCTCGTCAAGCCGCTCTACGGTGGTTTCAGCCCGGGCGACACCCACTTTGTCGCCAACAACTTTGTCAACGCCGCGGACGGCTGGGTTTACGCGACGACCGGATCGGACACGATGGTGCGCGACCTTGCCACCAACAAGGAAACGCTGCGCTTGCCGCCGGGGATTTTCCGCTTCCGGGCGGACGGGTCGGCGATCGAATCGGTCGCCTCGGAGGGCGGCAACGCGTTTGGCACGGATGTGACCAGCGACATGGAAATCTTCCACGGCAAGGCGACGCGCGGTGACCCGGTGATGCACGTCGTTCTCCCCGAATGGATCACGAAGAAAGCGCCAACCATCGCTGCGCGCAGCATGCAGGCCATCAACCCCGGCCGGCGGGTCAACCGCGAGGACATGCCGCTGCGCGCACCCATCATGCAGATCGACCAGGTGGGCGGCTACAGCGCGGCATGCTCGTCATCGGTCTACGAAGGCGGCGCGTGGCCCATTGAGTACAAGGACACCGTGTTCATGACCGAGCCGATCCTCGACATCATCCACCACGAAAAGTTGGTCCCCAAGGGCCCGAGCTTCAAGGGCGAGATGATCCTGGAAAAAGAGGAATGGCTGCGCTCCACGGATCTTTGGTTCTCACCCGTGGCAGTCAATTTCGGACCCGACGGGGCGATGTATGTCCTTGATTTCTATACCCCGGTGGTCACCCACAACGACACCCGCGGGCCGGAGCACAGCCGCTCGGGCGCGTCGGTCCGGCCGGACCGCGAGCACTACTTTGGGCGGATCTATCGGATCCAACACAAGGACGCGCCGAAGTTGGCGCATCCGAACCTCGCCAAGGCCGACGGCCCAGCGCTGGTCGTCGCCTTCAAGCATCCCAACCGGGTGGTGCGTTCCAACGCGCTGCTCGTCCTGATGGCCAGCGCCGACACGGTGGCAACCGCGGCGCTCCCATCGCTGCTGGCCATGGCTGATGGCGAGAAGTTTGTCCCCGCCCGGATCCAGGCGCTGTGGGCGCTGCAACGGCTCGGCAAGCTCAGCCCGGCCACCTTTGCCAAGGCGGCTGCGGCCGAGGAACCGGCAATAAGGAAAAATGCGATGCTCATCGCCGAAGCGGGCGGCATTTCCCTGAGCGCGCCGCAGGCCACCGCGGCGCTTGCCGATCCCGATGAGCGGGTGCGGCTTGCCGCGCTGCGCGCGCTCGGTGCCTCGCCGCTGAACGAGGAAAACTCGCGGGTCCTGCTGGCTGCCATTCCGTCCATGGGCGACGCCTGGGCGCAGTCGGCGGCCGCGGCGGTTGGTTCGGCGGCTCCCGGGCCATTGCTGACCAAGATGTTGGCCGCGGGTGACTCGTCCGAGCCGGGGCGCAACGTGGCCCGCTCCTTCGCGGCCAACCTTGCCAAAGGCGGCGATATCAGTGCGATCACCGCGGTGCTGGTCGGCGCGGACACCACCACGGACTCGCTCCTTGCGGTGGTCATCCTCGAGGAGCTTGGCCGCAACCCGCTGGTCGTGGCCAGCAGCGAGGCGAAAACCCTCGCCGCCATGCAGCGCTTGCTGACGTCCAGCGACCGCGCCCGCGCCGCAGCGGTTCTTGCCCTTGCCGCCGCCCAAACCGAGAGCCCGTTCAAGGCGGAGATCGCCAAGGTCGCCGCCGAGGTCATGCCCATCGCCGAGAATCCCGCCACGCCCATCGATCGCCGGATCGCCGCGATGCGCGCCGTGGTTGCCGCCCGCGGGTCGGACCCGTCGATTCTCCCGAAAGTCCTCTCGTGGATCCGCAAGGAGACTCCGCATGACTTTATGCGTGAGGTCATTACCAGCGCCGCGGCGACCAATGACCCAAGCGTGGGCGCGACCCTGGCGGCCAACTACGATGGCTTCAGCGGTCTGAAGAACCACGCCTTTGACGTCGTCATCAGCCGCGCCGACTGGGCGATGATGTGGCTCGATGCGCTTGAAGATGGCCGCCTGCCGAAGAACACCCTCGAGCTCCACCGCCGCTCCGGGCTCACCCATCACCCGAATCAGGACGTTTGCCGTCGCGCCAAGGTCATCTTTGGCCGCATCGACGGCACTGGTGGCGTCGGCAAGGTGGAGGTCATCACCAAGCTCCTCCCGGAAGTCAGCAAGCCCGGCAACCCGGAGAAGGGCAAGGCCGCCTTTGCCGCCAGTTGCGCGCTTTGCCATCAACTCGATGGCGCCGGCAACCACTTCGGACCCAAGCTCGACGGCATGGGCGCCCATCCCGTCGCCGACCTGCTCACCCACATCGTCGATCCATCGCTCGTCGTTGACAACGAGCACCGGACGTGGAACTTCTCGATGAAAAATGGCACCCAGTTCGCCGGCATCATCGCCAGCGAAAACCCCGCACGCATCCAGCTCCGCCAGCCCGGTGCACCCGAGCTCGAACTGAAGATCGACGACATCGCCAAGCGCGAAGTCATGCCCCATTCACTCATGCCCGAAGGCCTCGAATCCCTCGGCGCCGAACACCTCCGCGATATCATCTCCTACATCCAAGCCGCCGGCGCGAAGAAGTAGCCGGGGAGTGGGGCGCGATGGAATCGTCCCAACATCCTTGACTTGCTATCATTGCGTAGCGGTTCGCAATGGCGCAATTGTTGGTCAGGAACCTGGACGATGAACTGGTGAGTCGCCTTAAGAAGCGTGCGGGCGGGCACGGGGTCTCGGTGGAGGAGGAGCACCGCCGGATCCTGCGCGAGGTGCTGCTGGCGGATGGTTGAGAGAAGCGAAAGAGTTTTTGGCAGGTGCTGGGGGAAATGCCGGACGTGGGGGATGACCGGCTGATTGAGCGTGACCGCAGCCTTGCCGGACGTGCCACGAAACAAAACCTTTTCGCTGATTGAGATGCCCGGCTTCCTGCTCGACACCCATGTGCTCAGCGAGATTCGCAAGGGGCCCGAAAGGGCGCGCCGCGAGGTCTGGGAGTGGTGGCTGGGAATGGAGAATGAGGAGATCTTCCTGAGTGTCATGACCCTGGGAGAGATCCGCAAAGGGATTGATCGTCTTCGGAGCAAGGATGCCTCGCAAACGCTGGTTCTTGATCGCTGGCTCGAGGAGGTGAAGCGCGCGTATCGTGAACGGCTTATTGAGGTGAATTCGGGCATCGCGGAACTTTCCGGGGAGCTCCAGGCGGTCCGCTCAGTGCCCGAAATCGACGCCCTTTTGGCCGCGAGTGCGCTTGAATACGACCTCACCCTGGTCACCCGCAACGAGGCCGATTTTGCCGGGTTGGGAATCCGGGTGGTCAACCCGTTTCGACCATCGGCGGCGGATTGAGACTTTGGTTCTCAGCCGCTTCCCGCCGGTTCGGCGCGGATTGGGCATTGTCATGCCTGGGCTGTTGAGAAAAGATCGCGGCTTGATGTCGCGGAGGCTGTTAACCTGGATGTTCGTGCTGCTGCTGGGCGGTGGTGCGTCGTTGCGGGCCAGCGGGTTGCCGCCGATCCCTGCGGATGCGAACTTTGTCCAGGATTTCGCGGACATGCTCTCACCTGAGACCGAGAGTGAGATCGGGCGGATTCAGAAGGAGGCGTTCGAGGTGCACCGGACGCCGATCGTGGTGGTGATCATCGAGTCGATGAGCGGCTACGGGCGGAGCGGGGTTTCCATCGAGCAGTTTGCCCGGGAATGGTTCGACCACTGGCAAATCGGCGCGCGGACTCCCGACGGGGAGCTGGTCAACCAGGGGATCCTCCTGATTGTCAGCCAGCAGGACCGGGAGGCGCGGATCGAGCTCGGGGCTGACTGGGGTCGGCGGTGGGACTCCCATGCGGCGCGGATCATGGACGAGCGGATCGTCCCTCGGTTCAAACGCGGTGACTTTGATGGCGGAATTTACCTCGGCGCCATGGCACTCGGGGAGATGGCGGCGCTTGGACCCGAGGCGACGTCGCCCGGCGGGATCGCCGACATGATCCCACCGGCGTGGCGCGAGGAGCCACTGAGCACCTCGCCGCTGCCCGGGTGGGCGATCTGGGCGATGGTGATCGCCGGGGTCGTCTGCATCGCCGCCTCCTTCGGGTTCCCGGCCCAGCGGAAAATCCTGCTGATCGTTGGCTTGGGCCTGATCCTCACCGCCCTGGTGTTTTGGCTCGTGGTGGTGATTCTCAGCATCATTTTCCGCTTCACCGGCCGCGGCGATTCGGACGGCAGCTTCTCGGGCGGCTTCTCGAACAGCCGCGGATTTGGCACCGGTGGGTTCTCCGGCGGCGGCGGCGCGTCCGGCCGGTGGTAAATCATTCTCTATCCGCATGAAGGCAACCAGCAGTCTCAACCACGACGACGTCATGCGCGTCGATGCGGCCATCGCCCATGCCGAACAACAGACGTCCGCGGAATTGGTTTGCGCCGTGGCCACCGAGTCGGGCCGCTATGACCGGGCGGAATCGTTCATCGGGCTCGTCGCCGCCATCGTTGCGCTTGGCTTGGCCCATCTCGGGTTCGACCTCAGCACCCGCGCGGCCGACCCATGGTCATCCGCCTCGCTCGGATTTCCATGGCAGGTTCTGGCCATCACCCTCGGGTTCCTTGCCGGCTCGCTGGTGGCCAGCTACTGGCACGGGCTGCGCCGGCTGTTTGTCCGCGAGTCAGAGATGGCCGCGGATGTCTGCCAGGCTGCCTGGCAGGTCTTCGGCAGCACCCGCATCGGCGCGACCACCGGGCGCAGCGGCGTGTTGATCTACCTCTCGTTGTTTGAGCGGCGCGTCGTCGTCCTCGCCGACCAGCTGGCCGCCACCGCGCTTGGCGAGGACCAGCTTGCCAGGCTCCGCGATCTGGCCGTTGAACTCCTCCGCGGCCAACGAGTCGCCGACGCCTGTGTCGCCATCGTTAACGACGCGGCCGCGGTCCTCGCCGCGCGGCTTCCCGCCGACTCCGCCACCCGCACCGAGCAGCTCGCCAACCATGTGCTGGTATTCCACCCGCGGCCAGGAAGCCACTCGATACGATGAGCGAGCACGGCGAGCCATTCACGGGAAGCCTGCCGGGGTGGACGCTGGGTTGATTGGCCGGTGGATGGTTTTTTGCGGCAACGCGGTGAATCTCCGGAGTCTCGGGGTTGAGCCAAAGCGGGGTCGCCGCTGCGCTCTGCCACCGCACTCCAGTTATTGGCTGTGCGTGGGACTGGTCATCCCCACATCCGGATCCGCCGCTTGGCGTGCTCAATAGTGCTGGCATTGACAGCAACGAAAGCGGGTCGTAGCGTGCGGTGATGACCACCACCTTGACCATTCGCGGGCTTGCGGAGTCGGTGAAGCACAAACTTCGGATCCAGGCGGCGAGCCGGGGGCGGTCGATGGAGGCGGAGGTTCGCGACATCCTGACCCGCGCCGTTGAAGACCAGGAGCCAGCGCCACCGCGAACGGTCGAACAGATGACCGCCCGCCTCGAAGCGGTCACTGGCATTTGGAAAGATCGGACTGCGGGGAAAAGCACCGATGAAATCATGCAGGAACTCCGCAGCGATGACTGAGGAGGTGCTGGTTGACACCAACGTCCTACTTGATGTGACCACCGCTGATCCCCAATGGCTTGAGTGGTCGCGGGAGCAGCTCAGCCGGTTTCCTCAGCGCCTCGTGATCAATCCGTTCATTTACACGGAGCTGTGTTATCAAGCGGTCGCGGTCGAGGAGGTTGAAGCCACGATCCGCTTGCTGGGACTGCACTTCCGTGAGTTGCCACGGGAAGCCCTATTCCTCGCTTCCCAAGCCTATAGGCGTTACAGGTTGCGCGGAGGGGTTAAATCCGCACCCCTGACGGACTTCTTCATCGGTGGCCACGCGCAAGCTGAAGGCTTCACTCTCCTGACCCGGGACAAACCACGCTATCAGACCGACTTCCCATCGGTGCCGCTCATCTGTCCTGATTGATTCGGTTAAGTCTGGTTTAGAAGCTACTAGCCACTCCCGCGGGAAGTTTCCATGCCGGTTGTTGAATGGCCGGCGGGAGGTTCTTCCGGCAACCCGTTTGGAGGACGGCGGAGCGTTGGCATGGAGCCAAAGCATGTCTGGCGGCCGATGCATGATGAAACACTTTGCTTGGTTGGCTCTGGGCGCAGCAGCGTGGTGGGGAGTTGCGGATTCCACGTGTTTTGCTCAGCAGGAGAGGGCTCTGACGATCAAGACGGGTGAAGCGCCCGGGTAGGCGCTGGATTGAACGGCCGCACCAAGTAGGGCAAAACCCGCGCTTGCCGTGCTTGCGCGCATGGGAAACCCTTGCGGCCGCCCGCATGCCCCAAACGCCCAACATTTCCGAGACCGCCTTCTTCCGCCACCCGGACGGCGGCTGGTGGCTTGGCCACGGGCCCTTCAGCAGCGCCGCCGCGCCCCCCGCCGATGGCTCCGCCGCTTTCTACATCAACGATTTCTCGCTCAGCGACCGCTCCCCGTGGAAAATCCCCGCGCGGCTCGAGCGCGTCGCCGACCTCAACCTCACCGACGCCCCGCCCCCGCAGATCGCCTGGCAGACCCCCAGCGGTGATCCCTTCGCCGCCGTCTTCCAGGAAATCATGGAGGCCATCCGCCGCGGCGCATTCGAAAAAACCGTCCCCGGCGTCGTCGAAGCCGGCGCTATCCTCTCTGGCGATCCGCTCGCCATCACCCGCCAGCTCGCAACACTCCCGCCTAACATGACCGGCTACGGCTGGATCCGCGGCAACTCCGGTTTTGTTGGCGCCACCCCCGAACTGTTGTTCTCCCTCGCCGCCGGCCGCCTCCAGACCATGGCCCTCGCCGGCACCGCCCGCCGCGAAGAGCGCGAGGTCTTCGCCATCGATGAAAAGGAAATCCGCGAGCACGAATACGTCGCCCAAACATTGTTAGCCAAGCTCGCCGACATCGGCATGGTCCGCCGCTCCGACCGCCGGATCCTCGACCTCGGACCCATCGTCCACTTCCTCACTCCCATCGACGTCGAACTCTACTCCACCCAAACCCACTCGATCGACGCCCTCATCCGCCGCCTCCACCCGACCCCGGCCCTCGGCCCGCTCCCGCGCACCGCCGAAACCATGGCGCTGCTGTTAGCCTGGCGGCAGCGCCTCGGCTGCCCGGCGTTCTTTGGCGCTCCCTTCGGGTTCCTAGCCGACAACTCCTTCCGCGCCGTCGTCGCCATCCGCGCACTCGCCTGGAACGCCACCCACGTCCAACTCCCCGCAGGCTGCGGGATCATCGAGGCCAGCCGCCTCGTCAACGAGTGGCGCGAACTGCGCCTCAAGCGCGAGGCGGTCAAATCACTCCTCTCGATCTAACCAACCAGCCGCCCCGGCCCCGTCACGGGATCCGGAAAATCCTCTGGTTGCTCGGATCACGCACCAACTGGCCGCTCCGGTAGCCGGTCACGTCAATCACGTTATACGGCGCATACGGGCTGAGCACCTGCCCTGGGCTGTTGGTCCGCGTCGCCACCGGATAGTCCGGCGCCGGCGGCAACACCGGCTCAGGCTCCACCGGGCGCTCCACCACCGGCGGCTCCACTGGCGGCGGTGGGTACGGGTAAAAACACCCAGCTAACAACCCCGGCAGCGCGGCGGCTAGCAACATGGCAATGCGGCGGTCTTGGCGGTGGCTTGCTGGCTTGTTCATGGCTCTCAGGCGCCCCGCAATTCCCCGGGACATGCGGAAATTCTAGCAGGTAGATCGGCGCGCGCTACCTCGAATGAATGAATTTTCCCGAAATGAGCTGTTTGGAGAAGATCGCGATCTTGCGCGGTTTCGAGAGCCTGTAGCGGCGGTCGAAGACCCGGAACCCGCCGGCGCGCATCTTGTCTAGCAGCGTGTGATAGATCTCCCGCATGATCTCGGCGGGCATCAGCGCGGCGCGGTCGGTGGCGCACAGGTGCTCGCCGGCCTCCTGGAAGAACCCTTCGGCACGCTCGGCCTGGTAGTTCATGGCGGCCAGGAAGCGCCCGTCATAGACGCGGCCGATGAGGTCGCGTTCGGTGTATTGGAAGCGCGCGAGGTCGGCGAGCGGCAGGTAGATGCGCACGCCGTTGGCGAGGTCTTCGGCGACGTCGCGCAGAATGTTGGTCAGCTGGAGCGCGTGGCCGAGGGCGACGGCGTATTTTTCCGACTCCGGGTCGGTGCAGCCAAACAATCGGATAGAGATCAGGCCGACGACGCAGGCGACCCGGTGGGTGTACCCGCGCAGCTCCTCCCAGGTGGCGAACCGCTGCGGCCGCAAGTCCATCTCACAGCCGCGGATGAGCTCGACAAACAGCTCGGTGGGAAGCCCGTGGCGCTCGCGCAGCTCGACAACCGCCGCCTGCAGCGGGTCCGGCGCGGCAAAGCCAGCTTCAAGGCCCTCGCGCCACCCGCCCAGCGCCGCGGCCTTCTCGGCCAGCGGCCGGTCTTCGGCGTCGGCCAGGTCGTCGATCGTCCGGCAGAACGCGTAGAACGTCACCGTGTCGTGCCGCCGCTCGCGCGGCAGGCAGGCGAGCGCGAAGGCCAGGTTCGACTTCGCCGCGCGGGTGATCGTCCCGGCTTCGCTCCCAGGCGGGCGGTTGTTGGCGGGGGCGCTTGCCATCATCGCTGGGCTGTTAGGAAATCAGCGGATCAGCCCCCAGTGGCCGGTGTCGAATGGCCACAGCGCGAACAGCGCCGGGCCGACAAGGTTAAACTCCGGCACCGGCCCCCAATAACGCGAATCTAACGAGTTGGCGGTGTTGTCGCCAAGCGCGGCATACTCGCGCCTGCCGGGCGGGACGCCGTTTTTGCGCAGCGCCAGCGGGAAGCGCGGGGTCGGGATGTACCCCTTGGTCTCCATCACCCGGCGCAAGCCTGGTTCCTCGGCGATTTTCCCGTCGACGAGCAGGTAGGGCGGCTGGATCGCCAGCGTGTCGCCCGGCACCCCGGCGAGCCGCTTGATGTAGTGGGACCCGCCGCTCTGCTCGCTGTCGCCGCTGTGGATCCCGCGGATGTCGCGGGTCTCAAACACAAACACCTCGCCGCGCGACGGCCGCCGGAAGTTGTAGGAAATCTTGTCTACCAGCACCAGGTCGCCGCTTTCCACCCAGCCCTGCGCCAACACCGTGCCAGCCGGCACCACCGTGCGCTCATAGATCCGGGTGTTGTCATCCACGATCCGGCTGTTGACATGCTCCGCGAGGCGGAGCCGCTCCCAGCTCACCCGCAGCGGCGCCGGGATCGACACCGAGGTGCCGTCCTCGAAGCTGATGTAGGTCCGGGTGAAAAAGTGCATGAAGTTGTCCTCGCGCACGCCGTTCGCGGCGATCACCTTCGGCTCATCGATGCGCACATCGACGTAGCTCCGCCCTTTTGTTAGCCGCTGGGTCCAGCGGATTGGCGCTGCCGGCCAATCCTCCGGTGCGAGGACCTCGGCGCGGATCCCGTTGAGCGTCGGCTCCATCGACCCGGTCGGAATCCGGAACGGTTGGACCGCGTAGGCCCGCAGCCCCAGCGCGATGACGATCGCCACAAACAACACCTCGATGTTCTCCTCCAGGGCGTTGGCCGACTTCGCATGCGGCAGCGCCTTCTCGCAGGTCGCGTGCAGTTGTTTGGTCGCCTCGTCGGTCCGCCCGCGGTCACCCGCCTTCACCGCCGCCGCCAGATCCTTGCGCCGCGACTCGATCTCGGCAATCCGGTCGGGCTTGAGCTGGTCGCGCTTGTAGTGGAGGAACTTCAGCGCCGCCTTGTTGAGCAGCTTGGCGTCCTTTTTCCATTTCGGGGTGAAAATCATGCGGCGGGTTGGCGGAAAGTTTTCCCGGAGCGGTCGGTTCCGGCCGGGTTAGACAACCATACTCCGCGAGGATTACACGGATATTTATCGCCGCCCGCGCGCCGGCCACTAGCCTACCAGCGCGCGCGCCGCCTGCAGCGTGTCGATCTCCGCCACCCCCTTGTCGCGCCGGATTCCCTTGATCCGCGGAAACCTCAGCGCCAGCCCGCTCCCGTGCCGGCTCGACTCCTGCACCCGGTCAAACGCAATCTCCAACACCACCGTCGGCTCCACCTCGTGGCGCCGCCCGACGCTGCGCAGCGTGGTCCGCCGGAAATGCTCGGTTAGCTCCTCGATCTCCGCCTCGGTTAGCCCCGAGTAAGCCTTCCCGATGGTTAGCAACGCCCCGCTCTCCGCGTCGCGCACCGCAAAGGTGTAGTCGGAGAGCAACTCGCTGCGCCGCCCGTGGCCTTGCTCGGCGGCCACCACCACGCAGTCCAGGCTCGCCGCCACTCCCTTGAATTTCAACCATGCACGACCGCGCCGCGCCGGTGTGTAGAAGCTCTCCGGGTCCTTGCCGATCACCCCTTCATGCCCGCGCCGCAACGCCTCGCCAAACACCTCCTCAACCTCCGCCACGCTCGCCGCGCTGAATACCTCGATGAGTTCCAGCGGCTCCGGCATCCCCAGCCGCTCCAGCCGCTCCCGGCGCTCGTGGAGCGGCTCGCCTAACATGTCGACCCCGTTGCACCAGAGCAGGTCGAAGGCGATGAAGCGCACCGGAACGCGCGCCGCGGCGCTGCCTCCGGCAAACAGGTCGGGCTGGCGGTTGTCGCGCCCGAGGCGGGTTTGCAGGTCGCCGAAGGTCAGCCGGCGGTCGTCGGCGTGGGCGATGATCTCGCCGTCGAGAACCACGTCGCTGGGCATCCGCCGCGCCGCCTCGAGCAACTCGGGAAACTCGGCGCCGAGCGAGCGCAGGTCGCGCGAAAACAACCCGACCTGGTCACCGTGCTTGTGCAGTTGCGCACGGATCCCGTCAAACTTCGGCTCCAGCCACACCGGGCCCGGCCGCTCGGCTGTTAGTCGTTGATAGATCGCCGCGGCGTCCACCTCCGGTGAGGCGAGCATGCACTTGAGCGGGACGCCGGGCGTCAGGCTGGCGGCTCCGAGAGCGTTCTCCTTGGCGAGCACCGCGGTGGTGCCAAGGTCGCCGGTGAGCATGTGCGCCTCGCGGACCTCCTCGGCGGGCACCTCGAAGGCGCTCGCCAACGCCTCTTCCAACAATCCCTCCTTGAGCCCGATGCGCAAATCGCCGGTCAGCAGCCGCACCAGCGTCTCGCCCTCGCGCGGGTGCAGCGTGGCGAGCCGCGCGGCTAGCAGGTCGATCCGCGCCAGCGGCCCGCGCGCCTCGGCAAGCTGGTGGAAGAACCCGTCGATCTCCCCGAGTTCCGCGGCCGCCGGCTTGAGCATCAGCTCCTCCATGACCAGCCGCGCGGTCCGCGCCGGGTCGTTCTGGCTTGCCGAAATCGTCCGGTAGCGCGGCTCGGTCGCCCCCGGCAAGCTCAACAGCGCGCGCCGCAGCGTCGCACTCCCGGTGTGGACCGCGCGCAACCGGTGGCTGCGCGGAAACGCCTGCCCGGTCAGCCACGTCGCCGCCAGCCGCAGTTGCTCTGGCTCGAGCCCCTTGAGATACCACGCAAGGTGGTTGATTTTCTCTATCCGGCTGTTAGTCGAGGCGACGTTCTGGCAGACATCGCTGAAACTCGCCAGCCCGCACCCGGGACGCGCATGCAGCGGACTGCGGGTCCCGGCGCGGCGCGGCCCGCCGAAGGCGATCTCCAACTGGTCGTTGCCGAACACCGACCACGCGTCCATTCCGAGCGCGCGCAGTTCGGCGGCAAACTCCCGCGCGTAACCATGCAGGGTGAGGATATGCTTCGGGCGCACCCGCTGGATCGTCTCCAACAACGCCGGATGGTCGGCGTGGTCCGAGAGCGGGATCGCCTCGTCGGTGCGGTAGCGGAACTTCGCCCCGGGAGTGAGCGCCCAGCCGGTTAGCATCGCGCTGCGGGCGTTGCGCAGCGACCTGATGAGCTTCGAGCGCACCGCGTTGGGCGGGGCGATGACGACGTGCCCCGGCGGCACCGGCCCGGTTAGCTCCCGCGGTTCGGGAAGCTCGCAGCCGGCGGCCCGGCATGCCGCGGTCATCGCCGCGACACTCGGGTGGAGCAGCGCCGGAATCCCGTGCTCGGCGAGCAGCGCCAGCGCCTCCTGCGCCTTGCCCAGCGAGTAGCCTAGCAGCACCGGCGTGTCCCCGTCGTCGAACGCCTCGTGGACAAACCGCAGCACCGCCCCTTCGGTCTCCAGCGCCGAGGGGAACACAAACTGCGGCAGCCCGAAGGTCGTCTCCAACACCAGCGTGTCAGCCGCCTTGAGCACCGCCGGCTCCGCGGTGCGCCCGCGCCGCAGCTTGAAGTCGCCCGTGTACAACAACGTCTTGCCCGTCTCACGGCTGGTCACGTGCAGCATCGCCGAGCCAAAGATATGCCCCGCCGGCAGCAGCTGCAGCAGATGGCCGTTGTGCTCTAACGGCTGATGGAAATCCAGCGGCGCGAGCCGCTCGGCGGGCGTCTGGTAGCGCGCGCGGAGCAGTGCCGCGGTGGCCGTCGAGCAGAGCGTCAGCTGGTGGCGGGCGAAGTGGTCGGCGTGGGCATGGGAGACAAACGCGTGCGGCTGCGCATCGCGGGGATCGAGCCAAAGATCCGCCGCGGGCAGGTAGAGTCCGCGATTGTAGACAACTTCAAGCAAAGCCGGTCTGCAATCTCCGGTGCTGCGGCGGAAATTGCCAGCGTTAGATGTGCAAACCTCCGCGCCGCGCCGCTACTGGCTGCTCCTCTGGAACTCGCCCTCGGTCAGCCGCGCCCGCGCCTGGCCGACCAGAAACAGCGAGCCGGCCACCAGCACCGGCTCGGGAAACCCGCGCGCCAACGCCAGCGCCTCGTCAAAACCACCCAGCTCGAGCGTCTCCGGCGCCACCGCGACCCCGCCAAGCGCCGCGCGCAGCCCGCTGAGCGCCGCGCGCAGCGCCCCGACCGGCAGCCCGCGCGGCGAGTCGACCGGCACCAACAATATCCTCCGCGCCAGCGGCGCCAGCTCGCCGAGCACCCCGGCGACATCCTTCGACTCCACCGCGCCAAAGATCAGCGTCGCCTTGGCCGTCCCGAACTCCTCCGCCCAGGTCTGCGCCAAGGCCACCGCCGCGTGCGGGTTGTGCGCTCCGTCGAGGATCACCGCCGGCTCGCCGGCTAGCCGCTCAAAGCGCCCGGCCCAGCTCGTCCGGCTCAGCCCGTAACGGACCGCATCGTGAAACATCGGCACCTTCACCGCGTGCAGCGCCGCGAGCGCCACCGCCGCGTTCCACTTCTGGTGCGGCCCCCGCAGCGCCAGCTCATAGCCTAACAACGGAGTGTCGATGAACTCCAGGCTGCTGACCCGCGCCTCGTTGGCCACCTGTTCGATGACCCGGCGCGCTTCCTCAGGCTGGGGGGCGCACACCGCCGGCACCCCCTCGCGGAGGATTCCGGCCTTCTGATAGGCGATCTCGCCGAGCGTCGCGCCGAGCCACTGCTGGTGGTCGAGCCCGATTGGCGTGATCACCGCCACATCCTTGGGCACCGCGTTGGTCGCGTCGTAGCGCCCGCCCATCCCGGTCTCCAACACGATCAGGTCGCACTCGCGCTCGCCAAACCACCGCATCCCGCACGCCAGCGTGAGCTCGAAGAATGTTGGATGCGCCTCCATCGACTCCGCGATGCTCCGCAACTCGGTTAGATAGGCCGCGCAGGTTTCCTCCGGGATCATCTCGCCGGAGACGCGGATGCGCTCGCGGTAGTCGACGAGGTGCGGGGAGGTGAACAGCCCGGTGCGCCTGCCGGTCGCGCGCGCGACCGCGTCGATCATCGCGCACACCGAGCCCTTGCCGTTGGTGCCGGCGACGTGGACCACCTTCACCCCGTGGGCCGGAAACGCCCGGAACTCGCGCAGCAGGCGTGCCGGGTTCTCCAGCCCGAGCTTGATGCCAAACAGCTGCGTCGAAAACAGCCAGCCGATCGCCTCCTGATAGTTCATGCCCCCACCGCAGCTATTCTAGCATGTAGGTCAGCAGCTGGGCGAGCTTCCCGCGCAGCTTGTCGCGCGGGACGATCGCGTCGATGAGCCCGTGCTCAAGCATGAACTCCGCGGTCTGGAACCCGGGCGGCAGGTTCTGGTGGGTCGTCTCCTTGACTACCCGCGGACCGGCAAATCCGATCATGCACTTCGGCTCTGCTAGGTTCACGTCGCCAATCGTCGCAAACGAGGCGGTCACCCCGCCGGTCGTCGGGTGGGTGAGCACCGAGATGTACGGGAGCTTTGCCTCGGAGAGCCGCGCCAGGGCGCCGCAGGTTTTCGCCATCTGCATGAGCGAGAGCATCCCTTCCTGCATCCGCGCGCCCGAGGAGGCCGACACGATGATCACCCCGCGCCGCTCGGCGATGGCTGTCTCGATCGCCCGGGTGATCTTCTCGCCGACCACCGAGCCCATCGACCCGGCGAAAAACCGGAAGTCCATCACCGCGATCATCGCCGGCTTGTGGCCAATGCTCAGCCGCCCGGTCACCACCGCGTCGTTCAACCCGGTCTTCTCGCGCAGCACCGCGATCTTCTCCTCGTAGTTCAAAAAGCCTAACGGGTTTGCCGAGATCAGGTTGGCGTCGGTCTCCTCGAAGGTCCCCGGGTCGGCGAGCAGCTCGATGCGCTCGGCCGAGCCCAACATGAAGTGGTAGCGGCAGGACGGGCAGACGTTGTGGTGCTGTTTGAGTTCGAGCGAGTGGCTCATGGTCCCGCACTCCGGGCACTTGGTCCAGAGGCCCTCTGGCATGTCGTCCTTTTTGCGCACCTGGTTGCGGAGCCTGGGTTTGTCGAAGATGCCCATCGGTTGGAAGGTTGGTGGTTGGAAAGAAAGCCTCGGTTGGGCGGCGGGCGCCCGGGACCCGACGCTAGCCAAGGATGTCGCCCAGGAGAAGGGGAAATACAGCCGCCGGCTAACTCCCCAACCGCCGCGCGGCTAACATCTAGCTGCGCAGCAGGGTGACAACCGCGACTTTCTCCACGCCGGCCTGTTGTTTGAGAACCCGTGCGCACTCGTGGCTGGTCGCCCCGGTGGTCAGCACGTCGTCGACAAGGATCACCCACGGGCTGCCGGCGAGCTGGCGCGCGGCCCCGCGCAGGGCGAACGCACCGGTTAGGTTCTTGAGCCGCTGCTTGCGCGCGAGCCGCGTCTGGGTCGGCGTCGCCCGCACGCGGCGCAGCGCCGCGACGACCGGCAGCCCGAGGCGCGCCCCGAGGTGGCCGGCGAGCTCGCCGGCCTGGTTGAAGTGGCGGTGGCGCATCCTCTTCGGGTGGAGCGGGATCGGGACCAGCGGCCAGCCCTCCGCGGGGGCCGCGGCGAGCCGCGGGTCGCTGAACACCTCGGCCATGAGCGTGGCGAGCTCGCCGCCGAGGTGGACCCGCCGCCGGTATTTGAGTGCGTGGACCAGCGCCCGCGCCTCCGGGCTGTCGCCGTTGAGGGCCGCCCGCGCAAAATCGAACGCCAGCACCGTGCTCTTGCAGTTAGGGCAGGCGAAGCCACCCTCGATGTTGCCGAAAAACGGCTCGCCGCAAACCTCGCAGAACGGCTCCTTGATCCGCGGCAGCCGCCCGGCGCAGTCCGCGCACAGCCAGCGGTTGTTAGCCAGCGGCTCGCCGCACTGCTCGCAGACCGGCGGATAGAGCAGGTCAAGCGCGCGCCCACCTAGCCGCCGCCACCATCCCGCGCCCCCGGTCATGGCCGGCGCGCACGGGCGGAATCAACCGTCAGCAGGTGGACGAGCACCCCGGTCGCCAATACCAGCAGCAGCGGCACCACTCCGACGCGCAGCGAGCTGCCGGTCCACAGCCCACCGCCGCCCGCCAACGCCGGCTCCGCCACCCGCTGGAACAACAAAATCGCAAACACCCAGCCGCCGTGCAGCCCGATCGGCAGCCACAGCGCCCCGGTCCGCAGCCGCGCATAGCCTAACACCACCCCGACCGCCAGCAGCGGCGCGAACTCCTTGGCGAGCACCTCCGGCCGCGCCAGCCGCCCGAACAGCTCGCCCAAAATCTGGAAGCCCGCCGCGCGCGCCTCCGCCACCGGGACATTCATTCCCGGCTGCGGCTGCAAAAAATGCGCCAGCGCAAAGATCAGCGCCACCAGCAACACCGCCGGCCACGGGCGCAGCGCCCGGAGCAAAGCGCCTAACAGCGCCGCCCGGAACAACAGCTCGCAAACCACCGCGAACCCGAACGCGGCCGGGACGACCGCGCGCAGCAGCGCGGGCCAGCCAAGGCCGGGTCGCCAGCCGAACGCGCCGGTCTCGGTGAGGGCAAAGCCGAACAACAACAGCACGCTCGCCCCGAGGAGGAACCCGGCCACCAGGTGGAGCGCCGCGCGCGGGTCGCGGCGCAGCGCCTGGTCGGCCAGTGGCTTGACCGCGGCGGGTGGCCCGTCGCGCCGCGCGCGCTCGGCTTCCTCCGGGTCGTCGTCGCGGCGGGTGGCCCGCAGCCACTGGATGAGCGGGAAGATCAGCAGCAGCCCGGAGACTAACAGCGCGCGGTCGAAGAACTGCGGGAATTCCGCATGGCGCGCGCCCTCGGCGATCCAACCGATCGCCCGGTTGGTCTCCTTGTTTTCGGTCACCTCGGCGAGGCCCTTGCCGAAGTTGAACATCAGCGGGGCGAGCACGGCGGCAAGCACCAGGGTGGCTCCCAGGTAGACGAAGATCTTCAGGACGTCGGATTTCGCGGCGCGCATCACTGGGACTAACATGGCAGCGGGGTGGGGGGGGACTCAAGCAGGGGATTTTCGGGATTCCGCTCGGCGGGCGCGCGTGCCAGTCTTGCCTCCATGGAGAAGCATGAATGGCGGGAGCGCGAGGAGGAGGGGCTGGTTTACTATAAGGCGACCTATCATGCCGGGCGCTGGAACCTCTACCGCCAGCCGAAAAACGCCGAGGACTGGGACGAGATCCTGCCGATCCCGCGCGAGCACTGGGAGAAGATCCGCGACATCCTGTGGCGTAAATACCAGCGCAAGCGCGGGACCTACAAGTTCATCGAGGAAATCGACAAGCGCCTCGCCAAGGAGGACGAGGAGCCCTGACCAAGACCATGCGCCCGCTGACCACCAGCACGATCGCCGCCGACAAGGCCCACGCCTGGCACCCGTTCACCGCC
>JBILQE010000002.1:0-199487 GCA_044373465.1 Akkermansiaceae bacterium | reverse complement strand
ATCGACGACCTCCACGCCGGCCCCGCCGACCTGGCGGGCGAGGTCGCCTAACAACGGGTGGAGCACCGCCACCTTGAGAGCGGCCGGTGCGGCGCCCGCCAGCAGCACGGTGAGGCAAGCAATCAACAAAGCGCGCATCGGCTGGAGGATAAGTTGGCGGGCAGCTAACGCAAGTGTTTTGCGTTTTTGCCGCCCCCGGGGTTGTCGCTTGAGCGTTTGTCGTGGTCCTCAGAGCTCGACACCGGACTTTTTCGCGGTGGTCTGGAGGCGCAAGTCGCGGAGTTGCTTGGGATCGACCTCGGCGGGCGACTGGCTCATGAGATCGTTGCCCTTGTTGTTCTTCGGGAAGGCCATGACCTCGCGGATGCTCTGCTCGCCGCAGATGAGCATCACCAGCCGGTCGAGGCCGATGGCCAGGCCACCGTGCGGCGGGGCCCCGAAGCGGAACGCGTCAAGAATGTGGCCGAACTCCGCGGCGGCCTGCTCTTCACTGATACCCAGGGCCTTGAAGGTCGCCGACTGGAGCGGCGCCTCGTGGATCCGGATCGACCCGCCGCCCAGCTCGTGGCCGTTGAGGACCACGTCGTAGGCCAGGGCGCGCAGCTCGTTGGACAACTCGCCGCGCATCAGCTTCTCCTCGTCCTCCTTGACCGGCCGGGTGAACGGGTGGTGCACCGCGACGTAGCGGCCTTCCTCCTCGTCGTAGGCAAGCAGCGGAAACTCAGTGACCCAGAGGAAATTGAGCTCGTCGTTGCCATCTAGCAGGTTCTGGTAGTCGGCGCACGCCAGGCGCACCCGCCCGAGAATCTCGCAGACCTGCTGCCACGGGCCGGCGCCAAAGAGAACCAGGTCCCCGGCCTCGATGTTAAGCTTCGCGGTCATCGCGGCGAGCTCCTCGGCAGTTAGAAACTTGGTGATCGGCGAACGCCAGGTGTCGGGCGTCTCGCCGCGCGCCTGGATGTAGGCCAGCCCGCGGGCTCCATGTTGGATCGCCAGCTGGGTGAGCGCCTCGACCTGGCCGGTGGTGATGTTGGAGAATCCCTTCGCGTTGATCGCCTTGATCGTCCCGCCCGTCTCCAGCGCCCCGGAAAACACCTTGAACGTCGAACTGGCAAACACGTCCGCCAGATCGGTTAGCTCCATCCCGAAGCGCCGGTCCGGCTTGTCCGAGCCATAGCGGTTCATCGCCTCGCGCCACGTCATCCGCTCAAAGCTGTCGGGGATCTGCACCGCGCGCGCCTCAAGGAAGATCCGGCCCAACAACCCCTCGACGAGCCCGAGGATGTCGTCCTGTTCGACAAACGACGCCTCGATGTCGATCTGGGTGAACTCCGGCTGACGGTCGGCCCGCAGATCCTCGTCGCGGAAGCACTTCGCGACCTGGAAATACTTCTCGATCCCGCCAACCATCAGCAGCTGCTTGTACTGTTGGGGCGCCTGCGGCAGGGCGTAGAACGACCCGGGCTGGAGCCGCGAGGGGACCAGGAAGTCGCGCGCCCCTTCCGGCGTGGATTTCGACAGCACCGGCGTCTCGATCTCACAGAATCCCTGTTCGTCGAGGAAATCCCGCGCCGCCTTGGTCACCCGGTGGCGGGTGCGCAGGTTGCGCGTCATCCGCGGCCGGCGGATGTCCAGATAGCGGTATTTCATCCGCAGGTCCTCGTTGGAAAGCTCCTTGTCTAACTGGAATGGCAGCACCTCGGCCTTGTTGACGATCACCAGGCCCGTCGCGACGATCTCAATCGCGCCGGTCTCGATCTTGTCGTTGCTCGTCCCGTCAAGCCGGGCCGCCACCCGGCCGCTGACCTGGACGACGTCCTCCTCGCGCAGGGTGTGCGAGAGGGCCGCGACCCCGGCGTTCTCCTCGGGGCGGAACACGCACTGGGTCAACCCCTCGCGGTCGCGCAGGTCAATGAAGATCACCCCCCCGTGGTCGCGCGCCGAATGCACCCAGCCGATGAGTGTGACAGTCTCGCCCACGTGGGACGCGCGAAGTTCATTGCAGTGGTGGGAGCGCATGGATGTGCCGGTTGGGAAAGGTGTTAGGTTGGCGGCTGCCCGGCGGTTAGGCAAGCAGCGGGCCGTCGGGCTGCAGCAGCCGGTCGGTTAGCCACGGGACGAGGTTGTCGGCGTGGCCGTGCTCCTCGGTGCGGGAGGCGAGGATTTTCAAGGTCAGGGCCGGGAACTCGCTGCCGATGACCAGGGCGAAGCGGGCGCCAGCCTGGTCGGCGCGCTGGAACTGCTTGTTTACCTTGGCGGGTGCCAGCGGCAGGTCGCAGGAGATGCCCGCGTCGCGCAGCAGGGTGACGACGGCGAGCGCCTCGGAGCGGCGCGCGTCATCGGCTAGGACCAGATAGATGTCGGTGGCATTCTGGCGCTGCAGCCAGACTTCCATCTGCATGAGGGCCGCGGGGGACTCCTCGATGAGGTTGCGGATCACATAGTCGCCCATGGCGAAGCCGGTGGCCGGCAGATCAACGCCGCCGACGGTCTTGACCAGCGTGTCGTAGCGGCCGCCGCCGGCGACCGCGCGCATCGACTTGCCCGCGTCGAAGACTTCGAAGACCGTGCCGGTGTAGTATGCCAGCCCGCGGACGATCCCGAGGTCGAGCTCGAAGAACTTGCCAAACCCGCGCGCGTTGAGGTCCGCCGCGATGGTTAGGAAGGCCAGCGAGGCATTGCCTGGATCGGCGATGAACTCGCGCAGGTCCTCGGGAGTCACGCCGAAGCCGGCGAGCTTTCCGGCCAACACCTCGGGCTTGTCCCGCTCGAGCTTGTCGATGATCTGGAGGAACTCGCCGATGCGCGCGGGGTCGATCCCGCGCTGGGCGCAGAACCCGAGCCAGGCGTCGCGGTCGGAGATGCGCACCACGAAGTCGCCCGCGGCGAACCCGAGCGCGCGCAGCGTGTCGATGGCCAATGCGATGAGCTCGGCGTCGGCCGCCGGGCCGGGTTCCCCGAGGATGTCGGCGTTGAACTGATAGAACTCGCGGCCGCGGCCCTTCTGCGGCTTCTCGTAGCGGAAGCACTGGCCGATCTCGAACCACTTCAACGGCTTCGGAAACGCCCGCTGGTGCGCCGCGGCGAGCCGCGCGAGCGAGGCGGTGACCTCCGGGCGCAGCGTCACGTCGCGCCCGCCCTGGTCGGTGAAGCGGAACAACTGCGCGCTGAGCTCGCCGCCGGACTTCTTCAGATAGAGGTTGGTGTCCTCCAACAAGGGGGTCTCGTACTCGCTGAACCCGTAGCGCCGGGCGACCGCCCGCCAGGTCTCAAACAGATAGTTCCGCACGGCGCATTCCCGCGGGGTGAAGTCGCGGAACCCGGGAAGGGCTTGGAATGTTTGCTCGGCCATGCGGGCGGCGAGGATGCACCCGGGTGGCCGGTTTTCAACCCCAAACGGGCACGATTGCCGAAGAAATCAACCACCCGCGCGGGTCCGCCGCCCGGTGCGAGCTTTTCGCGTTTGGCTTTCGCGCCACCCGGCATAAGAAGTCCGGCGTGCTCGGTTCATTGCGACTGGTAGATTTCCGCTGCTTCGGGCAGCTGGCGCTCGAGGTGCCGGCGGCGGGGGGATTGTTCGTCGGGGCCAACGCCCAGGGGAAAACCTCGATCCTCGAGGCGGTCTGCGTGCTGGTGCGGCTCCAGTCGCCGCGGACCCACCGGCTAGGCAATCTTGTTAGGATCGGCGCGGGCGGGTTTGGGATCGGCGGGGACCCGTGGGGGATGCAGCGGCGGATCCGCTTTTCGGCGGCGGCCACCGAGCGCCAGGTCGACGGCGACGAGCGCCCGAGCACCAGCAGCTACCTTGCCGACGGCGGGCTGCTCGTCTGGATGGGCAACGAGGATCTCGAACTCATCCGCGGCCCGGGCGAGGCGCGCCGCCGCTACCTCGACTTCCTCGGCGCCCAGCTCGACCTTGGCTACCGGCGCGCGCTTGGCCGCTACCAGCGTGCCTTGCGCGCCCGCAACCAGCTCCTCAAGGACCACCGGCCCGACCCGGAGCTCGCCGCCTACACCGAGCTCCTCATCGAACACGGCACCGAGCTGACCCGCGCCCGCCGCGAGATGGTTGCCGCCCTCAACCCGCTCGTCGCCGCCGCCCAGGCGAGCGTCGGCGGATCCACCGAGGCGGTCGCCCTGGCCTATCACCCCGGCGGCGGCGACGACCTGCGCCGCGCCTTTGAAATCGCCCACGCCCACGAGCGCCGCCTCCGGCAGACGGTCACCGGCCCGCACCGCGACGAGCTCCTCCTGACCATCAACGGCATGCTCGCCTCCGAGTTCGCCAGCGAGGGCCAGCAGCGGACCCTCGCCCTTTCCCTCAAACTCGCCCAGGGACGCCTCCTCGAGCACGCCCGCCAGCAGACCCCGATCTATCTGTTGGATGACATCTTCGGCGAGCTCGACCCGCAGCGGCGCAACGCGCTTATGGGTTTCCTTCCGGCCGCGGCGCAGAAGTGGATCACCACCACCCACCTCGACTGGCTCACCGAAACCCCGGGGCTCAGCGGGATCGGCCGGTTCGCGGTGGCCGGCGGCGCGGCCGCGCGGACCGGCTAGTGGCTGCGGGCGTCCAACTTTTTTGGTTGGAAACCGGCGCGGCGCTGCAATGTTGGGGAATGGGCGTGGAGATGAGCTCCGGAGCGCTTCGGAATCGCGACGAGTATGGCAAAGCTGATCAGGCCGGAACCGAAGTCGACCACGCCGCCGGTGTTGACCGGCGACGCGGCGAGCATCGCGGCACGCAGCCTGGCGGCCAAGCGCCAAGGGCTGGAACGCCAGAAGCGCGGCGGCGGCGGATGGTTGATTGCAGTGCTGGTCGTCGGGATCCTCGGGGCGGTCGGATATTTGAAGTTTGGCCGGCTGACACCGCCGCCGGTCGCCGCCGCGCCAGTCGCCGCGGCCACCGCCGAACCCGAGCGGCCAGCGGCGGTTTCCGCCCCGGTGCCCGCAGAGCCGCCGGCACCCGCCGCGGAGGTCGCTGTCGTCCAGGAACCGGCGTCGCAGGAGCCAGCGCCGGACGTCGCCGACGGGCCGACGCAGCCGCGGCGCAAGCGCGCTTCGGCCGGTGCAGGGGCGCCTGCGCCGCCGCCGGCTGAGCCCCTCGCCGCCGGCGGGCCGCTGATGCTCACCGGGATCGACAGTGGGCGTGACGCCGCCGTCGAGCGCGATCGCGCGCTGCTCAACCAGGCCATCAATTCCGGCTCGTGGGGTGACTATCAGAAATTGTTGGAGTCCTCCATCGACGTGGCCCTCGGGGAAGTGTCCGCGGGTGATTCGGCGCGCCGCTTTGACGCGGTCTGGACCACGCCGCTGCTCCACCGGGCGGTGTTGCGCTGGACCTTCATTGCCCGCATCTCCCCGGCGGCGTTGGCCAAACAGGCCGGGGCCAACAGCTCGGGCGGCGGCTTTCTCACCTGGCTGCTCAACCGGCCGGAGGTGCTTGAAGAGTTGCTAACAACGATGGTGGTCCAGGACGACGGCGGCAAGGTGCTGGGCTTCCTGATCGACGCGTGGGCGGCCGACCAGGAGAAGTTCGAGAAATACCGGGCGCTGGCGATTGCCTGTGCGGTGGTGTTTGACCGGCCGATGGGGATTGCCAACCCGCTGGGCGGCGCGTCGGGAGGTGACCACCGGGTCGACCCGATGCAGCGCTACCTCTGGTACATTGAGAGAAACGAGAAGGGCAAACTCGCCGCACCGGTCGACCGCGCCAGCGCACGCGACCTCGTCTGGGTCGTCTGCGCCCCGGTGGCCACCAGCGAGCTGGACTGGGCGGTGGCCAAGATGAACCTGACGCGCAAAAGTTGGGGGAACGCCTACGGGATGGTCGAGTACCTGATGGAGCGGGCGGTTGACGGATTGAACCCGTACAAGGAATACAGCTTTGCGGAGATCCTCAAGGAGGGCGGCGTGTGTGCCGACCAGGCATATTTTTGCGTCAACACCGCCCGCGCCATGGGCATTCCCGCCATGATCCTCGGCGGCGAGACCGACCTCGGCGGCCACGCGTGGGCCGGACTCAAACTCGATCAGGATGAGTGGTCGACGACGACCGGGCGGATCGGCGGCGTCTCGAAGGGCCAGGCGGAAAACCCCCAGACCGGCGGCGCCGTCACCGAGCAGGAAATCCTCCACTGGAACGAGCGCCACCAGCGCAGCCCCGCCGCCATCGCCGGCGTGGCGCGCACCCTCTGGCTGGCGGACTTCTTCGCCAGCACTACTCGGGACACCGAGAACGCCCAGCTCATCCGCCTGGTCAACCAGCTCGGGCCGTCGTTTCCGGAAACCTGGCGGGCGCTCTACGGATTGTTGGAGCGGCAGACCACGCTTGCCGGCGAGCCGCCGAAGCCCACCAACCTCGGCGAGTGGCAGGAGTTCGCCAAGGGGATGCGCCGTGAGTTCAAGGACAACCCGCGCATGGCCCAGCTCGCCGCCGACGCTGAAATCGAATTCATCTTCCCGTACACCGACGCTGGCGCGGTCGAGCGCGCGCTCATTGTCGAGCGCCGCAGGATCGAGCGGTCCTCGCCCGAGCAGGCGGACCTCATCGCCGAATCGCTCAAGCGCCAGGCGGACATCATCCAACAACGCGTCGGCGCCGACTCGCTAACCGAAGTTAGCCAGCTCTACGACCGCGCGCTGCGCGACTACGGCGGGAGCATTACCGGCTTCAAGATGATGGCCGAGGACTACTTCGGGCGGATGCGCGGCGACCCGCAGCTCGCCCGCAAGGCGGCCCGGGACATCGAGCTGGCCTTCAAGCGCGTCGTTGAAACCGGCACCAAGGACTGGTTCCGCGCCGAGACCGAGTCGGCCATCTACAAGTCCATCTGCGGCTACTACCGGAGTGCTGGTGACGCGGAGCGCGCCGAGCTGTTGGAAAAGCGAATCGACACGCTGATGCGCCGAGCCAGGCGCGGCGCCTATTGACCATCCCCACGGGATCGGTCTTGTCAGCCTCGGGAGCGCCTCCTAGCTTGGCCTGTCATGAGAAATTCCCCATGGGTGTTAGTCGCGGTGGCTTTTGGGTTGTCGCTCGCCTGGCTGCAGGCGTCCCCGGAGAAGGCCCGGCTCGAGCGCAAGGCGTTCCTGCAGGCAACCGAGCTGTGGACGCTCAAGGTGCGCGCCGCGCACACTCCGGAAGAACGCCGCGCGGTCTGGGCCGAGCAACCCTCGGCCACCGCCCATGCCGAGCGCCTCTGGGTGATCATCAAACCGGCGCTCGCCGAGGAGTGGACCATCGAGCCGGCCGCATGGCTTGTTGCTAGCGGCCCGCAACTCCGCGAGCCGGTTGAGGCGATCCGCACCGCGCTGGAAAAGCACCATCTCGGCAGCGCCAAGATTGCCCCGCTGGTCTACGCGCTCACTGCGGTTCCCGACCCGCGCACTCTGGCAATGTTGGAAAAGCTTGCCAGCGACAGCCCGCACCCCGCCGTGCGGGGGACCGCGGCGCTCGGAACCGCCCAGTTGCTCAAGGCGCTCGGCGACGAGAGCGAAATCATGAAGCGCCGCCTAACACTGCTGCGCCAGGCGATCATCGAGAGCGTCGGGGTGGAGCTTGGCGGCCGCAGTGTCGCCAAGATCGCCGAGGACGAACTGTTTGTCATCGCCAACTTAACAAAGGGGCGGGTCGCTCCGGAGATCGCCGGAACGGACGTGGCGGGCAAGCCGCTGAAGCTCTCCGAGGCGCGCGGCAAGGTCGTGGTGCTGTTGTTCTGGGCGACCTGGAACAACGAGGCGGAAAAGACCCTGGAACTCACCCGCGCCCTGGCCGAGCGGATGGCCGGCAAAAAGTTTGAAGTCATCGGTGTCAACGGCGACGAGCCGGCGACCTTGCGCGAAATGCACGCCAACAAATCGGTCGCCTGGCGAAACTTCTCCGACGTCAACGGCGAGATCGCCGCCACCTACAGGATCCGCGAGTGGCCGGTAGCCTATGTTCTGGATGCCGATGGCAAAATCCAGTTCATCGGCACCCCGGGCACCTTCGTCGATCTGGCCGTCGAGGCACTCCTCAACGGCTGAGCCGGCGGGCCGCCCCGGGCTTGTTAGGCATCCTCGAAGATCGGCCCCGACAGGCTGGTGCGTGCGCCCTCCGGCTGGTCCGGGCTGTTCAGCTTGCGTTCCCAGATGTAGCGCCGGATGAGCACCTTCACTGCCGCGGTGAGCGGCACGGCCAGCAGCGCGCCAAGGAAGCCGCCTAACAGCAGCGTCCAGAACAGCATTGAGAAGATCACCGTCATCGGGTGCAGGCCGACGGACTCGCCGACGATCCGCGGCGCGGTCAGGAGCGAGTTGACCTGTTGGACGACGACGAAAATGACGACGACCGCGGCGACGTAGGACCACGGGTTGGTGCCAAGGAAGCTCTGGTGCTCGGGAACGGTGAAGTGGAGATAGGCGAGGACGCAGGCGGGGATGAGGCAGATGATGTTGCCGACGTACGGGATGATCCCCAGGAAGCACATCAGGATGCCGATCGGCAGGCCTAGCGGGACCCGGAAGATGGTTAGGGCGATGCCGACCAGGATCCCGTCGATGAAGGCGACGAGCACCTGGCCGCGGAAGAACGACATCAGGTAGCCGTTGATTTCCTCGAGGGTTTCGACGACCTCGTCCTTGAAGCGCGACGCGCGCAGGGGAACGTAGTCGTGCCAGTTGTCCTTGATGGCGGCACTCTCGCGCAAAAAGTAGTAGAGATAGATCGGGACCATGACGATGCCGAGGATGATGCCGAGGACGCTGAGGATGAAGCTTGCGCCGCCCTTGAGCCAGGAGAACAGGAAGGCCCGGAGGTTCTCGGCGTACTGCACCCCGTAGGCCCACAACACGGTCTCCTGGAGGCGGGGTGCTGGGGGTTGCTCCTGCCTGGAGATATTCTCCTCGGGCACCCGCGCGACGCCTTCCGGACCGGCCGCTGCCGGACTCATCAGATGCTCGATGACCGGGCGGGTCCACCCGTGGGTGCTTGCGATCTCGCCGAGGCTTGCCACCACCCGCTCGTCAAACGGCTTGACCACCGGCGCCTCGGTCGGCACCGCCGCCTTGGCGCGGGTCTGAAATTGCTCGACCTGCGCGCTGACCATCGGAATGACAATCGCCAGGACCAACATCAGCGCCGCCACTGCGCTGCCAAACACCGTCAGCACCGCCCGCAACCGCGACATCCCGCGGTTCTGGCACCAGCTCACCAGCGGGTCTAGCAGGTAGGCGAGGATCCCCGCCACCGCCAGCGGCAGCAGCACCGGTTGGAGAAATCCCAGCACCCGCCCAACCAGCAGAATCAGCCCGACGACCAGCACTCCGATGACCAACATCGAAAGCCCCGCCACCGCATTCCACATCGTGCGCTGCTGAAATCGCGTCGGATACTTCGCCATGGTGAGCCGCGGGTCTAGCAGATCCGGCGCCGCCTTGCAGCGGAAAACGCCGGAGAATTTCCGGGTGTCCCTTGGGTGTTAGAGCGCGCCGAAGCGGCGGTGGCGGCGGGCGAACTCGGCGACGGCCTCGTGGACGTCGGCCTTGCGGAAGTCTGGCCAGAATTTGCGCACGACGATGATTTCCGCGTAACTGACCTGCCAGAGGAGGAAGTTGGAGAGGCGCATCTCGCCGGAGGTGCGGATGAGCAGGTCGGGATCCGGGATGCCGGCGGTGTAGAGGCGCGAGGAAAACAGCCCGGCATCGATCGCCTCGGGGTCGAGCGCGCCGCTGCGGGCATCGCGCGCCAGCGAGCGTGCGGCCTCGACGATTTCCTCGCGGCCGCCGTAGGAGAGCGCCAGAATCAGGGTGACGCCGGTGTTAGCTGCGGTTAGGCGGATCGCCTCCTCGAGGGTGGCGCGGGTCTTGTCTGGCAGTTGGTCGAGCTGGCCGATGGCCTGGAGGCGGAGGTTTTGCTGTTGCATTTCCTTGGATTTCTCGCGGAGGAAGCGCTCGAGCAGGGTCATGAGCATGTTGATTTCCGCCTGCGGGCGCTTCCAGTTCTCGGCCGAGAAGGCGTAGAGGGTGAGGAAGCGGATCCCGAGTTCCTTGCATGCCTCGGTGGCCTCGCGGACTGATTCGGCGCCTGCGCGGTGGCCTTCGGCGCGTGGCATGCCGCGCTCGCGGGCCCAGCGGCCGTTGCCGTCCATGATGATGGCGAGATGTTGGGGGATCTCGGCAGACTGGCAAGGCGTGGCGGACATGGATGGCGGATGACAGGCCAAGGCAACCCGGAAGCCCGCGGGCTGTCAACCACCGCGGGGAAACAAGGTTTGATCTGTGCGGCGCGAAAGGCGAGGGTGGCTGCTGCCGCTTGTGGCGGACGCCGATGAAGAAAGTCTACGAAAGTCTGAGCTTCCACAAGGTCGGCCATTACCGCTCGATGCTTGAGGAGGCGGGGATTGAGTGTTCGATCCGCAACCTCGGGGCTGCCGGGGTGATGGGCGAGGTGCCTTTTGTCGAGGTCTATCCGGAACTCTGGGTCACCGAGGATGCCGACGAGCCGCGGGCGCTTGCGCTCATCGAGCACCATCGCCAGGAAATCACCGCCGCCGCCGGGCTTCCCGAATGGACCTGCGGCGAGTGCGGCGAGCTGGTCCCCGGGAATTTCGAGACCTGTTGGAATTGCGGCGCCGACAAGCCAACCGCCACCGCAAGCTGAGCGAGCCACTCCACGACCCTGCCGCCGAGTCGCTGCCCGCCGCCGCCCGCGTCGCTGGTTGGCCGCTGCTGGCCGACGCCCACGAGCACGCGCTGGTGGTCCTGGCGATGCGCCTTGATTGTTGGGTCGAGCCGGAACCAGACGGCGGATTCGCGCTGCTCGTCGACCCGGCCGACCTCGATCCGGTCCGCGCCGAGCTGGCCACCTACGCCAGCGAGCAGGCGCAGCGGCGCGAGCGGGTCGAGCTGCCGATGGTTTCCAACGGCATTGGCCTGACGATCCTGTGGGCGCTGGTCCTGCTTGGCATCTTTCTCCAACAGCAGAATGACCCGTCCCTAGCCGCGCGCTTCAGCAACTCCAACATCGCCGTTTTTTTCCGCGGCGAATGGTGGCGGCCGCTCACCGCGTTGTTCCTCCACGGGGACGCCGCCCACTTGTTAGGCAACGCCACCCTCGGCGGACTGCTGTGCCTGCTGGCGGTCCAGACGCTGGGCGGCTGGCGCGGCTGGCTGCTGATCCTCACTGCCGGGGCGGCGGGCAACGCGCTGACCGGCTGGGCGCACCTCCCCGCGCCGCATGATTCGCTGGGTGCTTCGACGGCCACCTTTGCCGCCCTCGGGCTGCTTGTCGGCTTGGCAACCATCCAGGCGTGGCGCTCGCGCTCCTACCGGGAGCTGCGGCCCTTGGCGGTCCCGCTGGTGGTCGGGTTGGTGGTGTTAGGCCTGTGGGGCATCGGCGGCGAGCGCACCGACGTCGCCGGCCACTTTGCCGGCTGGAGCTGCGGGGTGGTGTTAGGGCTGCTGGCCGGCTCGGTGCGGCCCGGGCGTTAAGGCCTGCGGGTCATGCCTCGGTGGCGTGCTTGCGGTGCCAGTCGCGGAAGACGATCGGGGAGATTTCGGAGGGTTTGATTTCCGAGCGGCCGCCCCAGAAGACGTTGGTGTAGGAGACCGGGATGCCGGCCTCGGCGAGGTGGGCGTCGATGGCCGCCTTGTGGGCGAGCACGCGCTCCTTCTCGGTGCCGTGGACGACGCCCATGATGTTGACGTTGCCGAAGCGCGGGCCGCCCTCGCGCCAGTAGGCGTGGGTCATGCAGAAGTGGCGGCCGACCTCGGCGCCGGCCTCTGGCTCGCGCCCCTTCGGGACCGCCCAGTGGAACAAGCCGTTGAAGCGGGTCACCCGCTGGCCGGTTGCCGATGGCTTGACGTGCTCGAGGAACGTCGAGAAGCGCCCGATGACCTTCTTGGTGTTGAGCGTCTCGGCGACCTCGAAGAACCGCTCAAGGCTCACCCCCGCCTCCACCGCCCGCTGGTCCCATGGGTTGGCCCGGATCTCATCGAGGGAAAGCTCCTCCTTCATGGCTAACAGGACGCGCCACTCCTCCTCTGTTAGATCGACCACCGTGGTGGTCATCATCTCGGCGGGTTCCTCGGCGCGGTCGCCTGGTTCGAGCGAGCGGCGGCGCATGTGGCCGACGCCGAGGGCGAAGAGTCCGGTGGCGGGCATGAGGAGGAACTCGTCCGCGCCGGTGAGGCGCTTGAGGACATTGGCATGGGCCTCGAGTGACTCGCCCTGGGGGACCTTCAGGGTGGTCCAGAGCCGGTAGCCGGATCCGGAGACCTCGCTGTCGGTCGAGCGGATGACGACGTGGCCGGAGAAGGGATCCTCCTTGGACATGAACTCGAAGGCGTCATTGAGCTTCTCCTCGGGGAGGCGCCAGGCGACCAGCGCGCCGTGGGCGAGCTTGGTGGCTAACAACGTCTGGCGGACCCGGCGGATGACCCCGGCGGCCTGCATGGCGCGGACGCGTTCGAGGACCTCGGCGAGGGCGACGCCCGACTGTTGGGCGATGACATGGAACGGCTCGCGCTGGAAGCCGGAGACTAGGTCTTCGGAGACGGCAAGGATGCGGGCGTTCAGCGGATCGTTGTGCTCGACGGGGACGGTGTTCATGTCGGGGAAAGGTTGCTACAGCCGCGCGCCGATGGGAAGCCCGCGCAAACATGGGGAGGGAAATTGCGAAATCCGGCGCAGTTCGGGGAGGTCGGCGATCCTGTTAGCCGGGGGGTGGCGGGGTGCTGACGAATTCCGCGAGCCTTCGGAGCGCCTCCTCGCGGGTCACCAGCCGCCCTTCGAGTTGCTCGGTTTCGATCGCCTCGAGGATGCCCTTGAAGTGCGGGCCGGGCGGCAGCCCGTAGGCGATCAGGTCGCGGCCGGTGACCAGCGGCTCGGGAATGAGCGGCTCGCTGGCGAACGCGTCGGCTTTCTCCAACAAGAACTCGTAGTTGTCGGTGAACCCGTTGGAGCTGGCGCAGTCAACTCGGTGGAGCTCGAGGTCGTCGGCGAATGTCGGGCGCGACATGAAGCGCTTGAGCTTGGCGGTGCGCATCTGTTGGACGTGCATGAACTGCATGTGGGTTGCGACCATCGCGCAGACCGCGGTGATCGTGTCGTTCGGATAGCGGAGGCGCCGGAGGATTTCCTCGGCGAGCCGGGCGCCGAGGGCGTCGTGGCCGTTGAAGCGGATCCGGCCATCCGGGTCGACCGTGAAGGTGGTCGGCTTGCCGATGTCGTGGAGCAGCACCGCGAGGCAGAGTTCAAGGGATGGCGCGGGCCGGAGCATCTCCAACATTAGCCGGGTGTGGACGAAGACGTCGCCCTCCGGGTGCCATTGCGGCGGCTGCTCGCAGCCGATGAGGTCGAGGACCTCGGGGACGACGTGGACGATGAGCCCGGTCTCGACCAACAAGTCGAGCCCGCGCGCGCGGTGCGGGTGGACGAGGATGCGGGAGAACTCGTCGCGGATCCGCTCGGGGCTGATCCGGGCTAACAACCCTGCGTACTCGCGGAGGGCGGTGCGGGTGGCCGGATCGATGGCGAAGTCGAGAACCGTGGCGAGGCGCACGCCGCGCATGAGCCGCAGCGCGTCCTCCTGGAAACGCTCGGCGGGGTTGCCGATGGCGCGCAGCACCCGGGCATCAAGGTCGGCGCGGCCGCCAACAAAGTCGATGACCTCGCCGGTTAGCGGGTTCTCAAACAGCCCGTTGATAGAAAAGTCCCGCCGCCGGGCGTCCTCCTCGGGCGTCGCAAAGGTCACCGACTCCGGCCGCCGGCCGTCGCGGTACGACCCGTCGGTGCGGAAGGTCGCGATCTCGAACTGTTCGCCATGCGCCTTGACCAGGATCACCCCGAAGTGCGCGCCAATCTCGTTGCCACCCGGAAACAACCGCAGAACCTCCGCCGGGGGCGCCGAGGTGGCGATGTCGTAGTCCTTCGGCGCCGCGCCTAACAGCCGGTCGCGCACGCAGCCGCCGGCGAACCAGGCGGTGTGCCCGGCGTCGCTGAGGCGGCGGGCGATCTGGGTGGCGTGGTGGCGGGTGGACACGCGAAGAACCAACCATGGATGGTGGCGGGGGGACACGGATTTTTTCCGCGGGTGGCGGCGATGTTCGTGCTCGCCGGGTGGCGGCGGTGGACGTTGAATCGCGGCCAGCATGCTGTTGGAGCTTTCTCACCCGTTCTGGACGGCGGTGGCGTTTATGTTCGGCGCCTGCGTCGGGTCGTTCCTCAACGTGGTCATCTACCGGGTGCCGCTCGGGCTCTCGGTGAACAACCCGAAGCGCTCGTTCTGCCCGAAGTGCCGGGCGCCAATCGCGATGTGGCACAACATCCCGCTTGTTAGCTGGCTGTTGTTGCGCGGCCGGTGCGCGAGCTGCGGCGCCGGGATAGCGGTCCGTTATTTCGGGGTGGAGTTGTTAACAGCAATATTGTTTGCCGCGGTGTGGGTGGTTTTCCCGCCGCTGGCGGCACCGGTGATGCTGGTGGCGGTGGCGTTGTTGGTTGCGATCACCTTCATCGACGCCGAGCACCTGGTCATTCCCACGGTGCTGACCTGGATCGGGACGGCCGCCGGGGTGGCCGGGGCGTTCCTGTGGCCGCGGCTCAGCGCGTTGGCCGACCCGGGCGCGGCGGCAAGCTGGCAGGCGGGGCTGGAGCGCAGCGGGATCGGCTGGGCGGCGGGGTTTTTCGGGCTGTGGGCGGTGGTGCTTGGCGGCAAGGCGTTGTTTGGCAGGAAAGTCAGCAAGTTCCCCGAGCCGGTCGGCTGGGAGTTGCGCGAGGGCGGGGACACCGAGGAACTCAAGTTCGTCATCGCCGGCGAGGAGCATCTCTGGGGTGATTTGTTCTTCCGCAAGGGCGACCAACTTATCCTCGAGGGCGGCAAAACCCAGGTCGACGGGCGCGCCCCGGTCCCCGGCACCCTGGTCATCCGTGCCACCAGCATCGAACTCGACGGCCAGGTCCGCGCCATCGAGGAACTCAAGTCGCTGGCCGGCACCACCTCGCGCGTCGTCATCCCACGCGAGGCGATGGGGATGGGCGACATCTACCTGTTGGGAATGGTTGGGGCGTTGTTTGGCTGGCCGGCGGTGTTGTTCGCGCTGTTTGGCGGCTGCGTGCTGGCGCTGGTGGTGGCGCTCATCGGGCGCATCGGGCTGGGCGTGCACCTGCCGTTCGGGCCGTTCTTGGCGCTTGGCGCCGGGATCTGGGCGTTTGGCGGCTGGCGGCTGTGGGAGTGGTACGTCGAGGCGCTGTTGGTCCCGGTCCTGTGACGGCGGGCGGCTAGGCCTCGGCGCGCAGGTCGAGGATGGCGACTTCCGGGACGCAGGCGAAGCGGACCCGCATCCCGATGGTGCCGAGGCCGCGGCTAACAAACAGGCGGCCGCCGCCCGGTTGGGTGAACTGGCCGTAGATGAACTTGCGTCCGTAGCGGACCCCGACCGGGGCGTAGCCGATGAAAGGGACCCGGCACTGGCCGCCGTGGGTGTGGCCGGAAACCTGCAGGAATGAATGCTCGCCAAGGGTCTCGAACGGATCCGGCTCGTGGACCAGGGCGAGGGTGGTTTCCGGGCGGGTCCCGGCAAATGTTCTGGCCGGGTCAAGATGGCCGCTCCAGACGCTGTCGCTGCCGGCCAGGTCGAGCCGCTGGCCGCCGATGTTCAACCTGGTCGACTGGTTGCACAAGAACCCGATGCCCTGGCTTTCCATCGCCCGCCGGACCCGCGCCGCTCCCGCCTGCCAGCCGTCGTGGTTGCCGATGCTGGCGAAGACCCCGTGCTTGGCTGTTAGCGTGGCGAGGATCGGTGCCAGCGTTTCCAACACCGAGGGATCCTCGGCGACGAAATCGCCCGGCAGGAGGACCAGGTCGGGGTTCTCGGCGTTGGCCGCGGCAATCGCATCGCGCAGCGCCTGCTCCTGCCACTCGGGATTGTAATGGATGTCGCTGAGCACGGCGACCCGCAGTCCGTCGAGCGCGCCGGGCAGGCGCGGGCTGGAAATCGTGGTGCGGGTGACCTCCAGGCGCCGCGGTTCGATCCCCCAGGCATAGCCGCCGCTGGCGAGCGCCGAGCCCAACAGGGCGCAGAACCGCCGCCGGCCGATCTTGGTGGTGGGGAAAATCTGCATGCGCGGATCCCTGACCCATACTCCCACCCGGAGAAAAACTCCAAGCGCATTCGTACCCCGCCCCCCGGGGCCGCGGTCGCGGATCCTCGCGGACCAAGCGCAGGCCTGGCGGGACCCGGGCAAATCGGCTGATTTCCCCCAAGATCGGCCCGCGTTTCGCCGTTTGGCTTGTGGCTGGGGGGCGCGCACTTCCCCTGCGCATGCCGATCAAGGCGCCAGCCGGAAAGAACTAACAGGATGACGGTGGTTGATGGAATCGGACGCATGGTCTTCGCGGTGGCGCAGGCGCTGCCGGCCCGACCACTGCCTAACAGCCTGTTGAAAAACCCCTCGGTTTCCGCCAGCATCCGCGGCGGAGATGTTCAGGAAGCGCAAACCAGCTCAAGACGTCCAGCAGCAGTTCTGGATCGAGACAAAACGCCTGCCAAAGGCCACGGCCAACCCATTTTATCGGAAGCTCGACAAAACCCTTGATGAGACGGGGTTTAGCGATGGCGTTCGCGAGCTCTGCAAGCCCGCCTATGCGGATGCGAGCAAGGGAGGGCGTCCGGGCATCGATCCGGTGGTCTATTTCAAGATGCTCATGATCGGGTTCTTCGAGAACCTGCCAAGCGAGCGGTCGATCGCCAGCCGCTGTGCGGACTCGTTGTCGCTGCGCGCGTTCCTTGGCTATGACCTGGAGGAGGAAACGCCGGACCACTCCAGCCTTTCGGTCATTCGGACCCGCCTTGGAGAGGAGATCTATCAGGCCGCTCTGGAGCTTGTCCTGAACTCGCTTTACGCCAACGGCCTGCTCAAGGGTCGAAACCTCGGGATTGATTCGAGCGTTATTGAGGCAAACGCTTCTCTCAGGGAACTTGTCCACCGCAATACCGAGGAACAATACTGGGAGTATGTGAAGCGCCTCGCCGCTGAAGCAGGGATCGACCCGGACGACATCAAGGCGGTCCGCCGCTTTGACAAGAACCGCCAGGGCCGCAAGACCAGCAACGACGATTGGGTCAACCCCCACGACCCGGATGCCAAAGTCGGAATGACTAAGCACGGCGCGTGCGACATGATCTACAAGCCCGAGCACATCACCGATCTGGATAGTGGCGCGATTGTTGCCGCGACCGTCCGCCACGGCAATGAGGGCGACACCAAGGAGCTTGCCAAGCGCGTCGTAGCCGCCGGAGAAACCCTCGCCCGCGTCTGCGAGGATCCCCAACAAATCAAAGTGTTGGAAAGCCTTACCGCCGATGAAGGTTACTTCTCCGTCGAGGAAATCTGTGGCCTTCAGGGCGAGCGCATCCGCACTATCATTGGCGATCCCCACGCCTCCAAGCGCCGTAAGGACAAACAGGAACCCATCGTCAAACAAGTCATCAACAAGGCCAGCCGTGCGGTTAAAAGCGCGACCGGCAAAGTCTTCCTGCGCAAACGCGGCGAGCATCTTGAACGCAGCTTTGCCCATGTGCTCGACCACGGAGGCCTGCGACGAACCACCCTGCGCGGCAAAGCGAATCTAACGAAGCGGCAACTCGCCGCCGTCCTCACCTACAACCTCTCCCTGTTGATGCGCCACCTCATTGGCTGCGGTACGCCAAAACAGTGGCTCGCCGCCGCCGAGGGGCCGGTTTTTGCCTGCCTGAAGCTTATTGCAGCCCTGATTCGCGCAATCCGCCTTCTTCAATCCCCGAGAATGCCCTTCGCTAAAGAATACGCCGCCCTTCTGGAGAACTACACCTGCGCTTTCAGTGGTCGACGGTGGTGCAGGAATCTGGTTTTTTCAACAGGCTGCTAACCGGTCGTTTTTCATCGACACCGGGGTGGATATGCTAGAGTGGCCGGGGTTCGGATGTTGCCCGCAACAACGGCTTTTGCCTGGATGGCGGGGATGTTTTCGCGTGAATCACAGAACCAATCAACCCGAGGAAGAATGAAGACTACGCTTGTTACCTTGCTGTCGGTATTGCTTGTGGGAATTGCGGCTGCGCAGACGCCATGGCGGACGTTTCGAAGTGCCGACGGCGGCCAGACGTTTGTGGGAAAGTTGATCGGCTTTGATAGTGAGGCGGACTCGGTGACGGTGCGGATGAAGACAACCCAACAGACCGCGACGCTCAAGCTCGAGCGGCTAAGCGCGCAGGACCAGGAGTACGTCAAGGCGACCGCCCCGGACCTGGTGCCCGACGCCGCCATCGAGCTGCGCTTCGCCAAATTGATGGAACTAACCGGCTCGGAGCAGGGCGATGGCACCCGCACCAAAAGCTACAACGGCGGCTATCAGATCCAGCTGCGCAATTATTCCACCGAGTTCATCCGTGACGTGGATGTCGAGTACATCGTCATTTACCGCAAGGACGAGGTCGGCGGCAACGGCGAGCGGGTTCTGCACAGCGGCTCGAAGCACTTCGCCGACCTGCTGCCCAACTATACCGACGAGGTCATCGCCGACGGGGTCAAGCTTGAGAACTATTTCAAGGGCGGCTCATCGGTGTCTTCAACCTCGGCAGGGTGCTCGACTTGCCCGAGCTCCACGGCTTCCATCGCAACCCGCGCGCAGAAGAGCCGCGACCTCCTGCTAGGCTGCATCGTGCGCATCAAGATCGGCGGCAAGGTTGTTCTAACCGACGCATCGAGTCCCGACATCCTCCGCCAGTACGCTGACGCCTTCAGTGAGTCGAAATAGCCGCCGGGCGGCTGCAAACCCAATGAGAACCGCATTATCTATCATTCTGTTGTTGGCCCTCGGGGCAGCGGCCGACGAGCTGCCGTGGCGGCAGTTCAAGAGCGCGGACGGGAAGCAGACATTCACCGGGCAGCTCCAGGGCTATAAGAAGAGCGACGAGAGCGTCACGGTGAGGCTCAAGACGACGCAGAAAACGACGACCTTTCCGTTGAGCCGGCTCAGCGAGGATGACCGCGCCTACGTGAAGAGTGAAGCGGCCAACCTGGCGCCGAATGCCGCCGTCGAGTTGCGTTTCACCAAGAGCATGGAGCTTGCCGGTAGCGAGCGTGGCGAGACGACCCGGGTCAAAAACTACAATGGCGGCTACAAGATCGAGCTGCGCAATTACTCGGCCGAATGGATCGAGAACATCGAGGCCGAGTATGTCATCATCCATCGCAAGGATGATGAAAAGGGGACCGGCGAGCGGGTGTTCCACGCCGGGTCGAAAAAAATCGCCAGCCTGCTGCCAAACTCGACGGAGGTCATCGAGGCTGATGGCATCGAGATGGAAAACTTCAAAAAGGAGGGCAAGGTCGAGGTCCGCGGCTACAACCGCGGCTCGGACGGCAGCCTCACTACCGACTACAAGGTCAATCCGGACGAGAAGCGGCGCGACATCCTGTTAGGCTGCATCGTGCGCATCAAGGTGGGCGACAAGGTGGTGCATATCGACGCATCCAGCCCGGATATCCTGCGCCAGTATGAAGGGTCGTTTGAGGAGCTCAGCAAGGAAGCGGCGGCGCCGCGGGCGAAGGAGAAATAGCAGGTCGGACTCTGGACAAGCTGGGCGTGGCGGTATTGGCTTTCGGCATGCCGCAGGGTGAGCGACTAACAATTCCGGCGTATGCCATGGCGCTGGCGCACGTCGCCAGTCTGCGTTCGGAGGACCCGTATCGGCGGGTGGGCGCCGCGGCGCTGGATTTCGACAACCGGGTCATCGGCACCGCCTACAACGGACTGGCGCCGGGGTTCAACGCGCCGGCAGGGTTCTGGGACGACCGGGTGGCGCGCCAGAAGTTCATGCTGCATGCCGAGATCAACCTGTGCAGCCTGTTCAAACGCGGCGAGGCAAAGCTGGTGGCAACCACGACCATGCCGTGTACCGCCTGCATGCAGACCTTGTGCGCTTATGGGATCAAGGAGATCTATTACCGCGACGTCTATCATGAGTCCGACGCGCCGGAAATCGCCCGCACCTACGGGATCCTGCTCCAGCGGGTGGTCGACTATCCGCTCAACGACGCGGCCGCCGCGGGCCTCTGATGGATGCGGCCGCTGGGGCGCGGCTACTCCTCGGTGGTAGGCGCGGCTTCGGGCACCGGGATGCCGAGGACCGGGGCGTCATCTCCGCCAGGTTTCCTGTTATATTCCATCAAGGTGTCCTGCCAGGGTGAGAGCAGCGCCGAGGTGCGGAAGATGCGGGTTGCGCGGCCGAGCCATTGTTGGGCGTCCTCGGGCTTGCCGTCGTGATAGGCGAGCGATGCCTGCGCATAGTAGTAGAATGGCGAGTCGTCGAGGAAGTCGTACTTGGTCGCCAGCTTGCGGGCGTCATCGACCTGCCCGAGCTTCAGCTTGGAGAGCAGGATCTTGTACTCGATGAGGCGCAGCAGTCCGGTGTCGTCCTTGGAGAGCTGCGGGATGAGCGCCTCGAAGCGTTCGGCGGCGGCTTTCCAATCGTGGGTGACGAAGGCGATCTCGGCGAGGTTGAACTTCACCCCTGGCATCTCCGGGTTGATCTCAAGGGCCCGGGTGAAGGCGGCCGTCGCTTTGTCAAATGAGCGGAACTCGATGAGCGCAACCCCCCGCAGGTTCAATAGCGCGGCGCTGTCGGGGAAGATCCGCTCGGCGGCGTCGAGCTTTTCAAGGGTCTCGAAGATGCGCTTTTGTTGGAACAGGCGCGACGCCTCCTGATAGATCTCGGCAAACTCGTTGCGCTTGTCCTGGGTAAGGTTGGAGAAGTCCTGGACGGGTCGTGGCGCCGGGCTGGCGGGTGCGGCGTCGAGCGCGGTGCTGGAAGCAAGAGTGAGAATGAAGAGCAGCCGTTTCATGGGTATCAGGACGGTGGCAAACGTAAGGGGAAAATCCCCGCGTAGCAAGGTGCAGTTGCGAGCCGCCGGCAAATCACTCAGGCTTTCGAATAGAGGCGGTTGCGACGGATGAACGCTGCCACCTCGGGGGGCAGCCAGGCGCTTGGCGCGCCTTCCGGATCGGCGCGGATGGCCGTCGCCGAGGCCGGATGGCTGCCGCCGAGGACGTGCATCCGGAAGCCGGCGCGCGGCTGCGGCGCCGGCCCCCGCGGAAAGACCGCGAACTCCACCAGTTCGGCAAGCCGTTGCGGGTCGTGCCAGCTGGGAAGCGCCTCCCACTGGTCTCCGCCTAACAACCAGAAGAGCCGCGCATCCGGAAAGCGGTTGGCAAAGGCCGCGGCGGTGGTCACCGAGAACGACGGTGCCGGGGCATGGAGCTCCCACGGATCCACGACCGCCCACGGCAGTCCCGCGGTTGCCAGTTGGAGCATTTCAACCCGCTCGGCGGCGGTCGCCGCCGCTAGCGCCTGCTTGTGGGGCGATTGGCGGCACGGCAGGAAGCGCACCTCGTCAAGCTCAAGGGACTCGAGCGCGTCACGGGCGATCGCGAGGTGGCCGAGGTGGACCGGGTCGAAGGTCCCGCCGAACAGGCCGATGCGCATGGGCTGGGAAGTCACGGCATGGGTGTTAGGGAGGCTGGTCAGCGGCGCGACTGTTGGATCGCGGAGAGCCGCCGCGCGCCGTCGCGCTGGGTGACGGTGAGGACGAGGGTGCCATTGGGGCCGTCGGCATGGACCACCGTGGAGGTCCCGTCCGCGGTTGCGACGCGCCAGTTGGAGAAGCTCTCTGGCTTGCCACCGGAGTTGAGGAACGCCGAGGAGAACTGGGTGATGAAGCCCTCGCGGAAGCGCGCGCGCGCGTCCTCGGTGGCCAGCACGACGTAGGAGGCGCCGACATCAATGCCCATCGACTGGAGGATCTTCCAGTCGATGTCCGCGGCGACTTTCTCCTCGCCCCTGGCCAGCGCCTCAAAGGTGGTCCGGGCAAAGCCGACGTCGGCCTGGCCGGGGCGGCTGCAACCGCCAGCCAGCAGGCCGAGCAAGACAAGAATCGGGAGGATCGAGGTTTTCATGGGGTTTGTTGGGGTAAACACCAATCTAACCTAACAGCGGCTGATAGCAAACCCGCCGCGGAGGTGGCGGCGGGTGGCGGCGCGGGCCGCTAGAGGCGTGCGAGGATGCCTGCGGTCATGGCGGCGGTGTCGACGCGGGTTTCGGCGTGGCCGCCGGTGAAGATGTCGCCGGTGCGCAGGCCGGCGGCGATGGTGGCCTGGACGGCGGCCTCGATGGCGGCGGCCGCGGCGGTGGCGCCAAACGAGAAGCGCAGCATCATGGCCAGCGAGAGGATCTGGGCGATCGGGTTGGCGATGCCCATGCCGGCGATGTCCGGGGCGGAGCCGCCGGATGGCTCGTAGAGGCCGAAGTAGCGGCCATCGGCGTTCATTTCCCCGAGGCTGGCGCTTGGGAGCATCCCGAGGGACCCGGAGATCATCGCCATTTCGTCGGAGAGGATGTCGCCAAACAAGTTTTCGGTTACCAGGACGTCGAACTCGGCTGGGCGCTTGACGAGCTGCATGGCGGCGTTGTCGACGTAGAGGTGTGAGAGGGTGACCTCGGGGAACTCGCGGGAGATTTCGATGACGGTTTCGCGCCAGAGGACCGAGTTGACCAGGACGTTGGCCTTGTCGACCGAGACGAGGCGCTTGTCGCGGCCCATCGCCGCGGTGAAGGCGACGCGGGCGATGCGCTGGATCTCGCTCTTCCGGTAGACCATCGTGTCGATGGCGGTCTCCTCGCCGTGTTCATCGATGAAGCGCCGTTTTGGTTGGCCGAAATACAGGCCGCCGGTGAGCTCGCGCACGCAGAGGACGTTGAAGCCGTTCGGGATGAGTTCGTTTTTGACCGGCGAGGCGTGTGTTAGGGCCGGCAGGCAGACGCCCGGGCGGAGGTTGGCGAAGAGCCCGAAGTGCTTGCGCAGCGGCAGCAGCGCGCCGCGCTCAGGCTGCTTCTCGGGCGGCAGCGACTCCCACTTCGGCCCTCCAACAGAACCGAACAGAATCGCGTCGGCCGCCTCGCAGGCGCTGAGGGTATCGGCCGGCAGCGGCTCACCGGTGGCGTCCAGGGCGGCGCCGCCGACGAGGTGCTCGCTGCGCTCGATGGCGATGGCGAACTTGCTGCTGACGGCGTCAAGCACCGCGAGGGCGCTGGACATGACTTCCGGACCAATGCCGTCACCGGCGAGAACTGCGATGCGATGCATGCGCACGCTTTAGCGGGAAATCCCGCAGGCAAAATCCAAAAATCCGCAAATCGCGGATAATCCGCGCGGCGGGGACGTTAGATTTTGCTAACAGGTGGGTGTCACGGCTCCTCGCCGATGCGCTTTTCGAGCTCGGGGTCTGGCAGGGCGCCGTTTTCGAGGGCGGTTTGATAGAACGTGCGGGCCTCCTGCTTGTGGCCGTTGCCTGCGGCGAGGAATGCGAGGTTGTAGTAGGGCTCGCTGAGGGTCGGGTCCGCGGCGATGGCGGCCTTGAAGTGGTTTTCCGCCTCGCTGGCGCGCCCGAGGCGGAAGGCGAGGTTGCCAAGCAGGACATGGGCGTTGGCGTCGGCCGGGTTGAGGTCGATGGCGGCGCGCAGCTCGGTTTCGGCCTCGGCGAGGTTGTTCATCCGGTAGAGGGCGAAGCCGAGCATGCGGTGGGCGAATGGGTTGGCGGCGTTCATCATCACCGCGTCGCGGAACACCTGGGCGGCCTCCTCATTCTGGTCCTGGCGGAGCATCACCACGCCGAGGCTGTTGAGGGTGGGGCTGTGCATCGGGTGCTCCTCGAGGATGAGGCGCAGGACCTCCTCGGAGGCCTTGTAACGGCCGGCGGTGAAGGCTTTCTCGGCGGCCTTGCGGTAGTTGTTCACCGTCTGGTGGAGTTCGCTGGCGGCGCCTTGGCGTTGCGGGCGGGCGACCGGCGAGATGAACTCGCCGTCGGCCTGCTCCATGGCGATCGCCTTTTGTTCCTCCGGGGTGAGCTTGAGCTCGTCATCCTCAAGGACCTGGAGCGCCTCCTTGAACGCCGGCTCGTCCGCCCCGAGGCGCTTGGCGTGGGTCAGCAGGACTTGGCGCGCCTCGCGCCGTCTCACTTGTTGGAGAAGCTGGGTGCGGATGACGTTCTTGAGGACCTCGTTCTCCTCCGGGTTGCCCGGGTTGTTAGCCAGGTCGGTGCGCGCATCGCGCAGGCTCTTCTCGAGGTCGTCGAGGCGCGCCTGTTGGTCGCGGTTCTCCTTGCGGAGGTTGAGGATGTTGGATTTGGCGATTCCGAGGTCGCGCAGGGCGTTGACGTAGGCCTCCTTGTTAGAGTCATTCTCGCCCTGGACGATTTTGAATCGTTCGTCGGCCTCGCGGAGTTGTTTGGCGAGGGTCATGTTTTGTTCGATGAGCTCCTTGATGCGGCCAGCGTCGTTGAGGTTGAGGAGTGCGCTCATTTGCTCCTTGTCGCGCAGGAGGGTGTTGCGCTCGTCCTGGAGGGCGAGGAATGCGGCGCGGGTTTCATCGAGTTCGGAGTTGAGGCCGGCGATGGTTTGTTGGGCGGCGGTGAGTTCGCCGGCCTTGGCAGCGAGGGCGGTGTTGAGCTCGGCGAGTTGTTTTTGGAGTCCGCGGCTGACCTGGTTGGAGACGTCGCGCTCGGTGTTGAGGTTGCGCTCGATGGTGGCGGCGGCTTGGCGAGCGTTGGCGATGTCGGCCTCGAGGGTGGCGATGCGTGCCTGTGCCTCGGTGAACTCGCCGCGGCTTTGGCGCAGGGCGAGGGCCATTGCCTGGCGCTGGCCTTCGAGTTCGGCGACTTGCTTGTTGAGGCGGTCGAGTTCGCTTTGGGCTGGCGCCTTGGCCATTTGGACGCGAGCGGCCTCGAGCTCGGCGTTGGTTTGGTTGAGTTGTTGGGAGAGGGTGAGGTTTTCGCGGCGGGTCTTGTCCTCGATGTCGCGCATTTGGCGTTCGAGTTCGGCGATGCGGCGGCGTTCGGCCGGGTCTGCCTGGGGTTTGGCGCGAGCGGCCTGGAGTTCGGCGTTGGCGGCGCGCAGCTGGCTGGCGAGTTTTTCATCGCCCTTGCGGGTGGCCTCCTTGAGGGAGGCGATTTGGCGTTCGAGCTCGGCGATGCGCTGGCGCTCGGCGGTGTGGTCGAGGTTGCCGGCGCGGATTTCCGCGGCGCGGAGTTGTCCTGGGGTTTTCGGTTCGGGTGCGGGGAGCGGGCGGCCGCCGCCTTCGAAGTCGGCGACGTTGCCTTGTTGGGCTGCCTGTTCGGCCGCGGCCTTCGGCTGGAGGGCGGCGATGGTCTCGCGGGTGGCGGCGAGGCGGCCGTCGACCATGTCCTTTTTCCAGTCTGGATAGAGTTTGGCGACGTTCTCAAACATCTGCCGGGAATGTTCATATTTGGCGAGCGCCTCGGAGAACTTCCCTTGGGCGGCTAGCTTCTCGGCGTCGCGGCTGCTCATCCACGCCTGGAACCAGACGTCGGACGGGTCAAACGCCTCCGCAGGCGTCACCGGCCGCACCGGCGCCTGGGCGTGGACTCCGGCGGGCGCCAGCAGGCACGTCAGCGCGCAGCCGAGCGCAAGTGGCAGGCGAAACCCGGGGCAATCCATAGAACGCGCACGCTAGAAGGTTGCCCTGCCGATGGAAAGGGAGTTTTTCAGGCTCCAACAGGCACACAACAGACTGCTAGAGACGCCCGCCGGGCGGGCGCAAGGCCAGCGGCGGGTCGAGGAGTTCCTTCATGACCAGGGCCCGGCGGAGGTCGTCGCGGCTCTGGAAAAACTTGTTGGGCGGGAGCGCGCGGGTGACTACGGCGGTATGCCTGGTGCTGTTAGCCAGGGTTAGCGACTGGCTGCGGTGGGCGGCAGTCTGCTGGGCGGCGCTGAGCATTGGCGCGACGGTCTTGCGGGCGAGCTTGCGGGCCGGGGCGGGTGGGGTATGGACCAGCGGCGGCGGGGGCGGGGGCGGGGGCGGGGTGGCGGATTGTTGTTTGGCGAGGATTTCGCGGCGCAGCTGGCGGTAGATTTCGTCGAACCCGCCGGGGCGGGCGGGCGGGGTGGGCGCTTGGCCAGGCTGGTGTGGGTCAACCTGGTTGGCGGCCTCCTTGGCCTTTTCGATGACGGCGCGGACCACCGCGATGATGATGAACACCACCACGATGGGGAGGAAGCCGAAGTCCATGGGCGGGATCTAGCAGGGGTTACTTGCCCTGGTCCTGGGTGGGCTTGGCGCCGGCGATGGAATTGCGCATCTCGGTGTCGGCGACGATGTTCTGATAGCGGGTGTAGTCCATGATGCCCATGTGGCCGGAGCGGAACGCCTCGGCGATGGCCAGCGGGATTTCCGCCTCGGCCTCGACGACGCGGGCGCGCATTTCCTGGGTGCGCGCGGACATTTCCTGTTCCTGGGCAACGGCGGCGGCGCGGCGGACTTCCGCCTTGGCCTGGGCGATTTGTTTGTCGGCCTCGGCCTGTTCGGTTTGGAGGCGGGCGCCGACGTTTTCGGCGACGTCGACATCGGCGATGTCGATGGAGAGGATTTCAAACGCGGTGGAGGCGTCGACGCCCTTTTGGAGGACCAGCTTGGAGATCGAGTCGGGGTTTTCCAGGACGTACTTGTAGGACTCCGCGGAGCCGACCGAGGTGACGATCCCCTCGCCGACGCGGGCGATGATGGTGTCCTCGGTGGCGCCGCCAACGAAGCTGTCGAGGTTGGTGCGCACGGTGACCCGGGCGCGGACATTCACGGCGATGCCGTCGCGGGCGACCGCGGAGATCTTGGTCACCCCGTTGGCCGGGTTCGGGCAGTCAATGACCTTCGGGTTGATCGAGGTGCGCACCGCTTCCAGCACGGTCTTGGAGGTCCCCTTGACTGCCAGGTCGATCGCACAGGCGCGGTCAAACGACAGGGTGATCCCCGCCTTGTCGGCGGCAATCAGCGCGAGGACGACGTCGGGGACATCGCCGCCTGCTAGATAGTGGGCTTCCAGCGCGTCGGCCGTCTGGATCAACCCGGCCTTCGCCGCGGTGATCCGGCTGTCAACGATCAAGGCCGGCGGCACGTTGCGCAGGCTCATCGCAATCAGGTTGAGCATCCCAACCGGCGCTCCGGCGACCTTCGCGCGCAGCCAGATGCTGAAGTATTTGATCAGCACCAGCAGGATTGCGATGGTGACGACGGCGACGACTAACAGAATGATGACGGGCATGGCGGTGGCTTGCGAGAGGTTGGAACTGGGCCTACAAGGTAGTTAGAATTGAGGTTGGCGCAAGGTTCGAGACCCGGTTGGTGAGCGATTTCTGTTTCCAGCAGGGCTGCCGGTGGCATTCAATCGGCGGCGTGGAAGGGACACGCACGATTGGGATCATCGCGGGGAACGGGGTCTACCCGGCAACATTTGTTAGGGCGGCGCGGCGGCGCGGTGGTGAGGTGCGGCTGGTGATGGCGGCGATCGAGGACGAGACGCGGGCGGAAGCGGCGGAACTGGCGGACGTGGTGGCGTGGCTGAAGGTTGGCCAGTTGGGGAAGATGTTGAAGTTTTTCCGCGGCGAGGGGGTTCGTGAGGCGGTGATGGTCGGGCAGGTGACGCCGAAGAAGCTCTTCAGTCTGCGGCCGGACTTGCGGACGCTGATGTTGTTGGCGCGGATCCGTGAGCGCAACGCGGAGTCGTTGTTTGGCGGGATCGCCGGGGAGTTGGCCAAGGAAGGGATCGTGCTGCTGCCGGCGACGACGTTTCTTGAGGATCTGTTACCGCCTGTTGGGCATGTCTGCGGGCCGGCGCTCGGGAAGCGCGGGCTCGATGACGCGCAGTTCGGGTTTCGGATTGCCAAGGAGAGCAGCCGGCTGGACATCGGCCAAAGCATCGTGGTGCGCCACGGGACGGTGCTGGCGGTCGAGGCGTTCGAGGGGACCAACGCCTGCATCAAGCGCGGCGGCGAGCTCGGCCGCGGGAAGAGCGTGACGCTCGTGAAGGTCTCCAAACCCAACCAGGACTTCCGCTTCGACGTCCCGGTCATCGGCCCGCACACGATCGAGACCTGTGCGGCGGCCGGTGTTGGGGCGATCGCGATCGAGGCGGGGCGGACGTTGATGTTAGAGATGGACGAGGTGGTGCGGCTCTGCGAGGTGCACAAGATCTCGGTGACGGCGCTGGCGGGGGAGGAATGATCGGGTCAGCGAGACGATGCTGCTTGCCGAGCGGGTGGCGTGCGGCTCGACTGCGGGGAGATGAGCGCACGCTTTGAGGAACTCGACTACCGGGAGACGCCGTTAGGGCCGGTCTCGTTGCGGCGGCGGACGCTGCAGTCGCTTGGCGGGGTGGAGGTGTTTGAGATCAAGCTTGGGGAGGAGTTTTTGATGTCGAGCCTGTTCCATGAGGTCGAGGTGGCCTTGGCCAATCTCGGGCTCGCGGCGGTGGAGGGTGAGCGGTTGGAGGTGGTCGTCGGCGGGCTTGGGCTCGGGTACACGGCGCTGGCGGCGCTGGATTTTCCACGGACCGGGGAGCTGGTGGTGGTCGATTTCCTCGAGCCGGTCATCGACTGGCACCGGCGCGGGCTGGTGCCACTGGGGGCGAGACTAACAGGCGACCCGCGCTGCCGGCTGGTTCAAGGGGACTTTTTCGCGCTGGCGGCGGCGCCGGAGGTCGGGTTCGACCCAGAGCGGGCGGGGCGGAAGTTCCACGCGGTGCTGCTAGATATTGACCACTCGCCGCGCAACCTGCTGCACGACCGGCACGGCGGGTTCTATCAGGCAGACGGGCTCCGGCGGCTCGCCGGGCATTTGCATCCTGGCGGGGTGTTTGCGCTTTGGTCGGACGACGGGCCGGACGAGGAGTTTCTCGGGCGGCTCAGCGAGGTGTTCGGGGACGCGCGGGCGCACGTGGTGAGGTTCCCCAATCCGCTGCAGGATCGCGACTCGGCGAGCACGGTGTATGTTGCGCGGGAGGGGAAGAGGGAGTCGAAGGTCTGAAGGTCGAAGGTCGAAGGTCGCGCAGCGAAGCTACTTGCTGGACGGAGGGATGGAGGCGGCTTCGTGCTGGGCTTCTGCGGCTTCGAGTTCGGCGCGCTCCCTGGGGATGACGCGGACGAGTTTGCCGGTGGTTTCGGCCCAGCGGTCGAGGAGTTCCTTGGCGCGCGGGCTGCCGGTGAGGGCGAAGTGCTGTTCGATGAGGGTGCGTGCCTCGGCGATGTCGGTGGCGCGCTTGACCGGCAGGGCGACAACCATTTCCGAGTTGACCCGGCTGAAGAAGCGGCCGTCGATGTCGTAGACAAAGGCTGAGCCGCCGGACATGCCGGCGCCGAAGTTTTTGCCGGTCTTGCCGAGGATGACGACGGTGCCGTTGGTCATGTATTCGCAGCCGTGGTCGCCGACGCCTTCGACGACGGTGGTGGCGCCGGAGTTGCGGACGCCGAAGCGTTCGCCGGCGCGGCCGTTGATGAACAAGCGTCCGCCGGTGGCGCCGTAGAGGCAGGTGTTGCCGACAATCGAGTTGCCAGCCGAGTCAAAGCGGGCATCGGCGGGCGGGTGGATGACGATTTGGCCCGCGGCCATCCCCTTGCCGACGTAGTCATTGGCTTCGCCGACAAGCTTCAGGCTGATGCCGCTGCAGAGGAATGTCCCGAGCGACTGGCCAGCGCTGCCGGTCAGGTTGAGGGTGATGGATCCCTCTGGGAGCCCCTTGTCGCCAAAGATTTCGGCGATCCTGCCGGACAGGCGGGTACCGATGTTGCGGTCGGTGTTGACAACCTTGTAGGCCAGGGTGACCGGCGGGCGGTCCATCAACACCGAGAGGTCCTCGGTGCCGATGGCGGCGCGGAGTTCCTCGAGCACGGTGAGGTCAAGCGCCGGTTTTTCGACGCCATCGTTGCGGACGCTGGTGCAGATGCGCGAGATGTTGGCGGCGGGGATCTCGTAGGAGCGGGAAACCTCGGGGACGACGTCGAAGAGGACCGGGGCGAGGTCGAGGGTGTTGGCCTTCGGGTGGCCGGGGACGTTCCGCTGTTGCAGGAACTCCGGGCGGCCGATGAGGTCGTCGAGCTTGGCGACGCCAAGGTCGGCCATGATTTGGCGGGCTTCCTCGGCGACGCCGTTGAAGAAGTTGATGACCATTTCCGGAGTGCCCTTGAACTTGGCGCGGAACTTCGGATCGGTGGTGGCGATCCCGACCGGGCAGTTGTTCAGGTGGCACTTGCGAACGTAGACGCAGCCCATGGCGATCATCGCGATGGTGCCGAAGTTGAACTCCTCGGCGCCGAGGGCCGCGGCGATGATGATGTCGCGGCCGGTGCGCAGGCCGCCGTCGGTGCGGAGGATGACGCGGTTGCGCAGGTTGTTGAGGAGCAGCGTCTGCTGTGCCTCGGCGAGACCCAGTTCCCACGGACCGCCGGCGTGCTTGGTGGACGTCAGCGGCGAGGCGCCGGTGCCGCCGTCATGGCCGGAGATGAGGATGGTGTCGGCGCTGGCCTTGGCGACGCCGGCAGCCACGGTGCCCACCCCGGCTTCCGCAACGAGCTTCACGGTGACCCGCGCGCGCGGGTTGATCTCCTTGAGGTCGTGGATGAGCTGGGCGAGGTCCTCGATGCTGTAGATGTCGTGGTGCGGCGGCGGGGAAATCAGCTGGACGCCTGGCTGGGTGTGGCGCAGGCGGGCAATGAGCGCGTTGACCTTCTTGCCGGGAAGCTGGCCACCCTCGCCGGGCTTGGCGCCCTGGGCCATCTTGATTTCGATTTCGTCGCAATTGACGAGGTAGTAGGCGCTGACGCCGAAGCGGCCGGACGCGACCTGCTTGATGCGTGAGAGCGCCAGGTCGCCGTTCGGGTACGGCTTGTAGCGGGCCGAGTCCTCGCCGCCCTCGCCGGAGTCGCTTTTTCCGCCGATGCGGTTCATGGCGATGGCGAGGGTTTCGTGGGCTTCGGGCGAGAGGGCGCCAAGCGACATCGCCGCGGTCGTGAACCGGCGGCGGATCGACTCGATCGGCTCAACCTGATCGAGCGGAATCGGGCCGGTGGCGGCGGGGACAAAGGCGAGGAGGTCCTTGATGGCGACCGGGGTGGTCTCCAGCGAGGCTTGGACATACTCTTCGTAGTCCTCGGCCTTGCCGGATTTCACGAAGGTGTGGAAATTCTTGATGACGTCGGTCGTCAGCGCGTGGCGCTCGCCGGCCTTGCGGTAGCGGTTGTATCCCGGGTCGCCGAGGTTGAGCGACTCGCCGGCGGGAACCTCCGTGTCCCATGCGGCGCGGTGGCGGATGAGCGACTCCTCGGCGATCTCTGCAAACCCGATGCCACCGATCTTCGACTTGATCCCGGTGAAGCACTCGCTGATGACATCCTTGCCAATCCCGATCGCCTCGAAAACCTGCGCGCCCTGGTAGGAGTTGAGCACGCTGATGCCCATCTTCGACATGATCTTCAGCAGGCCCTTCTCGAGCGCCTTGCGGTAGTTGGACATCCCCTTGGCGGCGGCGATGTCGCCAAGCTTGCCGCGGTTGTCGGTGGCAATGACTTGGCGGACAGTCGCATAGCCAAGATACGGGCAAACCGCGGTGGCGCCGCAGCCAAACAGGCAGGCGATCTGGTGGGTATCGCGGACCTCGCCGGTTTCCACGACGAGCGAGGCGCGCATCCGCTTGCGCACCCGGTTGAGGTGGTGGTGGACCGCCCCGGTGATCAACAGCGACGGAATCGCGACCCGCTCGGCGGACATCGCCCGGTCGGAAATGACCAGCACGTGGACCATCGAGTCGACCGCGGCCTCGGCTTCCGCGCAGACCCGCAGGATCGCCTTGTGCATTCCGGCGGCGCCTTCGGCAACCGGCCAGGTCGCGTCGATCGTGCGGCTCGGGAACCCGTGCTCGGCGAGGTTTTTGACTTTCTCGAGCTCTTGCTCAAAAAGAACCGCCGATTCAAGGCTCACCAGCCGGGCGTGCTCCGGAGTCTCTCCCAAAAGGTTGCGCTCAGGGCCAAGGCCGGCCGAGAGGCTCATGACTGCCCACTCGCGGATCGGGTCGATCGGCGGGTTGGTGACCTGCGCAAACAGCTGCTTGAAATAGGTAAAGAGCAGGCGTGGGTAGCTTGAGAGGACGGCGAGCGGGATGTCGTCGCCCATGGAGAAGACCGCCTCCTGGGCGCCGGAGATCATCGGCGGGAAGACCATGTCGAGCTCTTCAAGCGAGACGCCGTGGGCGACTTGCAGGCGGGAGAGCTGGAGCGGGTCGAAGTCCTCGTCGGGTGCGTGCGCCTTGGGCGAGACGAACTCGCTGAGGGCGACCTGGTTTTCATCGATCCAGCGGGCGTAGGGTTTTTGCCGGGCGAGGTCCTCTTTGACCTCGGAGTCAAAGCGGATGACCCCGGTGGAGGTGTCGATGGCCATGATCTGGCCAGGGCCGAGGCGGCCCTTGCGGATGACGCGGGCGTCGGGAATTTCGACGGCGCCGGTTTCCGAGCCGATGTAGAGCAGGCCGTCCTCGGTGAGCTTGTAGCGCGACGGGCGCAAGCCATTACGGTCAAGCGACGCGCATACGCGGATCCCGTCGGTGTAGACGAGTCCGGCGGGGCCGTCCCACGGTTCGGAGAATGACCGGACGTATTGGTAAAACCCGCGCAGTTCGTCGGAGATGTCGAGGTCGTTGCGGTAGGCGGGCGGGACGAGCATGCTCATCGCGTGCTCAAGCGAGCGGCCGGAGAGGACGAGGAGCTCGAGCGCGTGGTCGAGCGAGGCGGAGTCCGACTCGCCCGGGCGCATGAGGTTTTTGACCAGCTCGATGTCGTCGCCCCAGATGTCGGATTCGAAGAACTCCTCGCGGGAGGCCATCCAGTTGCGGTTGCCGCGCACGGTGTTGATTTCGCCGTTGTGGCAGAGCATCCGGAACGGCTGGCCGAGCGGCCAGGCGGGGAACGTGTTGGTCGAAAACCGCTGGTGGTAGAGGGAAATGGCGACCTGGTAGTCGGAGTCCTGCAAGTCGGAATAGAACGCGCGCAACGCCGAGGGCATCGCCAGCGCCTTGTAGGAAATCAACCGGTGGGAAAACGACGGGATGTAGAAGTCGGCGATCGTCGCGGTGAGCTTTTCGATTTCCCGGCGGCACAGGTAGAGTTGGCGCTCGAAGTGGTCGTCGCTCCAGCCGTCCGGGCGGCCCATCATGAGGTGCTCGACGTGCGGCTGGCTTTTCTGGGCGATCCTGCCCAACTCACCCGGATTGACCGGGACTTCGCGCCAGCCGAGCAGCGAGATGCCGCGCTTGGCGACGATCTGGCGGGTGATGTCCTTCACCTCGGTCATCACGCTGGCATTGCCGAGCGGGAAAAAGAACACGCCGACGGCCAGGTCGGTGTCATTGGAGAACGAAGCGCCGAGCTTGGCGGCGGCCTTGCGGAAAAGCGGGTAGGGGATCTGGGTGAGGACGCCGGAGCCGTCGCCGGTTTTCATGTCGGCATCGACCGCGCCGCGGTGGGTCATGTTGCACACCGAGCACAGGGCAAGGTCGAGAATGTCGTAGGAGCGCTTCCCGTGGATGTTGATGAGCGCGCCCATCCCGCAGTTGTCCTTTTCCTCGTCAAAGGAATGGAGGCTTCCGGGAGCGGCAGGGCTGCTGGAGTGGTACGGAGAGTGCATGGGGCGGTCGGGGCCGGGGGATCAGGGACAAATCAGCGGAAAATCAACGGAAACCAGCCGCGCCGGAAGCGAGGGAGGCACGCCACGCGCACCCCGGCCGCCCCCGGCAGAGCGGCCGGAAATAAACGGCAGCATCCCCCCAGTGCCAAGCACGAATTATGCCGCACGCCGATCCAATCCGGCGGTTCCGGCAACCCGGCGGGTGCCGGGATGTTAGTCGAGATCCTCGCCGATTTCCGGCGCGAGCAACCCGAGGTCGACCAGGAACCGGTCGGCGTCGCGCAACGTGAGCTCGAAGTGGTGCTGGCTGACGTTGAAATTGAAGAAGCTGTGTTCGGCGCCGGGGAACTCGATGAAGTCGCAGCGGTTGCGCTTGCGGCGCATCCCTTTGGCGAAGCGCTCGACGTGCTCAAGCGGCAGGGTCCGGTCGGCGGCCCCTTGGAAGATGATGCTGGGCGGGAGTTTTTTTCGGATGAGCGCCGTCGGGCTGAGCTTTTTGGCGGTTTTGAGGTCCGGGAAGCGCTCGGAGGCGAGGCCCTTGGGAGTGGTGTTGACCAGCGGGCTGAAGAGGATCATGGCCGCCGGCGGGGCGATCGCTGCGGGTTGCTCGGCGAGCATCCCGTGGGAAAGGGCGAGAAACGCGCCGCCAAACGCACCGCCAAGGACGATCCGGGCGGCATCCAACCCGAGGTAGGAGGCATTCTCGGTCAACCAGAGGAGCAAACCGTGGGCGTCCTCGATGGCTTCCATTGGGCCGGTCCGGTGGCTGTTGAAGGTGCGGGTCTCCACGGTGATCCCGATGGCGCCACGGTGGGCGAAATGCAGCGCGTGGGGGACGAACTGGGTCGGCATGGGCGCTTCCCAGAGGCCGCCGTGGAAGAACAACACGCCCGGACGGCGGTCGTCCGGCGACCAGTCGGCAGGGAAGAACAGGTGGACGTGGAGCGGCCCTTGGGCGGTCTCACGGTAAACATAGGTCGTCGCGTCTTTGAGCAGTTCGCGCTCGCGAGCTTCCCCGATGGGAGGGGATTTGACCAATGAGTTCATGGGGAGAAAAAGGAACGCGGAGGGAGTGGAGTTCGGCAGGTAGGCGCGGCGGAAACATCGAGTCATCAGTCGGGCTTGTCCATCCGTTTCCAGTGGGAACCAAATTTTTCGCTAGAGTGGCGGAGATTTCGTTGCCGTGGCATGGAAATCCGCGTCCAATGGGCGGCATGCAACGCAGCGCTGGCCTGATCCTGGGTGCCATGGTTTGGCTGGCCACCGGCGCGCTCGCCCACGCCCAGGCCGACGTCCGCCCGGAGGTGCTCGAACAGGTCTACAGCCAGTGGCGCAACGCGTTGATGACCCGCAACGTGGCGGCCTGGCAGGCGGCCACCGCGAGCCACCGCCAGGGGCAGGTGCGCAACCGCCTGGTGTCCGAGCGGCGGGCGTATCCGGCGGCGGTTTTCGAGGTTCCCGCGGCGCCGCCCGCGCTCGCCGGGCTGCGCCGGGTCATGGCGAAGCAGGTCGGCCGGACCGCCAAGCTCAGCTATTTTGGCAAGGTCGACTTCGGCGTCGGCGGCGAGCCGACCGACAACTTGTTCGTCGTCTCGTTCGTCCAGGAGGGCGCCGCGTGGAAGTTTGACGCGGCGGATTTCGTCAGCCTCGCGGCGCTGCCTGCCGAGCGCGCCGAGATCGGCGCCGGGAACCTGTCGTATCTCGATGAAACCGCGGATTTTGCGCCCAGCGGCGTGGTCCCGCCGGTGCCCGCCGCGGTCCCCGCCCCGAAGTATCTTGCCAAGGTGTATATCTACGCGCCGGGGCGCGACGTCCAGGTGGTCGTCAACGAGCTTAGCAACCACCGGGTCGTCAACGACCGCGAGGCGGACATCGTCATCGGCGGGGCGCGCGACGGGGCCAACCGGGTCAGTTGGGCGATCACCAACCTGCCGGGAGCCACCGGCAAGGAGGCGATGACCATCCGCGTCTACCTGCTTTCCGAGGTTCAGGGGGTCAAACCGGTCAAGGCGTTCGAGTACCAGGTCGATGTTGGCCAAGTTCCGCAGCTCACCGGAGCCGACCAGTTCACTGTGGACGCGGCGATTGCCCGGACGCTTGCCGGCCAGTGATCGGACTGGCGGGCGGGTGGAATTCGGCGATGATTCGGATTTGCCAAGGGGGCGCTGGCAGGTTACCTACGCCCCATGGCCCTTACCGCTGAATCCTCCACCGTCCTGGACAAGACCAAAGACCTCTGCGCCGCCATCGCCGGCGACCCGGAGTTCCTCGTGCTCTTCGGCCAGGTCGAGCGCTTTCTGGACGACGACAACGCCCGCAAGCAATACCAGGACGTCCATTTCCAAGGCGAGTCGCTCCACCAGAAGCAGCAGGCCGGAATGCAACTCAGCCCGAAGGAGATCGCGGATTTTGAAGCGTCCCGTGAGGCATTGCTCAACAACGAGATCGCTAAGGACTTCCTCGACGCCCAGCGGGAACTCCAGGACATCCAAAAGCTCATCGGCCGCTACGTTTCCACCACCCTGGAACTCGGCCGGGTCCCGACCGACGACGACATGGCCCAAGCCAATGGCGGCTGCTGCGGCGGTGGCGGCGGCGGCGGCGGCTGCGGGTGCTAGTTCGGCGCTTTGGCGCGCGACACGCGGGGGCTCCATCCCACCGCACTTCAAAGTGGGCGACGCTTTGACGGCGCAGCCGCATTGGCGCGACAGCCGGCTAAAGGATCGTCCCCGGGGCGTAGGCGGCGGCAGCCGGGTCGGCGGCTTCCAGGGAGCGGACGGCGGCGCTGAAATGGGCGATCTGCGCCTTGGCGGCGCCGGATTCCTGGTCGCCGCGGGCGAGGATGGCGTCCAAGGCGGGGCGGGTCAGGCCGAGGCGCGGGTCGTCGGCGAGTCGGGCGACCAGGTTGTTGCGCTCGATGGTCCCGGCGCGCAGGTCGTTGACGGTGGCGACGGCGTGCTCCTTGATCGCCTTGTGGGCGGCTTCCCGGCCGACGCCAGCCTTGACGGCCTCCATCATGATGGTCGTCGTCATCAGGAACGGCAGGTAGTGGGCGGTCTCCGCGGCAATCATGGCCGGGAAGGCGTCCATTTGGTCGAGGATCGTCAGGAAGGTTTCAAACAACCCGTCGAGGGCGAAAAACGCGTCCGGCAGCATCACCCGGCGCACGACCGAGCAGGAAACGTCGCCTTCGTTCCACTGGTCACCGGCGAGGCCCGCGGCCATCGCCAGGTAGCCCTTGAGGATGACGTGGAACCCGTTGACCCGTTCGCACGAGCGCGAGTTCATCTTGTGCGGCATCGCGCTTGAGCCGGTTTGCCCGGGGGCGAACCCCTCGCTGGCGGTCTCGTGGCCGGCCATGAGCCGCAGCGTCTTGCACAGCGACGACGGGCCCGAAGCAAGCTCGGTCAAGGCGGCGACGACGCGCAGGTCAAGCGAGCGCGGATAGACTTGGCCGACGTTGGTCCAGAGCGCGGGCATCCCGAGGTGGGCGACGACGCGGCCCTCAAGCTCGGCGACCTTGGCGGCATCCCCGGCGAAGAGCGAAAGCTGGTCCATCTGGGTGCCGACCGCGCCCTTGAGCCCGCGGACCGGGTAGCGGGCGATCACCGCATCGAGCGCGTCGAGCGAGTTGAGCAGCTCCTCGCCAAACATCGCCACCCGCTTGCCGAGCGTCGTCGGCTGGGCCGCGACGTTGTGGGTCCGCGCGGTCAGGACCAACTCGCTCCACGCCTCGGCGCGCTCGCGCATCCGGCGCAGCGCCGCGACCGACTTGGCGCGCACCGCCTGGAGCGAGCGGAACACCTGGAGTTGCTCGACGTTCTCGGTCAAGTCTCTCGACGTGAGCCCCTTGTGGACCTGCTCGTGGCCCGCCAGCGCATTGAACTCCTCGATGCGCGCCTTGACGTCGTGGCGGGTGACCCGTTCCCTGGCCATGATCGAGCCGGCGTCGACCTGGCCCTTGACCGCCTCGTAGGCGGCGATCGCCTCGGCCGGGATGTCGAGCCCGAGCTCGCGCTGGGCCTTCATCACCGCGATCCAGAATTCCCGCTCAAGGACGATGCGCCCTTCGGCGGACCAGATGGCTTGCAGGGCAGGGGACGCGTAGCGCTCGGCGAGGACGTTGGGGATCATGGAAGAGTGCAAAGTGATCAGTGGTCAGTGATCAGTGGGTAGCGATGAGTTGGAAGTGGGCGGTGCTCAGAGTTCGAAGAGGATCCGGCCGCAGTTTTCGCACTGGGTGATCTCCTGGGCGGCCTGGACCTTGATGAGCGTCGAGGGAATCAGGCGCATGTGGCAGCCGGCGCACTGGCCTTGGGTCACCGCGACGACCGCCTGGCCGGCCTTGGCCTTCATCAGCCGGTCGTAGAGCGACAACAGGCTGGCGTCGATCGCCGCGGCAAGCTCGTTGCGCTTGGCGAGCACCTCGGCGGCCTCGGCGCGCCGGTGGGTCGCGCGCTCGCGCAGCTCGGCGATCTCCTGGTCGACGCCACGCTGGGTCAGCGCCAGAGCGGCCTCCGCCACTTTGAGAGCGGCCTTGAGTGAGTCGGCCTTTTCCATGAACTCGAGCTCGCGGGTCTCAAGCTCGTCGACCTGCGCCTCGTAGCGGGTCACCTCGTGGCCGAGCGCCTGGAACTCCTCGTTCTTGCGGGTCTCGAACTGTTGGTTTTTCAGGCGGGTGACCGTCTGCTTGCGGGTCTGGATCTCGAGCTCGACGCTCTTGATGGCCACCTCGTTGGCCATCACCGCGGCCTTGGCGGCGTCCACTGCACGCTGGTCGTCGCTGAGGTGGGTGGCGGCGCGCTTCTCGTCGACGGGGATTTTCGCGAGGTCTTTGTCCACCGCGATGAGCCGCTGGTCGCGGTCCTGGAGGACGAGAAGTGCTTGGATTTGCGGGAGCATGTGGCTCCTCCCTAGCGTTGCGCGGGCGCCCCGGCAAGCGTGGCGGCGCCGGGGCGAGATTTTCCCCCCGTGAAGGATTGAGTTTTCCGAGGTTCCAGCGATTCTGCACACGCAACATGACCGATTCCCCAGATTCCACCGGGCCGCTGATCCAGATCCGCTGCCCAGGCTGCGCGCAAAAATTCAAGGTCGCCACCGGCTTGCACGGCAAGATGGTCGAGTGCGGCAATTGCGAGCGGCAGTTTCGGGTCAACGACGAGGTTGTCGTGAAGATCGAGCGGGTGTTCCCCGGAGAGAAGCGCGGCGCGCCGCTGGCCCAGTTCCCGAAGGTCGCCGCGGTCGTCGCCGCTCCCGTCCCGGTCCGCGAGATCAAGCAACCGTCGCCCGTAGGCGGTGGCACCGCGGTCCTGCGGCTCCTCGCCGGGGGAATCGGCGCGCTGGTCATCTTCGCCGCGGGGGCACTCTTCTTCATCGACTCGGAGCTGAATTTCGCGCGCTTTCCGCTGGCGGAGCGGTTTGCCGTGGTGGCCGCCGCGGCGCTGATCGCCACCGGGTTCTTCCTCCTCGCCAACCGCGACAACCGCCTGCGCGCGCTCCAGTTCGGGCTCGTCGGGCTGGTCGTCCTCGCGGTCGTGCCGCTGGCGGTGCCGTTGCCGGTGGCGCCCGGCGCGGTGATCCCGTCCGGGCTGCCGCCAGCCGTCGAAGTCCGCACCGAATCCGCCGAGGAGGCGCTGCAAAAAATGGGCTACAGCGTCGTCGTGCGCACCCGCGAGGATGAACGCAAGGTCCGCGGCGACCTTGGGGCCGAGCAGGTCATGGCCGTCTGGCTGCGCGGCGTCCGGGAGGTGGCCAAGGTGGAGATCAAGGACTACCTGATCAGGACCGCCGGCGCTGACCTCTATTCCCACCTTTACCCGCGCCGCGAAAGCGGCGAGTTCCTCATGGTCCTCCAGGGGACCCAGGCGTCGTTCACCGATCTCCAGCAACACTGCCTGCGCCTCGGCCAACTCGGCCGGATCTTCACCGCCGAGCGCACCATCGAGCTGTTTGTCGCCGACCTCCCGTTCGATGACCCCGGCGCCGCCCTTGCCGACCCGCAAGACCCGGCATTCTTCGCCCTCAACCTGCGCGAACTCGAAAGCATCGACCTCCCGCGCGCCGGCCGCGCTGCCGAGCGCCTCAGCAAGGTCGAGCCGCTCAAGTTCCGCCCGGACATCGTCCGCCGCCTCATCCAGCTCCTCTCCGAGGGCGACGCCGAGTTCAAAGGCCACATCGCCGAGGCCCTCATCGTTTGGTCCACCGACGAGGACCTCGCCGCGGATGCCGCCATGCGCGCCGTCCAAGGGCTCGTCAACAACCAGTTGCCCGTCCCGCCCGCGCTCATCACCCTGCTCCTCAAGGAACAGGAACCCGACGTCCTCCCGATCCTCGACGACTTCTGGCGCCGCGACCCGGTCGCCTGGGAAGCCACCTACGCCGCCGCTGGCCCCATCGCCGAGGACACCGTGCTCGAGAGCTTCCGCAAGACCCAGGGGAGCCTCCGCGAGTCGGCCGTGCGCATCCTCTCACGCCTCGGGTCGCCCAAGTCGCTCCCCGACCTCCAAGCAGCCCTCGACAACCCGGCTGACTCAGATTTGCACCCGGCCCTGAAGAAGGCGATTGCAGCCATCACCCAAAAAACCCCATAACCCCCTCGCCAGTCGCCGCCGTGGTGGAATGGTAGACACAGCGGACTTAAAATCCGCAGGGCAGCAATGCCCGTGGGGGTTCGAGTCCCCCCGGCGGTACTTCCACAAGTCGAAGGTCGGCAGGTCGAGGTCGAAGTTCTCGCCGGAGGGGCGGGAGAAGATTCCCGGCACCCGCTGCCGCGGCCCCGGCTACTTGAGTTTGTAGCGTGCGAGGAGGTTGTAGACCGAGCGTTCGGAGATGCCGAGTTCGCGGGCGGTCTGGGCCTTTTTCCTGCCGTTGCGGGTGAAGGCCTTGATGAATGCTTCGCGCTCGATTTCCTGGAGCGTGTGGCTTTTTCCGGAGGTGAGGCCGGCCTTGGTGCTCAGGAGCGGGTGGAAGTCGTCCGGCTCGAGGACGGTCGCCTCGGTCGAGGCAGTGGTTCGCTGGAGGATATTCTCGAGCTGGCGGATGTTGCCTGGCCAGGTGTAGTTTTGGAGGAGCTCGAGGGCGGCGGGTGAAACGCTCCAGCCTGGAAGCCCGCGGGTGGCGGCGATGTGGGCAAGCACGCTGGTGGTGATGCCGGGGATGTCGGCGGTGCGCTCGCGCAGCGGCGGGATGGTCAGCTCGATGATGTTGAGCTGGTAGTAGAGGTCCTCGCGGAACGCGCCGGCAGCTACCAGGGAGCCGAGGTCGACGTTGGTCGCGGCGATGACGCGGGCGTTGCTGGTCAGCAGCGTGCTCCCTCCGACCCGGAAGTACTCGCGGTGCTGGAAGAAGTTGAGCAATTTCGGCTGGAGCTCCTTCGGGACGCTGCCGATCTCGTCAAGGAACAGGGTCCCGGCAGAGGCCTGGTCAAGCGAGCCCGCACGGGTCGCTGCGGCGACTCCCGCCCCGCCGGTCTCCTGACCGAAGAGCTCGGTTTCAAGCAGCTCGCGCGGCAGCGCCACGCAGTTCATCGCCACGAATGGGGCATCGCGCCGGGTGCTCATCCGGTGGATTTCCCGGGCGAAGTAGACCTTGCCGGTGCCGCTCTCGCCGTGGAGCAGGATCGTGCTGTTGAGCGTCGCGGCCTTCTCCATCTGCCGGTAAAGGTCGACCATCCGCGGGCTGGTGCTCTCAAGGCACACCGCCCGCTGGCCGCTTGCGGGAACCTGCGGCAGTGTCTCGGCCCGGCGCGCCTGGCGCGCACTCGCAAGCACGTTGAACAGGCGTTTCATCTCGAAGGGCTTGGTCAGATACTCGCTCGCCCCGGCACGCAGCGCGCGCACCGCGGTTTCCGCGTCATTCAACCCGGTGAGCATCACCACCGGCAGGCCCGGGAAGCGCTCGCGCAACCCCGTCAGCGTTTCAAGCCCGTCAAGCCCGGGCATCGCATAGTCCAGCACCACCGCCTCAATCCCCTCGTGGGCAATCTCCAGCGCCTCATTCCCGCTGGCCGCTCCCAGCGGCTGCCAGCCATGGTCAAGTGCAGCCCTGCCTAACAGGTGGCGGATCGTCTCGTCGTCGTCGACAACCAGGAGGTTGGATGGAGGTGCTAGGGTTTTCATGGCGGTGGGGGGTGGGGCGTGGGGGCGTGGGGGTCAGATGGAGCGTCAGAGCGCATCTGATGGTCATGGTTTAGCCATTGAATTTCAACGGGGTCGAGAAAAAACCCGGGCCGCAAGGGGGGCTTGGGTGGGCGCCAGGCGGGCCGGCGGGGTGACTAGAGCGGGTCGTGGCGGGCGGTAGCGGGTCCGCCACGGCGGGAGAACGGGAGGCCGGACTGGACGAGGGAGACGCCGCAGCGGGCGCTGGACTCGATGCGGGCGAGGAGTTCGAGGACCAGCGGGTCGGTGCTTAGTCCCTTGATGATCTCGCTGGACATCAGGACGGTGGCAAAAACGTTGTTGAGGTCGTGGGCGAGTTCGCCGGCCCTGGCACTGGCGTGCTGGAGGCGTCCGGAAAGCGATTGGTCGCCATGCGCGGGCGGGTCACTAGGAGGGCCGGAAGGCGGCGGGTCAGCGGGTGGCGCGGAGCAATCGCGAAGGTGCAGGGCGATGCCGGAGCTGATTGGCCAGCCGGTGACGGTGAGCGAGACAAGCGGCCAGCCGGCGTGGAGGTGGGTGGTGAACGGGAGATGCCGGTGCAGGAGGGTTTCAAGCGGGGGCCCGAAGATGGCCCCGGGGCGAGGGTCGAACTCATCCCACAAAATCTTGCCAAGGAGCTCGACTCGGCGCCGCGAGAGGATCCGCTCGGCCTCGGGGTTGAGATAGTTGATCCGCCACTCGTCGCTGAGCAGCAGGATGCCGTCAGGAAGATCCTCGATGAGCTCCGGCCAAGCCACCCCTGGGCTCCCAAGTGAAGGTGTGGAATGCGCGTCCATGAGCGGTGGGTGCCAGCATTAACTGCCGATAAGCGGAATCAACTAAGTAAGTTCATAGGCTATTCGCGGCCTGTGGAAAACTAATTTGCTTTCAATAAATCCACCGCGGCGGGAGGCATAGGCGGGCGAGCAGGGAGGTTGACGGAGAAGGTGCTGCCTGCGCCCGGGGTGCTGGTGACGGTGAGCGAGCCGCCCGCGGCGAGCACCGCGGCCTGGCAGATGGCGAGGCCGAGGCCGACGCGTCCGTGGGCGCGTGAGCGTGCGAGGTCGGCGCGGAAGAACCTGTCGAAGATGTGCGGGAGGTCGTCGGCGGAAATCCCCTGGCCGGTGTCCTGGATGGTGAGGAAGGCGCGCTCGCCGGCGTGGCCGCAGGTGACCCGGATGAGCCCGCCGGGCTGGTTGTAGTGGACGGCGTTGGTGAACAGGTTGTTGAGGATCAACGAGAGGCGAGTCTCATCCACGGCAATCCAGACCGGCTGGAGCTGGCGCTCGACCCGGCAGCCGGCATCCTGGGCAAGCGGCTCAAGCCTGTCCAATGCCTCGGCGAGCCAGGCGGCGAGGTCGATGGTGGCGGGTGGTTGGGCGCGGTCCGGCTGGGCGTCGAGGCGTGCGAGGTCGAGGAGTGCGGCGACGAGCGCGCGCATCCGCTGGGCGGCGTCGTGGCAATGTTCGAGCGCTTCGCGGTAGTCGTGGGCGTCGCGCTGGCGGGCGAGGGTCGTCTGGGCTTCGGAAATCATCATGGCCAGCGGGGTGCGCAGCTCATGGGAGGCATCGGCGGTGAACCGGACTTGGCGGGCAAACGCCTCGTCAAGCCGCGCGAACGTCTGGTTGAGGACTGCGGCAAGCTCGCCGAGTTCATTTTCCGGCGCATCGACGGCGATGCGCTCGGAGAGCTCACCGGCGGCGATCCGCTTGGCTGCGGCGCTGATTTCATCGATCGGGCGCAGCGAGCGCACGGTGATGACCCAGCAGCTGGTAAGCCCGAGCGCCAGCACCCCGACGCCGGCCGCCCACAACCGCGCCTGCTCGGCGCGCAGGTCGGCGAGCAGCGGCGCAATCGAACAGCCGACCGCCACTCCGCCGCCGCGCTCGTTGAAATGGTACGCTTCCCGGAAATCCCCGCGGCTGCGCACCAGGGTGCGCATGTCCCGGCTCGGGCGCGGCGGAACGCTGAAGCCCTCGAGTGTGTCCGAGCGCTCCCGGAGCTCACCCCCTTGGCCCCAGATGACAAAGTAATAGCCATCTTCAGCCACCTGCTTGCGCACATCCGCGGGCAGCACCAGCTCGGCCGGCCGGCCGTCCGGCGGCGGCCCCTCCGGGCGAAACCCGTCCGGGCGCCCGCCGAAGCCGTCCCCGGGACCATTTGGCCCGTTCGGCGGCCCGTCAGGACCGATGGGACGGGCGGGGCCGTCGGCCGGGCCGTCGGCCAGTCCGGCCCCGGGGCGCGGCGGATTCGGGCGGCGCGGCCGCTCGGGGTCGAGCGCAGGGTCAAATGGCGGGCGCGGCCGCGGCCGCGGCGGCGCACCCGTAAGCCGCAGCTCGCCACTCAACATCGCCAGCCGGTTGCCGAGGTCCTCGTCGACCTTGCCTAACAACCTGAGCCGCTGCAGCTGGTAGCCGGTGGCGCCGAACCCGGCGAGCAGTGCCCCGAGGAGAAACCCGAACCAGAGCAGGATGCGCCAGCGGATGGAGCGCGGAAGTTTCATTCGATGCAGTAGCCGAGGCCGCGGCGGGTGGTGATGAGGTCCTGGCGGAGTTTCTTGCGGATCGCGAAGACGTGGACGTCGAGGAGGTTGGAGAGGGTGTCGGCGTTCTCGTCGTAGAGGTGCTCGTAGAGGTCGGTGCGGGTGACGAGCTCGCCGCGGTGGAGCGCGAGGTATTCGAGGATCGAGTACTCGCGGGCGGTGAGGGTGACGATTATCCCGCCCCGTTCGACCCGCTTGGCGTTGAGGTCGAGGTGGATGTCGCCCATCGTGAGCGACCCGCGCGGGGTGCCGGCGCGGCGCCGGATGATCGCCCGCAGCCGGGCAAACAACTCGTGGAGGTCGAATGGTTTGACGAGGTAGTCGTCAGCCCCCTGGTCGAGCCCGCGGACTCGGTCGGCAGTCGCGTCCCGGGCGGTGAGCATGAGCACCGGAGTGGCTTTGACGAGGCGCAGCCGGCGGAGGATTTCCCAGCCGTCGATGGCCGGGAGCATCACGTCGAGGACCAGCGCGTCGTAGTCGTGGGCTTCGGCCATGCGCAGCCCCTCGGCGCCGTCCTCGGCGGTGTCCACCGCGTAGCCCTCCTCGCGCAGTGCCCGCCCGAGGGTGCGCAACAACGCGGGTTCATCTTCGACGACGAGCAATTTCATCAGCGGGCAGAGAATGTCACATGCTTCATTAAGACATCATGAAGCTGCGCGCCTGGCGAAAATAATTTCCACGGTTAACCGGATCTTAATTCACCGTTTGCTAGGGTCGCTCCAGTTGCACAACCGCAACCGACCAAAAACATGAAAGCAACCCGGAATGTATTGCTGTTGGGGATGATCCTTGGCGCCACCGCGAGCGCCCAATTGCCCGAAGAAGCGCAAGGGCAGAAGCCGCCGCCACCGCCACCGCCGCCGCTCATCGGCGCGCTCGACCTTGACCGCGACGGCCGCCTGAGCGCCGAGGAAGTCAAGAAGGCGCCGGAAAGCCTGAGGACGCTTGACGAGAACGGCAACGGCAGGCTCAGCGAGAAGGAACTCTCGCCGCCGCCGCGCAAGGATGGGGAGAAGCCGGAGCCCGAGGGTGGCCGCCCGCATGGCCCGCCGCCGGCACCCAAGGACGGCGAGGCCCCGCACGGCCCGCCGCCTGGTGGTCCCGATGCCGGCCCGCAAGGCCCGCCGCCCGCCGGCCCGGAGGCCGGCGCCCCGGAAGCCGACGGCCCGCGCGGCCCGAACGACCGGCCGCGCCCGCCACGCCCGCAAGGACCGTCGCCGCTGCTGCGCGTCCTCGACAAGAACCATGATGGCAACCTGTCCAACAAGGAAATCGACGACGCCAGCGAGGCGCTCCTCGAGCACGACGAGAACGGTGACGGCGCGCTGACCATGGATGAACTTCGGCCGAAAGACGGCCCTGGATTTGGGCCCGGCGGACCACCGCCGCATGGCCCTGGCCGTGGCGGTCCGCCGCCACACGGCCCCGGTGGGCGCTAACAGCCTCACCTAACGTGGTACCCGGAACACGGGCCGTCGGCAGGGAAACCTGCCGGCGGCTTTCGGTTTTCTATCCCCGGCTGTTCTAACGGCCAAGCGCGACCGCCGCATACGCGGCCACCGTGGAGAACGGCAGCCGCGCGAGCCGCCCGAAGCACGGGTGGCGGTCGAGCCGCTTGCGCGCTGCCGCCGGGCTGGAAAGCCCGCACAGGAAGCGCGCCAGCTGGGGCGCGGTGCGCAACGGCGCGTGGCGTTCGCGCACCAGCATGCGGATTGCGTCGAGCTCGGCGGCGTCCGGCGGCGCGGCATCCGCGCCAACCAGCGTGCGCGGCGGCCAGTTCCCCAGGCAGCTCGAACATTGGCCGCAACCGCCCGCCGGACGCTGGCCAAACACCGCCAGCAACCCGCGCTCGACGCACCCGCGCGTCGTCACCAGCCGGACCACCGCCGCGAGCCGGGCGAGCGCCGCCTGCGCCTGCTGGTCCAACATTTTCTGATAGGCGTCGGCCAGTTCGGCGAGCGCCGGCGGCACGCGGAGGATCCGCACCTCCAACAACACGTGCCAGCGGCGGACCTCGGCGTCCCCGCCGGCGCGCCACTCGTCGATGACCCGGTGGAGCCGCGCAACGCTGCAACCGTGGTCGGCGGCCAGCGCCGGAAGGTCGAGCGCGCCGGCGGCGGCGAGCAGCGCGCCTGCCTCGCCACGCAGCGACTTCGGCATGCTTGCGACGAGGGATGCGGGCGGGCGCAGCGGGATGACCCGGGCGCGTTTCCAGGTCCGCGCGACCGGGCGGATCCAGCCGTCGAGCTCGAGGCGCACGAGGAGGTGCTCAAGGGTCTCGCGGCGGATGTCGAAGGTGGTCGAAAGGTCGTAAACCGAAAGCAATCCGCCGCCAAACACCCGCTCCAACACCCGGGCGAGCGCGACGCTGTTAGGCAGCCAGGCGCAGGCGAAGTTTTCCAACACCGGGAGGTCCTCGGCGCAGGCGAAGACCTCGGCGATGGCGGGGAGTCCGTCGCGGCCGGCGCGGCCGCTTTCCTGGAGCCAGCCCTCCGGGGATTTCGGGAGGTTGTAGTGGATGACGCGGCGGACGTCGGGTTTGTCGATGCCCATGCCGAAGGCGATGGTGGCGACGATGACCTGGATTGCGCCGCTGAGGAACCCGTGTTGGACGTGGGCGCGCCCGTCGCTGTCCATGCCGGCGTGGTAGGCGTGGGCGGGGATGCCGGCGGCGGCGAGGCGCCCGGCGACGTCGACCGCGGTTTCCTGGCGGATGACGTAGACGATTGCCGCCTGGCCGCGGCTGGCTGCCAGCCGCTCGAGCAGCGCGGGGAACCGCTCGGCGGCGGCCAGCGCGCTGACGTGGTAGCTGAGGTTGGCCCTGGCGCCCGGGCCGGTGATCGTCGCCCCGGCCTTGATCGAGAATGCCCGGCGGATCTCGCGCGCGGCCGCCGCGGTGGCCGTGGCCGTCAGGCACAGGAGCGCGCGCGGCCTGAGCCGCCGGACCAACCCGGGGAGGCGCAGGAAGTCAGGCCGGAACGAGTGGCCCCACTCGCTGTAGCAGTGGACCTCGTCGATGACGAACAGCCCAACAGCGAGCTTGCGCAGTTGTTGGAATGTCGCCGGCTGGGCGAGCCGCTCCGGCGAGAGGTAGAGGAAGTCGAGCGCGCCGCTGGCTGCCGCGGCGAGCACGCTCGCCTGTTCGGCGGGCGGCTGGCTCGAGTCGAGCCGCGCCGCGCGGACGCCGCGTTGTTGGAGCCGGTCGACCTGGTCGCGCATCAGCGCCAGCAGCGGCGAGACGACCACCGCCAGCCCACCGAGCAACAAGCCCGGCAGCTGGTAGGTCAGCGACTTTCCCGCCCCGGTCGGCAGGATCGCCAGCACCCGCCCGCCGCCGAGCACCGCGTCAATCACCTCGCGCTGGCCAGCCCGAAACCCACCGTGGCCAAACACCTCGCGTAGCAGTTTCTCTGGCTGGTCGGACATCAGGCGCTCCCGTGGTAACAAAAAAGCCCCGCCTCAGGAAGGCGGGGCTTCGGGGAAATATCTAGCAGCTGCTAGCCGCGGCGGTTAGTACCGCTGCGACCGGCTGTGCGAGTAGTAGGTCTCAAACCCGAGCTCCGGCGGAAACTCGGACATCCCGTTGCTCGGGCTCATCTCGATCCGGTCATCCTGGCCGCAGCGCTCGTAGGGTTGCTTGAACGTCCCGCGGTAGGTCGGGCAGGCAAAGGTCACCAGCTCGTAGAACCCGTAGCCAAGCCGCTTGAAGCTCCGGCGCGTTCCTTCGACCACGCCCCACGAGCCACCCGCCTTGCGCCCGTACGTGTCGGTCTTGCGCACGATCTGCTCGGGGATCTCAACGAAGCCGTAGAGGATGTTCGACAGCGCACGCCCAAGCTTGCGGGATGAGGTGTAATCCGCTCCGGGAGGCGCCTGGATGTCGGCCGCGGCAATCCCCCCAAGGGCCAGAAAAGCGGAGGCAAGAACGATGAGTTTTTTCATGCTGCGTTAGATTAGAGGGATCGGCGCCCGGATGGCAAGGGAGTTTTCCCCGGAAATGCCGGCCCCGGTTTGTTAGAGGTCGATGGTCAGGACCCGGAGGATCCCCGGCGCGGCCTTGAGTTGTTTGACGAGGTCGGCGCTGGGGAGTGAGTCGACCTCGATGACGGTGACGGCGCGGGTGCGGTCCTCGGAGCGGCTGAGGTTCATGTTGGCGATGTTGACGCCGGCCTGGCCGAGGAGTGTGCCGACGAGGCCGACGATGCCCGGGCGGTCGTCGTTTTCGACGAACATGAAGAGCCCGGACGGGGCGGTCTCGACGTTGTGGCCGGCGATGTGGACGATGCGCGGCTGGCTGCCGAGGAAGGTGCCGGCGACGCTGACTTGGTCGTCGCCCTTGACGATGGTCGCCTCGATGAGCTCGGTGTAGTTGGTTTCCACCGCGGCCTTAGACTCGGTGACGCGCAGGCCGAGGCTCTTGGCGACGGCCGGGGCGTTGATCAGGTTGACCTGGGCCTCGTTGCGAGCGCTGGCGAGGTAGCCGGTGATCGCACTGCGGGTGATCAGTTCGGTGTCGAGCTCGGCGACGGCGCCCGAGTAGGTGATCCGGATCGCGTCGGCCTGGCTCGGGCCGATTTTGGCGAGGAGTTTCCCGAGTGCTTCGGCGAGGTCGAGGTAGCCGCCGACTTCGGCGAGCGTCTTGGCGTCGAGGTTGGGCATGTTCACCGCGTTGCGGATCTCGCCGGTGGTCAGGAAGTCGCGCAGCTGGTGGGCGACCTCGATGCCGACATTTTCCTGGGCCTCGAAGGTCGACGCGCCAAGGTGCGGGGTAAACACGGTCTTCGGGTGGCGGAAGAGTGGGTTGTCGGCCACCGGCGGCTCGACCTCGTAGACGTCCAGCGCGACGCCGCCAAGCTGGCCGCTGGCCAGGGCCGCGTCGATGGCCGCCTCATCGGCCAGCCCGCCGCGGGCGCAGTTGATGATCAGCGCGCCCGGGTTCATCAGGGCGATCCGCTCGGCGTTGACCAGGTACTTCGTGTCCTCGGTGAGCGGCATGTGCAGGGTGGTCACGTCCGCCCCGCGGAGCGCGTCGTCGGCGCTGGCCGCCAGCTCGACCTTGAGCGCCTGGGCGCGCGCCTGGCTCAGGAACGGGTCGTAGGCGACGACCACCATCCCGAACGCCTGGGCGCGCTTGGCAAACTCGCTGCCGATCCGGCCCATCCCGAGGATCGCCAGGCGCTTGCCGTACATTTCAACCCCTTGGAACGTCTTCCGGTCCCACTTCCCGGCGATGATCGACGCGTGCGCCTGCGGGATGCTCCGCGCCAGCGAGAGCATCAGCGTGAACGCGTGCTCGGCGGTGGAAATCGTGTTGCCGCTCGGCGTGTTCATCACCACCACCCCGTGGTCGGTCGCCGCCTCCCGGTCGATGTTGTCCACCCCGACCCCGGCGCGGCCAATCCCCTTAAGCTGGGTGGCCGCCGCAAGCACCTCGCGGCTCACCTTCGTCTGCGACCGGACCACCAACCCGTGGTAGTTGCCGATGATCTTGAGCAACTCCTCGGGCGCCAGCCCGGTGTTGACATCCACACTGATGTCCGGGTGGGCGGCTAGCGCTTCCACGCCTTTTTCTGAGATCGGGTCCGAAACGAGAACGCGGTAGGTGGCCATGACGCCGGCGGGTGTAGGAGACCCCGCCCGCGATGTCAAGGGACGCCGACCCCATCCCGCCCCCGGCTTGCCTCCAGCACATCCATGGAGCCGCGACTCAAGGCGCGCCGGGGGCCGAACATCGAATGCCCAACATCGAATGCCCCAGAACGGACGAATTCAGTCGCGTCGCAAGGGTCGGGGAGAAGCGCCTAGCCCGCGTTCAAGGAGGCGCGACTTCAGTCGCGTCTCACGGGGGAGAAGCAACTGGAGTCGCTGCTCCTTGGTCGCGCCCGCGTTGTTCACGCCTATCCACAGGTTGTTCACAGCGCGCACGTGATCGTTGGGATCCTGCAGCAAGCGGCGAGTTCAGGCGCGTGCAGGTGCGCAGGTGCAGCGAGCAGAACTCAAAGCACTCCAACGGGGTAAAGGGCGATAGCCCAGCAAGCGAAGCGCAGCCCTTGGCTATCTCCCTTTACCCCGCTGGGGTTGCTTTTTGAGATCCAGGGATGATGCAGGGAAGGGAAGTCGCGGCTCCTTGGGGGAAGGGAGGTTTTGCAATTGGGGAGGAAATTTTCCAAGGATGGTGGAGCCGGCGTGTCTTGATGGATGAACGGCGATGAAATCATGCACCCAAAGCAATGGAAACCCCGGCAACCAGCGTAGCGAGCGCAGCGCGTAAGGGTGGCGCGGTGGCGCCGGTGCGCCCTGCGGAGAGCCTGGCGGAGTTGTTTACCCGCGAGGAGAGCGGGCTGTTGCGGTTTGCCTACGGGTTTGTGGCGCGGCGGGAGGTGGCCGAGGAGTTGGTCCAGGAGGCGTTCATGCGGCTCCACCAGCATTGGGACGAGGTGGAGAACCCGCGGGCGTGGTTGTTCCGGAGCGTGAGGAACTTGGCGCTCAACCACATTCGCGACCACTCGCGGGAGCGCGAGCTTCCCGAGGGCGAGCTTGAGGGGAATGCGGAGGTGCCCGCGGAGGTGCTCGGGCGGTTGGAGGCGATCGGGATGATGCGGCTGCTGCTTGCCGAGATGGCCCCGGAGGACCGCGCGCTGGTCGAGCTGAAGTACCACGAGGATTTGAAATACAACGAGATCAGCGACCGGACCGGGCTCAGCGTGGGGAACGTCGGCTACAAGCTCCACCACCTGCTCAAGGGGATGGGCGAGGCGCTGCGGCGTGCCGGGATCGACGGGAGCCGCGGATAAAATTTTTTCAACGACGAGATTTTCAAGGAAAGGACTCACCATGAACGGCGACAATCACCACAACGGCCCCGAGCCATGGAGCGATCCGGCGCATGAAGCGCGGATTGTTGCGTGGGTGCTTGGCGAGGCGTCCGAGTTTGAGATCGCAGACCTGAAGCGGCTCATCGCGGAGAACCCTGAGCTGGCGGCCTTCAAGCGGCGCATCGAGGCGGTCCACGGGCTGCTCGGCGAGGCGGCCAAGCCGGACGCGGAGCCATGGGCGCTGGCACCGGAGCGGCGCGCGGCGCTCGCCGGAGCCTTGGGTGCGGCGGCGCCGGTTGCGGCGGTTGAGCGGCCGCACGTGGCGCGGCGGGCGGCGCGCACGGCGTTGATGATGATCGCGGCGTGCATTGCCGGGACCTTGGTGGTCTTCAAACTCGTTGGGCCCGACGCGGTGCGGCACGCGGAGATGGAGAAATTCACCACCTACGCGCCGGCGGCGCCGGAACCGGGTGACTTCAAGATGCAGGCCCAGCGCGCCGCGGCCACCGAGGAAGGGGCGGCCATCGCCGGGTTGCGCAGCAGCGATGCGGAAATCAGCGAGGGGATGGCCGCAGCGTCGCCAGCCGTCGCCGCAGCTCCCTCAGCGGCAATGACGAAAGGCATGGCTGCGAGCACCCCCGACGAGGTCCCGGTCCCGCAGGTGGCGCTTGCGCTGCCGGCCGAGGGATTTGGGAATTCCCAGGACTTCGGCGACGGCTGGGGTGGCTCGGGCGCCGGTGCCAAGGACAACCGCGATGCGGTGCGCGGGCAAGCCGTCCGCGGGTCCGGTGGGAGCGGTGGCGGCGGCGGCGGCGGCCCAGCCGATCCATTCAGCGCGCCGACCCCTGGGGCAATTGCGCCGACCCGCCAGGGAGACGCGCCTGCGGCGGCCACGCTGGCCACCGAGGCGGCAGCGGAGGCGCCCGCTGGCGCACCCGCCGGCGCACCCGCGATCGCCGAGGCGGGCGAGGGCGAGGGGAAAGGTAAGGGTAAAGGCGAGGCGAAGAAAGAGGCCCTCGAGCGCGATCGGGATGGCCAAGCGTTGAGCGATGAAGGCCGCACCGAGGACAAGAACAAGGCAGCAAATGGCTTGGGGATTTCTCCGGCCGACACCGATCCGGAAGTCGCCGCGCCGCGCCGCCCGGTGCCGCCCGCCATGCTTGACGAGGTGGCCGCCGCGGCCCAGCCGGTCTCGACGTTCTCGCTGAATGTCAGCGATGTTTCCTTCCAGCTTGCGGCGGCGGCGATCGCCCGCGGCGAGCGCCCGGACCCGGCCGGAGTGCGCGTCGAGGAGTTCTACAACGCGTTTAGCTACGGCGACCCGGCACCCGCGACCGGCGAGATGGTGGCCATCCACGTCGAACAATCCGCCCATCCGTTCGCCCAACAGCGCAACCTCGTCCGCGTCGCGATGAAGACCGCCTCCCAGGGGCGCGCCGCCGGCCAGTCGCTCCACCTCACGGTGTTGGTTGATACTTCCGGGTCGATGGAACGCGAGGACCGCGCCGCCACCGTCCAGCGCGCGTTCGCCAGCCTGGCAAAGTTGTTAGGCCCTGACGATGTCGTCAGCGTTGTTGGGTTCGCACGCCAGCCGCGCCTGTTAGCCGAGCAGGTCGCCGGCGACCAGGCCGGTGGGCTTGCCGAGCTGGTGGCGCGCACGCCCGCGGAAGGCGGCACCAACCTTGAGGAGGCGCTCAAGCTCGCCGGGCAACTAGCAACGCGGCAGTTCGCCGCCGAGGCGCAGAACCGGATCGTGCTCATCACCGATGGGGCCGCCAACCTCGGCGACGCCGTTCCCGAACAACTCGCGGCGCTCGTCGTCGGTTTCCGCCAGGCGGGGATCGCGTTTGACGCCTGCGGCGTCGGCTCGGCGAAGACCGGCGACGAAATGTTGGAAGCGCTCGCCCGGCGCGGTGACGGTCGTTACTATCATCTTGGGAGCGCGGCGGATGCGGACGGAGGATTTGCGCAGAAGCTTGCGGGTGCGTTCCGGCCGGCGGCGGAGAACGTCAAGGTGCAGGTGCGCTTCAACCCGGAGCGGGTCGGGAACTACCGGCTGGTTGGCTTTGAGAAGCATCGGCTCAACGAGGATGACTTCCGCAACGACGCGGTCGACGCGGCCGAATTGGCGGCCGACGAGGCCGGGGTGGCGCTTTACGAGGTTGAAGTGTTAGCCGACGGCGACGGCGAGATCGGCGAGGTGGCGGTGAGGTTTGTCGACACGGCCAGCGGCCAGATCGTCGAGCGTTCGCAACCGCTGCGGTTTTCTCCCGCGGTCGCCGGCTTCGACCAGGCGTCCGCCTCGCTGCAACTCGCCGGCACCGCGGCGATGGTCGGCGAGTTCCTCCGCGGCGGCGCCCCGGGTGCCCGCGTCGACCTGACAACTTTGACTCCAGTGGCCAATCATCTCCGCGGCGCCTTCGCCAATAATGCGCGGGTCGCGACCTTGTTGGAGATGCTCGCGCGCCTAAGCCGTTAGTCCCTGCGCCGGGGTATTTACGCCCACTTTACCCACCGCCCTAACCACGGCGGATAGAACCACCACGCCCATATCACGCCCATATGAAAACCCAGCAGACCGTCCCATCGATTCGATTTCGCGCCGGATTCCGGCTGTTGCCGTTGTTGGTTGCCGTGGCGCTGTGCGGCACGGCGGCGGGCCAGGACGTGGTTGCCGACGCGGCGAGCGTGGCGGCCACGGTGGGTGGGGCCGACGGTGGGAGCATCATCGTGGAAGCCAAGGGAGTGAGGCCTGAGACGCCGGTGGTGTTCAGCGCGGAGGTGGCCACCACGGTCAACCTCGGGGCCGGCGAATCGTTCGTCGACAGCAGCGTGGCGCTGCGCCTCAGCCAGGAGCGCGAGGCGGTCGCAACCCTCGAACTGCGCGGCGCCGGCGAGGTCGTGGCGGTCACCGGCGAGGGGCTCGTCTCATGGGCGCTGCGGCGCGACGCCGGCGGCGCCAACCGCTGGCTCGACCTCAAGATCGCTGCCGCGCCGGAGAAGGGCGTGCGCGTCGTCACTCTGCGCTTTCAGGCGAAGATCGCCAGCGAACTGCCGGCGGCGCTGGACCTCCCGCTGTTAGGCGCGGGCGAGGCCTTCGGGTTCAGCCAGAGCGTCGCGCTGGCGCCGGCGGCGGCGGTCGAGTTCGGAGTGCTCGCCGCCGACGGGATGGTTCCAATGGACGGCGGCACGCCGCGCGAGGCACGCTTCATGACCAGCAAGGCCGGCGACCTCAAGGTGCAGTTGACCCGCCGCGGCGCCCAGCCGGCACCCATCGAGCTGCGCGGCGCGCGCCTCGCCGGCAAGTTCGACCCGGCCACCGAGAGCATCGCATTCATCCTAACAGCGACGGCCGCGGTGCGTGAGCCCGGGGCGCGGGTTGCGTTGTTAGACGGGGCGGTGGCGCTGCGTCCGCCGGTGAGTGGTGACGGTTGGGACGTTGCGTTGGCGAAGGACGGGGTGTCGGGATACGAGTTGGTGGGTGGGCGAGTGGGTGAGTTTCCGCTGGTGTTGGAGTTTGTGGCGGCGGTGAGGCGTGACGGCGACTGGCGTCGCGGCGAGTTTCGTTTGCCGGTGGGCACGGTGGTGCCGGTGGTCATCGACGGTCTTGAGGCCGGGGTGGATTTTGACCGGAATGCGGCGGTGGTGCCGGAGAAGGTTGCGGGGAGCTGGCGCGGGTTTTTGCCGGCCGACGGGCGTGCGGCGTTCGGTTGGTGCGATGCGCGGGCCGCGGTGGTGGGCGAGTTGGTGTTCACCACCGAGGAGGTTGGGGAGATCCGGGTCGGCGGCGGGCTGCTCCGGCAAGCGTCCGCCATCAACATCAAGGTCCTCCAGGGCGCGCTTTCCGAGCTGCGGCTGACCATCGAGGGGGCCGGCGAGATCCTCGCCGTCGAGGGCGACAACGTGCTCAGCTGGCAGGAGGAGGCCACCGCGCTGCGGCGCCTGGTGGTGCGTTTCAGCCGGCCGCTGGAGGCTGGCGGGTCGCTGCGGGTGCGCAGCCAGGCGGCGCTTGGCGGGTTTCCGGCCAAGGTTGAGCCGCTGCGGCTGACGCCGGAGGGGACGATGCGCCACTCGGGGTTCCTGCGGGTGGCGGCCGACGGGGCGGTGCGCCTCGAGGTCGCCGCCGCGGCCGGGATGATGCAGCTTGCACCGGGCCAGTTCCCCGGCGAGGCGGCACCCGACGCCGGCCAGCAGTTTGTCTATCGATTTCCATCAGCCAGCTACGAGCTGACCATCGCCGCGGACCGGATCCTCGCGGAAGTGGGCGTCACCCAGGTGTTAGTCTACGAGCTTGGCGAGAGCGACCGGGTGCTCAACGCGGAGATCGAGCTGGATATCCGCGACGCGCCGCTGCGCGAGTGGGAGATCGGGATTCCGGGCGACTACGCGGTGGTGGCCGTCGAGGGTGCGGCGGTCGCCGACCACGCGCTTGGTGCGGAGGAAGCCGACGGTCGGCGGCTGCTCAAGGTGATGTTCCGCGAGGCGGTCATCGGCCGGCAATTGCTGCGCGTCAAGTTGGAGAAGAACACCGCTGCGCTCGCAGGCCCATGGCAGCTTGACGTCCCGGTCCACCCGGCGGCCAAGTCGGTCCGCGGCCATGTCGGGGTGAGCAGCGCCCCAGGGTTCCGGGTAAGTCCCGGAGCAATCGAGGGGCTCGTCGAAGTGCCGCTCGCCTATTTCCCGCGCCAGATCGCCGGCCTCCAACAGGCATGGCGGATCCGCGACGAGGCGTGGCAGGCGCAGGTCAAAATCGAGGCGCTTGAGCGCAGCATCCAGGCCGACGTCTTCCACCTCTATTCGCTCAAGGAGGGGGTCGCCTACGCCAGCGTGCTGGTCAATTACTTCGTCGTCGGCGCCCCGGCCACCGAGTGGCGCCTCGTGGTTCCCCCCGGCACCGGCAACATCGACATCGTCGGCCAGAGCGTCCGGCGCGATTGGCGCCGCGAGGGTGACGAGGTGATCATCACGCTGCACCAGCCGGTGTTAGGCGCGGCGACCCTGCTGTTAACTTTCGAACAACCGATGAGCGCCCGCGGCGGCGTCCTGCATCCCGGCGAGGTCCGCCCGCTCAATGTCCAGGGCGAGCGCGGGTTCATCCAGGTCGTTAGCCCCACCCAGGTGCGCCACGAAATCCGCCAGGCCACCGGCGGCTTGCTCAAGCTCGAGCCGATGGAGCTGCCCGCCGAGTTTCTGCTGATGGCCAGCGCCCCGTCGCTCGCCGCCTATCAATATACCGCGCGCCCGTTCTCGCTCGAGCTCGCCGTCGCCGCCTATGACTCGGCCGGCACCGTCGCCCAGGTCGTCGACTTTGCCACCCTCGACAGCCATGTCTCGGGTGAGGGACAGGTCGTCACCCAGGCACGTTACTTCGTCAAAACCCGCGGCCAAAAATCACTCCGCCTCACCCTCCCGCCTGGCGTCACCCTCTGGGAGGCACGCGTCGACAACCAGGCGGTCACCGCACGCAGCGACGCACTCCAGACTGTTATCCCGCTCCCCGCCAAATCCGACCCCAACGAAACTGTCGAGGTCGCGCTGCGCTTCGGCCGCGACTCGGAGGGGGCCACGACGTTGTTAGAGGCGCCGGTGTTGGAGGCGCCGGTGGTGATTGGCGAATGGCATGTGGCGGGCGACCGTGACCGCCAGTTGGTCCCGCGCGGCGGGAGCGCCACGCTGGCCGGTACGCCGCTGACCGAGACCGGGCTTGAGTGGCTCGGGAAGCACCGCCGGGAGGTGCTCATTTTGTTGGGCGCGGTGGTTGTCGCCGTCGGGCTGCGGCGGCTTGCGACGCCGGGGAAGCTGTTGAGCGGGATCGGGGCGATCCTTGCGCTGGCGGTGGTGGTCGGCTGCGGGCTGCTTGCCGGGCGCGCGCTCACCGAGCGCAGCGTCAACCAGGGGACGCTGGTGTATGCCGCGCCGGTGCTCAAGCAGGGGACCGCGGTGACCATCAAGGTGGCCAGCCACGGGAAGCTGCGCGCCATGGTCTCACTAACCGGGGTGGCGGTGGGGGTGTTAGGCTTGGCGCTCCTCGGCGCGGTCCGCGGCGGGCGGCTCGCGCGGCTCCGGCGGGTGGCGCCGGTGGCGGCGGTGGGATTGTTAGGGGTTGGGTTGTTGATGCAGCATTTCGGGGCGGTGGTGTTTTTCGTGGTCCTCGGGCTGTGGATCGTTTGGGTGGCGGTGGTGCCCGAGGCGCGGGCGTGGATCGGGAAGTGGCGCGGGCGTGGCAGCCCGCTGGCCGGCGGAGCGGCCGCGGCGGCGCTGCTGTGGGTGTCATTGGCACCGGAGGCGCCCGGGCAGGAGAAGCTGGCGGCGCCGGCGGGTCCGGCGGTGTCCGCGGCGCAGGTGTTGGTCCAGCGTTGGGAAATCCGCCAGAACCGGGTGTTTGCCGAGCTTGACGTGCGCCTGCGCGCAAATCCGAACGAGGCGTTTGAGCTGCTGCGCGCTCCGGCGGTCCTCACCGGGTTCACCGGCGAGGGGCTGCGCGTCGTCAGGGACGCGGCGAGCGGCCGCTATCTGTTAGTGGCGGACGCCGCGGGCGAGTTCTCCGGGCGGGCGAGCTACGAGATGCCGCTGGGTGACTTGGCGGCGGGGATCGCGTTGCCGAGCGGGCCTGCGGCGGTGCGGGAGCTGACGGTCAAGTTAGACCAGGCCGGTTGGGAGTTTGTTTCGCCGCAGGCGGTGCAAGTGCGCGCTGAGGACGGAGCGGACTTCAGCGGTGCGGTGCTGATGCTTGCGCCGGGCAACGGCGGGGTGCTCCAGGCGCGGGCCAAGACGCGGGATGCGAGCGTCGAGGAGGCGCGGTTCTTTATCGAGTCGAGCCACGCGTATGCGCCGGCCCCTGGAGTGGTCAACGGCCTCCACCAGATCACCGTGCGCCCGGCGCGCGGGGCGGTGCGCAGCCTCCAGCTAAGCGTGCCGCAGGGGTTCACCGTCGGCGAGGTCGGCGCCGGCCCAGTCGGCAGGTGGCGGTTTGATCCGCAGACCGGGATTCTAACCGTGCCGGTGGAGCCCGCGCAGACCGGGTTGTTTTCCTTCCAGGTCGTCACCCAGCGGGGGATGGACGCGCTGCCGGCCGACCTCCAGTTAGAGCCGCTGCGGGTCAGCGGCGCAGCCGGGGAAGTCGGCGAGCTGGCGTTGGCGTTTGGCGGTGATGCGCAGGCCGAGGCGGTCGAGCCGACCGGACTAACACCGCTGAACGTGGCGGATTTCAAGGGTCCGCTGCCGGAGGCCGGCGGGGCCGAGCTGGTCGTCCACCGGGTGTGGCGCTTCGGGAGCGAGCCGGCGCGGCTGGCCGCGCGGATCGGCGAGGTCGCCCCGGAAGTCCGGGTGGCCAGCCGCCAGCGGGTGTCGCTGGGGGACGACCGGTTGTTGTTAGCTGTCGACCTCGACGTTGCGATCACCCGTGCGGGCTTGTTCCGGGTGAGCTTCGAGTTGCCGGACGGGCTCGAGGTCGAGGCGCTCAGCGGGGCGGCACTGAGCCACTGGACCGAGGCGACGGTGGCGGCCAAGCGGGTCATCACGCTGCACCTCAACGGGCGCACGCTTGGTGAGCAGAGTTTCACGCTCACCCTTGCCGGTCCGGCACCCGCCGCGGGCAAGGGGTGGACGGTGCCGAGCGTCACCCTGTTGGAAGCGACCCGCCAGACCGGGACGCTGTTGTTAGCCCCGGAGCGCGGCCTGCAGCTAACCGTCGCGGAGCGCGAGCATGTCTCGCAGAGCGATCCGCGCGAGCATGGCGAACAGTCCGCGGGGGTGCTCGCGTTCCGGTTGCTGCAGGCCGGCTGGCGGCTCACGCTCGACATCGCCGCGCTCGACCCGTGGGTCACCGCCGAGGTGCTCCATGAGCTGAGTTTGCGCGAGGGCCAGACGCTCACCCGGATCGGCGTCCACTACCGGATCGAGAACGCCCCGGTGCGGCGCTTGCGCATGCGGCTTGCCGGGCTGGCCGAGGGCGAGGCGGCGACGGTCCGGGCAAGCGGCCCGCTGGTTGGGGATTTTGTCCGCATCCAGGGCGACTTGTGGGAGCTGCGCTTCCAGCGCGGGGTGAGCGGCGAGACGATGGTCGTCATCGAGTTCCAGCGGCAGGTCGAGCGCGCCTCCGGGGGCGAGGCGATTACGCCGGTCACCCTGGAGGACGCGCGCCAGGTGGCGTATTTCGTCGCCGTGCGGGGTGCCGGGAGGTTGGAGATTTCCGCCGGGGCGGTGCCGCGCGGCTGGCAGCCAGTCGACTGGTCAACCGTGCCGGCCGACGTCCGCGATCCGCGCGACCGCAGCGTGCCGGCCATCACCTACCGCGCCGCCGAGCCGGAAGGACCGCTCGCCGTCGCCGTGGCCCGCCACGCCGCGGCCGACGCGCTCAAGCTGCGCGTCGCCAAGGCGGAGTTCACCACCCTGCTCTCGCCTAACACCTCGGCGCTCACCGCGGTGGATCTTGAGATCGAGGTCACCGAAAAGAGCGCGCTGCGGGCGGGACTGCCGGAGGGTGCGGAGTTGTTCAACGTGGTCGTCAACGGCGAGAACGCCGCGGTGGTGCGCGACGGCGACGGGTGGTTGTTCTATGTCGCCCGGGGTGCCGACGGGAGCGCCGCGCGAGTCCGGCTCGTCTACCTCGCCGCGCAAGGCGGCGAGTTGCGCGGCCCGAGCTTCACGGTGCCGTTGGAGAATGTTAGCTGGCGGGTCATCGTGCCGGAAGGGATGTCGCTGGCCGGCTACCATGGCGACCTCGAGCTGCGCCGCAGCGAGGATGGCCAGCGGGTTGCCTTGGCCGACTATCTCCAGAAGGCCCGCAGCGAGCGGATGGCCACCGCCGCCTCCGCCGAGCAGGAACTCGAACAGGCTAACACGTGGATGCGCGCCGGCGAGCTCCAGCGCGCCGAGGAGATGCTCGGGAGGCTCTCGAAGAACCGCTCGCTTGACGAGGCGTCCAACGAGGATGCGCGGGTGCAACTGCGGGCGCTGCGGACCCAGCAGGCGGTGTTAGGCCTCAACACCCGCCGCCAGAAGCTCTATCTGGACAATGTCGGTGGCGACGACGGGGCGGTGCGCAACGTGGAAATCGAGCGGGCGGCGAATTTCAACCCGCTGCTGCAGGGCGAGACGAACTATCAACCGAGCCAGGCCGAGGAGGCGATGCGCGGCAACACCCTTGAGGAGAACTCGGCGCTCAACGGGGTCGCGGGCCGGTTAGTCGACCAGCAGCTCGCCACCGAGCCCGCGCCGGCCGGGATCGAGGTGGCGATGTTGGAGCGCGGGACGGTCTACACCTTTACCCGCAGCGTCCAGGTCGACGGTGCGCAGCCGCTTGGTCTAACACTCGAAGTCCGCCCGGATGGCGGCGGGGGAGTTTGGCTCGGGGTGCTGGCGGCTATGGTGCTTGGCGCCGTGGTTTTTTCGGGGCGGCGCTGACCGGCAGGGTGTCGGCGGCCGCGGTGCGGTCGGATTGGTTCAACGAGTCGATCGCGGCGATCCAATCCGACATCGCGTCGCCCGGGAGCCCGTGGCGGCTGCGGTGGAGGTAATTGAGGTAGGCCATTTCCTGGACGGTCTGGAGCGATGGCGGGTTGGCGGAGGTCTCGCGAGCGGCCTTGAGTTTGGTGGGCACCGACTTGCGATGGGCGGTGGGCGCCGACGGGGTGGCCGGGGCGGCCGTCGGCAGACCGTCGACCTTCTTGGTGGCGAGCTTTTCAACCGCCTTGCGGGCGGCCGCCTTGGTCGCCTGTTTGGCGGCGGCGTCCTTGGGCGGCTTGGCGGCAGGCGACTTGGCGGCTTTCTTGGAGGTGGCTTTTTTCGCAGGCATAATGAGAGGGATCAGGATTCACAGTTATTAAGAACCCGCATCCGGCCGGGCGCAAGGACACAAGCACAGACCCTGCCAAGCGCGTTTGGACCGGATCATTGCCAAGCGCGCGTGGATGGGTATACTTTCCGCGTGGCAGGCGATTATTCATGGCGCGAGATGCGCGGCGGCTGGTCGTTCCGGCTTCCCGGCCCTGAGCATCTCGGCGGCTGGGTCGGGCTTGCCCTGATTGCGGCGCTGGTCATCCACCTTGTGGTGTTTTTTGCGCTTGGGCAGATCCGGGTGGCCCTCGGGCTTGCTCCGCAGATCGTGACCGAGGCGATCACGATGCAGCCGGTGACGGTCACCCCGCCGCCGTTTGACGAGGCACCCGCGGAGACCGTCGAGGCTCCGCCGAAGGATGCCTCCTCGCTGTTAGAGGAGATCGACCTGTTGGACCTGATGCCGAAGGACACCGAGTTGGACATCCGCCCGGACATCGTCTCGCCGGAGATCGCCCTGCAGCTCCAGAAGCCGGCGCTCGAGGGTGACGTGATAGGCGAGATGCTCACCCCGGTCCCCGGACCGATGGTGGATGCCGAGCTCGACAACCTCGGGCGGATGGAGGATTTCCTCGAGCCGCAGGCCGGCCAGGTCGTCGTCGACCCGGGGACGGCCAACGCCGACCTGCTCGACCCGGACGAGTTCAACGAGCAGATGATCAAGAAGGGCGCCGAGGGGCTCGGGGACAATGGGGTTCTCGATGGGTACACCAGCCTCGACGACATGCTCAACCTCCCGGGCAACTCGCTGACCAACGCGACCGGCATGATCGGCAGCGACCTGTTGTTTGACTATAACAGCCCGGTTTTGCGCGAGAGTGCCAAGGTGAGCCTGATGAAGGTGGCCCTGTTGTTGGACCGTAACCCGGAGTTGTATTGTTGGATCGACGGGCACACGGACTTGTTTGGCGGGGACGAGTTCAACGTCGAGTTGTCGCGCAAGCGCGCCGAGGCGGTTAGGGAGTATCTGGTAGGGACGTTGAATTTTGCCGCGGCGCGGATCATCGTGCGTGGGCGGGGCAAGAGCGAACCGCTGGTCAAGGCGGGTGACGTCGAACAGCAGGCGCTCAACCGGCGGGTGGAGATCAAGATGCGCAAGCAGCCGCCTGAGGACGACACGCCCTTGTTGGTCAAGCCGCGGCGCCGGCCGCCGGAAGCCGACGCGGTCGCGCCGCCGCGGGCGGTCCCGGCGCCTGAGCCGGTGGTTGCGCCGCGCCCGGTCCCGCGGGCGGTGCCGGTCGATGAGGTGCCGCGGGCGTTGCCTGTTGAGCCTGATCCGGCGCCGCGGGCATTGCCGGTGGACCCTGAGGCAGCGCCGCGGGCGTTGCCGGTCGAGGACGAGCCGGTGTTGAGGGCGCAGCCGGTTGAGGAAAGTCCGGCGCGCGCCGAGCCGGTGGATGAGGAGGAACCGTGAGCATTGCCAGCATGATGGGCCGCGGGTTGGCGAGCATGCCGGCACCGGAGCGGGCGGAGTGGTTGCTGGCGTTTGATTTTGACGACACGCTCCACCACCGCCACGAGCAGCCGGCGGTGTCGCGGGAGTTTTTCGCGCGGCTGCGCGAGCTGCGTGACGAGCGCGGCGCGTTGTGGGGGATCAACACCGGGCGCTCGTTGCCCTATCTAATCGAGGGACTGCTCGATTGCGGCGCCGAGTTCCTGCCGGACTTCGTCATCACCCGCGAGCGCGAGATCTGGACACCCTGCGCGCTGCAGGGGTGGCAGCCGTTAGGTGACTGGAACCAGCGCTGCGAGAGCGACCACGCGCGGTTGTTCGCCGAGGAGGAGGAGTTCCTCGTGGGTGTTAGGCGCTTCGTCGAAACCCAGACGCGGGCGCGCTGGATAAGCGAGGTGGGCGATCCTGCCGGGGTGGTGGCGGTGCACGTGGATGAGATTGCGGCGTTGTGCGCGCATGTTGACGGCCACGCGGGGCGTGGTGTTGAGCTTGGCTACCAGCGCAACTCGATTTACCTGAGGTTTTGCCACCGTGACTACCACAAGGGGTCGGCGCTGCGCGAGGTGGCGCGCAGCTTCGGGCTGGGCGTCGCGCAGACCTTCGCGATGGGCGACGGCCACAACGACCTCGAGATGCTCCAACCGGCGGTCGCCGCGCGGCTCGCGTGCCCGGCCAATGCGATCCCCGAGGTGCGCGACCAGGTGCTTGCCCACGGCGGATTCGCTGCCCAACGGCGCTTCAGCCATGGCGCGCTGGATGCGCTTGGGTGGGCGTTTGGGAGCGGGGATGGGCCAGTCTGTTAGAGGGTATAGGGAAACCTCACGTGTGGATTGGCGTGGGGGAAGTCGCGGGTGTTGCGGGTGACAAGGATGCAGTCCTCCACCTCGGCGCTGGCCAGCACTACGGCGTCGGGCAACTTTAGCCGCAGGGTGGTGCGCAGTTCCACCGCCCGGCGCGCCACATCCTCGGAAAGTTCGACCCGCGTGAGGCTGCGGAGAAGGGCGTCGACGGCGGTGTGTTCGGCTTGGTTGCGCGCGCCGCAGTGGAGTTCCATGAAGGAGATGATCGAGTAATGCGGCTGCCGGTAGCGGGAAAGTTCCTCGCGTGCCTGTGCGATCCCTTGGAGGAAGTCGATCAACACGTCGCTATCGATGATGGCCTTCATGGTTCAATGGCGGGATCCCACTCGCCGCGCAGTTGGTCGACCCACCCACGGCTGTCCGCCCGCCCTTCCCAAGCGCCGAATGCCAACTCCCGCCCCGCCGGAACCTGGGAGGCCAGCAGCACATCCACTGCCCGCCGGATCGCCTCGGCCCGCGAGATCTGCTCTCGCTCGCAGAGCTCACTTAGCGCCGCAATCTGCTGCGCGGGTAAATCCACGATGGTTCTCATGATGACGTCATCATGCATCAGATTCGGGTGGAGTCAAGCGGGCGCGGGGACTCCTGAGGGTGGATTCTGGGGCGATGCCGGCAATGGCTCTGGGCGCCGCTGCGGGGGTCTAGGTGGGCCTTCGGCGCGCCCTAGCGAGAAGGTTTCTTGTGATGGGTCAAATTCAGGAGCGATTCCCAGAACAGAAACTTCGGTTCGCTGAGCTCGCAGGTGGAGGTGCGGGTGATACGATCCTGTTGGAAGATGTTGGGGGCGGGGGTGGAGATGGTGCCGGGGAACATCCATTGGTGAACATAGCCTTGGACGCTCGTGATGGTGTGATCAAGGACGCCATCGAAATCCTGATCCCATCTCAGCACGGTGGAGATTTGACCTCGGCCATGGATGAGATCCGCGATTCCGTCGCCGTTGCGGTCAAAGTAGTCCTCCGTCTCAAGCTGAGCCTCTTCAAACACGCCATCGGCATCGCGGTCGTAATAAGTGGCGCGCCGGCCGTAGGCGACGACGCCGGATTTCTTTCCCGCCTTCTTGACCGCAGCCTGGGTTTGTTGGCTGAGCGATAAGCTGGTTGAGACGCAGCTAGGCGCTGAGAGTGCCAGACCAAGGAGAAGGATGAGCGTTGGCTTCATTGGGTCGGGCGTCGAGTTCCGCGCTTTCAGGGCTCACGTCGAACGGCTCGCAGCTCGCTAGCCCGCCGCGTTGGTTAGAATCTGTTTGAGGACGTACGGGAGGATGCCGCCGGCGCGGTAGTAGTCGATTTCCACGGGGGTATCGAGGCGTACCTTGACCGGGATGTCAAAGGAGGCGGCAGCGTTGGGGGTGACGCGCAGGGTGGCCGGGCCGCCGGGGCGCAGCGAGTTGTCGAGGCCGAGGATCGAGAAGGTGGCCTCGGCGAGGTCCTTGACGCGGTCGTAGTCGGCGGGGTTGGCGAAGTTGAGCGGCAGGACGCCCATGCCGATGAGGTTGGAGCGGTGGATGCGCTCGAAGGACTTGGTGACGACGGCCTTGACGCCTAACAACAGAGTCCCCTTGGCGGCCCAGTCGCGGCTGCTGCCCATGCCGTAGTCCTCGCCGCCGATGACGATGAGTGGAGTGTTGGCGGCTTGATAGGCCTGGGAGGCGTCGAAGATGTCGAGTTGGTCGCCGGACGGGAATGCGCGGGTGACGCCGCCCTCGACGCCAGGGACCATGAGGTTTTTGATGCGGACGTTGGCGAAGGTGCCGCGGGTCATGATCCGGTCGTTGCCGCGGCGGCTGCCGTAGGAGTTGAACTCGGCGGGCTTGACGTTTTTGCTGGCGAGGAAGCGTCCGGCCGGGCTGTCGGCCTTGATGGCGCCGGCGGGGGAGATGTGGTCGGTGGTCACCGAGTCGCCGAAGAGTCCGAGCGGGCGGGCGTCGCGGATCTCGGTGATGTCGGCGGGTTCCATCGAGAAGTTCTCGAAGAACGGCGGGTTCTGGATGTAGGTCGAGTCCTCGTCCCACTGATAGACGGCGCCGCTAGAGGTGGCGATTTCGTTCCACTTCGGGTTGTGGGCGGAGAAGTTGGTATAGAGGCGGTTGAACACCTCGGGCTTGAGCGCGGCGGCCATGACCCCGCGGATCTCGTCTTGGCTTGGCCAGATGTCCTTGAGGAAGACCGGCTCACCGTTGGAGTCATTGCCTAACGGCTCGGTGGTCAGGTCGAGGTCGACGCGGCCGGCGAGGGCATAGGCGACGACGAGCGGCGGGGACATGAGGAAGTTGGCCTTGATCGACCCGTGGATGCGGGCTTCGAAGTTGCGGTTGCCGGAGAGGACCGAGGCGCAGACGAGGTCGCCCTCCTTGATGGCGGCCTCGATGGCCGGGTGGAGCGGGCCGGAGTTGCCGATGCAGGTGGTGCACCCGTAGCCGACGGTCTGGAACCCGAGGGCGTCGAGCTCGGCGGACAAGCCGGTTTGGTCGAGGTAGTCGGTGACGACGCGCGATCCTGGGGCGAGCGAGGTTTTGACGTAGGGTGCGACGGTGAGGCCGCGGGCGTTGGCCTTCTTGGCTAACAGGCCGGCGGCGAGCATCACGCTCGGGTTGCTGGTGTTGGTACACGAGGTGATGGCCGCGATGAGGACCGCGCCGTGACGGAGCTCGGCGTCGATCGGTTCGAACGCGAGGCGCGCCGGCACCCGGTCCGGAGTCGGCCGGTTGGAGGTCATTTCACGCTCATGGCGGGTCTTGCCGAGTTCGTCGCCCTCGTCGGTCGAGAGCAGCGAGTCGACCGCCACGCCGGCGGGCTCGCACATGTGCATGCTCACCCGGCGGGCGCGTCCGGCCGGGTCCTGGCCGAACCCGCCGGCACTAACCGGCGCGGCAAACAGTTGGTCGAATGTCTCGCGCAGCGCCGGGACGTCGATCCGGTCCTGCGGGCGCTTTGGCCCGGCGACGGAGGGGACGATGGTGGTCAGGTCGAGCTCCAACACATCGGTGTAATCGATCTCGCCGGCACCGGGGATGCCGAAGATCTGTTGGGCGCGGTAGTAGTTCTCGACGGTGGCGCACAGCTCGTCCGGGCGGCCGGTGCCGCGGAGGTAGGCAATGGTTTCCGCGTCGACCGGGAAGAACCCCATGGTCGCGCCGTATTCCGGGGCCATGTTGGCGATCGTCGCGCGGTCGGGCAGCGACAGCGCGCGGGCGCCCTCGCCGAAGAACTCGACGAATTTCCCGACGACTCCGTGTTTGCGCAGCATCTGGGTGATCCGCAGGGTCATGTCGGTGGCGGTGACCCCCTCGGGCAGCGCGCCTGTTAGGTGGACCCCAACAACTTCGGGGACCAGGAAGGTGACCGGCTGGCCAAGCATGCCGGCTTCCGCCTCGATCCCGCCGACGCCCCAGCCGACGACGCCGAGGCCGTTGATCATGGTGGTGTGCGAGTCGGTGCCCACCAGCGTGTCGGGATAGTAGACGCCATCCTTGGAAAGCACGCCCTTGGCGAGGAACTCGAGGTTGACCTGGTGGACGATGCCGATGCCCGGCGGGACCACGCTGAAGGTCTCAAACGCCTGCTGGCCCCACTTGAGGAACTCGTAGCGTTCGCGGTTGCGGATGAATTCGATCGTCAGGTTGCGGTCCAACGCCTGTTGGGAACCGGCGAAGTCGACCTGCACCGAGTGGTCGACGACCAGGTCGACCGGGACTAACGGTTCGATGATCGCCGGGTCCTTGCCCATCGCGGCGACCGCGGAGCGCATCGCGGCGAGGTCGACCAACAACGGCACGCCGGTGAAGTCCTGGAGGACGATGCGCGCGACGGTGAACGGGATTTCGTAGTCGCCGGGGCTCGCGGCGTTGTAGTTGGCGAGGTTGGCGACATCGAGGTCGCGGACCTTCTTGCCATCGCAGTTGCGCAGGAGCGACTCGAGGACGATGCGGATGGAAACCGGGAGGCGCTTGAGGCCGGGGAATCCTTGCTCAGCCAGGGCGGGCAGGGAGAACAACCGGGCGGATTCGCCGGTGCCGGTGGTGAAGGTGCGGAGCGTGTCGAAGGCCATGGCGAGAAGGTCGTTGGAGTGGGAAACTACGGGCAATCGCGGCGCAAGGTAGGGGGTCGGGCGCGGCATTCAAGTTCCGAGTGAGCCATTGGCGATCAAAGGTTGGCTTGCTTCAGACAGACCCCTTGGCTAGACCCGTGGCATGAGAGTGAAGTTTGCTGTCGCCGCCGCCGTTGCCCTGCTCGCCAGCTTCGGCTGCGCCACCAACCGGCAGGCGATTCCCGGCGCGCCCGCACCGGATGCCGCGCTTGCCCAGCGCAGCGGCAAGCCGGTCGCCCAACTCCAACAAGGATACGCGGTCTACATGCTCAAGTGCGGCGAATGCCACGAGCGCAAGCTCCCCGACGAGATCACCGGCAGCCGCTGGCACGCGGTGGTCCCGGGCATGGCATGGAACGCCGGCCTGAGCAGCACCGACGAGGAGGCGCTGCTGGCTTACCTAACAGCGGTTAACACCAAGCGTTAGGCTGGGAAGCGCGCGGCGCTAACAAAAGTGCGTTAGCGGCTGGGAAGGCGGTTTAGCGGAGACGTTCCCATGAGGTGACGCGGTCGCGGTCGAACCAGACGGTGGCGGAGCGGTACGGGATGTAGGTGATCTCCGGGCCGGCGCCAAACCCGTAGCCGCGCGCGCCGTAGCGGCCAAAGCCGTAGGCGCCGAAGAAGCTCGTCGTCTGAACCGGGCGTTGGGAAATGTAGTCCCAGCGTTGGATCGGGGTGTTATCGCGGATCCCTTCGTAGATGTTGTCGGCGCGGCCCCAGGCAAGAAACACCGCCTCGGGCGACATCCCGCGGGCCAGTTGGCCGCGGGTGACGAGCTCCTTGTGGGCGGGCGGCAGGGCGGCGAAGAGCTCGGGGTTGCTTTGGATGCGGACCTGCGGGGTGGGCGCGGCGCAGGATCCGAGGAGCAGGACGGCGGCTGAGCCAAGCAGCAAAAGGGTGCGGAGTTTCATGGATTGATCGTTGAGCAGGAGGGTAGTTGGGTTCCGGCGCGGTGGCAAACTCTCGGTTGGGTGGGGAAAAAAGAATCCGCAAGGTGGGGAAACTTGCTTGCCAAGCAAGAAGCACGCGCACCAGTCTCGCCGCCGAACCCCTTTCAGCACGCACCCATGTCCGACCTGATTCCCGAAGACGAACTCAATGCCGCTCTCAAGAAATGCCCCGAGTGGGATGTTGAGAAGAACACGATCACGCGCACCATTGAGTTCGAGGAATTCATGGAAGCCATCGACTTCGTCAACGACCTTGCCGAGATCGCCGAGGAGGCCCAGCACCATCCGAAAATCGAGATCCGCTACACCAAGGTGAAGCTCACCCTAACGACCCACGACATGGGCGGGATCACCAATCTGGACATCGAGCTGGCCAACCGGGTCGACAACCTCGTCGACTAATATTCTTGGCCGGGGCGACCCGGTCGCGGGGATCGCGGGAAGCTCACCGCGGCAGCGCCAAGCGCTGGATTGATCAGGGCTGCGGGTTCACTTGGAACAGCGCGTCGGCGAGTGGCTGGTTGATCTTGGGCGCGTCGAAAATGGTTAGAATGACCGAGCCGTCGGCTGCTTGCGCCTCGGTGGCGCGCAAGCTGTGGTTGCGCGGGTCGATGTGGAGGATGATCCACGGCACCTTTGAGCGCAACCGGCGGTCGACCGGGCTCAGGGTGGCCTGATAGATTCCGTCAACCATGCGGGTGGCGTGCAGCCGGAACTGGGCCTGGAAAGCGGCCATGTTGGCCAGCGCCGGGTCGGCGAGCAGGACGAAGGGTTTGACCCGCGGGTCGTCAACCGGAACGACGCGGGTGGTCTTAGCATCCAGATCGATCAGCGTGACGGCGTTGGCATTCTTGATGACGAGCGACTTCGGTGGATCGCCGAGTTGCCAGCGGAACTGGTTGGCGCGCATCCAGAAGTGGCCGCGCGCGGTGATCGGATCGCGCAGCGTCGGCAGCCGCCGCTCCTGGGTGAAGGTTGCCTCAAGTGATTCAAGGTTCCGGTGGCTCGCCAGCCAGACGGCCAATGGCGCCGGGTCGGGGGCCTCGGCCGCAGTCGCGGCTAACAGCGGGGCGCAGCCGGCCAGCCCGATCATCCCAACTAGCAGTGCACGGATCATGGCGATAGGGTGGCCGCGCCAGCCGCCAAGATCCACGGAAAAAGCACGCGGCCCGCAGCGGTTGTGGAATTTGGCCATTCTCAAGCGGCGGCCGGCTGGTTAGGTTCGCGCGGTGAGCACCCGCCGAACCCTCTGTCTAGCAGCCACGCTGTTGCTGGCGCTTGCCTGCGTCCTTGGGATTCGCCGGTTGGGCTTTGACACCGATCCGCTCGGAATGCTTCCCGGCGGCCTGCCCGAGGTGCGCGGGATGCAGGTTTTCGAGGAATCCTTCGCGACCCACGGCGAGCTGGTCGTCCTCCTCGATGGCACGGCGGCCGCCGAGGCGGATTTGCGCGAGGTCGCCGAGGGGCTTGGCGAAGCACTGGTCGCCGGTGGGCTGGTGCGCGAGGCGCGCTGGCAGCCGCGCTGGGAAGCCCATCCCGAGGGGTTCACCGAGCTGGTCGGGTATTCCTGGCTCAATGCCGATCCCGCCGAGTTGGCGGCCTTCGCCGCGCGCCTCCGCGGTCCGGCCGCGCGCGCCACTTTGGACCGGTCACGCGAGGAGCTCGCCGCGGTGTTGGAAGGAAGCGACCTCGCGCTGCGCGCGCACGACCCGTTCCGGATGTTGGACAGCGCGGCGGTGAAGGGACTGCTGGCGAGCGCCGGCGACGGCGGCGACGGGTTCGAGAGTGCGGCGGGGGATGCGCACCTGCTGTTTCTAGCAGCGCCGGGCGAGGTCCGCGGGTACGCGGAAGCGGGCAAGTGGCTGGCCGGGGTCCGGGATGCGAGCGGCGGATGGCTGGCGGCCAATGCGCCGGGGGTAACGTTGGGGTTTACCGGTGAGCCGGTGTTTGCGGCCGAGATCGGCGGGGCGATGCGCAAGGACCTGTCCGGCACGGTGGTGGCCACCAGCTTGCTCATCGCGGCGATCTTCTGGTGGATGCAGCGGCGCCTGAGCCTGTTGTTTGGCATCGTCGTGTTGTTGGGGTTGGTGTTCGCGCTGACGCTGGGGGCGGCCGGGTGGTTGTTAGGCGAGCTGTCGATCATGGCGGTCGGGTTCGCGGCAATTCTGATAGGTCTGGCGGTCGACTACGCGGTGATCATCTGCCAGGAGGCGCGGGTGGATGCCGGCGGGGCGGGCGGGTTGCGGCGGGCGGTGCGTGGCGGGATCGGGTGGGGTGCGGGGACCACGGCCGCGGTGTTTCTTTCGCTGATGCTGAGCAGCTTTCCAGGGATCGGCCAGCTCGGGGTGCTGGTTGCGCTGGGGATCACGATCGGGGCGGTGGTGATGCTCGGGTTGTTTCCGCCGGTGGTGGCGCGCATCGGCGTGCGCGCCCCGGGTACGGTGCCTGGCGGCAGCTGGTTCCCCGGGCGGCGGCTCGCCTGTTGGATCGGGGGGCTGCTTGCGTTAGGATCGGTGGCGGTGATAGCCACTCACGGGCTCCCGCATGTTAGCTTCGACGCGGCGCTGATGCGCCCGACCGGGAGCGAGGCGCTGGCGACCTTCGAGCGGATCCAGAAGGAGTTTGGCGCGTGGCGTGAGGACAGCCTGCAGGTGGTAATCGAGGCGCCGACCAGCGAGGCGATGCGCACGCGGCTGGCGGCGACTGGAGAGCGGCTCGAGGCGGCGCAGCGCAGCGGGTTGCTCGCCGGCTACCATCTGCCTAGCGGCTGGTGGCCTGACGAGGAGCGCCAGCGGGCCAACCTGCCGGTGTTAGTGGAACTTGCCGGCGAGCGCGCGCAGCTGCTCGGCGAGGCGGACGCTGCCGGGTTCACTGCCGAGGGAAGCGCGCTGGCGGGCGAGGTGTTAGATTGGTGGGCGCAGCTAACACCCGGGCGGCTCCCGGCGGTGCCGCGCTCGCCGGCGGCGCGCGAGATCCTCGGCGCCTCGCTGGTGGTCAACGAGGCCGGCGGCGGCGCGGTCGTCGGGCGACTTGATCTGGCCGGCGGGCGGGCGGCGGACCGCGACCACGCGGCGCTCCGCGCGGTGGGCGGCGAGGGTGCGTATGTGGCCGGTTGGCAGATGTTGCGTCCGGCGATGCTGCCGTTGGTGGATCATGACTTGTTCCGGGTGTTTTTGCCGATGGGGGCGGTGATGGTCGGGATGCTCGCGCTGGTTTTCCGGAGCGGGCGGGATGTTTTGTTAGCCGTGGCGGTGATGGTGTTGGCCGGGCTGATGTTGAGCGCGGGGATGGCGCTTGCGGGGCTGGAGTGGAACTTTTTGAACATCGCGGCAATTCCGCTGCTGATAGGCACGGGGGTTGATTATGCGATCCACATGATCCTGGCGCTGCGGCGGCATGCGGACGAGCCGGGGAAAGTCTGGGAAGGGATCGGCAAGGCGGTGCTGTTCTGCGGGGCAAGCACGGCGCTGGGGTTCGGCTCGCTGGCGTTTGCCTCCACCGAGGCGCTGGCAAGCATGGGCAAGATCTGCGCCGCGGGGATCCTGCTAACGATGGGGCTGGCGGTCGTGTTGCTCCCCGGGTGGCGCGGCCGCCAGCCGGATCGGTAAAACCGTTAGGCACTGGCAAAAAGGCGCAGCGCAGCGCTTCACGCTTCCAGCCGCCGCCAGCGGTGGTTAGCTTCCGGGTGATTTCAACCACACTTGCATGATGAACGCGCCCGACCCGTCCTCCGCCGAGCCCTCACCGTTGCAGCCGGCAGGCTGGAAACGCAGGTCCTTCCTTGGTGGGATTGTCGCCGGTGGCGCCGCCCTCGGATTCCCGCAGGTCTGGCTGCGCGCTGCCGAGGAAAAGCCCGCCCAGGGGACCGTCTTCCATGACATCGACGGCGACGGCCGCAAGGGCTCCAAGGATCCGGGCATTCCGGGAATCGCCGTGTCCAACGGCCGCGACGTCGTGCTAACAGACGAGGCCGGCCGCTGGCAGTTGCCGGTGCTTGGCGGCGGGGCGACGGGATTTTTTGTGGTGAAGCCGCGCGGGTTTGCGGTGCCGGTGGGCGCCGACCAGCTGCCGCGGCATTATTATTTGCACCAGCCGGACGGCTCGCCGAAGCAGAAGTTCGCCGGGGTGGCGCCGAGCGGGCCGCTGCCGGCGAGCATCGACTTTCCGCTGGTGGCCGCCGATGAGTCCGCCAAGTTCCGGATGCTCATCTGCGGCGACCCGCAGCCGCGCAACTTGCGCGAGGTCGACTATCTGGCGCGTTCGACGCCGGCGGCGCTGCGCGAGGCTAACGGAGTGTTGGGGATCACGCTCGGCGACGTGGCCTTCGACAACCTCTCGGTCTATCCTGCGCTCAACCGGGTGTTTGCCTCGACCGGGATCCCGTGGCGGCATGTGTTAGGCAACCACGATTTGAACGCGGACGCGACGGAGGACCGGTATGCGAGCGAGACATTCCGGAGCACCTACGGGCCGACGTATTACAGCTTTGACCATGGGGAGGTGCACTTTGTGGTACTCGACAACGTCCGCTGGAAGATTGCTGACCCGCAGACCGGCAAGCCGACCCGCGGGTACACCGGCGGGCTTGGCGAGCGACAACTCCAGTGGCTGCGTGCCGACCTCGGGCACGTGGCGAAGGACCGGCTGGTGGTGTTGTTCATGCACATTCCGCTGCGCGGCGAGGGGGCGGACGCATCGTGGAACTCGACCCACGACCGGCGGGAGCTTTACAAGTTGTTGGAGGGGCGGCGCAACTGCATGTCGTTTGCGGCCCACCGGCACTACCACCGGCATGACTTCATCGGCGCGGAGGACGGGTGGGCCGGGGCTGAGGCGCACCACCACTTGGTGATGGGGACCTTGTGCGGGAGTTGGTTTCAAGGGCGGCCGGACAGCTTCGGGGTGCCGCACGGGACGATGGGCGACGGGACGCCGCGCGGGTTCATCGCCGCGGATTTTGACGGCAACACCTGCAAGATCGACGGGTACCATGTCATCGGCGCGGCCAGCGGGCGGCAGATGCACATTACCCTGCCGAGCGACGAGCCGGCGGTGGCGGAGGCCAGCGGCATGCCGTTCCACGTGAACTATTATAATGGCAGCGAGCGGAGCAAGGTGCGGGCGCGGCTCGCCGGCGGCGGCGACTGGCAGGTGCTCGAGCGGGTCGTCGAGCCGGACCCGCACTATGTTGCGCTGGTCAAGGAGGAGGGGAAGCTCAACGACCCGTTCCGTGGGCTGCGCGAGGATCCCGACGCGTGCTCGCACCTGTGGCGGGGCAAGCTGCCCGCCGGCGTGGGTGCCGGTGAGCATGTGCTGGAGGTGCTCGCGGAGGATGGCTTTGGCCACACTGCCAATGACTTGAGAATCCTGCGGGTCAAGGGATGAGTAACGTTGCGGGAGCGGGCTTGGGTGTTCGCGACGGCTTGCGGGCGGTCCCGCAGGCGTGCCGGCTGCTGTGGCGGATCCCGCGGGTCGTCCTGTGGTTGTTGCCGCCGCTGCTGCTGACGCTGGTGTTGAATGGGTTGGCATTTTATTTCGGGTTCGGGTGGATCCAGGGTCAGCTCGCCGGGTGGCTGGGGGACAGCGGCTGGCTGCGGTGGGTTTTTGATTTTCTGGGTGCGGCGGTGGTGGTCGTGGCGCTCGGGTGGACGTTTGCCTGGGTGTTTCTCACGCTGGCTGGGCCGTTTCAGGATTTCATCTCGGTGGCCGTCGAGCGCGAGGTCGACGGGGTTGCCGGCCCTGACCCGGCCGGCTGGCGCGGAATGCTCCGCGGGCTGGCCAAGTCGCTCGTCCAGGCGGTGTGGATGGCTGCCGGGACGGCGGTGTTCCTGGTTCTCGCGCTGGTGCCGCTGGCCGGGTCGGTGATGCTGATGCTCTGGGGGATGTTTGCCCTCGGCTACTCGTTTGCGACCATCCCCGCCGGGCGCATGGCAATCCGGATCAGGGTCCGGCTCGCCTTTGCCCGCAGGCATCTCCGCGCGCTCATCGGGCTCGGCGGAGTGGCCGCGCTCGCCTCGCTGGTGCCGCTGCTCAACGTCCTGTTGATGCCGGTCTTCGTGGTTGCCGGCACGCTGGTGTTTTTGGCCGCCGCCAAGTGCGACCGGGCGGCGGCCGGAGGCGTGGAGATCCCAGCGGTGGCAACGCTCGGGGAGTCGGGAGTCGGCGTCCCGGAGGGACATGAGACTTAGCCGGGGGTCAGCGTGTAATCACGCGCAGCCCCCGGGATGCGGACCCAAAGCTTCGCGCCCCTGAGGGGCAGGAGAACTGTTTGCCACCTCTTTGCGCATGGTGCTTGGGGAGCCGGCAGGGGCAGCGCGGTTCAGGCGCGGTCCATTCGCGGGCGCTGCGGGGACGCATCGCCCTGCCGGGGCGGGGGGCGCATCGCCGTACCGGACGTTTACCAGCTGTAGCCGCTCTCGCCGTGGTCGGAGATGTCGAGGCCTTGGTTTTCCTCCTGCTCGGTGACCCGCAGGCCGATGAACTTGTCGATGAGTTTCAGGAGGATGTAGCTGACGGCGCCGGACAGGACGATGGTGATGGCGGCGGCGATGAGTTGGGTTTTGAGCTGGGGGAGGATGGCGAAGTCGCCGAGACCGCCGGCAAACGCCTTGGTCCCGAAAATTGCGACCAGCACGGTGCCGACAAACCCGCCGACCCCGTGGACGCCAAAGACGTCGAGCGAGTCATCAAACCGGAAGCGGGCCTTCAACTTGCTGCACGCCAGCCAGCAGACGGCCGCGGAGGTCGATCCGATGACCAACGCGCCGACCGGCCCGACCTTGCCCGCGGCCGGGGTGATGGCGGCCAGCCCGGCGATTGCCCCGGTGGCGATCCCGAGTACGCTCGGCTTGGAATTCTTCACCCACTCGATGCCCATCCACACCACGGCGGCGGCGCAGGCGGACATGTGGGTGACGATCAAGGTCATCGCCGCACTGCCATTGGCGGCGAGCTGGCTGCCGGCATTGAACCCGATCCAGCCAACCCAGAGCATTCCCGCGCCGATGATCGTGAAGGGCAGGTTGTGCGGAATGAAGTGCTGATGGCCAAACCCTTTCCGCGGTCCCACGAGAATGCAGGCGACCAGCGCGGCCATCCCCGCAGTGATGTGGACGACAATCCCGCCCGCCAAATCAATCACCCCGGTGAGCCCGAAGAACGCCCCGGCCTTGTGCCACACCCCGTAGCAGCACGGGACATACACCAGCAGGCTCCACAAGACGCTGAATACCAAGATCGCGGAAAACTTCATCCGCTCTGCGAACGCCCCGATGAACAAGCCCGGTGTGATTAGGAAAAACATCATTTGGTAGGCAAAGTGCGCCAGCACAGGAATCGTCGGCGCATCCGCCCGCGGCGCGCTCTCGATCCCTATCCCGCTGAGGAAACTCGCTCCCAGCCCACCAAAAACCCCGTTCCCGTCGGTAAAGCACAGGCTGTAGCCGCAGACAAGCCACACCAGGCTCATCACGCAGGTCAGCGCAAAGCACTGCATGAAGATCGACAGCACGTTGCGCGATTGGACCAGGCCCGCGTAGAACATCGCCAACCCGGGGATCATCATGAACAGCACCAGCGCCGTGGACGTCAGCATCCACGCCGTGTCACCGGAATCAATCGCGGGCACCGCCTCCGCGGCCTGTAATGTGCAGGGGATCGCCAGCAACACCATGGTTGCGGGCACAGCAAGGCAGCGCTTCCAACGAAGCAATCCGGGGCTTTTCATCAAGTGGGCGGTTGGGTTTTTTCCGCCGCGGGGGACAGCGGGCCCCCCGGTCTAACGAGTTTTCCCCGCTCCGTCATCCCCCTTGTTGCGAAGAATCTCGCCAGCCGGCTGGGGGGGATGAGGTGCGGGAAACTTCGGGCTTTCTTCAGCCGGGCGGGTCGGTTAGGGCGTGGGTGGTGAGCGAAGTGATCATTGACGCGCGTGGGTTGTTCCGGGGGTATTCGGTGGGGGGCAAGCGCGTCGAGGTGCTGCGCGGGATCGATTTGACGATTCGCGCGGGCGAGAAGATGTTCCTGTGCGGGCCAAGCGGGGCGGGGAAGACGACGTTGATGTACACGCTTGCGGGGCTTGAGCGCCCGGAGCAGGGCGAGGTGTTGTTTGCGGGGAAGAATTTTTACGCGCTTGGGCGCAACGACCAGGCGAAGATCCGCAATGCGAGCATCGGCTACGTGTTCCAGAACTACTTCCTGCTCCCGGAGCTCACCGCGCTGGAGAACGTCCTGGTCCCGAGCGCGATCGGCGGGATCGACGGGACCGCCGCGGCGCGCGTCGCGCTGGATCGCGTCGGGCTTGCCGAGCGTGCCGACCACCTGCCGGCGGAGCTCAGCGGCGGTGAGCAGCAGCGGGTGGCGATTGCGCGGGCGATCGTGAACCGTCCGCAAATCATTTTCGCTGACGAGCCGACCGGCAACCTCGACTCCCGCAAGGGCGAGGAAATCATGCGGATCCTCTCCGAGCTGACCACCCAGCACGGGATGGCGCTGGTTGTCGTCACCCACGACGAGCACCTTGCCGAGACCGGCGACCGGATGCTGGTGATCCGCGACGGGGTGATCGTCGCCGGGGGTTGAGTCTCATCGGGCAACATCGGGATTGCACTCCCCGGGGTTCCCTCTAACCTCGCTGCGGAATCATGAAAATCTGGCTCGACGGCGAATTGGTGGATAAATCCGAGGCGAAAGTGTCCGTGTTCGATCACGGCCTGCTCTACGGTGACGGGGTTTTTGAGGGCATCCGCTTTTACAACGGTCGGGTTTTCCGCCTTGAGGACCACATCCGCCGGCTGTTCCTTTCCGCCCGCGCGATCGTCCTGAAGATGATCTGGTCCGAGGAGGACATCTGCCGGTTTGTCCGGGAAACCATCGCCGCCAACGGCCTCCAGGACGGCTACGTCCGCCTGGTCGTCACCCGCGGCGCCGGCGGCCTCGGCCTCAACCCGTACCTCTGCGACACGCCGAGCATGTTCATCATCGCCGGCACCATCACCCTCTACCCCGAGGAGCACTACACCAAGGGACTCGAGCTGGTCACCTGCTCGACGCGCCGGCCGACCCCGGCGTCGCTCAGCCCACAGGTGAAGTCGCTCAACTACCTCAACAACGTCATGGCCAAGGTCGAGGCGATCAAGGGCGGGGCAGTCGAGGGGTTGATGCTCAACGAGCAAGGGTACGTGGCCGAGTGCACCGGGGACAACATCTTCATCATCAAGAATGGTGAGGTGCTCACCCCGCCGATCAGCGATGGTGCCCTTGACGGGATCACCCGGCAGGTTATTTTCGAACTGTGCGCGACCCTCGGGATTCCGATGCGCGCGCAGACGCTGACCCGCTACGACATTTTCACCGCCGACGAATGTTTCCTGACGGGCACCGCCGCGGAGGTCATCCCGGTCGTCGGCCTCGACACCCGCGCCATCGGCAGCGGCTCGCCCGGCCCGCTGACCAACCGGATCATCACGGCCTTCCGCGAGCTTGTCGGAACCACCGGAACGCCAATCGTCTAGTCCGGCGGCCGACCCGCCCGCCGCGGCCGGCGGAAATTCTTCCGGTCGCGGCGCTTTTCCTTTTCGCTTTCGCCGGATTGGCGTCTAGTTTTTGGCAAATGGAGTGCGATTTCTGCGATAAGAAGGCGACCGTCTTCCTGACGCAGCTGGTCGACGGGCAGATGAAAAAAGTCTGCCTGTGCGAAGAGTGCGCAGCTGAAAAAGGTGTCACCGACCCGACCGGGTTCTCGCTGGCCGACCTTTTGCTCAGCGGCTTACCCGAGGGCGCAACGGCCGCTCCGGCCGCGGTGGTCACCACCCGCGGGAAAGCCTGCCCGGCGTGCGGGTTCACCTTGGACGACCTCAAGCGGGTCCGGCGGTTTGGCTGCAGCGAGTGCTACACGACCTTCCACGACGAAGTCCTCTCGATGCTGCGCGGGCTGCACGCCGGGACCGGCCACAGCGGCAAGGTCCCCAAGGGGCTGATGCAGGACTACGAGCGGACCCAGCGGCTCGAGCAGCTCCGGTCGCGCTTGGACCAGGCGATATCCTCGGAGAACTACGAGGAGGCAGCCGGGCTGCGCGACGAGATTCGCGAGATCGAGGTCAACGTTGCCGGCTCCTGATGGCCACCGCTTTGCTAACCACCCTAGGCTATGATGCGCTTCACCACCCTGATCAAGTATCCCGCCGACTGGATGGTGGGCAACGGCTGTGACAACGCGGTCGTGCTGACCTCGCGGATCCGCTTGGCGCGCAACCTTCGGGGTGTCCCGTTCCCCGGCTGGGCAAAGAAGGAGAAGCGCACCGAGGCGCTTGCCACCATGCGCCCGGCGATCGAGGCGCTCGGCCAGATGAAGGACGCATTTTCCCAGGAGCTCTCGGACCTGACCTCGGTCCAGAAGCAGGTCCTCGTCGAACGCCACCTGATCAGCCGCGAGCATGCCGCGCGCGGCGAGGGGAGCGCGATGGTGGTCGACCGGCGCCAGTCGCTGAGCCTGATGATCAACGAGGAGGACCACCTGCGGATGCAGGCGATCCGCCCCGGGCTGAGCCTCCAGCAAGCCTATGAATCGCTCATGGAGGTCGACGAGGAGCTCGAGGAATCGCTCGAATTCGCCTTCGACCGCGACCTCGGGTACCTGACGACCTGCCCGACGAACCTGGGCACCGGGATGCGCGCCTCGGCGATGCTCCACCTTCCCGGGTTGGTGCTCAGCGACCAGATCGGCCAAGTCCTCCAGGCGGTCGGTAAGATCGGGCTGGCGGTCCGCGGCCTCTATGGCGAGGGGACCGAGTCGCTGGCCAACCTGTACCAGATTTCCAACCAGTCGACGCTGGGCGAGAGTGAGGAAACGATCATCCGGCGGCTCGAGCGGGTCATCGGCCAGGTCGCCAACCACGAGCGCAATGCCCGCTTGAAGCTCGTCGAGGACGATCCCGACATGGTCTGCGACAAGATCGGCCGCGCCTACGGGGTGCTGCGGCACGCCTTCATCATCGATTCCAAGGAAGCGCTCAACCACATTTCGCTGCTGCGCCTCGGCGGCGATTTGGGATTTTTTCCCGACGACACGGTCAAAACCTGTGATTCATTGTTTCTGGATATCCAGCCTGCCCATCTCCAGTTGCACACCGGCAAAAAGCTCTCGCCCGAGGCGCGCGATGCAACCCGCGCTGAAATCATCCGCTCCCGGTTGCAAAGCCTTGCTGCCCCTGATATTGGTAAGGTAATTGATTCGAACGAAACCGAAGAGCCCCCCTCGAACCCTTTAGATTCATGAATAATTTCACTCCAAGAGCGCAACAGGTCCTCGCGCTCGCCCGAAAAGAAGCGGACCGGTTCAACCACAACTACGTGGGGACCGAGCACCTGCTCCTCGGGCTGATCAAGCTCGGCCAGGGAGTGGCGGTCAACGTGCTCGAGCGCATGGGCCTCGAGCTTGAGGCGGTCCGCGTCGAGGTTGAAAAGCAGGTCGGCTCAGGCCCCGAGCAGAAGAGCGTCGGCAACATCCCGTACACCCCGCGGGTCAAGAAGGTGCTCGCGCTGGCCAACAAGGAGGCCAAGGCGCTCAACCACTCGTATGTCGGCACCGAGCACATCCTGCTCGGGCTGCTGCGCGAGGGCGAGGGGGTCGCGGCGCGCGTCCTGCAGAGCCTGGAAGTCGACATCCAGCGGACCCGCAACGAGATATTGGCCGAGATCGACCCGAACTTCACCCCCGAGGACGACGACGAGGACGAATTCGAAGCGTTCGAAGACGAGGCGGCCGCGCCTCCGGAATCGGAGTCCGAGGGGAAGACGAAGACCCCGGCGCTGCGTGCCTTCGGGCGCGACTTGACGAAGCTGGCGCGCGACGGCGGGCTTGACCCGGTCATCGGCCGCGAGAGCGAGATCGAGCGGGTCATCCAGATCCTTTGCCGCCGGACGAAGAACAACCCGGTGCTCGTCGGCGAGGCCGGGGTGGGCAAGACCGCGATTGTCGAGGGGCTTGCCCAGGAGATCGCCTCGGGCAACGTTCCGGAGATTTTGCGCGACAAGCGCGTCGTCACCCTCGATCTGGCGCTCATGGTCGCCGGAACGAAATACCGCGGCCAGTTCGAGGAGCGCATCAAGGCGGTCATGGACGAGATCCGCAAGGTCAAGAACGTCATCCTGTTCATCGACGAGCTCCACACGATTGTCGGCGCCGGCTCGGCCGAGGGGGCGATGGATGCGTCCAACATCATCAAGCCGGCCCTGAGCCGGTCCGAGCTCCAGTGCGTTGGTGCCACCACGCTCAACGAGTTTCGCAAGTACATCGAAAAGGACGCGGCGCTCGAACGGCGCTTCCAGCAGGTCAAGGTCGACGAGCCGTCAGTCGATGACGCCATCGCCATCCTCCGCGGCCTCCAGGAGAAGTACGAGACCCACCACAAGGCGCGCTATTCGCCCGAGGCGGTCGTCGCCTCGGTGAAGCTCACGTCGCGCTACCTGACCGGCCGGTTTTTGCCGGACAAGGCGATTGACGTCCTTGACGAGGCTGGCGCGCGCGCGCGGATCGGCCAGATGACCCGCCCGCCGGCGATTAAGGCCTTGGAAGCGAAGATCGAGGAGATCAACAAGAACAAGGTTGCGGCGATCGGCGAGCAGGATTTCGAGAAGGCCGCGGCGCTGCGCGACCAGGAGAAGCAATCGAAGAAGGACCTCGAGGAAGTCCTCAACACCTGGCGGGCGAACTCCGAGGAAACCATCGTTGACGTCAGCGAGGACGACATCATGGGCGTCGTCTCGAAGTGGACCGGCGTGCCGCTCCAGCGCATGGAAGAGAAGGAGACGGCCAAGCTGCTCAAGATGGAGGACGAACTCCAGAGCCGGGTCATCGGCCAGGCCGAGGCGGTGCGGGCGATTTCCAAGGCGCTGCGGCGTTCGCGGGCGGACTTGAAGGACCCGCGGCGGCCGATCGGGTCGTTTTTGTTCCTTGGTCCGACCGGGGTGGGGAAGACCTATCTCGCGCGCAACCTTGCCGAGTTCATGTTCGGCGATCCCGAGGCGCTCATCCAGATCGACATGTCCGAGTACATGGAGAAGTTCACCTCCAGCCGGCTCATCGGCTCTCCTCCCGGCTACGTCGGCCACGAGGAAGGCGGCCAGCTCTCCGAGGCGGTCCGCCGTCGCCCGTACTCGGTGGTCCTGTTTGACGAGGTCGAGAAGGCCCACCCTGACGTCATGAACCTGCTCCTGCAGATTCTTGAAGAGGGGACCGTGACCGACTCGCTTGGGCGCAAGATCGACTTCCGCAATACGATCATCATCCTAACCTCCAATGTGGGCGCCGCGACCATCAAGCGCCAGACGACGCTTGGGTTTGGTGCGATGTCCGCCGGCGAGGGCGACTTCGAGGGAATGAAAGAGAAGATTCTTGAAGAGGCCAAACGCCACTTCAAGCCGGAGTTCCTCAACCGTCTGGATGACCTGATCGTCTTCCACATGCTCGAGAAGAACGACCTGTCCGGGATCGTCGATCTGGAAATCGCCAAGTTGCTCGGCCGCTTGCGCGACAAGGACATCGAGCTGTCGCTCGACGCGACTGCCCGGGATCTGCTCATCCTCAAAGGGTTTGATCCAAGCTACGGCGCTCGGCCGATGCGCCGCGCGGTGGAACGCTACCTTGAGGACCCGCTTGCCGAAGCACTGTTGCGCGGCGACATCAAGGCCGGCGATATCGTCAAGGTCAGCCGCAAGGAGGAAACCGAGGAAGTCATCTTCACTCCGGTCGAAACCAAGGCGCCCGACGAAGCGGGAGTTTGAGGCGGCGTCGCTATGGAGTGCGGTGGCAAGCGCAGCGCGACACCGCTTTGGCTCAGTCACCGGTCCTCACTGGCCGTTCATCGCCTTGCCGGGGAAGTCGCCCACCGTCCATTCACCAAGGCAACCCCGGCAAGCGGCGTGGCGCCTTCCCCGATGAAGGGTTGAGCTACAGCGGTTTGGCGGGAAGTACCCATTCCCACCGCACTCCAACCAGGGCATTGGCTTTCTCATGCGCTCCCCGCGGCAGGCTGCGGGGGTGAAAGCGGCAGCAGGCGGCAGCAGTCCAAGGCGCGGCTTGGGGCGCTCGCTACGATGTGAACGATTTCCGCAGGTGGCTTGGGAGGATGTTGAGTTGTTCGCGGTATTTGGCGACGGTCCGGCGGGCGACGGCGATGCCTTGGTTGGTGAGCGCCTTGGCGATGGCGGCGTCGGAGAGTGGCTTGCCAGGGCTCTCGTGGGCGAGGAGTTGCTGGATCGCCTCGCGGACGCCGGCGTTGGAGACCTCGCTGCCGTCGGAAGTTTGGTAGCCGGTGGCGAAGAATGCGCGCATCTCCATGAGCCCGTGCGGGGTGATGATGTACTTGCCGGCGACGGCGCGCGAGACGGTGGTGGCGTGGAGCCCGAGTTCGTCGGCTATCTCGTTCATCGTCAGCGGCCGGAGTTGGCGCGGGCCGTGCACGAGGAACTGCGGTTGGTGTTCGATGATTTTCTCCGCGATGCTCAGGATCGTCTGCTGGCGCAGCGAGAGCGAGCGGATGAGCGTGCGGCCTTCGCGGATCTGGTCGCGGATGAACTGGCGGGCGTCGGCCGGGCTGGTGGTGCTGCCGACCATGTCCTTGTAGAAGTCGCTGATGCGCAGCTGCGGCATGTGCTCGTTGGTGAGCCTAGCAAGGAACCGTCCGTCGAGGTCCTTCTCGATGATGACGTCCGCGGCGACGAATGGATTGCCCGACGCGTCGTAATCGCCACCCGGGTTCGGGTTGAGCTGGGAGATCCGCTCGGCTGCTTGCGAGACGCGCTCGACGGTTGTCCCAAGCGCCTTGGCAATCTGCGGGTAACGCTTGCGCGCGAGGTCGTCGAGATAATCGCAGACAATCCGGTACTCGACCGTGGCCGCCTCGCCGGCGCGCTCAAGCTGGAGCATCAGCGACCCGTGCAGGTTCGGCGCGGCAATCCCCGGCGGGTCAAAGCTCTGGAGCAACTTCAGCGCCTCGTCGAGCAGCCCGCGGGCAATCCCGGTGCGCAGTGATAGGTCGGCGACCGGAATGTCCAGGAACCCGCGCTGGTTGATGTTGCCAATCAACGCGTAACCAGCTTCGCGCAAGTCCGCCGACAAGCCCGAGAGCTCAAGCTGGTTGGCGAGGTGCTGCTGGAGCGTCTCGGGCGCGACCACCGAGTTGTAAAGGTGCTGGCGGCGCGCCTCGTCGTCAGCCGACCAGTCCATCGCGCGGTTCTCGGTGATTGACGACTCGCGCCAATCGTCATCGGTCTCGTTGAGGTGCTCAAGGTCGTCATTCTCGTCGTTGTCCTCGTCAAGCGAGACTGACTCGGTGATGTCCTCAAGCACCGGGTTGGTCTCGAGCGCCTGGCGGACCATCTGGGAGAGTTCCAGGGTGCTGGCCTGGAGGATTTCCAGGCTCTTGCGCATTTGCGGCGCAAGCGTCTGCTGTTGGCTCAGCGATTGCTGGAGGGAGGCGTGCGACATGGCTGGTAACCCCGGGGCGGGTTTGCATGAGCACTAAAAACCATCCGCAAAAATTAGAAAGCATTTTTTATGCCAGCGACGTTCAAATCTTAAGGATTGCTGGATTGGCAGGGGTTGGCGAATGTCTGAGGGGAGCGAAGGGGGGCGCGGCGGGGGTGGCAAAGGGTGCGGATTGCCACCGCAGGGTGTGCAGGGTGAGGATGGGCGGTTTTGGGTGAGGATTTGCGCGTGACGGAGGCGGCGTGTCGGTTAGGTTGGCGGGGATTTTTCACCCCCAGAAGAGAACGAGAGCAGATGAAAGGATCAGGCGATTTTTCGGTGTTTCAAGAGAAGATGGCGGCTGCCGGAGTGAGTGAGGCGGCGCTGAGTGCGTTTCGGCGCAACTACGAGGCGCTGGTGCGCGACGAGAGCGGGATGATTGGCGAGGAGGCGATTGAGCCGGCGGGCGAGCTGCCGGTGTGGGATGGCGTGGCGGACGAGGACCTCCGGGGGATGGGCGGACTGCTTGACGAGGTGGTAGTCATCAAGCTCAACGGCGGGCTGGGGACCAGCATGGGGTTGCAGAAGGCGAAGAGTCTGTTGGAGGTGCGCGCGGGGACGACGTTTTTGGATTTGATCGTCCGCCAGGTGGTGAGTCTGCGCGAGCAGGCGGGCGCGGGGGTGCGGTTGTTGTTGATGAACAGCTTCAGCACCAGCAAGGACACGCTGGCGGCGCTCGGCGGGATGGCTGGCGGGGTGTTTGCCGACCCCGGGGAGGTCGAGTTGATGCAGAACCAGGTGCCGAAGATCGACGCGGCGACTCTGGCGCCAGTTCGCTGGCCGGCCAACCCGGAGCTCGAATGGTGCCCGCCCGGGCATGGCGACTTGTTCGCCGCGCTTGCCGGCAGCGGTTGGCTCGACCGGTTGCTGGCCGCCGGGGTGAAGTACGCGTTTGTTTCCAACTCGGACAACCTCGGCGCGGTGCTTGACCCGGGGCTGCTGCGGTATTTCAGCCAGAGCGGCGCGCCGTTCCTGATGGAGGTGACGCGGCGCACCGAGAGCGACCGCAAGGGCGGCCATCTGGCCGTGCGCAAGGCCGACGGCCAGCTGCTGCTGCGCGAGGTCGCCCAGTGCCCGGAGCGCGACCTCGCCGAGTTTCAAAACATCGAGAAGCACAGGTATTTCAACACCAACAGTTTGTGGCTCCGCCTCGACGTCCTCAAGGAGCGCCTGGAGGCGGAGGGTGGGTCGCTGCCGCTGCCGATGATCCGCAACCGCAAGACCGTCGACCCGCGCGACAAGAACTCGCCCGCGGTCTATCAGCTTGAAATCGCCATGGGCGCGGCGATCGAGTCGTTTCCCGGCGCGGCGGCCATCGAGGTGACCCGGGCGCGGTTCACGCCGGTGAAAACCACCGCCGACCTTGTCGCGCTGCGCTCTGACGCGTACGAATTGTCCCCGGACGGGTGCGTGCGGCTGGTCGCCGCGCGCCATGGGACGCCGCCGGTCGTCGAACTCGGCGAGGAATACAAGCTCGTCGATGCCCTCGAGGAACTCGGCGAACCGTCGCTCGTGGACTGCGAGCGACTCACCGTCACCGGCCGCGCCCGCTTCCACCGGGGTGCCGCGATCATCGGCACCGTCCACGTCAACAACCAGTCGACCACCCCGCTCGAGGTCCCCGCCGGAACCTACCGGAATACCCGGGTGGAGGCGGGCGCAGGCAAACAACTAATCAATTAGACAAAGTTTTCATTTGGGCTCTTGCGTTTGTTTCGCTGGTTGGTATGCGGGGCGCGCTATGTCGCGAATTGGTTCCCTGGACATCCCCCAAGCTGGTTTTGAAGGAGTAATATTTGACTGTGACGGGACGCTGGTCGACTCGATGCCGGTGCACTTTGAGGCCTGGTGTGAGGCGCTGGCGCGTTTTGGAGCGGCGAGTATTTTCAAGGAGGACGTGTTTTACGCGATGGGTGGAAGGCCGACGAAGGACATCGTGGTGGAGCTGAACGCGGAGTATGGGTTGCGGCTGGACCCGACGGCGGTGGCGCTGGCGAAGCGGGATGCGTTTTTGCGCGGATTGGCGCGAGTGGAGATCATCGAGGAGGTGGTGGAGTATGCGCGGTCGCTGCGCGGGAAGGTGCCGTTGGCGGTGGCGACGGGAGGGACGCGGATGGTCATCGAGAAGACGCTGTTGCACGCGGGGATTTCGGATTTGTTTGACGAGGTGATCACGGCCGACGAGGTGCCGATCGGGAAGCCGTCGCCGGCGGTGTACCTTGAGGCGGCGCTGCGGTTGGGGATAGCGCCGGAGCGGTGCCTGGCGTTCGAGGACGCGCCGGCGGGGATCTTGTCGGCGCAGGCGGCCGGGATGCAGGTGGTGGTGGTCCCGTCGCCGCTGGAATTTGCCAAGGCGTGAACTGTTCGTGGGTGGTGAAAATCACGCCATGGGGAGGATTCGCGCTTGATTGCGGGTAGTGGACTCTATTGATTCCGCCATGGCGGATATTTCTTTAGGCTTGTCGTTTGACGACGTGTTGATGGTGCCGTTGCTCAGCGGGGTGCTTCCGGCGGAAGTGGATGTTTCCTCGTCGCTGGCGGATGGGTTTCACCTGAATTCGCCGGTGGTTTCCGCAGCGATGGACACGGTGTCCGAATCGGAGCTGGCGATCGCGCTGGCGCGCGAGGGCGGGATGGGGGTGATCCACCGAGCCTGCGGGATCGAGGAGCAGGCGGCGATGGTCAGCCGGGTGAAGCGCTCGGAGAGCGCGGTGATTCTGAAGCCGTACACGGTTTCCAAGCACCAGACGGTCGGCGAATTGCGGGCGATCATGCAGGAGCAGGGGTTTTCCGGGTTTCCGGTGGTCGACGAGGCGGGCCTGCTCGAAGGGATGGTCACCGGGCGGGACATCCGCCACCTTGACAACCTATCGAAGCGGGTCGCCGAGGTGATGACCCCGCGCGAACGGCTGGTCACCGCCCCGCCGCACACCGAGTTGGAGGTCGCCCGGCAGATCCTCTACGACAACCGGATCGAGAAGCTGCCGTTGGTTGACAGCGACAACCGGCTGTTCGGCCTGATCACCGGGGCGGACATCGAAAAGCGCATCACCTTCACGCGCGCGGCCAAGGATCCGAACGGCCAGCTCCGGTGCGGCGCCGCCGTCGGGGTGGGCCCCGACTGCCTCGAGCGCGCCCAGGCGATGTTGGACGCGGGCGCGGACGCATTGTTTATCGATGCGGCCACCGGCCACACGCTGCGGGTGATGGAAGTCATTGGCCAGCTGCGCGGGTTGTCGAACCGGCCGGTGGTTGCCGGCAACGTGGTCACCGAGCAAGGAGCGCGGGATCTGGTGGATGCGGGCGCCTCGGCGCTAAAAGTGGGAGTCGGTCCGGGATCGATCTGCACGACGCGGGTGATCGCCGGGGTGGGGATGCCGCAGTTTACGGCAATCCAGAACGTGGCCGCCTATTGCCGCGGCAAGGGAGTGCGGGTCATCGCCGACGGGGGGATCCGGTATTCCGGAGACATCGTCAAGGCGATGGCAGCCGGCGCCGATCTGGTGATGCTCGGGTCGTTGTTGGCCGGCACCCGGGAAAGCCCCGGCCAGACGGTCCACTACCAGGGCCGGCGGTTCAAAACCTACCGCGGGATGGGGTCGGTCGGCGCGATGCGCAAGGGCGCCGGCGACCGCTACGGGCAAAACAGCTCAGGCAAGCTCGTCGCCGAGGGCGTCGAGGGCCGGGTCCCGTACAAGGGCCCGCTGAGCGACGTGATTTTCCAGCTGCTCGGCGGCCTGCGCTCCGGGATGGGCTACGTCGGCGCCGCAACCCTCGAGGAGCTGCGCGAGCGCGCAACGTTCGTGCGCATTACCCAAGGCGGGCTGCGCGAAAGCCACGCCCACGACATCGTCATCACCGAAGAGCCGACCAACTACCAGCCGCTCTCATCCTGAGCGCGTCCTAACCATCGCGCCACGCCAACCGCCGCACCACCGATTTTGCCCCATGTCCGCTGAAATTGCCCACATTATCCTGGCCCCGATCGAAGAGCGCGACCACGTCGCAGTCCTCGACTTTGGCTCGCAGTACACCCAGTTGATCGTCCGCCGGGTGCGCGAGCTCGGGTACTACGCGAAGCTCTATCAACCCGAGAACCTCGGGGCGATTGGCCGGCCGGGAGCGATCATCCTCTCGGGCGGGCCGAAGAGCACCTCCGAGGTGGACGCGCCGGACATTGATTTTGCGGCGCTCCAGGAGTTCGGGGTGCCGGTGTTGGGGGTCTGTTACGGGATGCAGCTGCTCAACATCAAGTTTGGCGGCAGCGTGCAGGCGAGCGACAAGCGCGAGTATGGGCCGGCGCAGTTGATGCCGCGCAAGATGGATGGGCTCTACGAGGGGATCTCGAGCTCGTCGCAGGTGTGGATGAGCCACTCGGACACCGTCAAGATCCTGCCGGACTGCGCCGAAGTGCTGGCGGCCAACCAGAACGGGACGCCGGTGTCGCTCAAGTGGGGCGAGCGGTTCTACGGGATCCAGTTTCACCCCGAGGTGACCCACAGCCACGAGGGGCTGCGGATCCTCCACAATTTCCTGCTGACTGCCGGCGAGCTTCAGCCGTTCCACATCGAGGACTTCAAGCGCGAGCTGCTCGACGGGATCCGCGCCCAGGTCGGCGACCGGCAGGTTGTCTGCGGGGTTTCGGGGGGGGTCGACAGCACGGTGTTGGCGGTGCTGCTCAAGGAGGCGGGGGTGAACATGCGGGCGATCTTTGTCGACCACGGGCTGTTGCGCAAAGACGAGGCCCGCGAGGTCGAGAGCAACTTCCACCGGATGAAGGTCCCGATCGAGACGGTCAACTCCTCGGCGCAGCTGTTGGCGGCGCTCCACGGGGTCGCGGAGCCTGAGAAGAAGCGCGAGATCATCGGCAACCACTTCATCGACGTGTTCTGGCAGACGGTGGGCAACGCCGACATGCTTGCCCAAGGGACGCTCTATCCGGATGTGATCGAGAGCGCGTCGAACGACAAGTCGAAGGCGTCCAAGATCAAGACCCACCACAACCGGGTCGACCGGATCCTTGAGCTGCAGGCGCAGGGGAAGGTGTTGGAGCCGCTGGCGGAGTTGTTCAAAGACGAGGTGCGCGAGCTAGGGGCGTCGCTGGGGATCCCGCATGACATTTTGCAACGGCATCCGTTTCCTGGTCCCGGGCTGGCGGTGCGCTGCCCGGGGATCGTTGACGAAGACCGGCTGCGGATTATCCGCGAGTGCGATGCCATCTTCATCAGCCGGCTCAAGGAGCACGGGTGGTATGACCGGGTCTGGCAGGCGTATGCGTGCTTGATCCCGGTGCGCACCGTGGGCGTCAAGGGCGACGAGCGCAGCTACGAGTGGGCGGTTGGCCTGCGCGCGGTCGTCAGCGAGGATGCGATGACCGCCGACTGGGTCGAGCTGCCGTATGCGATCTTGCGCGAGACGAGCCACCGGATTCTCAACGAGGTCCCCGGGGTCAACCGGGTGCTCTACGACGTTTCCACCAAGCCACCGGCGAGCATCGAGTGGGAATGACGGTGGAATTGATCTTGGCGTCGGGGTCGCCGCGGCGGCGCGAGCTGCTCGCCGAGGCTGGCTATGACTTCCGGGTGGTCGTTTCGCCAGCCGAGGAGCTGCATGACGCGGCGATGGATCCCGGCGAGTTGTGCATGCGCAACGCGGCGGCCAAGGCTGAGGCGGTGGCGGCGGATTTCCCCGGCGCGGTGGTGGTTGGGGCCGACACGCTGGTGTTCCTCGACGGCGAACCATTGGGGAAGCCGAAGTCGCTCGCCGAGGCGCGCGGGATGCTGCGGCGCCTCGCCGACCGGACCCACGAGGTGCGCACCGGCTGCGCGATCTGCCGCGACGGAGAGACGGAAACGTTTGTGGTGACCACCGAGGTGGTGTTCCGGGCGGTGGATGACGAGGTGCTGGATGGGTACTTTTCCCGGGTCAACCCGCTCGACAAGGCCGGCGGATACGCGGTCCAGGAGTGCGGGGAGATGATCATCAGCGAGGTGCGCGGGAGTTTCAGCAATGTCGTCGGGTTGCCGGTCGACGAGGTGGTCGCGGGACTGGCGCGCCACGGGGTGATCGGCATGCGGCGCTAGGCGGGGCGGGGGTTTTCAGTTGCCGCGGCGGGGGGATCCGGATGAACTGGGCGGATGCAGACGGGACCGCGATATCCGCTGATTTTCAACCCGCGCGCGCGCAGCCAGCGGGGCCGGCGGGCGTTGTCGTTCATCATGAAGCACGCGCCGCGCTTCGCCCTGTATGCGACCTCGAGCATCGAGGAGGCGCGCGACCTGGCGCGGAAGTTTGCCGACGAGGGCGAGCGGGTGGTGGTGGCCGCCGGCGGTGACGGGACGTTGAACGCGGTCATTTGCGGGCTTTCGGGGAGCACCACCGCGCTCGGGGTGCTGCCGGCGGGGACGATGAACGTGTTTGCGCGCGAGCTTGGGATCGGCGGCGGAGACCTGGCCGGGGCGATGGCGGTCATCGACGCCGGCCACATCCGCGAGGTCGACCTGTTTCTTGCCAATGGTGCGCCGTTCGTGCAGATGGCCGGGGTCGGGTTTGATGCCCAGGTCATCGAGGAAACCACCTGGGAACGGAAAAAGATGCTCGGGCCGCTCGCCTACCTGCTCTCCGCGGTGCGGGTGCTCGGCGAGGATCCGCCACCGATGCGGGTCATCTGCGCCGACGGGCGCGAGGAGACCGGCGTCTGCGTCCTGATCGGCAACGGGTCGCACTACGGCGGCCAGCTCAAGTTGTTCCGCAAGGCCGACAACGCCGACAGCTTGCTCGACGTGTTGGTTTTCAAGGAAGCCGGCTACCGCGCGGTGTTCGAGTCGTTGCGCGGACTCGTGCGCGGCGGCGTCGACCTTGGCGAAGGGATGGTCAAATACCTGCAAGCCAGCGGCCTGCGCGTCGAGTGCGAGTGCGAGACGCCGCTTGAGGCCGACGGCGAGCTGCTCGGGCGGGCGCTGCGGGTTGAGTTCACTGCGGCGGCGAAGAACCTGCGGGTGCTCGCTCCGGAGATACCCACCCAAACGCGCTTCAGCGAGGCGTTGCGGATGCTCACAAGTTGGCGGAGAATCCTGCAGCCCAATGAAACCTAAGCGCGCCAAAGCGACCCGTCGGCGCTCCCGCAATCCGGCACCGCAACCCGCCGCGCCCGGCGCCCCACTCCCGCTGCCGCCGGCCAAGCCGCGCCGCTGGTTGCGCCGGACGCTCTGGTCCGGTGCGCTCGTTGCGCTGCTGGGGATCTCGCTGGTGGCCGCCAGCGACTATGCGGCGACGGCCGCGGCGCACGGGCGGCTCTATGAGGCGGCCGACGACGTGCCGGCACGGGCCGTGGCGCTCGTCTTCGGCTGCAATGAAAAAATCGGCACCCGCGACAACCTCTATTTCACCTTCCGGATCGATGCCGCCGTGGCCATCTGGGAGGCCGGCAAGGTGAAAACCCTGATCGTCTCCGGCGACAACCGGTCACGCTTCTACAACGAGCCGCAGAAGATGAAGAACGCGCTGGTCAGCCGCGGGATTCCCGCCGAGCGGATCGTCTGCGACTTCGCCGGGTTGAGCACGCTCGACTCGGTGGTGCGGGCCAAGGAGATCTTCGGGGTCAGCGAGGTGATTTTCGTCACCCAGAAGTTCCACAACGAGCGGGCAATCTTCCTGGCCAAGGCCCACGGGGTCGACGCCATCGGCATCAATGCGCGCGGCGTCGGCGGCCAGGCCGCCACCCGGATGCGCCTGCGCGAGCTCGCCGCGCGGGTGAAGATGACCTTCGATGTCGTGCTCGGCACCCGCCCGGTGCATTTGGGCGAGCGCGAGCAGCTTCCCGATTGATCACTTCGCGCTGAGGAACTTCACCAGGTCGCCGCGCATCTTCTCCAGATCCGGCTTGTTGAGGTAGAACATGTGGCCGGCCTCATACAGCGGGAAGTCGATGGCCGCGATGCGCTCCTCGGGGATGCTGAAGATGTGGTTGAGCGTGTAGCGGATCCCGTCGGGCGGGGTGGCCAGGTCGGTGAGTCCGCCCATGACGCAGACGCGCAGGTGCGGGTTGTCGCGCATCGCCTCGGCGAGTTCGCCGGCGAGGTTGACATACTGGTTGCTGCTCCCCCAGCGCCACGGGTGGACCGCGCCGGTGAGCACCTCATACGGCCGGTTGTCCTTCCAGCCGATTTCGCCGAAGTAGGCGAGCAGCGAGCTGGAAAATGATCCGGCGACCACCGCGTAGGATGGATCGTAGTCCGGCCAGCCGGCGGCGGTTGACGAGGCATCCCAAGCGACCCGCCCGTCAAATCGCCCGAGCACCTTGTTCTCCTTGCGCAGCAGCTCGGTGCGGAACAAATCGAGGTCGATGCGCAGGTCCGAGCGCAAGATCAGCTCCTCGGGCAAGCCGGTCAGGCGCGCGAGCCGGGCGGCAATCTCGCCGCGGCGCTCGGCGCTGAGCATTCGCCCTTGTCCAAGGGCGCTTGCATACTCGCCGAAGGCAAATTCGCGCGCCTCGCGGACCAGCTCGTTGCGCTCGCCCGGCAGCTTCCCGTGGAAATGCGCCACCGCGGTGAACGCCGGCAAAAACACCGAATACGCCAAATCGTTGCCCTGCGAGGCGCTCAGCGTGCGAAAGTCCAAGAGCGACGAGAGCAGCACCACCCCGTTGAGCTGCATCCCGTAGCGGCTCTGCAGATGGTTCGCCAACCCGGCCGCGCGGATCCCGCCGTAGCTCTCGCCCAGCAGGAATTTCGGCGACGACCAGCGGTTGTTGTCCGTCACCCACCGGCGGATGAAATCGCCCACCGAGGCGATGTCCTCCTGGACCCCGTGGAATTCCCCGGGTTTGACATCTTTCGCCGCTCGCGAGTAGCCGGTCGATACCGGGTCGATGAACACCAAATCGGCAACGTCAAGAATGCTGAACGGGTTATCCACCACCACGTGGGGCGGTGCCACCGCCTGCGTCCCGTCCTCCGAGCTCGGCGCCAGCCGCGGCCCAAGCGCGCCAAGGTGCAGCCAAATCGCCGACGACCCTGGTCCACCGTTGAACGCAAACACCACCGGCCGCTTCCCCGCATCCCCGCCGTTCTTGCGCTCGTAGCTCAGGTGGAAAAAGGACGCCCGCGGCTTCCCGTCGTCGCTCTCAACCACCAACTGTCCCGCCGTTACCGTGTACTCGATCACCTTCCCGTTGATCGTCACCACCGCCTCCTTGCGCACCGGCTTGCCGTCCGTGCTTGCCGCCGCCACCGCCGGTGCCGGCTCCGCCGCCGCAGGCTCCTCTCCCACCAACGGCTGAATCAGCAGCCCTACCACGGCACAGCACAAATATCGGTGGCGAATCATCCGCGCACGTTATAAACTTCTCTGCGTTTGTCCACGCCAACCCCCTCCAGGATCCTCACCCCAATCTCCCGCACGGCTCCCTTCAAAAACCACGCTCTTATGGGAGCGCCGGCGTGCAAGGTGCAGCGGTGGGCCGGGGAAAGCGGGCATCCTGCAACCCGCCTCCCCGCGCGGCTGCCTTCCGATTGCGAACAACTCCTGCCCGCCGACCCGCCCGAAACGCCTCCCTGAGTCACTTTCCCCCGCCATTGCTGACTTATCCGGATCATTTTCCTTGCGGCATGGCCTGTGCTGCTTGACCGGGAGAAGATTGGCGCAATTTGACGGAACAAATCCGCCACCGGCGCATCTAACAAACCGGGAAGATCCCGCCGCAAGCACTTTCAAGCACCCTGAAAAATCTCGTCGCGCAGCCTATGGAACGGGGCGCGGGAGGCAGGGAGGGAGAAAGAAGGGCGCGGCGGGAGGAATCCCTGAGCCAACCAACCACCCCAACACCATGTCCAGATTTGATGCAGACAGCAGCCTGAAGATTTATCTTCGGGAGATATCCGAGACGCCGCTCTTGACCATTGAGGAGGAGATCGAGCTCGCAGCGAAGATCAAGACCGGCGACAAGGAGGCGCGCGCGCACATGATCCGCGCGAACTTGCGGCTGGTGGTGAAGATCGCCCAAGACTACTCGAACTACGGGTTGCCGCTTTCGGACCTGATCTCGGAGGGCAACATTGGCCTGATGAAGGCCGTCGAGCGGTTTGATCCGGCCAAGGGTGGCAAGTTGAGCACCTACGCGGCGTGGTGGATCAAGCAGTCGATCAAGCGGGCGCTGGCCAACCAGAGCAAGACGATCCGGCTGCCGGTCCACATGGTCGACAAGATTGCCAAGATGCGGCGGATTTCGACGATTTTGGCCGAAGCGCTGGGTCGCGAGCCGACCGACCAGGAGCTAGCCGAGGAGATCGGGATTCCGCGGGCGAAGCTGGCGATGTTGATGCAGGCGTCGCAGCGGCCGACCTCGCTGGACGCGCCGATCAACGAGGGCGAGAGCACCGATTACAGTGAAGTGATTGGTGACGAGCGTGCCTCGACGCCGTTTGAGATGCTCTCGGACAAGAACATGGCCAACCAGCTCGACGGGCTGCTTGACGTGCTTGACGAGCGCGAGCGGCGGATCATCGACGAGCGGTTCGGGTTGAATGGCAAGAAGCCGTTGACTCTTGAGGAAGTCGGGCGCGAGTTCGGGGTGACCCGCGAGCGGATCCGGCAGCTGCAGAACTCGGCGCTGACGAAGATGCGCCGGGCGTTGCGCAAGAAGGAGAAGCCGCTCCCGCGCCCGCTTGAAGGCGGGGTCGCCACGGCGTCCTGAGACCAGGTGATTTCGAAAACCGGCGGGCGGCAACGTCCGCCGGTTTTTTGCGCTTAGCGTGTGAGCGCGCGGCGGAGCGCGGGGATGTCGTGGCACCAGTGCGGGGCGCTGGGCATGGCGTGGTCATCGTATCCCCAGGCGACGATGGCGGCGGGCATGCCGGCGCTCGCGGCGGTCTGAGAGTCGACGCGCGAGTCGCCGACGAAGAGAATGTCGGCCGGATCGAGGCGGAGCGCGCGGGCGATGGCGATGGCGCCGGCGGGATCTGGCTTGCGCGGGGTGCCTGAGAGTTCGCCGCGCACGGCGGCAAATGGAATGCCGGGGAACAGGGTGGCGACAATCTCGACGGTGAACGGGTGCGGCTTGTTGGAGAGAACCGCGAGGGGGATGGCAGAATCCGCCAGTTCGGCTAGCAGTTCGGGGATCCCCGGGAACGGGTGGGTGCCGGCGGCCCAGGTTTGCGCGTAATCGGCTTTGAAGTGTTCCTCAAGCACGCCGACCATGCTGTCCGGCGCGCTGGCCGGGAGTGCCCGGCGGGAAAGCCACCATGACCCGTCGCCGATGAACCCGCGGACAGCGGCTGGCGGGTGGCCGGGGAACCCGAGGGCGGCGAGCCCGCGGTTGAGGGATCCGCGGATCCCAGGGAGCGAGTCGACGTGGGTCCCGTCGAGGTCAAACAGCACCGCGGTCACCGGATCAAAGGCCCAGCAACATCAACACCTCAACATGGCTGTAGTCACCCGTCAGGTCGGCGATGGTCATCACCAGCTCGTCGTCGTCGGCCGGGATCCGGTAGCCGGCATCGGCCACCGCCGGGGCGGGGGACTCGACAGGCTGGACAACAAGCGCGCCGGGGTCGCCCAGTTCGTGGGAGGCAACCGCGAAGCCAAGAATGATGCCGCCCACGGCGGTGGCGGTGCTCACCGCCAGCGGGGCGACCAGCCGGCGCCACCAACTTTTTTCGCCGCGATGGCTATCCATGCGGATCGTGCGCATCACCTGGCGGGAAAACATCGGCCCGGCGACCGGCGGCGGCGCTTGCTCGAGAAGCCCCCACACGGAATCGTCACCTTCGCTCGGAGGGGTGGGGTGCTGACGGGAGTGGTTGGCTGACATGGCAATGACGCTACACGGATAGGAACACCTGCGGCGCGGGAAAGTTCCACCAGAATCTCAATTATCCTGCAAGAAATCACCTAGCGCGCCCGTGCCGCACCCCACAGGTGGACATGCAGGCGGTCGCTGAACCGGAAGTCGCGGTCGCGGCAGATGTCGGCGAGCCAGTGGCGGGATTTTTCCAGGCTGGCCGGGTCGCGCCCTTCCGGCATCAGGATCACCTTCTCGCGGGGAATGGCGAATTCCTCGATCAGCGCGAGAACCTCATCGAGGTCCCCGGGCGCCGCCACGACAAACTTCAGCCACGCGTTGGGCGCGCCGGCAAACCACCGCAGGGCCTCGGGGACGACCCGTAAGTCGCGCGAGTTGCCCGAGTTGTCGAGTTTCGGCGAAACATTGTACTGGGTGACGGAGGCGGCGAGCTCCGGCAGCGGCACCAGCGTCCCGTTGGTCTCGACCTCGACCGCATACCGGCCTTCCGGCGTGTTGAGCTCGGCGAGCACCGCGATCCAGTCGCGCTGCTGGAGGAGCGGCTCGCCGCCGGTGAGAACCAGTCGCTTGCACGGGAACTTGCGGACGATGGCGGCAATCTCCGCAGGATCGATGACGACCGTCTGGGCATCGCGCTGGAATTTCCGGTATCCCGGGTCGGCATCGCGCTGGTGTGGCCACGGGGTCCCTTCCCAGTTCCAGGTGTAGTCGGTATCGCACCAGGTGCAGTGGAGGTTGCAGCGCGACGCGCGGATGAACACCGCAGGCGTGCCGATGCTGGCACCCTCGCCCTGCAGGGTGTGGAAAATCTCCGGGGTGCCATCCGGCAGGCGCGCAAGTTTCACGCCGCGATCCATAGCCGGAATTCCCGCCCGCCGCCAATCCGGATTCTCCGGCCTCGCCGGCGCCCGCCCGCCGTGGTAGCACCTTCGCCATGAGCATCATCACTGGCCGCGGCGACGACGGGGAGACTGACCTGATGTTTGGCAGGCGCATCGCCAAAACCTCGGTGCGCGTCGCCGCCATCGGCTCGGTCGATGAACTCAATGCCGCCCTCGGCGTCGCCCGCACCGTGGGTTCGGGGGAATTTGCCGCCGCGACAATCGATGCCGTCCAGGAACGGCTCGTCTCGCTCATGGGCCAGCTCGCCACCCTCTCGGGCGATTCCGAACGCTACCTGAAGGCTGCCTACGGACGCATTCAAGCGGATGATGTTCAATGGCTCGAGGAAGTCGCCCGGGCCCTCGAGGCGACCGCCGGGAAATTTACCGGCTGGGCGCGCCCGGGCGCCGGCGCGCCGCCAGCCTCCGCCCACCTCGACCTTGCGCGGGCGATTGCGCGGCGCGCCGAGCGCGACGTCCGGCTGCTCGACGAACTCGACGGCCCGCTTCCCGGCGAGCTCCTGTTGTTCCTCAACCGGCTTTCCGACGTCCTCTGGCTGATGGCCCGCCACGCCGCCCACAGCCCCGTGCAATGATCTTCCCGGCCATGAGCGACCCACTCCGCTACCAGATCCTCGGCGACTCGGAACTCACCGCCGAAGAGCGCCTCGACAAATACACCGGCCCGGTCTCAGCCGATTACCTCCTCCCACACCTCAACGCCGGCGTCCTCCTCCGGGTCGACCCGGCGCTCGACCTGCGGACTGCCGCGCTTGCCTTCATCCGCGACGACTCGCCCCAAGTCCAGGCGTGGCTCCAGTCCGCCACCCTCGTCCGCGCCACCCACGCCGACCTCGACCGCGGCCCGGGCGAGGTTTACACCGCGGCGGTTGTCTCACCGTTTGTCCTGTTCCAATGAGCTCGACATCCGCGTAGCGAACTTCGTGAGAAGTTCGGCGGGGTCACCGTCTGCCGCCAGAGCGCCCGGACGCGCAGTGGACTTCCCAACTCCCCCCAGCCGAAGCTCTCACGTGCTTCGCTACGATCCTGGTTTAGCGGGGCGGGGTGTTGCCGGATGGAACAAAGTTTTCGGAGAAGACGACGTCGTTGCAGTCCTGAAGGTAGAGCCAGTTGAAGGGCGAGCGGTTGGCCAGGCCGGTGGCGGCGGGGAAGTCGGCGGGGAAGTCGAGGTTGTTGGAGTGGATCTTGAGGCCATCGACGTTGTGGATGCTGAGGGGAGGGACGGAGGTGCGCCCGAAGTAGTTCCCTTCAATGGTCATGTTGGTCACCGGCATGGCCTGGAAGCGCCGAGCGCCGCTGCCGCCGCCGGGTGGCTGCATCGAGACGCTGATGGCGGTGCCGTTGGGCGAGAAGTCCAGGAAGCGGTTGTTGCGGACCACCAGGTTGCGGGCAAACGGCCCCTCCATCCACGGCCCCCAGGTTTCAAACATGACGGTGATGCCGTGGCCGAGGTTCTGGAAGGTGTTGTTCTCGATGAGTCCGCCGGGCGAGCCGTTGATCAGGGTGCGCTGGAAATCGTCGTGGAGCCAGCAGTTGCGCAGGACAAACCCGGCCGCGGAGCGCTTGCCGTCCATGACGACCAGGGAAAGCGGCTCAAGCGTCAGTGGCTTGTCGAGTTCGACGAGATTGTTTCCCACGGCGGTGAATTTCTCGCCGATCTTCACCGTTGGCCCGTCGGACACCGGGGTGACGCCAAGCACCGTGGCGGTGCCGAGCAGCGCCACTGAGCGTTGATCTCTGAATTCGATCGTGTCGCCCACCGCATACGCTCCCTCGAGGAAGAAACGCCGCTCGTCCTGGGCTTTGACGACGCGCCCGAAGCTGCCATGGATATTCAGGGTGTCGTCGGCGCCGAAGGCCATCTCGCAGCGGTCGAGCGTCGGCCCGCGGTCGGTGCCGGCGAGGTGGAAGATGTCCGCGCCAAACGCGTGGAGCCGGTTGGTGAATGGCCGGCGGGTGGCGCGCACGCTCAGGTACTGGTTGCCGCCGGGGCCGCCGTTCTCGTTGACCGCCATCCCCGGGCTCGACCAGAGGTTGAGGTTCTCAAAGCGCATCGCCTCACAGTTGTTGGACCGCAGGGCGGCGCCGGTGCGCAGGGTGCCAACGACGTAGTCGCCGGCCTTGAGGGTGCCCGGGATGCCCGCCCGGGCGATTTTCTCGCACACGATGCTTTGGCCGTCCTCGCTCATGCGCCAATCGCCCGGGCTGTGCTGGTGGTTGATGAACCGCCCGGTCGCGTCGTAGAACATCAGCGCCCGGTTGCCGGAGGACTCCGGCTTGCCGCCCGAAGAAAGCGGCACGTAGCCGTCCATGACCGTCGCGCGGACCGTCTTGGCCACCCGGTCAACCTCGGTCACCCGCGCTTGGAACCAGCACGGGAGGGTGAAATCAATCGTCAGTCCGCGCACCGTGACGTTGCGGCATTCCTCAAAAAGCAGCGCGTGCACGAGCGGCGGCTCAAACCAGAACGTCACCCCGTCGGCCACGATCACCAGATCGGCGAGCTTCTTCAGCGTCGAGGCCTGGCTCCACTGGGCGTGGAAAAGGTAGTCGCCCGGCGGAATCACGATCGTTCCGCGCTTGGCCTTGGAGGCCGCGCGGATCGCCTCGAGGATCTTCTGGCCCTTCTCGCGCAGGGCCGCTTTCTCCTCCTCGCTCCAAACCGGATAGCCAGTCGGCCGCTCGGCCGCCCATCTCGACAGGAACGGCTCAGCCACCACCTGGAAACCCACCGCCACCCGCGCCGCCGTGGCTCCCGCCACCACCCGGACGTCGACCACCGCGCCCGGCTTCAGCTCATAGGCGGCAACGTCAAACCCGTGGCGGAGAGTCTCGCCCATCTCCAGCTTGCGCGTCCAAATGGTTTCCCCATCCACCCGGAAATCAACCGCCGCCGCGCTCCCGGACAGGTTCTCCAGGCTGCCGACCAACCGCACGCTCCCGCCCTTTGCCGCCACCCATTGCCGTACGGCCTCCTGCCCCGGCTTCGCCTCCAGCGTCCCGGAAACTTCTCCGATCGCGTCTCCAAAGCCTGCTCCCCACGCTCCGCCCGCCATCGCCCACAACACCACCAACAGCCGTCTTATTTCCCGCATCGCTCCTCGTCTTTACGCCGTTCCACTGGGGGTTCTGACATTAAAACACCCGATTGAATCGGACGTTTAAGGGGGCCCGCGGTTTTTTCCGGAGAATGCTTGGGCCAAGATAGTTAGTCCCATTTTCCCGCCCTTCATGCAGATGTTTTTCCCAAGGAGCAGCGCCTTCAGTCGCGTTGTCATCCTCCTTGGGACGCGACTGAAGTCGCGGCTCCTTGAGGGCTATTTGGCTGGTGGCGGCGACCATGCTGCCGGGCTTGGATCCGGGACGGTGAGCGGGGCGGAGTCGCCGGCGCGGGCCATTTCCTTCGCGAGCAGTTTGGTCAGTTCGGCGACGCGGGCGGCCTGCTCGGGTGCCTGGGCGAGGTTGATTTTTTCGAGTGGATCGGCCTGGAGGTCGAAGAGCTGGGTCTGGTCGACGAGCGGGTAGCGGATGAGCTTCCAGCGGTTTTGAACGATCGCGCGCTGGATGTTGCGATAGGCGAAGATCAACTCGGCGCGCGCCGGCTCGGCTGGGTCGGCGAGAGTGGCGGCCAGGTCGATGCCCTCGCTGGTCGGCGGGGCGGGGACGGCGGCGAGTTTCCCGAGGGTCGGGAGCAAGTCAAAGAGGTAACAAAGCGCGTCGGTGGTGCGCCCGGCCGGGATGCCGGGGCCGGCGATGATGAGCGGGACGCGCACCGAGTGCTCGTAGAGGTTTTGCTTGCCGATCAGGCCGTGGCTGCCGCGGGCCACGCCCGAGTCCGAGGTGAAGACGATGAGCGTGTTTTTCCCCTCGGGGGTGGCATCCAGCGCGTCGAGGACCCGGCCGATCTGCATGTCGAGGTAGGAAATGTAGCGGTAATACTCGGCGAGCATCGTCCGGATCGCCTCCGGCGTGCGCGGCCAAGCGAGCAGGTTTTCGTCGCGGATGTTCATTTCGCCGTTGTCCCACGGGTGGACCGGGAGGAAATTCTCCGGCAGCGGGATCTGCTCGGCGGTGTAGTTGATCGGGAAGTCCGCCGGGACGATGTGCGGGTCGTGCGGGCCGTCAAACGGGACGTAACAGAAAAATGGGCCACCCTGGTGCTCCTTGAGGAAGCGGATCGCCTCGTCGGCAAACACCGCGCAGGCATGCTGCTCGGCCGGCTGCGGCACTCCCATCTTGCCGTTTTCCAAGTTGTGCAGCTTCGCCTTGAGCGGGTTGGTCATCCCGCCGGTGAACATCGAGCGCGCCTGCTGAAAGCTCCGCGCGATCGACTCCTCGCCGTTGTGCCACTTGCCGCTGACAAACGTCGTGTACCCGGCCCGCCCGAACGCCGCCGGCCACGTCTCGTCGCGCAGCAGCTTTTCGTCGATCCGGAACAGGTTGCGGCCCGACAATAGCATCGCCCGGGATGGCACGCAGGTCGCCCCGTGCATTCCCCCCTGCATGTACGCCCGGTTGAAAACCAGCCCGCGCTGCGCCAACCGGTCGAGGTTGGGTGTCTTGATCACCGGATTGCCCAACGCGCCAAGCGTGTCGGCCCGCTGGTCGTCGGTGAAGAAAAACAAAATGTTCGGCCGCCCGGCCGCCGCCGCCGGCTTCTCGATTCCTTGGTCAGCCTCCGCCGCGCACTCGATGAGTCCGACGCACAACATGATCGCCACAAGCAACTTCATCCATCGACACTAGCCCGGTTGCGCCCGCGCTGGCCAGCCGCCAGTTTGGCCGGTGGAGCGCTCGGCGCTGAGAGCCTGTGCCTTAAAACATCACTGACAGTCAGGAAATCCGCGCTAGAATCCGGCACGTGACCGCGAAGAAATTCTATGACTGGCAAACTGCAGGGGGCGTCAACGACGTCATGCTCCTCGTTGACTGTCTGGAACGGGCGGACATCAGGTGGTGCGCCATTGGCGGGGTGGCAGTGAACCATTGGGCGGATGAGCCGATGGTCACCCAAGACGTCGACTTCGTGGTGGCAGCCGCCGATGTCGAACGTTCGATCGCGGTTTTGGCCGCTGCCGGATTCACCTCCGAGGAGTTCAGTTGGTCAGTGAACTTCAAGGGCAGGTCGCGGGTCAGCATCCAGCTAAGCACCGAGGACGTGTATCTAGCGTTCCCCGAGCGTTCGGTGGCAGCGGACGTTCATGGTATCCTCCTGCGCGTCGCCTCCCTGGAGGACACCTTGACGGGGAAAATCCTCGCCTGGCGGGACGCGACCCGGCGCCAGAGCAAGCGGGTCAAGGATTTTGCCGATATTGTGCGCTTGGTCGAGTCCCACCCCGAACTCTGGCCAACCCTGCCCGATGATCTCCGGGCTGAGGTTGATGAGCCCCAGCAATAGTACGCGGCCGGCAAAGGTAAACCAAGGCACCCGCACCAATCGGATCAATTGCCGGCGGGTTGCTCGGCGGCTTGTTTGATTTTCTGTCTGAGGACGAAGCGCTTGGTTGCTCCGTGGCCTTCGGCGCGGATGTAGAGCTCGTGCACCTGGTCGTTATTGGCATCGCCCAGGGCAAGATTAAGCGACCCGATGGCCAGATCCGGCGCGATCCACAGGAGCTCGCCATGCTCGTCCAACACCCGGATCGCGAATCTCGAGTAACACATGCACTCGGTCGTGGTCGGCCCCAGCAACAGAATCCCTGCTCCGGTCTGGGTGATGAAATGAAAGCGCATTTGGCCAAAAAATGGCATCCATGCGAGGCCCGGCGGGAACTCGCCACGATGTTCCACGAGCTCGTACATCTCCGGATCGAACTGGGCGGAGCGCTTCAAGTCCCGTGCCACGAGCTCATCCCAAAATGGAAGCCCGCCGGTGGCATCGACGACGAAGGCCAGGGTGTCGTTGGGAATCAGCTGTGAGGTTCTGATGATGAGCGCGTCGCCCTTGAGCTCCACGGCCACCTCCGCGCCCTCGGGTAGCACCAGTTTGACCAGCCCAGCGCATCGGGATTCGAAGTCCTTCGGGTCATCGGCCGCGTCCCGCGGAACCATGCCGCTGATGCTGTATTGGTGGCGGTCGTTCTCAAGGCGCTCGTATCTGACCGACCCGGGCAGCGCGACGCCGCCCCGTTGAGGGATCACCAGCTTGGGAGCAGGTTCCTGGGGCGCGAACGGATCACGATCCTCTTGCGCCCAACAGAAGCTGCCCAGAAGCAAGAATCCCCAGCAAAGGTAGGCGCCGATTTTCATGGTGGTGACGGTGGCGGCGCGGCCGGTGCGCTTCCTCTATTCAGCGAGCAACGCCGGGACCAGATTCCTCAGGAGGAGGGTCACAATCATGTTGCCGGAGTTCTTGGACGTTACCTTCAGAACGATGGGGCCGACCACGGCAGGGTGGAAAGCTCGAATTCCTCAATGGACCGGAACCGCGGCGCGGACGGCGGCGGCAAGTTGCTGGAAGGCTGCGGAGACCGGGTGTTCCGCGGCGGGGATGAGGGCCACCGGGGTGCCGGCATCGGCACGCTCGCGGGTCTGGATGTCGAGCGGGATCTGGGCAAGCAGCGGGACTTTCATGGCCGCCGCCTCGCGCGCGCCGCCACCCTCGCCGAAGATCGGATAGCGGGTCCCGTGGTCGCATTCGAACCATGCCATGTTTTCGACCACCCCGAGGATCCGCACGTTGACCTTGGCAAACATGCTCACCGCCTTGCGCGCATCGATCAACGCCACCTCCTGCGGGGTGGTCACCACCACCGCCCCGTCGACCGCCACCGTCTGGACGATCGTCAACTGGATGTCGCCGGTGCCGGGCGGCAGGTCCAGCACCAGGTAGTCGAGGTCCTCCCAGGCGACCTGGCGGAGGAACTGCTGGGTGTAGCGCGTCGCCATCGGCCCGCGGACGATCACCGGCGAGCGCTCCTCGAGCAGCAATCCCATCGACATGAGCTTCAACCCGTGCGCCTCGATCGGGATGATCTCACCCTCCTCGGTGGCCGACGGCCGCTCGCTGGTGCCAAACATGTGGGCAATCGATGGCCCGTAGAGGTCGCAGTCACACAGCCCAACCTTGGCGCCGGTCCGCGCCAGGGCGACGGCCAAATTCGCGGCGACGGTCGACTTGCCCACCCCGCCCTTGCCGGAGGCCACGGCAATGACCCGCTTGACTCCGGGGATCGCCGATTTCCCCACCCCGGCATCGCCGCCCGCCGGCGCCGCGTTCTGCGGGTCGCGCACGTCGATGTCGATCTTCACCGTCCCAACCCCGGGGAGACCGTCGAGTGCCGCATGGCAATCGCGGAAAATCTGCTCTGGCACCTTCGCGTCGCGCGTCTGGATCTCGAGCCGCACTTCCACCGTCTCACCCTCAACGGTGATGTCCTTGACCAGCCCGAACGACACAATGTCCCGGGAAAAACCAGGGTAGCGGACTTGGGCAAGGGCGGCTCGGATCACTTCAACGCTCATCGCCGCCGGAGATACCCCCGCCTCACCCAACAAAAAAGGGCGAATTCCCCATTCCCGCGGTTTTTACCCCTACTCGACAAACATCCGCCGCTCCTTGCGCCGCAACAACCTCCCGCCGGCCAGCATCACCCGCGCCGCTCCACGGCCCGCCGCCATCGCGAGCGCCGCGTCGAGCAGCGCCTGGTCGACCCCGGCGACCCGCTGGGTTGTTAGGAACTGGTAGACCAGCTCGCGCTGGAGCGCGCGCGGCTGGGCTGCAACCGTCGGGAGGTGGAGGCGCCCCTGCGGGTCGAGCGGGTTGACGCTGGCGCCGGCGAGCTGGATGGCGAGTGCCTGGTCGTGCTGGATGGCGGCGGCGCGGAGGATGGCGGGGGTGACCTCGCGCCCGGAGATCTCGTTGAGCAACGGGATCGCCTGGTGGCGCAGCCGGTTGCGTGGGGTGAACGGGTCGTGGTTGCTGGCGTCCTCGCGGTGGGCGAGCCGGCGCGCGCCGAGGAACTCGGTCAACTGCCCGTGGCGCAGGTGCAGCAGCGGGCGGATGAACGTCAGCACCCGGCCATCGATCCGGTGGCGGGTCGATTCGGCCATCCCCTTCAGCCCGGCCGATCCGCGGCAGAGGTTGAGGAGGATCGTCTCGCACTGGTCGTCAGCATGATGCCCAAGGATCACCCGGGTGGATTTGAATCTTTTGGCGGTTTCGCCAAACCACCGGTGGCGCTCAGCGCGCGCGGTCACCTCCAGCGACGTCCCCCGGGTGGCCGCCAGCCGCCCGATGTCGACCCGTCCGAGCGCGCACTCGAGCCCGTGGCTTGCCGCCAGCCGGCGCACAAACCGGGCATCCCCAGTCGAGGCCCGGCCGCGCAGCCGGTGGTCAAGGTGGCACACGACGAGGTTGCGAAAGCCATTGTCCAGCAACAGGTGGAGCAGCGCCACCGAGTCCGCCCCGCCCGAAACCGCAACCACATAGCGGCTGCGTTTCGCGGCGGTCGCCGCCCAGGGAAGGTCAAGATCGCTCATGCGCTCCGCCAGCCTATGCCCGCCATCCACGAATTGAGAACGCGGAAATTTCTCCGCCAGATTGCAGAGTGCGTGGGGCGGTTGCCGATTGCACCCGCGGGGCCAGTCGGCGGCCCCCCGCGGCGCCTCCCGGGGCTGCGGCAGAGCCCCGACTTGCCCGCCATTTCCAACGGCTTGCACCGGACTGCGCGGCCTGTGCCGAGGCTGCCGGCTTCCGGTATGCGATCCGCTACGCTTGCCGGTATGAATTTACGCGACGACACCCCACAACCGGGGCCCCGATCACCGCAGGCGGATGAACCGCTGCGCGACGAACGCCTCAAGCGCGGTGATGCCAAGGAGGCCGACGCCCAGCGCCGCTCTGGCCAGCCACCGGTGGCGCCGGGCCGGCCCGCTGAGGTCTCCGACGAGCGCATCGCCGCAACCCATCCGCTCGGGACCGGACTCGGCGCCCTCGGCGGTGCCACCGCCGGGGCGGCGATCGGCTCGATCGGTGGACCGCTTGGCTCGGCCATCGGCGGAATCATCGGCGCCATCGCCGGCGGCGCCGCCGGCCACGGGATCGCCGAAAACATCGACCCGTCCGCCGAGGACGCCTACTGGCGGGAAAACTATCGCAACCAGCCGTTCCATTCCGGAGACTACGATTACTCCGACTACGAACCGGCATTCCGCCTCGGATACCTGAACTACCCCGCCCAGGTCGGCCGGACCTACGAGGACGCCGAAAACGACCTCGCCTCCGACTGGGACAAGAAGCACCGCGGGAAGTCACGCCTCGGCTGGCATGAGGCGAAACCCGCGGCGCGTGCCGCCTGGCACCGGGTTCAGGCGCGCCACCTCGCCGCCACCACCAGGGATGAATCGCTTGAGCGCGTCGATGACGACCGGATCACCCCGCTTGCCGACGACGATGATGATGACTTCAGCATCGTCGATGACCAGCGCGGCAAACTCCATTGACCCACGCTAACCAACGCCCGGTCCAGCCGCTGGGCGGGAGAATTTTTCTGCCATAACAAAACCTGGCCTGGCTCGCGCGCCCTCACCGGCCGCGGGCCAGGCCTTTGATCTGGCCAAGCGATTGACTGAGGCTAAGGGACCTTCGCTTCGCCTAGAGGAAATAGCGTACCCCGCCGCTGAACAACGGCTGGTGCTTGTTGCCGGGGATGTTCTTCGCCACCTCCGCACCGCGCCGCTCGCTGTGGGCCATTTTCCCAAGGACCCGCCCGCACGGGCTGCAAATCCCCTCGATCGCAGCCAGCGAACCGTTCGGGTTGGCCTCGCATTCCATCGACGGCATTCCATTCGCGTCGAGATACTGGGTGACGATCTGCCCGCGCTCCGCCATCTCCGCGAGGCTTGCGTCGCTGGCGACAAACTTCCCTTCGCCGTGCGACACGGGAATCCGGTGTACATCGCCAACTGCACAGTCCAGCAGCCAGGGCGAACGCGTCGAGACGACCCGGGTCCGCACGTAGCATGACACGTGGCGGCCGATGTCGTTGAACGTCAGCGTTGGCGCATCACACTCCGGATCCCGGATCTCGCCGTACGGGACCAGCCCGGTCTTCACCAGCCCTTGGAACCCATTGCAGATTCCGAGGATGAGGCCATCGCGCTGGCGCAGCAGGTCCATCACCGCGTCGGTCACCCGCGGGTTGCGCAACACCGTGGCAATGAATTTCCCCGACCCGTCCGGCTCGTCACCCGCGCTGAACCCGCCGGGGATCATCAGGATTTGCGCCGCGCGGATCCGTTCCGCGAGTTCCGCCAGCGATTCTTCGACCTCCCTGGCGCTCCGGTTGCGGAACACCAGGATCTCCGGCTCGCCGCCAGCCTCGCGGAATGCCCGCGCCGTGTCGTACTCGCAGTTCGTCCCGGGAAACACCGGAATGACCACCCGCGGCTTGCCGCCACCACCACTCACCGCCCTCGCCGGCGCGCGAAGCCCGTGGTCGGAAATCAGCGGCATCCGCGCCGTCATCCGCATCCCTGCCGCTCGGTCACCATGGTTGGGATGCGACGGATAGATCGGCTCAAGCGTCCCGGTCCACGCACCTAACAGGCCGGCCAGCGGGCAGGTCTCCCCGCCGATGGTTAGCAATGGTTCGGCGCTGGTGGTCCCCAGCAGTTGCGCGCCAAGGGTCACGGGGAGATCCTCGCGGTGCTCGATGATGAACGCAAACGGCCGCTCACAAAACAGGTCGATTGGCCCGCTCGGGTGAGCCACGCTGAATCCGATCCGGTTGCCAAACGCCATCTTCGCCAGCGCCGCGGCCAACCCGCCGCGCCCCGGCGCATGCACCGCCAGCAGCTTTCCCGCCCGGTTGAGCGCAGCCAACTCGCTGGCCACCGCCCGCAACCGCGGGAAATCCGGGAGCAGCTCGGCGTCGCGCGGAACTTCAACGAGCGAAACCCGCGACCCGGACTGCTTGAATTCCGGCGAAAGTGCCAAGCGCGCATCTCCCGGCGCCAGCGCAAATGAAACGAGCGTCGGCGGGACGTCCAACTCATTGAATGACCCCGACATCGAGTCCTTCCCGCCAATCGCCGCAAGCCGCAGCGCGTGCTGGGCGTGGAATGCCCCTAACAGTGCCGCGAACGGCAGGCCCCAGCGCGTCGCATCGTTCCCCAGCTTCGGGAAATACTCCTGCAGGGTCAGGCGGATGTCCTCGAGCCGCGCCCCCGCGGCGACCACCTTGCAGACCGACTCGGTCACCGCGTAGAGCGCGCCATGGAAAGGCGACCATGCTGATAGATAGGGATCAAATCCCCAGGCCATGAACGTGCAGACGTCCGTCTCGCCTTCCAACAGCGGAAGCTTCGCCACCATCGCGTCCGGAGCGGTTAGCTGGTGCTCGCCGCCAAACGGGTGGAGCACGGTGCCCGCGCCGATGGATGCGTCGAAGCGCTCGCCAAGCCCCTTCTGCGAGGCGACGTTGAGGTCGCCGAGAACCTTGCGCAGGTGCTCGCCCAACGAGCCGGGCTCCGGGTGGGAGCTCGCCGGTGCCTCACCACGGGGCGCGGCGACATGGATTCTGGCAGTCTGTTGGACGCCGTTGGTGTCAAGGAACGCCCGCGCGAGGTTGACGATCGTCTCGCCGCGCCAGCGCATCACCAACCGGCCAGTGGCGGTGACGTTGGCCACATGGACGCACTCGAGGTTCTCCCGGTCGGCCTGCTGGATGAAGAAATCAATCTCGGCCGGGTCGATGCAGACGGCCATGCGTTCCTGGGACTCGGAGATTGCCAGCTCGGTGCCGTCGAGGCCGTCGTATTTCTTCGGCACCGCATCGAGGTTGATCTCCAGCGACGGGGCGATCTCGCCAATCGCCACGGACACGCCGCCTGCTCCAAAGTCGTTGCAAACCTTGATCTTGCGAGCCAGCTCCGGATTCCGGAACAGCCGCTGGATCTTCCGCTCGGTCGGCGGATCGCCCTTCTGCACTTCCGCGGAATTCTCCAACGCGGTGTCGGTGTGCTCCTTGGACGAGCCGGTCGCCCCGCCGACCCCGTCGCGCCCGGTCCGCCCGCCGATGAGCAGGATCGCGTCGCCCGCCGCTGGCGTGCCCCGCCAAACCTGCGCGCGCGGCGCCGCCGCAACCACCGCCCCGATCTCCAGCCGCTTGGCAACATACCCGGGGTGATAGACTTCCGCGACCTGCCCGGTCGCCAGCCCAATCTGGTTCCCGTACGACGAATACCCGTGGGCCGCCACCTGGCAGATTTTCTTCTGCGGCAGCTTGCCCGGCAGCGTTTCCGCATACGGGGTGCGCGGGTCGCCCGCGCCGGTGACCCGCATCGCCTGATAGACATACGCCCGCCCCGAGAGCGGGTCGCGGATCGCGCCGCCAAGGCAGGTCGCCGCACCCCCGAATGGCTCAATCTCCGTCGGGTGGTTGTGGGTCTCGTTCTTGAACATCACCAGCCATTCCTCGCTGCGCTCCACTCCTTCCGCGCGAATCGCCACCGGCACGACGATCGACGCAGCGTTGACCTCCTCGGAAACCTCGAGATTGTCTAACTCCCCGGTCTTGCGCAGCTCCTTCATCCCCATCAGCGCGATGTCCATCAGGGTCACCGGTCGCTCGCTGTTGGCCCCGTAGACATCCTCGCGGATTGTTAGGTAGGTCTCCCACGCGCGTCGCACCGGCCCGCGCTCATCCTCGAAGCTGACGTCTTCGATCTTTGTTAGGAACGTCGTGTGGCGGCAGTGGTCGGACCAGTAGGTGTCCAACATGCGGATCTCGGTGATGCTTGGGTCGCGGCGTTCCTCGTCGCGGAAGTACTTCTGGCAGAACTCAAGGTCGGCGGTGGACATCGCCAGTCCAAGCTCGGTGCGCATCCGGGAAAGCTCGCCGCTGTCGAGTCCGCGGAAGCCATTGAGGACCGCAACAGGCGCCGGCTTCTGGACCGCGGGCCGCAGGGTCGCGGGGATGTCCATGGACGCTTCATGCGAGTCGACCGCGTTGATCACGTAAGCCTTCACCCGCGCGACCTCCGCTGCGCTCAACTCGCCGCGCAGCACGATGACCCGCGCCGCGGCCACCGCCGGGCGCTCACCGCCGGTTAGAATCTGGACACACTGGGCCGCCGAGTCCGCCCGTTGGTCAAACTGGCCGGGAAGATATTCGACTGCGAAGGCGGTCTCCGCATCGGTTAGCGAGAGAGTGGCGCTCACCTCGTCGACCTGCGGCTCGGCAAGGATCAGCCTGGTGGCGGCGGCGAACTGGGCGTCGCTCAACCCGTCGACGTCGTAGCGCTGGAGCATGCGCAGTCCCTCCAGGCCGGTGAGGCCAAGCGACTCGCGCAGGTCATCGAGCAGGTGGCGGGCTTCGGCATCGAAGGCGGCCTTTTTTTCAACGAAGATTCGGTTCATGGGCGGGCGGTGCAAACGGGCGGCGTGAAGCGGTCAATCCTAGGACCCGCCGCCACACTGGCAAGCGGAATGGCGCCCGATCGCTGTCCGGGTGTTTCCAGCAGCCCTGCGCCGAGCGCCTTTCCAAGGATGTAAGGCGTTTTCCTTGACCGGGTTTGGCGTGGTCACTAGCGTCCGCCGCATCGCGCCGGAGGGCGTGCACCGGCCCATGAACATTCACGAATACCAGGCAAAGGAGCTTTTTGATCGATTTGGTGTGGCCAGCCCGCGCGGCATGGTCGCCGCCACGGCGGCCGCCGCGGAAGCCGCCGCCGCGCAACTCGGCGGGGCCGGCCTGGTCGTCAAGGCGCAGGTTCACGCCGGCGGCCGCGGCAAGGGGGTCTTCAAGAATGGCTTCAAGGGCGGCGTCCACCTCGTTGCCAATCCCGCCGAGGCCGCCGCCACCGCCGCCCAAATGTTGGGCCAGGTCCTCGTCACCAAACAAACCGGCGACGACGGCCGCCTCGTCCGCCAGGTCATGGTCGCCGAGTCGGTCGACATCGAACACGAATACTACCTTGCGGTGTTGTTGGACCGCGACCGCTCGCGCCCGGTCATCGTCGCCTCCACCGAGGGCGGGATGGACATCGAGGAGGTCGCCGCCAAGACCCCGGAGAAGCTCGTCCGCGAGTTCATCGACCCGTTGTTGGGCCTGCAGGCCTACAACGTGCGCAAGATTTCCGCCGCTCTCGGGTTCTCCGGCGACGCCGCGAAGCAGTTCGGCAAACTCCTTGGAAACCTCTACAAGTTGTTCATCACCTGCGACTGCTCGATGGTCGAGATCAACCCGCTGGTGACCACTCCCGACGGCCGGGTGCTCGCCCTGGACGCCAAGTTCGGGTTTGACGACAACGCGCTCTACCGCCACCCGGAAATCGTCGCGATGCGCGACAAGGACGAGGAGGACCCGCGCGAGGTTGCCGCCTCCGAGTATGACCTGAACTACATCGGCCTGGACGGCAACATCGCCTGCCTCGTCAACGGCGCCGGCCTGGCGATGGCCACCATGGACATCATCAAACACTTTGGCGGCGAACCGGCTAACTTCCTTGATGTTGGAGGCGGCGCGTCCCGCGAGCAGGTCACCGCGGCGTTCAAGATCATCCTTGCCGACCCGAAGGTCGAGGGGATCCTGGTCAACATCTTCGGCGGCATCATGCAGTGCGACATCATCGCCGAGGGAGTCCTCGCCGCGGTCAAGGAAACCGGCCTGGAGATCCCGCTGGTCGTCCGCCTCGAGGGCACCAACGTCGATCTCGGCAAGAAGATCATCAAGGATTCCGGCCTGGCGGTCATCGCCGCGGACGACCTCAGCGATGGCGCCCGCAAGATCGTCGCCGCGGTGGCCAAGGTGTCCTGAGCCGCCATGGCTAACCCAATCTAACTTCCAAGCTCCACTTTCCCATGTCCATCCTCGTCGACGCTAACACCAAGGTTCTCATTCAAGGCATCACCGGCAGCTTTGGCGGACGCCACGCCAAGCTCAGCCTCGACTACGGCACCCAGGTTGTCGCCGGGGTGACCCCGGGCAAGGGCGGCCAGAAATTCGAGGACAAGGTGCCGGTTTTTGACACCGTCGCCCAGGCGGCGCGCGAGACCGGGGCGACCGTCTCGGCGATTTTCGTGCCGCCGCCGTTCGCCGCCGATGCCATCCTCGAGGCCGTCGACGCTGGCATGGACCTCGTCGTTGCCATCACCGAGGGCATCCCGGTCATGGACATGATGCGCGTCAAGGCCGCCATGGCCGGCAGCAAGACCCGCCTCATCGGACCTAACTGTCCGGGGGTGGTCACCCCGGGCTACGGTGAGAATTCCCACGGCGGCTGCCGGATCGGCATCGCCCCCGGCTATATCCACCGCCGCGGGAATGTTGGAATCGTCTCGCGCTCCGGCACGCTCACCTACGAGGCCGTCTGGCAGGTCACCTCGCTCGGCTATGGCCAGAGCACCTGCGTGGGCATCGGCGGCGACCCGATCAACGGGACCTCCCACCTCGACGTCCTCAAGATGTTCAACGAGGACCCGGAAACCGAAGCGATCATCATGATCGGCGAAATCGGCGGCAACGCCGAGGCCGAGGCCGCACGCTGGGCCAAGGAGTTCTGCACCAAGCCGATCGCCGGCTTCATCGCCGGTGCCACCGCGCCTCCCGGCCGCCGCATGGGCCATGCCGGCGCCATCGTCGGCGGCGAGGATGACACCGCCGCGGCCAAAAAGCGCATCCTCGCCGAGTGCGGGATCGCCGTGGCCGAAACCCCCAGCGACATGGGCCGCACGTTGTTGGAGGTCTGGGGGAAGTAGCTATCAGCCGCCGAGAAAGCGCTCCTCGAGCTCGGCCAGCGTCAGCTTTGTTAGGTTCGCCGGCTCGGTCCGCGCCAGCGCGGCGCGGGTCGGCGGCGTGAGCGCGGCTTGGAGGGCGGGGAGGATCTGGGCCGGGGCTGCGAGGCGCCAGCCGGGATTCCCCTGGGCGGCGACAATCTGCCCGATGCTTGCTGCAACCCGCCCAAGCGCCCGGGACTGTAACTCGGTGGCCAGTTGGTGGTTCTCGCCATACGACATCCCCGCGAGCTGGGCGCTCCCGCCGCCCTGCGGAAACCGCCCGGCTTGATCGGTGGTCACGTCGCCGATCGCCTCATTGAGGAGTTCGACCGGGCTGTTGGGAAGTTCATCGAAGTGGGGTTGCTCGCGCGGATCAAACCCGGCGGGACGCAGGACGAGGGCTCTAACACGCCCGAGGTCGGCGAGGATGAGAAGGCTTTCCATCCAAACAGGTAGTCCACCCGGAGGCCCCAGGCAAGTGCCGGCGCGGGGAATCAGGGTTGTTGATAGCTAACACCAACAAGGGTCAGCCCGTCGGGCGGCGCGCACAGCGGCGACTTGCCCAGCGGGAGGTCGGCAGGCTGGTCGCGCAGCGCGGCGAGGTCGTCGAGGCGCAGGCGTCCCTGGGCGGCCTGGACGGCGGCCCCGGTGAGCAGGCGCACCATTTTGTAGAGGAAGCCATTGCCGGTGAAGGTCAGCCGGTAGCCGTCCGGCGACGGCTCGACGCTCGCCCGGGTGAGGGTGCGCAGGTAGTCGGTCGCGGCGGTTTCGTTGCCGCGGTTGGCGGCGAAGGCGCGGAAGTCGTGGGTCCCGAGGAAGCAGTCCAGCGCCGCGGCGAGCGACGCGCCGTCGAGCTGGCGCGGGAGGTGCCAGGCGAGGCCGGCGCGCAGCGGCGGGAGCACCGGGGCAAGGCACAGGTCATAGCTGTAGGTTTTGGCGGTAGCCGAGAAGCGGGCGTGGAAGTCGCCGCTGACTTCCTCGCAGTCCATCACCCGGATGGTTGCCGGTAGCTTGGTGTTGAGCGCCGGCACCCAGTTGTACGGGTTCATCCCGAGGTGCGGCGGACAATCGAAATGCGCCACCTGGGCAAGCGCGTGGACGCCGGTGTCGGTCCGCCCCGACCCGTGGACCCGTACCGGCTCCTTGGCCACCTCGCCGGCGGCCGCCTCGATCCGGTCCTGGACGGTGTCGGCGTTAGGCTGCGACTGCCACCCGCCAAACGGGCGGCCGTCGTAGGCGATGGTTAGCTTCAGGCGGCGCGGGACATCCATGGCACTTGTTAGCTCGGCTGGGTGTCGAGCCACTGGTTGAGGATCTCCACGGCCGCGGCCTGGTCAATGATCGCCTTCTGGCGCTTGGCGTTCTTCCCGGCGGCGCGCAGCTTCTCGGCCGCGCTGGCTGTCGTCAGCGTCTCGTCGACAAACGTCAGCGCTATCCCCGGCAGGCGCGCGTGGAGCCGCCCCGCAAACGCCCGCACCTTCGCCGCAGAGTCGCCCTCGCTGCCGTCCATCCGCAGCGGCAGGCCCACCACCAGCGTCCTGATCCGCTTGGCCGCCGCCAGCGCGACGAGCCGCTCGAGCGCGTCGGTGCGCGCGCGCTCGATCGTCTCTAGCGGATAGGCGAGGATCCCGAATTCATCGGTGGCCGCCACCCCGATCCGGGCGTCGCCATGGTCAATGCCTAGCGCGGGATGCGGCGAGTCGCTCATGCTAACGGTTTAGCCCAACGGTTCACAACAGCTCGGCGGGCAGCCGGTCGGTTAGGTGCTTGATCGCCTCGGCCTGGTCGCGGTGGGCGATGAGCAGGGCGTCCTCGGTCTGGACGACGATGAGCTCGGCAACGCCGAGCAGGGCGACGCGCGATCCCTTGCGGGCGTTGAAGACGATGTTGTGCTCGCTGGCCAGCTGGGTGAGCGGCTCGTTGCTGCGGTTGTCGGCGGCGTCGGCATCCAGGTATTTCGCCACCGAGATCCATGACCCGACGTCATCCCAGTCGAAGGTCGCCTCGAGGTTGAGCACCCGGCTGGCTTTCTCCATGAGGGCGAAGTCGATCGAGATTGGCGTCAGGCCCGCGAACTCCTCGGCCACGAAGCGCTCCGGATCCGCGGCCTGGCACAGGCCGCGGATGAATCCGGCGAGCTGCGGCGCGTGGCTCTCGAGCTCGCGGACCACCGTCGGAATCGTCCAGATGAACATCCCGGCGTTCCAACTGAATCCTCCCTCCGCTAGATATTGTTGGGCCAGCTCGGGCGCCGGCTTCTCGCGGAACCGGAGCACCTCGAACGCGACGTTGGCCAGTGGCGGACCGGGGACTTCGGCGGGCGCGCCGCGCTGGATATACCCGTAGGCAGGGCACGCCCAGGTCGGCTTGATCCCGATGGTCACCAAGGCCGCGGCGCCCACCGCGGCGCTGATCGCGTCGCCCAGGACCCCTTGGAACGCCGCCACATCGTTGATCAGGTGGTCGGCCGGCAGCACCAGCATCGTCGCCCCCGGGTCGCGCGCGGCGATCAACGCGATTCCCAGCGCAACCGCCGGGGCGGTATCCCGCTTGGCTGGCTCGGCAATGATATTCGCCGCCGGCAGCTGCGGCGCCGCGGCCCGCACCGCCTCGAGCTGCAGCTGGTTTGTTAGAACAAGGATGTTCTCCAGCGGGACAAGCCCTGCGAGCCGCCCGATGGTCTGGCCGAGCATCGTCGCGGGGCCGAACAAGTTGAGCAGCTGTTTCGGGCGCGCGTTGCGGCTCAATGGCCAGAACCGGGTGCCGGAGCCTCCGGCGAGGATGAGCGCGTAGGTGCTGGACGTTGCGGCTGGCATCTTGGAATCCTAGGATCGCTCCCGCGCGAGGAAAGGCTAATAAGACCGCGCCCCGGTCTTTTTCGCTGTTTACGAAACCTCCGGGGTTGCTAGATTCGCGCATGGACTACGCATCGGATGAGCACTCGGAGACGACATGGGTTGAGGTCAGCGCCGCCACCGTGCCCGCCATCCTCGGTGCCGCCGCCGGAATGTTCCTCGGCGACCTGATGTGCCGCAGCGCCCGCCGCGGCATCGCCCTGGGCCTGGCCATCACCGGCGTCGTCGCCCTGACTCCCTACCTCGTCGGCGGCGTCGTCAAAAAGGTCAACTCACCCCAGACGCGCCGCGGCAGCCGCCGCACCCTCGCCGGCATCCGCAACGCCGGCATCGGCGAGGTCGACCCGGAAAGCTACGGCGAATCGGTCTACATCCCGTGATTGGTCTAACGGTCTAACGATCTAACGATCTGACAATCTAGCGGCGTCCACCCGCGGGAAAGCCATTGACCCGTGCCGCGGGCGGTGCGACAACCCGTGCCAATGAAATCAAGCCTAACAGCGGTGGCGTTCGGTTCTCTGGCGCTCGTCGGATGCGGAGAGTTCTCCGGGAGCGGGGTGACGAGTGAATTTGATCCGCTGCGGCCGCCTGGCTCCGGGCTGGGTGCGGCGGTGGGCGCGGCGGGGATGTTTGCCCCTGGGGTGTTTGTCGAGACGATCGTCGACGGGGCGGCATTTTTCGTCCAGCGCCCGCGGGGCGACGCGGATGCCAACAAGCTGCTGGCCGCAGGGACTCCAATGAAAGTCATCCAGTCGGACATCAGCTATGTGAAAGTCGAGCTCGACAGCGGCGAAGTCGGGTTTGTACCGGCCAACATGGTCGCCGAGCGTGGCAGCGCGGCTGACTCGCTTGGAAATCTTCCCCCGCTCATCGACCCGGTGCCGAGCGCCGGCGACCCCGCGGCGGCTCCCGCTGGTGGCGTCCCGGCGCCCCCGCCGCTTGAATAGCCGCCTGCGCGCGGATAGCCGCCTGCGCGCGGCGCGGAAAGACTCCAACAACCCAACAAAAATGGGCGCCCCGGATTACCCGGTGCGCCCATTTTGTTGGTCTTGTCGCTGGCGACGGCCGTCTGGCTGCTAGTTGAGTCCTTGCAGGGCGGCGCGCACCTTGGAAAAGTCAGGAAGATCCTTCGGGTGGTCCTTGACCTCGGCGTAGCGGACGATTCCCTGCTTGTCGATGACGAAGGCCGAGCGCTTGGCGACTCCGCCCATGATCAGGTTGGCCTCCGGCAGGAAACTCTCGTAGGCGACCCCGTAGGCCTCGGCCGCGGCGTGCTCGTAGTCGCTGAGCAGCGGAATGCCGATGTTCTCCTGCTTGGCCCAGGCTTCCTGGGCAAACGGGTTGTCGCCGCTGATGCCGTACACCTTCGCGCCGAGCTGCGCGTACTCCGCCAGCCCCGCGCTGACCTCGCACAGCTCGCTGGTGCACACCCCGGTGAAGGCCATCGGCACAAACAACAACAGAATGTTGGATTTGCCGACCTCCTCGGAGAGCTTGACCAGCGCGGGGCCGTCAGCGGTCTTGGTCACTAGGGTGAAGTCAGGGGCGCGGTCGCCAATGTTGATAGCCATGATGTTTGATATGTTGTTGGGGATTCGGGCGAACTATAGGACCCGGGCTGTTAGGGTCAACCGGGTTCGTCGCGCGCGGGATTGCGGGCCGGGTGGCGGGCGGGGAAAATTTTCCGTGGGAATCGTGGCCGATTCGTGCTCCGCTGTGGCAGTCCGCGGCGCATGATTGACGACTACCAGCCAGCAACCGAATGAAGTGGGAGTTTTCCAGCTTCGGCGAGCATCTGGCTGGCGCGAGTGGGATTGGCACGTTGATGACCGATCTGGGCGAGGCGCTGGCGCGTGGTGGCGAGGTGCGGATGCTCGGCGGCGGGCAGCCGGCGCACATTCCGGAGATTGACGCGGTGTGGCGGCGGCGGATGGAGGAGCTGCTGGCCGATGGCGGCGGATTTGAGCGGATGCTGGGAAACTACGACCCGCCGCGCGGCAACGAGGCGTTTCTCGAGGCGCTTGCCGGGTTGTTGCGGCGCAACTTCGGGTGGAACGTCAGTTCGCGCAACCTCGCGATCACCAACGGCGGGCAGACCGCGTTCTTCTTCCTCTTTAATCTCTTGGCCGGCCGCTTCGCCGACGGGCGCGAGCGCAAGGTGCTCTTGCCGCTGGTCCCTGAATACATCGGCTACGCCAACCAGGGGGTCGGCGGCGGGATCTTCCGCGCCAACCGCCCGTGGATCGAGAAAACCGGCCCCCACGAGTTCAAATACCGGGTCGACTTCGACGCCCTCGAGGTCGCCGGGGACGTCGCCGCGCTGTGTGTCTCGCGCCCGACGAACCCGACCGGCAATGTCCTAACCGACGAGGAGGTCGCCCGGCTTGCGGCGCTGGCTGCGGCGCGCAATGTCCCGCTGATCATCGACAACGCCTATGGCGCGCCGTTTCCCAACATCATCTTCAGCTCCGTCACGCCGGTTTGGAACGAGAACATCATTCTCACCCTGAGCCTCTCGAAGCTGGGGCTGCCGGGGACGCGCACCGGGATTGTCGTCGCCGAGCCGCGGATTGCCGCGGCGGTGGCCGCCATGAGCGCGATTGCCGGCCTGGCCAACGGCAACATCGGCCAGGCGCTGCTGCTGCCGCTGGTGGAAAACGACGAGGTGCTGCGCCTCAGCCGCGAGGTGGTGCGACCCTTCTACGCGGAGAAGTCCGCCGCGGCGCGCGCCTGCGTCGAGGAGGAGTTCGGCGATGATTTCGAGTATTTCATCCATCGCAGCGAGGGCGCGATCTTCCTCTGGCTGTGGTTTCCGGGGCTGCCCGTCGCGGTCGCCGAACTCTACGAGCGGCTCAAGCGCCGCGGCGTCCTGATCATCCCCGGCCATCACTTCTTCTTCGGCCTCGACGACGACGCCCAACCGTGGCCCCACCGCCACGAATGTCTGCGGATGACTTTCACCATGGACTCCGATACCGTCCGCGCCGGCGTCCGCGCCATCGCCGAGGAGGTCCGCCGCGCGTGGTCCGAGCGGCGCGCCGGATCTAGCAGCCAGGCCTAACCATCTCCAACACCCGATCCGAACAACCTACCGAACAATCTCCAACAAATATGAAACTACCAAACATGATCCGATACGCCGGGCTGCTGCTGGCTCTGGGAACCGTCGCCGGAGCCGCGCCCGAGGGCTGGACGAGCGATTTCGAGGCCGCCAAGAAGCAGGCCGCCGCTGAGAAGAAGGACCTGCTCATCGACTTCACCGGCTCGGACTGGTGCGGCTGGTGCATCAAGCTCAAGAAGGAGGTCTTTGACGAGCAGGCGTTCAAGGATGGCGTGAAGGACAAGTTCGTGCTCGTGGAAATCGACTTCCCGCAGGACGAGTCGAAGCTCACCCCGGAAGTGAAGCTGCAGAATGAGAAGCTCCAGGAGACCTACGCGGTTCAGGGGTTCCCGACGATCATCCTGGCCGATGCGGCCGGTCGGCCGTACGCGACGACCGGCTACAAGGAAGGCGGCTCGAAGGCCTATCTTCCGCACCTCGACGAGCTGCGCGCGACCAAGACCGCCGGCGACGAGAAGCGCGCCGCCGCCGCCAAGCTCGCCGGCCCGGAGAAGGCTGCCGCCCTGGCCGCCTCGCTTGAGGGCCTCTCGGACACCGTCATCACCCAGTTCTATCCGGAAGTGCTCGCCGCCATCAAGGAAGCCGACCCGAAGGACACCAGCGGCTTCGTCAAGCGCATCGAAGGCCAGGCCGCCTTCGCTGCCTTCGAAACCGAGATCCGCGACCTGTTCATGAAGCAGGACATCAAGGGGGCCGCCGAGAAGGTCGACAAGGCGCTTGCCGAGAAGAAGTTCGAAGGCGAGTTCGAGCAGCAGGTGATCTTCATCAAAATGAACCTCCTGGTCGCCCAAGGGAAGTTTGACGAGGCGATCAAGACCGTCGACGAAGCCGCCAAGGCCGCTCCCAACAGCCCGATCGCCGCCGAGGCCGAAGGCTTCAAGGCCCAGATCGAGCAGCTCAAGAAGCAAGCCGCCGCGGGTGGCGGCGAGGCGCCTGCCGCCGAGTAGCGCGCCCCGGTTCCTTAGTACCACTGACAACCATCAGGCGCCGCCCTTCCCGGGCGGCGTCTTTTTTGTTGGGCCGGGCGGAATTCCGGGCGTGGCAACTTTCTGTTCAGCCGAACATCTTTTTCGCTTGACCCGCCGGGTGGGTTGGGGCAGGGTGCCCTCGCTGGCGGGGACCGCCGCATCATTGCTTACCCAACACGACGATCATGGCTACGAAAACCACCGAGGAGACCCTGGACAAAGGCGCAGAAAAGCTTGCCGAGGCGCGCCGGCGCAACCTGGACCTGGCAATATCCAACATCCAGAAAGAGTTCGGCGAGGCGGCGATCATGCGCCTTGGCGACGGCTACAAGGTCGACGTGGACGTCATCCCGACCGGCAACCTGCTCATCGACCGGGCGCTCGGGGTGGGGGGCTTCCCGAAGGGGCGGATTGTCGAGGTTTTTGGTCCCGAGTCGTCCGGCAAGACCACCCTTACCCTCACGGTGATTGCCCAGGCGCAGAAGCGCGGCGGGCTGGCGGCCTTCATTGACGTCGAGCACGCGCTTGACCCCGGCTACGCCCACCGACTCGGGGTCAACCTCGACGACCTGCTCGTCTCCCAGCCAAGCTCGGGCGAGGAGGCACTCCAGATTTGCGAGACGCTGGTGCGCTCCAATGCCGTGGATGTCATTGTCCTCGACTCGGTTGCCGCACTCGTCACGCGCCAGGAGCTGGCCGGCGAGATCGGCGACTCGACCGTCGGCGCCCAGGCCCGGCTGATGAGCGCGGCGATGCGCAAGCTCACCGCGCTGATCTCCAAGGCCCACACGGTCTGCATCTTCACCAACCAGATCCGCGAGAAAATCGGCGTCATGTTCGGCAGCCCGGAGACCACTCCGGGTGGCCGGGCGCTGAAGTTCTTCTCCTCGGTGCGCATCGACATCCGCCGGATCGGCTCGATCAAGACCACCGACGGCACCGTGACCGGCAACCGGACGAAAATCAAGGTGGTCAAGAACAAGGTCGCGGCGCCATTCACCGAGGCGGAGTTTGACATCATGTTCAACGAGGGGATTTCCTCGACCGGCTCGCTGCTCGACCTGGCGCTCGAGTACGACATCGTCCAGAAGCGCGGCAGTTGGTTCTCCTACAACGGCAACCAGCTCGCCCAGGGGCGCGATGCCGCCAAGGACGCGCTCAAGGCCGACCAGGCGCTCTACGACGACCTCGAGGCGAAGGTGAAGGCGAAGCTCGCCGAGGCGAAGAAATAGCGGGCTCCTGGGCTTCGGGGTGGGGGATTCTGCCGTCGTGGCCGGGCGATTTCGCTTCCGGTTGCGGCGGATATTTCCCAGCCTCGCGCCGTGTCCGCCGAGCCGTTCCACGTCTTGCTCTACTACCTCTACACCCGGATCGAGGATCCGGTTGGCTACCGCGACGCGCATGCCGCGCTCTGCCGGGACCTCGGCCTGCGGGGCCGGATCCTCATTGCCGCCGAGGGGCTTAACGGCACGGTCAGCGGCACCGTTGGCGCCTGCGCGGCCTACATGGACGCCCTCCGCGCCGACCCGGTGACCCGCGAGATCGTCTTCAAAATCGACCCTGCCGAGGACCACCTGTTCCCCAAGCTATCCGTCAAGGTGCGCCACGAGATTGTCGCCCTCGGGCTCGGCGCCGACGATTTCTCGCCCCGCCAGACGACCGGAACCAACCTGTCACCACGCGCCTTCCGCGCGATGATGGACGATCCCGCCGCAGTCCTGCTAGACGCGCGCAACGCCTACGAATGGAAGCTCGGCCGCTTCGCCAACGCGCTCCTTCCCGACGTCGAGAACTTCCGCGACCTCCCCGCCTGGGTCCGCGCCCACCGCGCCGAACTCGAGGGGAAAAAAATCCTCACCTACTGCACCGGCGGCATCCGTTGCGAGAAGTTCAGCGGCTTCCTCTGCCGCGAGGGGTTCGCCGAGGTCTATCAGTTGGAGGGCGGGATCGTCGAATACGGCAAGGATCCCGACGTGCGCGGCGAGCGCTTCGAAGGCAAGTGCTATGTCTTTGACGCCCGCGTCGCCGTGCCAGTCAACCACGCCGAACCCCCGCAGGTCGTCTCCCACTGCATCTCCTGCCATGCTTCGAGTGACCGCTACGTCAATTGCCGTCTCTCAACCTGCAACGCCCGCCTGTTCTTCTGCGAGTCCTGCGAGCAGCTTAGCCCGCCGTGCTGCAACGACACCTGCCGCTCCGCCCTAACTGCCAGGCAGGCCCCCGAGGCCGCCGCTGCCGGGCTTCCCTGACAGCCGGGTGGCCTCAGGGCTTGTAGGGTTCGGCCAGGCCGTTGCTCAGGCAGTTGCTCAGCCAGCCGAGGAGCTTGCCGGTTTCGTCGCTTTCGCTGCGCAGCTCGTTGAGGAGTGTCCAGTTGAGGTGGCTGCGGGCGTGCGGGCTGGCGATCCGGGTCAGATCGAGGCGGCTCATGATCGCCTCGGTTTCGCGCGGGCTGGCGCTGAGGATGTGGGCGGGGCGGGGGAGGTCGTCGAGCGCGTCAAGGGTCAGCCCGAAGGAGGTCACTCCCACCCCGTGGGCTGCGCTCAGGCGCCGGAGTGAATCTGCCAATGCCTCGTCTTCAATGGGCCCTGCGTAAATCAATTCGCCGCTCTGGGCCCATTGGGAGGCGCTGAGGGTTTGGAAGAAATCCTCCCGGTAGGTCCGCAACGACGGCAGCAGCCGCAGGCGCGCGGCACTCAGACGGAACGGCGGCAGCCCGAGGCTGGCCTTCAAGGCGATGACTGAGCGGTCAAGGGCCATCTCTTCATCCGGGGCGTCGCCGGTTTCCCACTCAACCAACGCCATCTCCGGGAACTTCCAGAGGTTCTCCAGCGGCGAGTCCTTGCCGAAAGCATCCCGAAAGGCAAAAGGGAAGCGCCCGTTGATTTCAAAATATCGCGTCACCACTGCGCGAAATTTTCGAATCCGCAGCACCGCGTCGTCCATCGCGTGGTTGTCGCTGGCAAGCTCGTCAAGCCTCCCCTGGGTCAGCGACATCAGCTCCTGGGCGCTTGAGAGCGCCGGCAGCGGCGGCGTGCGCCGGTAGTATCCCTGGCCTTTCTCCACCTTGGCGATCGGCGCACCCGGATCGCACGACATGATCGAAAAATGATAGCGCAGCGACGCATCCGAGTAGTTTCCCGACAACTGCAAGCGCACCAAGCGGATCAACTCGGTTCCCTTGATTGCCTCGCGCGGGTTGGCGGGAAGGATCGGCGGAAGAATATCAGAAAGCTGCTTGCGAAGACTCATAAACAGAAACGACCGGACGCGCTCGGCCTAACCGATCCAAGAAGGCCCGTTCCATCGCAGCAAGCACCAAGCGCACAATTCTAAAAAAATCCCGACCTCTCACCTCGATTGAATGAATCCCGACCCGCCCTTGTCCTAGCTGGGAATCCGTCTATCTTCCCGCCATGAATCTGCGACTCCCTCTGATTCTCGCCACCATGGCCGGCCTGCTGGTCACCGCTGCCGCCCAGCAACCCGATGCCCAGGCGATCCTCACCCGCGCACGGCTTGCCACAAGCCTCCAACATGCCGATCTCGTCGGCGTCATTCGCAAGGACAACCGCCGCGTCCCGGTCAAACTCTTCCTCAAGGGCGAGAACATCCAGTTCCAGGTCGAGGGCGGCGGAATCTTCCACCTCCGGCTCGGCGACCAGGGTGTTAGGCTCTTCGACCTCGAGCCTTCCGGCAAGACCACCGAGTTTCCCCGCGCCAAGCTCAGCGAGCGGATCGCGGGAAGCGATCTAACCTACGAGGACCTCTCGATGCGGTTCTTTTACTGGCCGGGAGCGGTTTTCGAGGGCGTCGAGAAAGTCGGCGGCCAGGACTGCTACCGCTTGCGGGTCGTCAATCCGGGGACCGAGGGCAGCTACGCCATCGTCACCGTCTGGATCCACACCAAGGCGGGGGCGTTCATGCGGGTGGTCGGCTTGAACCGCCAAAACCAGCCACTCAAAGACTTCAAGGTGCGCGACCTCCAGGCTGTCGGCGGCGGCGAGTACACCCTCAAGTCGATGAGTGTTGAATCCATCGACCCGGCAACCGAACGGGTCGTCGGCCGCAGCTACCTTGAGTTTGATAACCCCAAGCGCCGCAGCGCGCCGCGCGGGCTCCGCTAAGGACCCAACATCCGGACCCAACATCCGGGCCAAGCTGGTTAGCCCTCCGCCTCCGCGCGCCGCACCCCCGGGGCAAGCGCGTCGATGCGCGCGAGCTCCTCGGCGGTGAATGCCGGGCCGGTTAGGGCGCGCAGGTTGTCGTCCAGTTGGGCGACGTTGCGGGTGCCGATAATCGTCGAGGTGACGCCGCGCTGGTGGATCACCCACTGGATCGCCATGTGGTGGAGCAACTGGCCGCGCTCCGCGGCAAGCTCTGCGAGTGCCGCGGTCCGCTGCTGCTGTTCAACGACCTGGTCGGGACGCAGGAACCCCTCGGGGCGCCCCGCGCGCGAGTCCGCTGGGATGCCTCCGGCGTACTTCGGCGTCAGCATCCCCTGCGCGAGCGGGCTGAAGCTCACCGAGCCAATCCCTTCCGCCTCCAACCACTCAAGGATCCCGCTGGTTTCCGGCCAGCGGTTGAGAATCGAGTACGGCGGTTGATAGACCAGCGTCCGCACCCCCATCCCGTCGAGGAGCGTGACGGCCTCCTTGAGCATCTCGAGCGGGTATTTCGATAGCCCGACGTACAGCGCCCGACCGCTTGTCACCGCCGTGGCCAGCGCGCCGAGCGTCTCCTCAAGCGGCGTGTGCGGATCGGGCCGGTGGCTGTAGAAAATATCGACGTAGGCGATGCGCATCCGCCGCAATGACGCGTCAAGCGAACTGAGCAGGTGCTTGCGCGATCCCCACTCGCCGTACGGCCCCGGCCACATTGTATGCCCCGCCTTGGTCGAGATGATCAGCTCTTCGCGGTGGCCGGAGAAGTCCTCCCCCAGGATCCGCCCGACATTCTCCTCGGCGCTCCCCGGCGGCGGCCCGTAGTTGTTGGCCAGATCGAAGTGGGTGATCCCGCAGTCAAAGGCACGCCGCATCATCGCGCGCGCCTCGGCTTGGTCGTCGCCGTGGCCAAAGTTATGCCAAAACCCCAGCGAGATCTCCGGCAGCAGCAATCCGCTCGTCCCGCACCGGCGGTAACCCATCCGCCCTGCATAGCGGTCCGGATCGGCTTGATAGGTCATGCGCCGAGGCTCCAACGCATTCCCACGCCAGGCAATTCCCAACTTCCAAATTTCCGCCCGCCGCGCGCCTTGATGGTTGCATCCAGCCCAGCCCTGCGCCAAAGCCCCCCCAGGTGAAACATGTGACCATCCACACCGACGGCGGCTGCAAGGGCAACCCAGGACCAGGCGGCTACGGCGCCGTGCTCGTCTCCGGCAAACACCGGCTCGAACTCTCCGCAGGCTACCGGCTAACCACTAACAACCGCATGGAGCTCCGCGCCGCCATCGCCGCGCTCGAGTGCCTCACCGAGCCGTGCCTGGTCGACATCCATTCGGACTCGAAATACCTCATCGACGCGGTGACCAAGCGCTGGGTCAACGCCTGGATGGCCCGCGGCTGGCGCAAGGCCGACAAGTCGCCGGTGAAAAATCCCGACCTCTGGCAGCTCCTGCTAGCCGCCATCGGCCCGCACACCGTCCGTTGGCACTGGGTCAAGGGGCACGCCGGCCATGCCGAAAACGAACGCTGCGACTTGTTGGCCAACCTCGCCGTGCAGGGCCCTGACTTGTTGGACGACGCCTGAGCCCGCGGGGCTCCTAGCCGGGCGCGTCGAGTGCCTTGAGGCGCTCCAGCACCGGCGGGTGGGAATAGTCGAGGATCACCCGCAGCCGGTGGGGGGTTAGATTCGAGAGGTTCTCCGCGGAGAGCTTTTTCAACGCCGAGGCCAACGGTGCGGGACTTCCCATCGCCTCCGCCGCGAAGGCGTCAGCCTCAAACTCGTGCTTGCGTGACCAGGCATTCGCGGCAATCCCCAACACCCGGCTCAGCGGCGCGAAGAGGATCCCGAAGAGCGCCAGCCCGACATGCGCGCTGATCTGCTCCACCCCGAAGGCGGCAAACAACTCGCGCGCAAACCCACCGTCGCCGGTGAACAAACCCAGCAGGTAAAACACCACCGCGCTCTGGACGATCCCCACCCCGAGGCGCTGGAGGATGTGCTTCTTCTTGAAATGGCCGATCTCATGGGCAAGCACCGCGACAAGCTCCGCGGTCGTCTGGGATGCTATCAGGGTGTCGAACAAGGCGATCTTCTTGCGCTTGCCAAACCCGGTGAAGAACGCGTTGGCCTTCGTCGAACGCTTCGAGCCGTCCATGATGTAGATCTCGGTGAGCGGAAACTTGCAGCGCTCCGCCATCTGCCGGATCGCCGCCTTCAACTCACCCTCGGCCATCGGCGTGAACTTGTTGAAAATCGGCATGATCAAACTCGGCGCAAGGTAGGTCAATAACAGTTGGAACAGCGTGAACACCAGCCATGCCCACAGCCACGCATTCGCCACGTGAATGAAGATCCACAGAATCGCCCCCAGCAGTGGCCCGCCGAGCACCACCGCCAGCACCAGACCCTTGAGCTGGTCGAGCGCGAAGGTCCGCGGCGTCGTCTTGTTGAACCCGAAGCGCTCCTCGATGACAAACGTGTCATACACCCCAAACGGCAGGCTGCTCAGGTAGCTCCCCAGCCCTAGCAGGCCGATGAACACCAGCCCGCGCAGCACCTCGCCCGCCACCAGCCACCGCGCCAGGCCGTCGAGCCAGCCGAACCCGCCGAGCAGCCAGAACCCGGACAACACCGCCAGCCCAAACGACGCCTGCAGCACCCCGAAGCGCGCCGAGGCGCGGGTGTAGGCCTGCGAGCGGGCGTAGGTGTCGGCATCGTAGACTCCTGCGAAGGCGCGCGGGACCTCCGGTGTCAGGCATGTTAGATTCAGCAGGGTGGCGATCAGGTCGAGGTTCCAGAGCGCGAAAAGGGCAACCAGAACAGTGATGGCGAGGGCGTTGACTTCAATCACGCCGCCGAGCCTGCCCGCCAAGACCCCGCACGGGAAGCCAGAAGCGGTGGGATTTCCTCCCCTCAGGCGGCGGGGGATTGTAGGGTTGCCGAATCCGTCCAGGCGGCATACCGTTGCCCGTCAGCCCTCTGAAAACCCACTTCCAATCCATCGGAGTCGCCGTGGCTCTGGCCGCGGCCGGACTAACCGCTGTTGGCCAGGAAGTTGCGCCCGCGCCCGCAGAACCCGCCGCGGCTGCCGTCCCTGGCCGCTCCGCCAGCGACGCGAAGATCTTCAACCGCCCCGACGCCCGCACGATCACCTCGATCATCCCGCCGCCGCGCGGACTCATCCTCGACCGCGAAGGCGAGCCGCTGGCCAACAACCGCGTCGCCTATCACCTCGCGATCAACTACGGCCAGTTCGAGGTGGCCGACCGCGAGTTTGTCGTCAGCTGGGCGCGCAAGCGGCTCGAGGAGGCGGCCCGGCTGGTCGAGGGCGTCCAACAATTCAGCGACGAGGACCTGTGGCAGCATTACCGCCACCGCCGCTGGTTGCCGCTGATCATTTCCGGCTACCTGAAGGATGCCGAGATCAAGAAACTAACCGCCGCCACCGGCCTTGGCCTCGAGTTGTTCCCGGTCTACGCGCGCAACTATCCGGAAGGCACCGTGGCGGCCCACTTCATCGGCTATACCGGCAGTGTCGGCAAGCTGCCCACCGGCCCGATCAACCAGAACGAGCCGTTGTTCGAGGAAATCGAGGGGCGCGCCGGACTTGAGAAGCTCTTCGACAAGGCCCTCGCCGGCGTCCCAGGCCGCAAGCGCCTGCTTTTTGACAGCGACGGCAGCAAGCTGCTAGAAGAGCAAACCCTGCGCCCGCGGCCCGGTGGCACCGTGGTGACCACCCTGAACCTGCGCTGGCAGAAAATCGCCGAGAGTGTCCTGGAGAAGGGCTGTGAGCGCGGCGCCTTCGTCGTCATCGACATCGCCACCGGCGAGGTGCTCGTCATGGCCTCGCGCCCCGGGTTCGACCTCAACAGCTTCATTCCCGGTATCTCCAACGAAAGCTTTCAGGCCTTGCAGGATGACCCGGCCCGCCCGCTTTTCAGCCGCGCCTTCCAAGGTGCCTATCCGCCCGCCTCAAGCTTCAAGCCGGTCGTCGCCCTCGCCGCCCTCAACGCCGGTACCGTCGCGGAGGACACGCTCGTCGACTCCCCGGCCGCCATCACCCTGGGCAACCACACCTTCAATAACTGGACGAAGGTCCCCGAGGGGTCCATCGACGTGAAGCGCGCCATCGCCCGCTCATGCAACACCTGGTTCTATCAGGTGGGCATCCGCACCGGCTCCGGCACGTTTCTCGGCCTCGCCCGCCAGCTCGGCTACGGGTCGCCGACCGACCTGCCGCTCATCGGCGAAACTCCAGGACTCGTCCCAACTAACGACTGGATGCTCAAACACGAGGGCCGCCGGATCCTCGACGGAGACACCGCCAACCTAGCCATCGGCCAGGGTGTTTTGTTAGCCTCGCCGCTGCAGGTCGCCCAGGGCATGGCAGGGATTGGCCACGGCAGCGCCCTGCCGAAGCTCCAGCTCATCCGCCAAGTCCAGAACATCAACGGCGGGGTCGTCCTCGCCAGTGAACCAGAGCGCAGGAACTGGCTCGGGGTTGACCCGCGCGCGGCCGAGGTGGTCCGCACCGGCATGCGCGACACGGTCAACAGCGGCTACGGCACCGGCCGCGGCGCGAGCCTGAGCTACACCGAACTGTGCGGCAAGACCGGTACCGCCCAGTGGGGACCGCCTAGCAAAAACCAGCGGCTCGCGTGGTTTGCCGGATTCCTTCCCTACGACAACCCGCGCTACGCCTTCGCGGTCCTCTACGAGGGCAAGCCTAACCAAACCGTCAGCGGCGGGCGGATGGCCGCGCCGATGGTCAAAAGCTTCTTTGAAACCCTCAAGGACGAGATCAAGGAGACCATCGCTCCACCGCAGCGTGCCGTGGTGGTCGTCGCCGAGGACGACCCACGCGAGATCCTCCGCGCCCTGCCTGTCGAGGACATCGATCCGGTCACCGGCCTGCCGCTTGCTCCCGCTCCGGATAGTTCGCCGCCGCCTTCCAGTCCAAATGCCGGCCGCGATGCTCCCGCCGACGGGGTGCTGCGCGCTCTTCCAGTGACCGAGGAGGACCTCGTCCCCGAGCCCGCCGCCAACGGCTTGCGCCCTGCTCAGCCGGTCGAACCGCTCGACCCGGCCCGCCCCGGTGCCGCGCCGCGCGCGCTCCCCGTCGAGGAGGAAGACGGCCCGTGACCAAATCACCGTTAGATCCGCGCCCGGAATTTGCTTTCCGCGCTGGACGGGTTTGCCCAATCACGTCACAGAAGGCGTGGCTGCGCCACCCGCGGCCGTGAAACCAACCCTATCGATCAATGGATATCCAGATTGCGGCACTTTGTGATTTCGCCGCCGACTATAGCGGCAAGCTGATCATTTCCGGAACTTTTGACACCCTCGTCGCCCGTGCGATGCCGGTTGTCCATCCCCAGTGCGCCTTCGCCATGCGCTTCTGTTTTACCCCAGAGGATGAGGGCCGCCACAAACTTTCAATCAACATCATCGATGAGGACGGCAACTCCCTCGATCCTAACAGCATGCCGATCGAGCCGGAGTTCGAAGTCGGCCTGCCGCCGAACACGCCCTTCATCACCCGCAACATCGTCATGAACCTTAAGGGCCTGCGCTTCCCAAAAGCGGGCATCTACTCGATCGACCTCGGTTGCGACGGGGTGCTGCTGCAACGTCTGCCAATCCGCATCATCCAAGTGGCGGACCAGCCGGAGCAGCCGGGGGAGGCCTAACCTGCTAGATCCGCCCGGTTGCCATGCCCCAGTTGTCCGATTCCTTTCGTTGTGCGCTCATCACCGGTGCGTCGGCCGGACTTGGCGAGGAATTCGCCCGCCAGCTCGCGCCTCGCTGTGACCAGCTCGTTCTGGTTGCCCGCCGCGGCGAGCGCATGGCGGCCCTGGCCTCCGAGTTAGAGTCGGCGCATCAAGGTCTGCGGGTCGATTGCTTTGCGGCTGACCTCGCCGATCCGCGCGCGCGCGCGCTCCTGCTCGATGACCTGTGCCGGGCGGAAATCCTTCCCGACCTGCTCATCAACAATGCCGGCCTTGGCGATTGCGGCGAATTCATCGAGGCGGAGTGGGAGAAGCTCGCACGGATGTTAGAGGTGAATGTCACCGCCCTGACCCACCTGGCGCATGCGCTGCTGCCGGGCATGGGGCCGGGCTCGGCGATTTTGAATGTTAGTTCGCTGGCGAGCATTCTGCCGATCCCCGACTTCGGGGTGTATGCGGCGACCAAGGCGTATGTGACGAGTTTTTCCGAGGCGCTGAGAATTGAAGTGAAGGATGCCGGAGTGCGGGTCATCGCCTTGTGCCCCGGCCCGGTGCACACGGAATTCGGGGCGGTCGCGGGGAAGGGGTCGAAAGGTCAAGCGGTTCCCGGCAAGGAGTGGTTTTACGTCTCCAAGGAGCAGGTCGTCGCTGAAGGGCTCGCCGCCCTCCAAGCCGGCCGGGCGCGCCATTATCCCGGCTGGAAGGTCGCGGTGGCTGCCGCAGGCATCTCGCTCCTGCCGATTGCCGTGGTGCGCGTCGCCATGGCCTTGCTGCGTTCCCGCCAGCAGGGGTGAGCCGCGGTGTTAGCCCGGGCGCAATACCCGCTCTTTTGCGGCGCCATCAAGGACGCGCCACTGCCCGGCTGGCAGGTCCGCCGGGAGTTCGAGCGCGCCAATGGCAATCCGCGAAAGATCCGTGACGTGGTTGCCGGTGGCGGCGAACATCCGCCGCACCTGGTGGTAGCGGCCCTCGTGCAAGGTCAGGCGCGCCTCGTGGGATCCGCTCACCACAAGCTCGGCGGGCAGCAGCGGCTTGCTCTCGCCGCGCAGCAGCAGCCTGCCGCTGGCAAACAACTCGGCCTCGGTGCCTGTTAGTGGCCGGTCCAGCACGACCTGATAGGTCTTTCCCGGGCCGCTCCGAGGATGGCTAACACGGTGCAGCCAGGTCCCGTCGTCGGTGAGCAGCAGCAGCCCGGAGGTATCCTTGTCGAGCCGCCCGACAGGACTCAGCGGTGGATTGCGCCGGGCGAAGCGCGCTGGCAGCAGGTCGAAGACGATTGCTCCAGGGTCAGCGGTGCTGCAGGTGAAGCCGACCGGCTTGTGGAGCATCACCACCAGCGGCGCGGCCGGGTCGAGCGGCGCGCCGCGAAACCGGATTTCTCCGTGCTCGACGCTGGCACCCGCCGCGAGCGGCTCGCCGTCCGGGTCGGTAAACGCACCGCGTTCGATGAGTTGTTGGACTTCGCGGCGCGACCCGTAGCCAAGGCTGGCGAGATGCTTGACGAGTTTCATCACCGGCGCTCCGCGAAGAGCAGCTTGAAAGTTTGATCCTCTCCCGCGCAGCGCCACCCGAACCCGCTTGCGTCGAGCTCCGCCTCGTAGGGAAGCTGCCGGTTGGCAACCATGAACAACCGCCCGCCGCGCTTCAGCGCGGCTGCCGCGGCACGGATGAATCCGCGCCCGAGGTCCACCTCGGTTTGCTGGCCGCGGTGAAACGGCGGGTTCATCACCACCGCGTCGTAGGTCCCGGTTAGACCGCTGGACACGTCATGCCAATGAAACCCCAACTCACGCCCCGCGTGCGTCGCAAGATTCACTCGCGCCAGCTCCAGCGCCCGCCAATCCGCCTCAAACAAGTCCACCTGGCTAACCGCCGGGCAATGGCGCAGCACCGCGTCGGCCAAAAATCCCCAACCAGCACCAAGATCCGCGACCCGTCCCTTCAAGTGGGCCGGAAGATTCCTCGCTAACAACGCCGAGCCGGGGTCCACATGGTCCGCGCTGAACGTCCCCGCTTGCGCGATAAACCCGCTTGCGCCCACCGGCCGCGGCGACCCCAGCACCCGCCATTCGTCTAACAATGCCGGGTCCCAGCTTCCCTTGGCGCTGGCTTGGAATGCCCGGCACTTGTGCTTGGATAGCGACTCGATGGCTCCGCATGCCCGGGCAAGCTCCTTTTCGAACCGCGCCGCCCCGGCGGTGTTGGCCATGGCGACGATCATCCGGCCGCCTGGCTCGAGGTGGTCGTGGGCCATCGCGAACCATCCAAGCGTCTCGTCGCGGCTCTTGCCCGGCAACACTAACACCATGGGCCACTTTCCAACAGGCTCGTCAACCCGCGCGAAGCCCGCCCGCTGCCATGCATCGGCCAGCGGCTTGAACGGCTGCCAGCCGACCAGCCCGGGCCAGCCGGCCAGTTCCCGGTGCGGCTCCGCGCCGAGGAACAGCGCCCGCGCCGGCACGCCCTGCCGGGCCTCGGCGGGGATGCCTAACAGCAATGTGTCCAGCGCGGGGTTCACGGGGTCGCGGGGTCGCGGGGCGGGGCCTACTTGACCACGCTGGCCGACTTGATCACCACCGGCTCGTTGGGAATGTCCATGCCCCCCGTGGCGACGCTCTTGATCTTGTCGACGGTCTCCATGCCTTCAACCACCCGTCCAAAGACCGCGTAGCCGTGGCCGTCGGGATTCGGGCGGTTCAACCCGGCGTTGTCGACCACGTTGATGAAGAACTGCGCGGTTGCGCTGTTGGGATTGTTGGTCCGCGCCATGGCAATGGTGCCGCGGTCGTTCTTCAACCCGTTGGCGGCCTCGTTGGCGATCGGGGCGCCGGTCGGCTTCTCGGCAAGCTGGCCGTTCTTGAGTTCCATCCCGCCGCCTTGAATCATGAACCCGTCGATGACCCGGTGAAACACCGTGCCCGCATAGAAGCCATCGTTGACGTATTTCAGGAAGTTGGCCACCGTCACTGGCGCCGCTTTCGGGTTGAGCTCGATGACGATTGCTCCCAGCGATGTCTCAAGGCGCACCCGCGGTTGCTCGGCCACGGCGGGCGCCGGCTCGGGCGCTGCAGGTGCGGGCACTTCCTCAGCCTTGGCTGGCGCGGGAGCCCCGGCATCCGTACTCGCCGCTTCAGTCGCTCCCACGACCTTGGTCGTGGACTCTTGCTTGCGCAAATCGCAGCCGGGCAGCATTGCGATTGTTAGGAGAGCCAGCATCGTTGTTAGTTTATTCATCGGAAAAAAGCGCTAGCGGAGAATTCCCCGGCGCGCAACCGTCACCTCGGAGAGCCGTGTGATTTCCTCCTCCGCCATGACCGCAGCGCGCAAGATCATCCATATCGACATGGACTGCTTCTATGCGGCCATCGAGGAGCGCGAGGACCCGTCGTTGCGCGGCAAGCCAGCCGGGGTGGCGGGGAGCAGCCGCCGCGGAGTGTTGACGACGGCCAACTACGCCGCGCGCAAGTTCGGCTGCCGCTCGGCCATGCCGGTTTTCAAGGCCCTTGAGTTGTGCCCGCAGCTGATCCTTGTTCCAGTCCACTTCGACCTCTATCGGTCTGAAAGCGCCCGGATCCGCGCCATCTTTGGCCGCTTCACCGAGCTGATCGAGCCACTCTCGCTCGACGAGGCCTACCTCGATGTTAGCCACCTCCACAGCTCCGGCGCCGCCATCGCCCGCGAAATCCGCCACCAGATCCGCGAGGAAACCGGCCTGAGCGCCTCGGCCGGGATCGCCCCTAACAAACTCGTGGCCAAGATCGCCAGCGACTGGCGCAAGCCCGACGGCCAGTTTGAGGTTGGCCCCGGGGAGGTCGAGGAGTTCATGGCGGCGCTGCCCGTCGGCAAGCTCTGGGGAGTTGGAGCCAAGGCCCGCGAGCGCTTTGCCGCCCTTGGGATTGCCACCTGCGGCGACCTCCGCAGGCTGACCAAAATCGACCTTGCCCAGCGCTTCGGCCGCTGGGGGCTGGAACTCTACGATCTGGCACGCGGCATCGACCCGCGCGAGGTCAAGCCGCACCGCGTACGCAAGTCGCTGAGCAACGAAAGCACTTTCCGCGAGGACCTAACAACCGTGGAGGCCCTCGAGGCCGCCATGGGCGGAATGCTCGAGGAACTCGAGCAGGACCTCGGGAAGCATCCCGACCTCGCAATCCGCGGGCTGGTGGTGAAGATGAAGTTTGCCGATTTCAAGCGCACCACTGCCGAGCGCAGTGCCGCAGCGCTTGACCGCGCGGTCTATCAGGAGCTGCTGGCCGAGGCGTTCGGGCGTGGTGCGGGCAGGGCGGTGCGGCTCCTCGGGGTGGGGGTGCGGTTTGCCGAGGCCGGACCGGGCGAGCAGCTCGAATTGCTCTAGCGCAGGCTGGATAAACTTGCTGGCTTGGGGGTTGCGTTTCGACGCTCATCGGCTAGGAAAGGGCCGCGATGAAACTCCTGGCTGTTACTTTCTTTGGCGCCGTGGCGCTGTTCGGAATCGGTGCCTGTGAGCGCCACTCCTTTGAAGAGACCCGGAAGTTGCACGATGCCCATGACTCCGATCCGGCTCATCCGGCACCCGCGCATGGCACCCATGCCGCCCCCGCCGAGGGTGGCCACGCCGCGCCCGCCGGCCACTAAGCGCCTCCCGGCCGCCGCCGATACGTTAGATAACACTCGCCCGCGCTCTCCGAGGGCTCGAATCCGGCAAGCTCAAAGCCAAGCGACCTGACAAGGTGGCCGCCCGCCAGGCCGCCCAGAGTGGGTGCTTGGCCTCCTCCAAACAGCGTGTGTCCTGCCCAGGTCAGGTGGACTTCATCGATCGCATCCATCTGCGCAAGCGCCCGCACCAGGGCGCCGCCGCCCTCGCACACCACCCGCTCGACCCCGTGGTCGCGGCGCAACTCCACCAGGAACTCACCCAGGGAGCGGTGATGCACCTTGGCCCCGCGCCCTTCCCAGAAAACCCGGTCAAAGCCGCTTGCAGGCTCACTGACTAACAGGTGGATCGCTCCGCCGGGGGTGTTGAACAATTTCTGGTCCGGGTTGAACGCGCCGGTCCGCGAAGCGACGCAGCGCAGCGGTTGGCGGACCGGGGCAAGCTCCGGTGGAATGGTTAGCCCCATCCGGTCCGCTTCAAGCGTCCCGCGCCCGACCAGCAGCGCGTCAGCATCAAGTCGCAGCCGCAGGAACCGCTCGAAGTCCTCCCGCGAGGTCCACCCGGATGGGATTCCCGCACGGGTCGAGATCTTCCCGTCGGCGCTGATGGCAAGGTTGAGCGCTACGTGCGGGCGTGGTGGGCGATCGGCCATCTCCCTCACCCCTAGCAGGAGGACGGCTGTTAGCCACTTTCAAAAATGGCGCGCTTGCCCCGCGCGCATGCCGGCGTATGCTTTGGGCCTACCCACGATGACCATGAGCAAGGAGAAACCCGAGATCACCGCCTACCTGAAGACCTTTTGCGGCTGGAGCGAGGGCGTGCGCGCCATCATGCGCAAGTACGACCTCGAGTTCACCGAGAAGGACATCATCAAGAATCCCGCCTACCGCTGGGAGATGGAGCAAAAAAGCGGCCAGCCGCTCTCGCCTTGCGTCATGGTCGACGACCACATGCTTGCCGACGTCTCCGGCGAGGAAGTCGAGCGCTGGCTCGTCAGCAACGGCTACCTCCACGGCAGCGACGCCGCGCCGGATGCCCCGATCGACTCGGCCTGCACCGATGCCCAGCACGAGGCCATGGCCCGCGGCCAGATCCCTCCCAGCCTGGGCAAGATCCGCTTCCTTGACTAACACCTAACGGGCCTGCGGCAGCTCCAGCCCGGCGGCCGCTTCCGGGAAGATCGCGGCGACGCGCTCGTGGTTGCCGGTCATCTGCCAGCGGATCAACTCCACCGGGATCATCCCCTCGGCGATGAACCCGTCGAGGAAGTCCCCGAGCTTGAAGGCCTCGCCACGCTGCGCGGCGACCTCTCCTAGCAGCTCCTCGATCTGGATCAGCCCGATCATGTAGCCAATCCCATAGAGCGGCTGGCGCAGGTACAGCTCGAGGTCGTGCCAGAGCGTCGGGCTGTCCTGCGGCGCCCAGCCGTACGGGGTCTTGTCGATGACGAACTGGAACGCCTCGGCGAAGCTGATCTTGTTAGCCTGCATGTCCAAGTCGGCGCTCGCGCGCGCGGCGCGGAACGCCCACAGGCTGTGGCCCAGCTCGCGGGCGCGCGGGCGCTCGTCGAGGATCCCGGCATGCATGAGGAACTGCTCCATCCCGGTGGCGAGCGCCTCGTTGCGAATCCCATCGATAAAGAACAGCCGGGCGCTGCCGCGGATCGGCCGCTTGTCGGTTAGTTGGCGCCGCTCGTCGGGGTCGTGGCCCAACATGCTGTGGGGAATCAGCGCCACCGGGTCGCGGTCGAGGAACTGGTGGAAGTAGTCGCGCGGCTCCGGGCGCTTGAACTCGGTCGGCGGATCAGCTGGCGGCGGAAACTCCGGCAGCGTCATGATCTCCTCTTTCTGGACAAAATCGATGATCGTCCGGCGCGCCTCCTTCATCAACGCGACCGAGTCCTCCAGCGTGTTGACCACCTTCAGCGGTGGCAGCTTGCGGTTGCGATGCTCCTCGATGCGCATCAGCGCAATCGCCCGCCCGTATTCTCGCTTGGAAATCGCCACCAGGTCGCGCCAGCTGTACGGCAGCAGCAGCACGTTGCGCAGATACCAGTCGCACTCGGCCTCGCCGATCCCCGAGCTCCCCTGCATCTTCCCCTCGTTGGCTTCCAGCCATTGGCCAAAGTCGGCCACCGCCGCCTGCGCCGCAGTGAGATCCCCCAGCAGCTCCGGGTGGTCGCGCTTCACCGGCTCGACCATCTCCGCGAGCAGCGCCGCCTCGGTCTGCACCGTGCGCCGCCCAAGCATGGCAAGGTCGGCCCGCGCGTCTGTTAGGTTGGTCTTCGCCTGGGCGAGGATGGCGGGGATGGCGTGCAGTTGGGTTTTGAATCCGGCAAGCTTTTCGGCGGCGAGCGGGAACACCGGGGCGGGGTCGGGAGTGGAGTCGATTCCTCCGTGGATTTTCGGACCGAACTGGAAATTGATCACCGCATAGAACGCCGGATCCCTTTTCCATGGCTGCAGGACCCGCAATTGAAAGTCCATCGCGTTCATCTCGGTGCGCACCGTGGCGTAGTCGATCCGGTCGGCCAGCTCCCACCCGCGGGTGTCGATGGCGGCGATTCGCTGTTGGAACTTGGCCAGCCCCGCGCTCTTGGCGGCCATCGCCCCGGGGGTGTAGTCAGGCACCCCGTGGTCCATCTCCGGCAGTGAGAATGCCCGGAACTCCTGGTAGAGCGCCAGCAGCGCCATCTTGTTAGCCGCGGCATCCGCCGCCTGGCTGGGCGCCGCGCCCAGCAGCAGGCCCAAGATCAACCCCAAGCCGGTTGGCACCCCGGCAATCCGCGGAATTTTCATTGCCGCACCCTGGGATCCATTGCCAGATTCGACAAGCCGTTAGCTCGACCGTGGCGCAATATGACAGCGATCCGGAATCCCGCCGTGGCCCTTGGGGTAGTCGCCAGCTCCTTCCTGTTGGCCCTCGGGTTGAGCGCCGGCATGCTTCCGGAGCCGGTGGCGACCCACTTCCGCGGCGACGGAACCCCCGACGGGTGGATGAGCCGCGCTGGCTACCTCGCGTTTCTTGTCCTCCTCGGCGCCTCGGTGAGCATGCTGGTGGCATGCGCCGGATGGGCGCTGCAGCTGCTGCCGCCGTGGCTGATCAGCATCCCTAACAGAGCCTACTGGCTCGCTCCGGCGCGCCGCTGTGAAACCCTCGCGTTTCTCCAGTGCCATCTCCTCTGGCTGGCATGCCTGATGGTGGGGTTTTTCCTGGCGCTGCACCTGCTGACCGTCGGGGCTAACGAGCTTGTGCCCGTGCGCCTGCCGACGACTTGGTTGATCTTGGTGTTGGGTGGGTTTGTTGGAGCCTTGGGCATCTGGATTGGCATCCTCGTCGGCCGCTTCCGCAGGCGACTTCGTTAGCCCTAGCAAGGAAAGCCAAAGACCGGCCAGCGCGGCGCCCAATTCGGGGATTGCAGGTGGTTCGATTTGGTTCCATTGAAGTGGGCGATGCGTGCTTTTCCGTTTAATCTTTCTGTTGGCCGATGGCTCCGCGAGGCCCTGCGCACCGCGGTTTTTGGCTGTTGGGCGGTGGTTGTCTGCGCCGGGCCGCTGGCGGCGGCCGAGCGGCCCAACGTCCTGCTGGTTCTGACTGACGACCTTGGCTTCAGCGACCTCGGGTGCTATGGCGGGGAGATCCCCACTCCCAACCTTGACCGGCTCGCCGCATCCGGCCTGCGTTATTCTTCCTTCTATACCTCCGCGCGCTGCTGCCCGTCGCGCGCAGCGCTCCTGAGCGGCCTGCACCCGCACCAGGCTGGCGTTGCCGAAATGACCGGCTTCCAGCCTAACCGCGGACCAGCCTACCTCGGCCGACTCAACGAGGAAACCATGACGCTTGCCGAGCGTCTCAAGGCCGCCGGCTATTCGACTTGGATGGTCGGCAAGTGGCACCTCGGCGCGCCAGGCCCGATCGGCCGCGGGTTTGACGAGTATTATGGCTATCAGAGCCTAACTGCCCACTCGCTCGACCAATGGAACCCGAAGCTCTACACGCGCCTGCCAGCGGGCCGCGAACCGGAACTGGGTCGCGGGGGAGCCGACGCCATGGCGCCGTTCTACGCAACCGACGTGTTCAACGACTACGCGCTGGAGTTCATCCGCCAGGCGCGCGCCAAGAAGGACCAGCCGTGGTTCCTCTACCTCGCGCATTCCTCGCCGCACTTTCCCATCCAGGCACCTCAGGAAAGCATCGAGCGCCACATGCCCACCTATCGAAAAGGCTGGGACGTCCTGCGCGTCGAGCGCTTCGAGCGCCAGAAGAAGCTTGGCATGTTCCCCGCGAGCCTTCCACTGCCGCCGCGCGAGCGGGTGCCGGTGGACAGCGACGCGATTGCTAACGGTTACGCGGGCAAGCAGAACCCCGCCTGGGAGTCGTTGGACGCCGACCGGCGCGAGGACCTTGCGCGGCGCATGGCAACCTATGCCGCCATGGTCGAGCATGTGGATGCCGGGATTGGGCGGATCCTGGCGGACCTCGAGAAGCACGGGGAGTTGGACAACACCCTGATTATTTTCCTCAGCGACAATGGTGCCTGTTATGAATGGGGACCGTTCGGCTTCGACGGCGAGTCGCGCAGGGGGCTGACCACCCTGTACACCGGCGACGACCTCAGGAAGATCGGCCAACCCGGCACCCACAGCTCGTATGGCAGCGCCTGGGCGAATCTCGGCAACACCCCGCTCAACCTGTACAAGCACTTCTGCCATGAGGGCGGCCTGCGCAGTCCGCTCATTGTCCATTGGCCTGCGTCTATCACCCGATCCGGAGCGTGGGTCAACGATCCGGTCCACCTGATGGATGTTGTTCCAACTGTTAGTGCGCTTGCCGGGGCGGAAGCTCCCGTGGAATTCAAGGGCAAGACGCTCATCCCGCTGGAGGGCGTCTCGCTGGTGCCGACATTTGCCGGGACTGCGCTGGCGCAGCGCACGCTGGCCTTTGAGCACGAGCGCGCCCGCGGGCTGCGCCGTGGCGACTGGAAGATCGCCTGGGGCAAGCGGATGGGCGGGAAGCCGGCATGGGAGCTCTACAACCTCGCCGAGGATCCAACCGAACAGCACAACCTCGCGAAGGAAAAGCCCGAACTAACCGCGGAACTGGCCGCCGAATGGATGGCTTGGGCGCAGCGCGTCCACGTCGACCTCAAGTAGACCCCGGTGAAAGCGACAATTTTCGCGCTCATTGGATTGGCGTGGCTGGCGGTGGCCGGAGCCGCCGCGCCCGCGCCGCCAGTGGGTGCCCAGGAAAAATCGCGGCCCAACGTCTTGTTCATCGCCGTCGACGACCTCAATGACTGGGTTGGGTTTCTCAAGACCCACCCGCAAGTCAAGACCCCCAACTTTGACCGCCTCGCGCAGCGCTCCCGAGTTTTTACCCAGACATACTGTCCCGCGCCGATCTGCAACCCCTGCCGGACCGCCGTGCTAACAGGGCTGCGGCCCTCGACGACCGGTGTTTACGAGAATAGCGATCCATGGGCGCGCTCGCCCCAGGCGCTGGCCGCCGAGACGCTCCCGGAGTTGTTCAAGCGCGGTGGCTACACCACCCTCTGGTCGGGCAAATTATTCCATACCCGTCCGCCAGCTGCGCGGGTCGCGGCGATGTGGGACGACCAGCGCGGTGCCGATGGCGGGTATGGACCTGCTCCGAGCCCGCGCTCGCTGCCGAAGGAGATCAAGCGCCCCGGGTTGTTTGACTTCGGGATCTGGGACGGCCCTGACACCGACTTCCTCGATGTGATCAACTCCAACCTGACCATCGAGCGGCTCGCCAAAAAGCACGACAAGCCGTTCTTCGCGGTGCTGGGACTCTATCGGCCGCACATGCCATGGACCGCGCCGCGGCGGTTCTTCGATCTCTATCCGGAGGATGGAATTGCCATGCCGGAGGTCACCGGGAACGAGCTTGACGGTTTGGGCGTCTATGCGCGCGCGCTGAGTGCCAATCCGGTTAGCCACGCCCAGTTGCGCGACGGGAAGTTCTGGCGACCGCTGGTGCGCGCCTATCTTGCCAGCATCAGCTTCACTGACTGGAACCTCGGGCGGGTGCTTGATGCGCTCGAGGCAGGCCCGAATGCCTCGAACACCATTGTGGTGATCTGGGCTGACCATGGTTTCCACCTCGGCGAGAAGGACCACTGGGCGAAATACGCCCTCTGGGAAAAGACCACCCGCACGCCGATGATGATCTATCTCCCCGGCGGAGTTCCTGGAGCGTGCACCAGCCCGGTGAGTCTGCTAGACCTGTATCCCACCCTGGTTGAGCTGTGCAGCCTGCCGGCTCCCAAACAGCTGCTTGAGGGCCACAGCCTGCGGCCGTTGTTGGACGATGCGCAGAAGCCGTGGCCGTTTCCCGCGCTGACAACCTACCGGCGCAACGACCATGCGGTGCGCACCGCCTCCTGGCGCTACATCCGCTACAGCGACGGGAGCGAGGAACTCTACCAGCACCCCGAGGACTACCATGAGCGGACCAACCTTGCGGCCAAGCCGGGTCACTCGGAGCTCAAAGCGCAGCTCGCCGACTGGTTCCCGAAAACCAATGCGGCGCCGGTGGGCGGCGCCGCCAAGCGCAACGATGCGGGCGAGGCCGACTAGGCTGCTAGATCGCGACGATCGCCGCCTGGGTCGGGCCGTCGCCCGAGACGTGCAGCACCTTTCCGTCCTTGTCGAGGACGACCTTGCGCTCCTTGCTGAACATCATCCCCTCTGTAGAGGTGGCCGCAAAATTCTCCGAGAACATCAAGGACATGCTAACCACAAAGACGTTCTTGAAGGTCTTGCCATCCAGCTCCACGCTCTCTGCGGCGGCCACGCTTGCCTGATAGGTCATCTCGCTGCCGGGCTCGATGTAGCGGGTCAGCGCCTGTTTCCCGTAGCCGTCAATGAGGGCCGAGTAATAGGCGACCGCCTCGCCGGTGATGGCGAATGGAATCTTGATCCCTAGTTGCTCATCGTGCCACCAGAGCTTCTCGCCCGCCGGCGCCGGATCCTGCTGGGCGGCGGCGAGGACGTCGGCCTTGGCCGGCACCGCGGCTTCCGCGGCGGCGATCATCTTTGCCTCAGCATCGTTGTTTGAAACGCGCTTGATCGTCACCACGTGGCGGGCCGGATTGGCCGGCCACTCCTTCTGGACGGCGTCAGGAAGCATGCTGGCATGTGCGCTGGCGGCCATGGCGATGGCGGTCACCGCGAGGAGGCGGGCGGTTGTTCTCAGGTTGGCTTGCATATGGATTTCTTGGCTCGGAGTGGTGGGAATGTAACTGTTGTTGGATGCGCCTGCTAGGGGGAATTGCGCGGCGGCTCGTCTGGGGGACACGCGCCACTGGAAATCCTTGGAAAATAGCCGAGAATTGCCGCGTGGCCCGATCCGCTCCCAAGCCGCTGCGGCTGCGCATCGCTGTTAGCAATCTGCAAAACGGCATCGGGACGACCCGCGGCTACTGGGACTACCTGCGCACCGGCTGGAAGTATTTCGGGGCGCACGACTCGCGCGCGCTGGACGGTGCGGTGGCATTTCTCAAGTCCGAGCGGGTCGACATTGCCGCATTCAGCGAGGTCAACGGCGCCTCCTGGCGAACCAAAGGGGTCGACCAGGTGGCGCTGGTGGCCAACGGCGGGGGCATCCCCGAGCAGGTTTTTTTCCCGACCCATGTCGTCGGCAGCCGGATCAACCAGGGCAACGCGGTTTGCTCGCGTTTCCCGGTGCGCTTCATCGCCAACCACCGGCTGCCAGGAATCGGCGAACCGCGCCACCTCAGTGAGGCTGAGATCACCATCCACGGGCTCCCGGTGCGCGTGCTCGCCACCCACCTCACCCTCGACCTCGGCCAGCGCGCCGGCCAGATCCATCGGATCGCCACGCTGCTAGGCCGCGCGGATGTTAGACCCACGATCCTTGCCGGGGATTTCAATGTGTCGCGCGAGGAGGAGATGGAGCTGTTGTTGGAGACGAAGCTGCAGATGGCCACCTCGGCGGCGACGTTTCCGGCGTGGCGGCCGCGGCGGCGGCTGGACTATTTGTTCTTCAGCAGCGAGTTTCGGATTGTGGCGAGTCACGCGTATGCTGGGCGGCTGTTTTCTGACCATCTGCCGTTGGTGGCGGAGGTTGAGCTGGAAGTGCCATGGGTCAGCTGAGGCTGCGTTTCACCCAGCGGCCGATTGCCACGGTGGCGATGAGGATGGCGATTGCGGCGGCGATCCAGCCGGGGTTGAGACTGATGAAGGCATGCCCGAAGGCGAGGAGTGGGAGTGCCGAGAGAATGTAGATCGGGGCGCCTACGACCAGATAGGTGCGCAGCGGAATGTTGGTCAGGGCTAGCAGGTAGAGCTTGGCGATGTAGGGCGGTCCGTGGACGAGCGCGAAGACGACGGTGAAGGCTGTCCGGCGGTGCTCCGGGACCGGCGGGATCGGGTAACCCAGCCGCTGGCACCAGCCGCGAACCCGCCGGTGGAGCAGTCCGTGGGTGATCCGGAAGACTGCGAGGTGGTGGAAGGTCATCGCCACGGAGGTGAGGAGAATGCCCCAGCCGAGGCCAAAGCGGATGCCGATGACGAGCAGAAAGAGGCTAACGGGCACTCCCAACAGGGGCAGAACCATGAAGCCCCCGATGAGAAGCCAGGCTGGCAGCCGCCTGCCAGACTCGATGATGGCTTCCCGGTCGACTGCTTGGCCGGCGCGCAGCAGGGTGTAGCCTGCGACGGCCACGGCGATCAGGATCAAGGCGAGCTTGAGTCGCGGGGAGGATCGAATGGTTGACCAAGGGGTCATGAAAACCTTGTGGCGTTGAGGAAATTTGTCGCCATGCGGTGGAGCCCGGCACCGCGGAGGATGGCGGGATCATTGGTTGGTGGCCGGAAGCCTGCGAGTTCCGGAGGCAACACCAGAAATCCATGGGTTTCCTCAGGTCCCGGGCCGCCGTGGGCACCATTCTCGGCGGCGAAACTAACTGGCGTGTCTCCGCGGTTCCACCCGCACAGGATGAGGTCGCCGCAGTCCGGGTGGTGGCACAGGCGGACGAGGTCGTCGCCGGCCTCAGTGAGGAAGGGGTGGCTTGCACCGAGCAGCTCCGCGGCGTCCTCCGGCAGGCGCCAGCGGCCGCGCCGGTTGCAGGCGACCACCGGGGCGTCGCTCGACGTCGGCCGGATGAGGACCAGCGGGACACCCGCGCGGACCAACTCGCCCGCCCGAACTTCCAGCTCGCCCTCGTCGAGCTGGATTGGAAGGTAGATGTGGCCTAACGGGCCCATCGCGGTGACGACGATCTGTTGGGCTTCTAAAGTTGCTTCCTCAGCAATGTTGGAGCGATGGCTGCTTGGGGTCACGGGGGTGAGCATGGCGTTGGTGCCGTGGGGGATGGCGACGTGGCAGTGGCTCAGCGAGCGCCGGCGCAGGGTTTGCTCCATCACTTGGCCGAACAGCCGCCCGGTGCGCTGGTCAAAGCTGACGACCCGCTCTTGGCCATGGTCGGAGTAGATCAGCAACGAGTAGCGTCGCAGGGGGGCGCGCTTGGTTGCGCGGTGGATGTCGCGTACCGCGCGGTCGATTCCCTTGAGCGTCCAGTGGGCAAAGCGCGAGTCCGGGCCGCGCCGGTGGGCTTGCTCGTCGTAGCCGAGGAAGTTCGCGTGGATCACCCGGGTGCCGGCCTCGATATCCAGCATGACCCTGAAGCGAATCATTTCCCGCGCCATCAGGCAGACCCCGATCCGCGCCGGGATGAACCGCAGTTCCCGCCAAAAGTCGTGTCGCGCCAGCAGCCCGCGAAACATGTCCAACAACGCGATGACGACCTCCAGCAGGGTGAGCGAGACGAGCCGCACCGCGCTGGGGAGGTAGGCAATTGTTAGCAATGCGATGCGCAGCACGCGGGTGCGGCGGCGCAGCGCCCGCAGGTCGAGGTCCTGGCCGCAGAACCACGATTTTGCCGCGCCGCCGCGGAAGATGTTCGCGTAGGAGTGGCCACCGGTGAGCAGCGGCGTCCCGCGCGCGGCGAGGTCCGCCTCAATCCCGGCGACCGTCTCGGCATGATACATCCGATAGATCTTCCTGTTAGCCCGGCACATGAACTCGAAGCTTGGAACCGCGCACTTGATCCCGAAGAAGATCTCCGCCTGGACCGCAGGCGTCGTCGAAGGGATCCCGGAGTAGAAACTCTCCAGGGAGAACCGGCGCTCCTCGATGAGCGAGCGGATGCAGCGCAGCCGTCCCTCGGTTAGGGCGCGCTCGAACTGGCGGCGGGCCAGCCCGTCGATCTGCAGCATGATCAGCCCGCGGCCGCTCTCGGTGGATGGCTGGCGGTTGATCCGCAGGATCCTGGCAATCCAGTGGGTGCGGCCGAGCTTGCGCCGCAGCCAGCGGGCCCAGGCGCGCAGCGTCCTACTCAAGGTGAACCTCCGCGCCAGCTGTTCCCGCCACCGCCGCGCCGGCCACCGCCATCTTTGCCGCGAGCAACTGCCACTCGATCTCCACCGCTGCGAGGAGGCGCTCCCAGGTGTTAGGATCGTCGTCCAACTGGCGGTAGCGGCCCCGAACCTCGGTGTAGAGGCTGAGCACTTGCTGTGCGCAGCGTTCCTGGGAGTAGCTGCGGGCGGTGGCCGCGGCGCCGATCTGGCAGCGGCGGCGCAGCCGGGGATTGCCCAGAAGTTCAGCCAGCGCTGCGGCGAAGCGTTCCGCCGAGGCGTCACCGGGAAGGATGATCCCGTTGATGCCGCCGCGCAGGATGTCGCGCACGCCCGGGGCGTCGAGGGCCACCACCGGCTTGCCCGCGGCCATCGCCTCGGCAAGGACGATCCCCTGGGTCTCGGACTGTGAGGCAAAGGCGAACACATCCATGGCCGCGTAGGCGTCGATCAACTCCCTGCCGCTAAGGCGTCCGGTGAGAATCAACTGGCCGGCGCCAGCCGCGCCCGCGAGTTGCTCGCGCAGTTGCGGCTGCGCGGCGCCATCGCCCACCACCAACAACTTGCTTGTTGGATCACGCTGAAGTTGTTGCCGGAGGGCCTCGGCGAAGAACGTCAGGTTCTTTTCCTGGGCGAGCCGGCCGACGTGGCCGATGACCCGCGCCCCCGGACCGATCCCGAGGCGCCGGCGCATTCCCGGCCCGTCGCCGGAGGAGAACAGCCGGGTGTCAACGCCGGTCGGGATGACCGCGATCGGGCAGCTGACACCCCGTTCCAACAGGAGCTGTTTGATGCTGTTGCTAGGTGCGATGACCTGGTTGCAGCGGTTGGCGTACTCGACCCCGAGCCGGATTGCGCAGCGTTTGAAGATCGGTGTCAGCGTCGATGAGTCCAGCGGGACGTAGTGGACGTACTCCTCGTAGAGCGTGTGGTGGGTGAACACGATCGGCACCCGGCTGCGCCACGCCTCGCGCAGCGCGGTGATTCCCATCAGCAGCGGTTGGTGGCTGTGGATCACGTCGGGGGCGAAATCCAACAGCGCTGCGTGGACGTATCCCGGCAGCGGCAGGCGCACCGAGAAGTCACTGCCGTGGAAGTTGCGGATGGCAGGAACGCGCAAGACGTTGCCGCAGCTGCCAGGCTGGTTGTCGCCAAACTCCGGGGCAATGACGAGCACCTGGTGACCGTGGCGGCGGCACTGGTCCTCGAGGGTTTTCACCGACCTGGCGACGCCCCCGACGTGCGGGACGTAGTTGTTGGTAAACATCGCGATCTTCATGGCTCGGCGGTGAGGAGGTAGCCGGTGTTGGCGGCCGCCGCGCTGAGCGGCTTGAATCCGGGCACGGCGATGCGCAGCGGCGCCGGCTCGCCGCGCCAGCTCGCTTCCACCGTGATGCGCCGGCCAGCGAGGCGCACGCTCACCGGCCCCCAGGAGGTCAGGGTCGGGCCAAAGAACAGCTCGCTGTCGCTGGCGAGCCACTCGGCTAACAAACCCGAGCCGGCCACCAGGTGCGCCGGCTCGCGCTCCTCGCGGACGAAGCAGTTGCGGATCATCATGACCCACTCGGCGGCGGCCCAGCCATGTTGGCCGTCGCCCATGCAGCCGCCGAGGGTGTTAGGGTGGATCGCCTCGGGCCACTGGCCGGTGGGCGAGGCGAGCATCGCGGTGCTGCGCAGCAGCTCGGCAAAGCGCGGATCCCCGGCGCGCAGATAGGTCTGGGCCAGGTCGAGTGTTAGGTAGGCGTTGATCCCGGAGTGGATCATCTCCTGGAAGAAGCCGCCGCGGTGGAACGAGCGCCGCCTGAGGAAGTCGGCGGTCTTGAGGATCCGCGGCTCACCGGGCGGATAGAGCTGCAGCGGATAGTCGGCGACCATCGAGCCGATCGCCCCGGAGTCGAGCCGCCGCGACGGGGCGGCTGGCAGCGCACCATGGGCGCGCCCGGCCGGGATGCCTGCCAGGCTCGCCTCGATGCTCCCGAGAAACTCGGCACCCAGCGCCGCGGCTGAATCCGCCTGCTCATCCCGGCCGCGGCGGCGCCAGCAGTCGGCCATGGCTAACAGCCCGGCGGCGGCCCAGAAGTCGTCCCAGTAGTAAAAATCGTTAGGACCAAGGTGCTCGGCGCTGAAGCCCGCCGGCAGCAGTCCGGCAGTGCCGGGGCGGCTGGATTGCGCGCCGAGGCGCTTGCGTGCGAGCCAGCCGACGGCCTTGGCGAGCGCGGCATCGAGCGCCTGGCTAACCGGTTGGGCGGCGAGCGCCTCAAACCGCGCGGCGATCCAGAGGACCTGGCCATTGGCATCCCATTCGCCCTCCTGGGAGAGGAAGTACCCGGCGTGGGTCTGGCGGCGGGGAAACCCGTCGAGCACGCGCTTGGCCCGTTCTGCCATGCCGATGGCCATGAGCGGGTGGAGCATCAGGCAGGCGTCCCGGAACCAGAACCGCCGGTACGTGTACGGCCCGGGGACCAGCTCACCGCTGGAGAGCAGCAACAGCGTGCGCACCGCCGCATCGTAGAGAAAGCCCATCCGCCTGTCCGGAATGCGCAAAGCCGCCGTCGCCGCCACCGCTTCGGGCCAGCCGCGCGAGGGCTGCGCCCCGCTTGTTAGCCCGGCGCGCTTGCAGGCCTCCCCGAGTGGCACCTGGACTGTTAGAGAGCGGATCTCCCGCGGCTTGAGCCGGAAAAGCGCCGCGGCGGTGGCCATGCCAACCGCGCAGGTGACCTGGCTCTCGTCGCGCAGCTTGTGGAGGTCGAGATAGACATCGCCCTCGGCATAGTGGGCCATCCGCAGCGCCTCGGCTTTCTGATCCATCCAAACCTGGGTCTGGTCGTTGACCCGGAACGCGTCTCCGTGGGCGTCCAGGGTGATCCGGTCGATGAACTGGACGCCCTCGGGGTTGTACGGGCGCACCGCGACGACGAGCCAGCCGGGTTCGTTGGATTTCGCCTTGATCAGCGTTTGCACCGCCGGCGACGAGCCGCCGACGGCGGTCATCCCGGTTGTTAGCTTGAGGCGCAGCTCGCCATGGTGGCAGGTGGTCTCCACACCGAGGCCGGCGCCCATGACCAGGCGCTGGGTGACTTCCGAGTCCGCCAGCTTGCTCGGCAGCAGGCGCGCGCCGCTGTCGGTGACGATCCAGAAGTCCAGCGACCAGCCGTCATGGAGCGGGGTGACCAGCCCGCGCGGGTCGACGATCGGGAACAGCGGAAGGTCGGGGAGCCCGATCGCCGTCCAGTTGCGGTGGGTCAGGTTGATGTGGCTGAAGGAAAACGCCCGCGGAATGAAGGACAAGTCCCCGGGGTTGAACTGGCGCTCGACCCAGAACGGCCAGACCCAATCTAAGTTGTGTTGGATCGCCTTGGCGTTCACCAGGCCGCGGGCATGGAAGATGATCCCGGCGCGGAGCAGTTCGATGGGTTCCTGGACCTCGGAGGGCTGGGCAAAGCGCCGGACGCGGGCGAGCAGGGTGGCGGGATCCAGCACGCCATAGCTGCGCGCGGCGTGTCTAACGAAGAATCTCCATGGCAGGAAGCGCAGCATCACAAGGGGGGATTTGTGCTGTCAGAACATAGCAGGGAATTTCCGGTTGTCAGACGGGAGCCGTGTTTAGAGCGCAGGGGGTTGCTGATGAGCTGGTAAGATCTGCGCGGCGGAGCCCGTAGGGGTGCTTGCCATGCCGAGCTTGAAAGTAAGTGTCCCGGGAGAGTACCCGCAGCCGTACCGGTTTGCGCTCGCGCGCCGGTGCATCCGGATCGGCCGCAGCCCGGACAGCGACATCCCGGTTCCCAGCGAGTCAGTCTCCCTCAGGCACGCCGAGATCCACCGGATCGTTGGCGGCTACGAGATCCGCGACTGCGGGTCGACCAACGGGATTAGATCCAATGGTGAGACGCTCACCAGCGGCCTGCTAGCCTCCGGTGCGGCGCTGCAGCTCGGCGAGGTGCTGCTGGACTTCACCATCAGCGCCGAGGAGCTCGGCGAGCTTGCCGGCGAGCTCGCCACGGAGCCGCCGAGCGGGGAGGCGCCCGCGGCAGCTGAAACGAGCGTGGGATTGATCGTGCTGGGCGCGCTGGTCTTGTTAGTCCTTGCGGGGGTTGCGCTGTTTGCCGCGCTGGCGCTGCGCTCGCAGGGTGGTTAGACACGGGCCTCAAGCCAGCGGCCACGGAAGTGGAGCCGGGTGAAGATGAGCGCCTGGGTGAAGAGGTCGACCGAGAGGACGATCCACACGCCTGTTAGCGTGAGGGCGGTGTAGGTGGAGAGCGCCCACAGGATGGCGACCCGAAAAAAGAGCATGCTGCCAAACGCCCAGTGCATCACGCTGCGGGTGGCGCCGGCGCCGCGCATCGAGGTTTTCAGGATGATGCAGGTGGCAAAGAACGGCTGGGCCAGCGCGCAGACGATCAGCAGCGGCGAGGCCAACTCAAGGTGCACCCCGCTGTTAGGGGCCATCAGGTCGATCAACTGGTAGCGCCCGACGACAAACAGCACGCCCATCAGGCTCATCAGGGCGACGGCGTAGATCCAACAAAGGCGCACCGCGCGCACCGCGAGTTGGCGCGATCCGGCACCGAGGTATTGGCCTGCGAGCGCGGCGGCGGCGGTGGCGATGGCGAAGCCGGGGAGGAAGCTCATCGACTCGATCCGGATGGCGAGGATGTGGGCGCCAAGCGCGCCGTCGCGGCCGAGTCCGGCGATCGTGCGGATCCCGAAGGCATGGATCATCCACATGCCGGCAATTTCCAGCGACTGCGGCGCGCCAACCCGGAGGATTCGCACGCTCGTCTCGCGGTGCGGGATGAGGTTGGCGCGCGTCCAGTGGAGCGCGTGGTGCTTGCCCCGGCCTAACATGAGCACCGCGGTCAGCAGTCCCGCGATCCATCCGGCCACGGTGCCGGCGGCGATTCCGGCGACGCCGTGGCCGCCGAACGGCTCCGGGGCGAAGACCAGCAGCCAGCTGAGGGTCATGTTGACCAGGTTGACGACCACCATCGAAAGAAACGGCGTGCGCGTGTCGCCCGACCCGCGCAGCGCCGCGTTGATCGCAAACAGCGCCCCGCTGAACGGCCCCGAAAAAGCCAGCACCCGCAGGTAGGACTCGGCCTGGATGCCGGCTGCCGGACTCAGGCCGATCCAGCCGAGCAGGAGCGGAATCCCCAACTGCAGGATCAGCAGCGATCCGGCCCCCGCGGCGACCCCCAGCCAGACCGCCTGGCCAAGCCCACGGTTGGCCAGCTGCGGATCGCGCCCGCCGGTGGCCCGCGCGACCAGGGCCATCACCCCAGTGGCCACGGCAGCCTGCAGGATGTTGAAGAACCAGCCGACGTAGCCGCCGAGGCCCATCGCATCGAGGATCGCGACCCGCGCAGCGCCCTCGGCCATGCGCCCGGAAATCAGCAGGTCGGTTAGCCCAACAAAGAAGGCCAGCACCTGCTCGAAGAGCGGCCAGATGGCCAGCATCAGGACCTGGCGCGGCAGCGACAGTGTCCCGAGGCGCCCGCCCAAGCGAACCTCGCCAGCGTGCGGCAAGGCATCGAGGAGCGGGTCGGGCTTGTCCATTGGCGCGGGCTACGCCTTAGCCGCGCCGGGTGTGCGCGGCGAACCAATTTGCGCCTCGCAGGGGATTTCCGCGGCTCGGGCACATTCCGTCCCTCGGCGCGTCCTCCGCGGGGAGGTTTTCGCGTGCATCGGCAAAGCCTAGCAGCTAGGTAGTTCCGATGCTGCCGTCCTTCGCGGCATTCAACAAACCCCGATCCCGATGAAGCTAACACTCCGCCTGCTCTGCCTGTTGGGCACCCTTGGCGGGTCCTTCGCCCTCGCCGCCGAGCCTGCGGCGCAGGCAAAGCCCAACATCATCATGGTCCTCATCGATGACATGGGCTGGGCGGACTTTTCCTGCTTCGGCAACACCGAGGCGAAGACCCCCAACATCGACCGGCTTGCCGCCGAGGGAATCCGCTTCTCGCAGTTCTATGTCAACGCGCCGATCTGCTCGCCGTCGCGCGTGGCCCTCACCAGCGGGCAGTACCCGCAGCGCTGGCGGATCACTTCCTACCTCGCCGACCGCGGCGACAACACCCGCCGCGGCATGGCCCACTGGCTTGACCCAAACGCCCCGGTGCTCGCCCGAATGCTCCGTGACGGCGGCTATGCCACCGGCCATTTTGGCAAATGGCACATGGGCGGCCAGCGCAACGTCGGCGACGCCCCACTCATCACCGCCTACGGGTTTGACGAGAGTCTAACAAACTTCGAGGGCCTCGGGCCGCGGCTGCTGCCATTGTGTGATTCGGGCAAGGGCGAGCCGAAGCCGCACGCGCTCGGCTCGGACAAGTTGGGCCACGGGCCGATCACTTGGCACGACCGCTCGCTGATCACCGAGGGCTTCACCGGTGCGGCCATCGAGTTTGCGCGGAAGGCGGCGGCGGCCAACAAGCCTTTCTATATCAACCTATGGCCGGACGACGTCCACTCCCCGTTCTTTCCTCCAGGGGAGCGGCGGAATGGCGGCAAGCGGGCGCTCTATCACGCGGTGTTGGAGACGATGGACAAACAGTTGGGGGTCATCTTCGATTTCATCCGCAGTGATCCGAAGCTGCGCGACAACACCCTGATTTTGATCTGCTCGGACAACGGCCACGAACCGGGCGCGGGATCGGCGGGGCCGCTGCGCGGAGCCAAGACCACGCTTTACGAGGGCGGCATCCGTTCGCCGCTGATTGTCTGGGGGCCGAAGTTCACTGCCCCGGGCACGGCCGGCAGCCGCAATGCCGAATCGGTGTTTTCCGCCATCGAGCTTGCCCCGTCGCTGTTAGCCATCGCCGCGGTTGCCAAGACCGAGGGAACCGCCTTCGACGGCGAGGAGCTCAGCGCGACGCTGCTAGGCCGGGCCAACACCTCGCGCGCGGCCCCGATCTGCTGGCGCCGGCCGCCGGACCGCAAGAGCTGGGCGCAATACAAGCTTGGAGTGCAGCCGGACCTGGCCATCCGCGCAGGCAAATGGAAGCTGCTGTGCGAATACGACGGGACCAAGCCGGAACTCTACGACCTGTTGGCTGACCCGGGCGAGGCGGCCAACGCCGCCGCGCAAAACCCCGAGGTCGTCACCAAGCTAACCGCCGAGGTGCTTGCCTGGCACAAGTCGCTGCCAGCGGACAATGGGCCCGAGCTGGGTGCGGCCATGGCCGGCGCGCCAAAAGCAGCGGAGGGTGGCAGCGAGTAGGCCCCATGAGAATTCCCTGTCTAACCAAAAAAGCGCTGCGCCGGCGGGCGCTTGCAGGGGTGGCGTTGTTTCTCTCTCTCGGAGTGGCGGCCGCGGCCGAGAGCGGGCCACCGCGGCCCAACATTATCCTCATCATGGCGGACGATCTCGGATTTTCCGACATCGGGTGCTACGGCGGAGAGATTGCCACTCCTAACCTTGATGCGCTTGCCGGCAATGGTGTTAGGTACAAACAGTTTTACAACGCGGCGCGCTGTTGTCCGACGCGCGCGGCGTTGCTCACCGGGCTTTATCCACATCAGGCTGGGGTGGGACACATGGTCGACAGTTACGCGGACGCGCGGCGCGCCGAGTTTGCCAGTTCTGCCTACCGCGACCACCTAAGCGCGGAGGCACCGACAATCGCGGAGGTCCTCAGACCGGCGGGCTACCGGACGTTCATGACCGGGAAGTGGCATCTTGGATTCCGTCCCGCGGAGTGGCCGGTCCAGCGCGGGTTTGACCGCTCGTTGGTGGTCATTTCCGGGGCGATGAACTATTTTGGTCACGGGGCGCAGCATACGTCTCCGTTAGGTCAGCGGGGCCATCAGCCGATGGCGCTTGATGCGGAGGAATTCACTCCGCCGCAGGACGGGTTTTTCACCACCGACGCGTTCACCGACTACGCGATTAGGTTTATCGCTGAGCCGCGCGCCGAGAATACGCCGTTTTTTCTCTATCTGGCATACAACGCGCCGCACTGGCCGCTGCAGGCGCGGCCCGAGACGATTGCCAAGTACCGCGGGAAGTACAAGGCAAGCGGCTGGGACAAGCTGCGCGCGGAGCGGCACGCGCGTCTCCAACAGTCAGGGGCCATCGACAAACAGTGGCGGTTAGCTCCGCGGCCCGCGAGCCTGCCGGCGTGGGAGGATCTCAGCGCAGAGAAGCAGGACACCTGGGACGAGTGGATGGCGGTCTATGCGGCGCAGGTTGAAGAGATGGACGCGGCCATCGGGCGGCTGATGGAGGCGCTCGATAAGTCGGGGCAGGCGGACAACACCCTGGTGATGTTTTTCTCCGACAACGGCGGCGCCGCCGAGCGGCCGGTCAAGACGATGCCGGGCGCGCCACTCGGGTCGCGCGACAGCTACGAGGGCTACGCGGTGGATGGCGCCCACCTGAGCAGCGCCCCGTTCCGCAAGACCAAAAAGTTCACCCATGAGGGGGGGGTCAGCTCGCCGCTCGTTGTTAGCTGGCCGGCCGGCATTCCCGCCGCCCAGCGCGGCTCGTGGGCCAGCGCTCCGGGCCATGTCATTGACCTGATGCCCACTTGCCTTGAGCTTGCCGGAGCGACCTTCCCCGCCCGCTGGCGCGAGCAGCCAACCGCGCCGGTCCAGGGTGTTAGTTTGGTCCCGAGCCTGCGCGGCCTGCCCATGGCGCGCACGGCGCCGCTCTTTTGGGAGCATGAGGGCCACCGCGCGGTGCGCGACGGCAACTGGAAGCTTGTCGCCAGCAACAACCAGCCGTGGGAGCTTTACGATCTAGCAGCCGAGCGGACCGAGATGAATGATCTGGCGGCCCAACATCCGGAGATTGTGACCCGCCTTGCGGAGGCCTACGGTGGTTGGGCCAAGGCTGTTGGCGTGAAGCCGTGGGATCCGGAGAAGCCCGGCGAACAGGCCGACAAACCGCGGAGGAAGAAATAATGACGAAGGTATTTTTGATAGTGCGCGTGGCCCTCGGCTGCGTCTGGATCGGACTGATAGCTTCGGCGCGCGCCGAGAATGGCGTGCGGCCGCCGGACATCGTCATCTTCATCACCGACGACCACAGCCAGCTGGATGCCAGCCCGTATGGGAGCAACAACGGGATCCGCACTCCCAACATGCAAAAGTTGGCCGACTCCGGGCTGACCTTCACGCGTGCCTATGTTGCCTCGCCGAGTTGCGCGCCGAGCCGCGCGGCGCTGCTAACCGGGCTGATGCCCGCGCGCAACGGTGCGGAGGCCAACCACAGCAAACCGCGGGCCGACATCAAGAAGTGGCCAGCCTATCTGCAGGAGCTTGGCTACGAAGTGGTTTCCTTTGGCAAGGTGGCCCACTACCGGTCCGCGCTGGATTATGGTTTTGACTCCATTGGCAACGACATTCCGGCGGCGGTCGAATTCCTGCGCAAGCGAAAGCGTGACGGGGTCAAGCCGCTGTGTTTGTTTGTCGGGACTAACCGGCCGCATGTCCCATGGCCAAGCAAAGCACCCGGGTTTGACCCCGCCAAGCTTGTGTTGCCCGCAGGGAGCATCGACACGCCAGCCACGCGAGATTGGCGGACGCGCTACGCCGCGGCGGTGAGCATGGCTGATGAGGATCTTGGGTTGGTGTTGGCCGCGGCGCGTGAGACGCTGACCGAGAAGTCACTGTTTCTCTACAGTGCGGACCACGGCGCGCAGTGGCCGTTTGCCAAGTGGAATCTCTATGAGGCGGGGGTGAGTGTGCCTATGATCGTCTCCTGGCCTGGCACCATCAAGCCCGGGACGCGCAGCGATGCGATGGTCCAGTGGATCGACCTCCTGCCAACCATGGTTGAGGCGGCGGGCGGGGCTGCGCCGGGCGGCATCGACGGCAAGTCATTCTTGCCTGTGCTGCTAGGCAAGGCCGATGGCCACCGTGAGCGGATCTTCACCACCCATGCCAACGACAAGCGCATGAACATCTATCCGGCGCGCGCCGTGCGGGATAGCCAGTGGAAATATATCCGCAATCTGCATCCGGAATTCGCCTTTACCACCCACATTGACCTGCTCGGGGGCAACCTTGGCCAGCGCGGGTTTTTTGCCACTTGGGAGGAGGCGGCCAAGACGGACCCGAAGGCGGCGGCCATCCTGCAGCGCTACCACGCCCGGCCCGCCGAGGAGTTGTATGATCTAGCAGTCGACCCGGACGAGCAGAACAACCTTGCTGCGGATCCACAGCATGCCGCCAAGCTCGCAAGCTTGCGCGTTGAACTGGACGTGTGGATGAAGGACCAGGGGGACACGCAGAAGATGCCCGCGGCACCGCGGCTGCTGAGTGATCCTGCTAGTTTTGGTCCCGGCGGGGCCATCGGGGGAGAGGGCAAGTAACAAAATACCTGAACTATTGACCACTCTTGCGCTGTTGGCGGGGAGCCAAAGAGGGAAGGAAAACCCGGGAAGCCGGAAACTTACCAAGAGAAGCAATGAAGAAGTCACTCTACTGGATATCAGCCATCACAATGGTGTGGATGGGCGCGGCAAGCGCGGCGGACAAGCCGGTGGCGGGAGCTAACAACCGCCCCCCCGACATCGTGATTTTCATCACTGATGACCAGAGCCGGCTGGACGCGACCCCGTACGGGATTGGCAACGGGATCCGCACTCCCAACATTCAGCGCCTTGCCGACGAAGGTCTAACTTTCAACCATGCCTTCGTTGCCTCGCCGAGTTGCGCGCCGAGCCGCGCGGCGCTGCTAACCGGGCTGATGCCGGCGCGCAGCGGCGCGGAGGCTAATCACAGCAAGCCGCGGGCCGACATCAAGAAGTGGCCAGCCTATCTGCAGGAGCTTGGCTACGAGGTGGTGGCTTTTGGCAAGGTGGCTCACTACCTGCACACGGCAGACTATGGGTTTGACTCGTTTGGCAACGACGGATTTCACGATCATGCGGGGATCCCGGCCGCGGTCGAGTTCCTGCGCAAGCGCAAGCACGACGGGGCCAAGCCGCTGTGCCTTTTTGTTGGGACTAACTGGCCGCACGTCCCATGGCCAAACAAGGCGCCCCAGTTTGATCCCGCCAAGCTGGTGTTGCCAGCGGGGAGCATCGACACGCCGGCCACCCGCGATTGGCGGACACGCTACGCCGCGGCGGTGACCAAGGCGGATGTCGATCTTGGCCTGGTGTTGGCCGCGGCGCGTGAGACGCTGCCCGAGAAGTCACTGTTTCTCTACAGTGCGGACCACGGCGCGCAGTGGCCGTTTGCCAAGTGGAATCTCTACGAGGCGGGGGTGAGTGTGCCGATGATCGTCTCCTGGCCCGGCACCATCAAGCCCGGGACTCGCAGCGGTGCAATGGTCCAGTGGATCGACCTGCTCCCAACCATGGTGGAGGTGGCAGGCGGGGCTGCGCCGGGCGGCATCGACGGCAAGTCATTCTTGCCTGTGCTGCTAGGCAAGGCCGATGGCCACCGTGAGCGGATCTTCACCACCCACGCCAACGACAAGCGCATGAACATCTATCCGGCCCGCGCGGTGCGGGACAGCCAGTGGAAATACATCCGCAACCTGCATCCGGAGTTCGCCTTCACCACCCACATTGACTTGGTGGGTGGCAGCCTCGGCCAGCGCGAGTTTTTCGCCACTTGGGAGGAGGCAGCCAAGACCGACCCGAAGGCCGCAGCCATCCTGCAGCGCTATCACGCCAGGCCCGCCGAGGAGTTGTATGACCTGGCAGCCGACCCGGACGAGCAAAACAACCTCGCCGGCGATCCCGAGCACGCCGCCAAGCTCGGCAGCTTGCGCGCCGAGTTGGATGCATGGATGAAGGACCAAGGAGACATGCAAAAGGTGATCGTGGCGCCGCGCCTGTTGAACGATCCCGCTAGTTTTGGCCCCGGCGGCGTCATCGAAGGCAAGCCAAAGTAACAAACATCATGAAGCCTCTATTAACCACGCTTATCTTGTTAGTGGGTGCATGGCCGCCCTTTGCGGCGGCTGAGAAGCAGAACGTGTTGCTCATCGCCATAGATGACCTCAACACCTATATCTCACCGTTGGATAACCATCCCGGAGTCAAGACACCCAACTTCGAGCGCCTCGCAAAGCGCTCGGTGACCTTCGCCAACGCCCACTGCGCCGCGCCCGCGTGCCATCCGTCGCGGGTGGCACTGATGACCGGGGTGCATCCGGTGACCTCGGGGATTTATGTGAACCGCTTCGGCGCCCACGGGCCGCGCTGGCGCGACGAGTCTCCGGAGCTCAAGGATGCGTTGGTCCTTTCCCAACATTTCCGCGACAACGGCTACCGCGCGCTCGGCGGTGGCAAGATTTTCCACACCCTGCAGTGGACTCCGGGGGACTCGCAGAACGATCCGGCAGCCTGGGATGATTACCGCGGCAATCCGCTTGATCCAATCTCCAAGGACTGGCCGCGGGCGAAGCGGATTCCGGATCCGGAGGCGGGCCTCACCCCGGGGCGGCCGCTGGGTCCGGCGCAGCATTTTGGCGCGGCCCCGCTGGAGGTCGGTGACGAGCAGACCGGCGACGCGATGGTCGTCGACTGGGCGATCGGCGAGCTCAACAAGCCGCAGGAAAAGCCGTTGTTCCTAGCAGTTGGATTGTTCCGTCCGCACATCCCGTTCGAGGTCCCGCAGAAGTGGTTCGACCTTCATCCGCTCGACCAGGTGAAGTTGCCCGAGGTGCAGGCCGGTGACCTGGGCGACGCCCGTGACCACGGCCGGCGCAATTGGCACAAGTGGGTCGTCGAGAACCACCAGTGGGAGAAATTCATGCAGGGGTATTTGGCCAGCATCAGCTATGTCGACAACCAGCTCGGGCGCCTGCTTGACGCGCTTGACGCCTCGCCGATGAAGGACAACACGATCATCGTGCTGTGGAGCGACCACGGCTTCCACATCGGCGAGAAGGAGAACTGGGAAAAATTCGCCCTCTGGGACCGGACCACCGGCGTGCCGGTTTTCATCCACGCCCCGGGAGTGAGCAAGGATGGCAGCAAGACCCAACAACCAATGACGCTAACCGATATCTATCCAACATTGTGTGAGCTCGCAGGCCTGCCGGTGCCGAAGCAGTGCGACGGCTCCTCGGTGGTTCCACAGCTTAGGGATCCGGCCGCGCCCCGCGAGCGGCCGGCGCTAACGTCCTATGTGTTCGGCAACGGCAAGCCGTCCCACGGAGTGGCCGACGAGCGCTATCGGCTAATCGTCTATGGGGACGGGTTTGAAGAGCTCTACGACCACCAGAGCGATCCAAACGAGTTCACCAACCGGGCCAAGGATCCGGCGCTTGCGGAAGTCAAAGCGCGGCTGGCCAAGGCGGTTCCCGCCGAGTGCGCGCCGTTGCGCGGCAGCGCGCCGCAGTCACCGTTCAACAAGCGCGGCGCGGCCTCCGCGGAATAACAGGATGCAACCTGGAAAAATGCGCGGAGCCACCGTGGAGCGGCAGATGCCGGTGAGCGCGGCGGAGGTTTTCACCCTCCTCCACGACTACAGCCGGCGGCTCGAGTGGGACACGCTGCTGGTTGACGCCCGGCTAACAGGGGGCCACAAGAAGGCGCAGAAGGGGGCCACCTCGATGTGCACCGGCAAGCCGTTGTTTGGCTTGATAGGGATTGAGACCCGTTATGTCAGCTTCCGCGACGGTGAGCTTGCCGCCGTGGAGATGATCAATCGCCCGCCCATGTTTGCCGCCTTCTCCGCCTCGATCCGGCACGCGGACAATCCGGACGGGTCGCTGATCACCTACAAGTTCCGCTTCGCCGCAAAGCCCCGGGTGCTGCGCTGGCTGCTAGAACCGATCATGTTCCATGAGCTGCGCAAGGAGACCGGCAAGCGGCTCGACGCGCTTGGCGCCTTTCTTGGCCGCGGGCTCGCTGGCGAGCGGCCGCCGGATCCGGGCAAGATCACGGGCGCGCCACGAGGCGCGCAATGATCGTTAGAATCTGCGGGTTCTCGGTGTCGAGCGAGTCGGTGTCGAAGTCGCCGATGAGGTCCTCGACGACGAACCCGTGCTCCTCTAACAGCGGGGTGAGCTCCTCGGGGAAAAGCCAGCGGACCGCCTGGATCGATTCGTGGGTTTGGCGGGCGGAGCCGTCGGCCGGGTGGAGGGTGTAGCGGTGCTGGCGGACGAGCTTGTGGTTGTCCACATCGATGGTGTGGCGCGTCTCACAGGTGGCGCGCGAGCCGTCGGCCAGGGTGGCCTGATGGTCGTCGTACCACTCGTTCTCCGGCAGCTCGCCGAGGATTTCGGCCCAGGGGATGAAGGTGGTCAGGTAGAGCTTGCCGTCTGGTTGGAGCAGGCCGCGCAGGGCGGCGATGGCCACGCGCGGGTCATCTACCAGTTGGAAGGTGAACGCCGGCACCGCGGCGGCGGCGTAGCGGGTTTGGGGGACGAAGGCCTCCAGCGACGCGTGGTGGAGGGTCGGGGCAAGCCGGAGCTCCTCGGCATTCTGGCGGCAGAGTGCGAGCATGTCCGCGGACGGGTCAAGCCCCTCGAGGTCGTGGCCGCGGGCAAGCAGCGCCAGGAGCAGCCGGCCGGACCCGCAGCCGACCTCCAGCGAGGTGCCGCTGACATCGCGCAAAAACGCGTCCAACAACGGGAGCTCGGCCGGCGGACCTTCGGTGTCCCAGAACGCGTCATGCAGGGAGGCTTCAAGGTTCTGGTACATCGGCAAAAAAACCGGGAGGTGCGGGGTGATCCGCGGCCTCCCGGAGAAAAGAGTTAGATTCGATTAGAAGCTGAAGATCTCGTCCGCGCGGAAGAACCGGCGGACTTCCTCGGCGGCGGCTTCCGGACTGTCGGAGGCGTGGCAGACGTTGGTCATCATGTCGGCGCCGAAGTCGCCGCGGATGGTGCCTTTTTCGGCCTTCTTCGAGTCGGTCGGGCCGAGCAGGTCGCGGACCCGGGAGATGGCGCTTTCGCCTTCGAGGGCGAGGGCGACGACCGGGGTCTTGCTCATGAAGGCGACGATCTCCGGGAAGAACGGCTTGTCGGCGACGTGGGCGTAGTGCTCCTGGAGGAGCGCCTCGGTGAGCTGCATCATCTTGATGCCGCGGATCTGGAAGCCTTCAGCTTGGAAGCGGGCCAGCACGGTGCCGACGATCTTGTTTTCCACGGCGTCGGGTTTGAAAAGGATCAGGGTCGTCTCGTTAGACATGGCGGGGGAAGTAATGAGCGGAGTCCCGGGTGGCAAGAGAATAACCGCTTTAGCCGGTTAGAGCGGCCGCGCGTAGGTGGCCGCGCGGTTGTGCCAGCCGGCGCGCCACTGGGTTTCGGGCCGGTTGGGCGAGGCGTTGGCGATGCGCCGGTCAAGCACCCGGATGGCGCTGGCGGCGAACTCGGCGGCGGCCGGCTGGCCGGCGGGGACCTCGCGCATCCCCTCGAGGACTTGCAGCAGGCCCCAGCCGCGGCCGTTGTAGCGCTCGGCCGGGCTGATCCCGTCGCCCTTGAAGTTGACGTAGTCGATGAGCGCATAGGTCCCGTTCGGGGTGGCGGCGACCTTCTGATAGTTCGCCTGGATCCGGGCGCGCTCGGCGGGCGCGGCGGCGGCGAGCAGGGCCGGGAGCGCGGCCTGGGAGCGGGCGATGATGAAGTCGGTCTGGACAGTTAGGTTGTTGGCCAGCCAGCTGCGCAGTTCCTGCATCCGCGGGCTGTTGAGCTCGGCGGTGAACGCCGCGCGGTTAGGCCACGGGGCGGCCGGCGAGTTGGCCAGCGCTGGGAGTTGGGCGCCGCGGGCGCGGGCAAACCGGACAAACTCCGGGAAGGACTCGACATAGGGGCCGCGCTGGCCGGCCGGGTACCAGATGAAGTGGCCGATGCCCAGCGACGGGAACTCCTCGCCGGCATTCCAGGCGGTCAGGCCGCTGAGGGTGCCGGCCGACTCGTTCTGCCAGATTTTCCGGCCGATCGCCGCCTTCTCGGCGGCCGTGAGCTGGCTGCCGACCGGCGCGGCGGGCGGCCCGGCGGGCGCCCCGGCGGGTGGCGGCCCGCCGGCCGGCGAACAGGCTAACGGCAGCAGCAGGGCTGCTAGAACGATCAGGAGGCGCGGGGTGGCTTGCATGCTGGCAGGGAATCTGCCACGCTCCGCGCGCCACAAGCAAACCTGCAATGAGCCAATTCCCTTGGGACCGCCTGTTATCCTTCACCGCCATGGACCTGGTGAAGTTCGCCCTGAGTGCCCTGATGATCGTGGTGGTCACCAAGGTGCAGGTCTTCAGCGACCGGCTCTCGGCCTTGCTCATCGCCCTGCCGCTCACCTCGCTGGTGGCCATGATCTGGATGCACAGCGAGCGCCAGGCCCCGGCGCGGATCGCCAACCACGCCGAAGGGACGTTCTGGTTTGTCCTGCCGACGCTGCCGATGTTCCTGATTTTCCCGTGGATGTTGCGCCACGGCTGGACCTTCTGGCCGGCCCTGGTCGCCAACTGCCTGATCACCGCGGGGATTTTCTGGGCGATGGTCGCGGGCCTGCGGCTCGTCGGTATCGACCTGATGCCCAAATCGTAACGGGCCGGGCAACAAATGCGTAATTTCCACTTGTAACCTTTCGGGGTTTGTGTTTCCCCTCCGCCCCGGCATTTCCGCCGGATTCCCAACGCGCGACTATTTTTCCCCGAAGCGACCGACGGCACCGATGCAGGAGGACAATATCATCCCGTTCGAGCAGCCCAAGGCGACTTCTAGATTTCCAGGCATTTCCATGAAAAGCGAGCTTGTCGAAAAGGCGGCGGAACTCATTTCTGATCCGCAGATTCTCATCAATATGGTTTCCCAGAGGGTGCGCCAGCTCAACAGCGGTCGCTCGCCGTTGATCCCAACGCGTCCCAGCATGGGTGCCGCCGACATCGCTCTGACCGAGATCATCGAGGGCAAGATCCGGCTCGTCGAAAAACCGGTCCAATAATAGACACGCCGGCAATCCTGGCGTATCCCGAGCTATGGGCGCGGACATCGCCACTAACAAGAAGGCGCTCCGGGACTTCCTCATCAGCGAGCGCTATGAGGCGGGCATCGAGCTGAAGGGGACCGAGGTGAAGAGCATCCGGGCCGGGAAAATCAACATTTCCGACGCCTTCGCCCGGGTCGACCGTGGCCAGCTTTTCCTCTACGGCTGCGACATCCAGCCGTGGGAGACCGCGTCCAGCTGGTACCAGCACGAGGCGAAGCGGCCGCGCCGGCTGTTAGTTCACCGGAGCGAGATTCTCAAGCTCGAGATGGCCAGCGCGCAGAAGGGTGCGACCCTGCCGTGCCTGCGGATGTACTGGGTCGGGCGCCACGTGAAGATCGAGATCGGCGTCGGCAAGGGCAAGACCCACGCCGACCAGCGCCACGACCTGAAGAAAAAGGTCGAACTGCGCGAGGCCCAGCGCGAGATGGCCCGCTTCAACAAGCGCTGAGCGCGGGCGGGGCGGGGGTGCGGGGAAAGAAAGCTTTGCAATTGCGGGTTATTCTGATTCCTTGCGCGCACCCAACACAGGGCAGGCTGGCCAAGGCGGCTGGGCTGGAAGTGACCAAACCACCATGAGTGAATCCACCATCAATCCGAAGGACTACCAGTTGCACGAAGGTGACACGGGTAGCGCCGACTATCAGATCGCGCTGCTCACGCTGCGCATCAGCCACCTCACCGAGCACCTCGGGCTCCACAAGAAGGACACGTCCTCGCGTCGTGGCCTGTTGCGCTTGGTGTCGCGCCGGCGCAAGCTGCTCGACTACCTGAAGACGAGCAACGAGGAGCGCTACCAGAAGATCCTCAAGGGTCTGAACCTGCGCCGCTAACACCTCTCCGGAAACGGCCACGTGGATTTCCCCGTGGCCGTTTTTTCGGTAGCCGTTCGCATGGAGCGAGCGGTTGCCAGCATGGGCATCGCCCCGCGATTTGCCGCCCGCCGGACCGATTCCGGAGGATGCGCCCATGGTCGAAGAAACCCCGACCCGCCACTCAAAGCGACGTCCGCGGCGGGTCATGACGCTAACGAAAGAAAAAAGATGAACCTGAATATCCAGAACGTGACGATCCATGTTGGATCCAATCCGATCACCATCGAGACCGGCAAGATTGCCAAGCTTGCCGATGGTGCCGTGACCGTAACCTGTGGTGAGACGATCGTGCTGGTCACGGCCGTGTCGGCCACCAAAGTGAAGTCGGGCCAGACATGGTTCCCGCTCTCCGTCGAGTACAAGGAGAAAGCCTCCGCCGCCGGGGTGTTTCCGGGTGGCTACTTCAAGCGCGAAGGACGCCCGACTGAAAAGGAAATCCTGACCTGCCGGATGACCGACCGGCCGCTGCGCCCGCTCTTCCCGAAGGGCTATCTTTACGAAACCCAGATCGTGGCCCTGCTCTTGAGCGCGGACTCGATCAATGACGCGGACATCCTGGCAATGAACGGCGCCTCGGCCGCTCTGTGCGTTTCGGACATCCCGTTTGCCGGCCCGATCGGTGCCGTGCGCGTCGGCCGTGTCGATGGCGAGTTCGTCATCAACCCGACCTTCGCCGAGCGCGAGGAAAGCGACCTCGATCTCATCTATGTCGGCAACAAGACCGACGTGATCATGATCGAAGGCGCGGCTAACGAAATCCCCGAGGAGGACTTCATCAAGGCCCTCTACTTCGCCCAGGAAAGCGTCACCAAGCTCGTCGAAGCCCAGGAAGAGCTCGCCGCCCGCTGCGGCAAGGCCAAGCGCGAGTACGAGCTAACAGTCGCGAAGGAAGAGCTGTTGGAGATCGGCTACGAGGTCGCCGGCGACCGGATCGAGGCCGCCATCTATGCGCCGACCAAGGTCGAGCGCAGCAAGAAGGTCGGCGCCCTGCGCAACGAAGTGGAAGCCGCCATCAAGGAGCGCCACCCGAGCGCGACGGACTTCGACGTCGAGCAGGTGTTTGAATACATCCAGAAGAAGGCGTTCCGCATCTCCATCATGGAGAAGGGCGTGCGCGCCGACGGCCGGAAAGTCGGGGACCTCCGCGAGCTCTACGGCGAGGTCAAGAGCCTGCCGCGCGTTCACGGCTCGGCAATCTTCGCCCGCGGCGAAACCCAGGCCATGGCCATCGCCACCCTGGCACCCGCCGACGAGAAGCAATTCTTCGACAACTACGCCGGTGGCGAGGACAGCAAGCGCTTCATCCTGCACTACAACTTCCCGCCATTCTCGGTCGGCGAGTGCGGCCGCTTCGGCGGCCAGAACCGCCGCGAAATCGGCCACGGCGCCCTCGCCGAGCGCTCGATCGCCCCGGTCATCCCTGACGAGGCGGATTTCCCCTACGCCATGCGCGTGAGCTCGGAGGTCATGGAATCTAACGGTTCGACGTCGATGGCGACCGTCTGCTCGGGCGTGATGGCCCTGCTGGACGCGGGTGTGCCGCTCAAGCGTCCGGTTGGCGGGATTTCCGTCGGCCTGGTCACCGAGTTGGATGCCAACGACAAGGTCATGAAGCACCTCACCCTGCTAGACATCATCGGCAGCGAGGACTTCTACGGCGACATGGACTTCAAGCTGTGCGGGACGAGCGAAGGGGTGACGGGCTATCAGCTCGACCTGAAGCTGCCCGGCCTGCCGATGTCGATCCTTGAGGAAGCCATCCGCGTGGCCAAGGACGGCCGCGGGCTGATCCTCGACAAGATGAACGAGTGCATCGCCGGCCCGGCCGCGATGAGCGAGCACGCGCCGCGGATTGAGACCGTCAAGATCGATCCTGACCGGATCGGCGAGCTCATCGGCCCAGGTGGCAAGAACATCAAGGGCATCCAGGCCGAGTCCGGCGCTGACATCAGCATCCAGGACGACGGCACCGTGCACATCTACGCCTCCAAGAAGGAGAGCCTGGAGCGGGCCAAGGAGATGATCGAACGGATGTTTGCGGTCATCGAGGTCGGCCAAGTCTACACCGGCAAGGTCGTCTCGACGACCAACTTCGGGGCCTTCATGGAAGTTCTGCCGGGCAAGGACGGCCTGATCCACATCTCCGAGCTGGCCGAGGGCCGGGTCAACGTCACCGAGGATGTCGTCAAGGTCGGCGACATCGTCAGCGCCAAGTGCGTCGGCGTCGACGAAAAGGGCCGGGTCAAGATGAGCCGCAAGGCACTCCTGCGCGAGGAGCGCGCCAAGGGCATCGAGTCGGGGACCCCGGCCGAAGCGTCCGTGGACGCCTAACCGCCACGGCTAGAGATTCCTCACAGCCCGTTCCGGCAGCCGCCGGAGCGGGCTTTTTTCTTGCCCTCTCAGCGCGGCGTCGCTGGCGCTAAGCGCGGCGCCGCCGGCGCGCCGGCCTCCTTGCGGGTGAACTCGGCGGTCTGGCTGACATACCAGAGAAACCCGCAGGTCCCCACCGCCAGGACTAGCAGGGCCAATGTTAGCAGCAGGCTGAGGAAGGATTTCATCGCAACGCCGGGGAGTGTCGCCGCTCGCCGGGCGCAGCGCAAGGACAGAGCTGCGTGCCGCGTGCCGGGGTGCGCGGCATTTTCCCCCAATCCAGGTAAATACTTCCGCACCTCGCGGTGACTGTGATATACCCGTGCCGATGTCTGAAGAGGATGAGCAGAAACAGGTTGATGACTCGGTGATCGTCCAGGCATACGCCAAGACGCGCAAAAGTCTCATCGCCCGGTTGGACAACTGGGAGGACCAGCGCACCTGGGACGAGTTCTATCAGACCTACTGGCGCCTGATCTACGCGGTGGCCATCAAGGCCGGGCTGCGCCAGGACGAGGCGTGGGACACCGTCCAGGAGACGATTCTATCCATCGCCAAACAGAGCAAAAAGAAGCTCTACGATCCCGAGCAGGGGTCGTTCAAGACCTGGCTGATGAACATGACCCGCTGGCGGATCAACGACCAGTTCCGCAAGCGCCGCAAGGACACCGCGATGGCCGGAACCGGCTGGGACGACGACCGCAAGACCTCGGTGATTGACCGCTTCGAGGATCCCAAGGGGGATATCCTCGCCCGCCTGTGGGACGTCGAGTGGAAGAAGAACGTCGCCGACGCCGCCTTGGTGAGGGTCAAGGCGCAGGTTTCGCCGAAGCAATATCAGATTTTCGACTGCTATGTGATCAAGCAGTGGGACGCCAAGAAGGTTCAGGACCGCCTGAATGTGAGCATGGCCCAAGTTTATTTAGCCAAGCACCGGGTGGGTGCGGTGTTGAAGAAAGAGTTGGCCAAGCTCGAAAGCGATGAGGAATAAGGTCCGCCCAGATCCCTCAATTCCCGACCATGAGGTGCTCCGCAAGATCGGCGGCGGTGCCTACGGCGAGGTCTGGCTGGCCCGCAGCATCACTGGCGCGCTGCGCGCCATCAAGGTCGTCTGGCGCGAGGACTTCGACGACGAGCGCAGCTTCGAGCGCGAGTTCGAGGGGATCCGCAAGTTCGAACCGATCTCGCGCGACCATCCCGGGCTGATGAACATTCTCCACGTCGGCCGCAGCGCCGACGGGTTCTATTACTATGTCATGGAGCTCGGCGACGACATCGTCACCGGCCGCGACATCAACCCGGTCGAGTATGTCCCGCGCACCCTCCGCGAGGACGGCAAGGCGGTCAATGCCGCCCTCCCGGTCGACCTCGTCATCGATGTCGGCGTGCGCCTCGCCGAGGCCCTCGAGCACCTCCATGAGCGCGGCCTCGCCCACCGCGACGTCAAGCCGTCCAACGTTATTTTTGTTAACGGCCGGGCCAAGCTGGCCGACATCGGGCTGGTGGCCGCGCGCGGGCAGCGCACCTTTGTTGGCACCGAGGGGTTCGTGCCGCCGGAGGGCCCGGGGTCGGCGCAGGCGGATGTCTACAGCCTCGGCAAGGTGCTCTACGAGATCGCCACCGGCAACGACCGGCTGCAGTTTCCCGAGCTTCCCGAGGAGCTGCCGGAAGACACTAACAGGAAGCGCTGGCTCTCGCTCAACAACGTCATCTGCGATGTCTGCGAGCCGTACCTGGCCAGGCGGCGGATCCGCACCGCCGGGGACCTCGCCGAGGCGTTGCGGCGGCTGCAGCGCGGCAAGCGCCACCGGCGCCGCAGCCCGCTTAGCGTGGTGCTCACCACGATGGTGCTCAGCGCGGGGTTGCTGGTGCTCGGCTGGGAGGTGTTGCGCAACAGCCCGTGGTCTAACCAATGGGCGCCGCTCATCGGGGCCGGCCCGCTGCCTGAGACCCGCATGGGCCAGGTCCGGGTGGTCAGCTACCCGGAGGGCGCGGATGTGTTTGACGGCAGCGGCAAGCGCATCGGCACGACCCCGACCGAGATCCTGGTGCCGGTCGGCCAGCGGGCGGTGTTTTCTATCAGGCAGAGCGGCTTCCGGCCGGTTGAAATCGACCAGCGGGTGCCACCCGAGGCGGTTGCCGACCCGTTGGTCCTCGGCCAGGAATTGGAGATTTTCCGCCCGCCGGAGGCCGGCCAGCCATGGCGCGACCACCTCGGGATGAATTATCTCCCTAACGACGGCTACCACATCAGTGCCGGCTACATCACCGAGGCAATCTGGCGCCGCTTCGAGCGCCATGCCAAGCGCCCCGAGCCCTTCGAGGTCATCGAGGTCACCGAGCGCGGCGAAAAGCGCCGGGTTGTGGCGGTCACCGCCGCGGAGTCAGCCGCCTTCGCCAACTGGGCGACGGACACCGGCAAGGCGGGCTTTCTAACCGAGGATGACTACTACCTGCCAGTGGTGGCGGACAGCGGCTTCCAAGGCGAGGGGCTCAGCGCCAGAGGCAAGGAGCTCAACCTCCGGCCGTTCTTCGCGATGGTCCGGAAGATCCCCTATGCCACCGTCGAACTAACAACCGAGCCGCCTGGCGCCGAGGTATTGTTGGATGGAAAGCTCGTCGGCAAGGCCGACGGAACGCTGCGGCTTGAGCGGATCAAGCCCGGCACGGTGACCCTGCGGCTGCAACTCGAGGGCTACAAGCCCAAGGAACTGGTGCTCGATATCGCCGCTGACAGCCTGCTGACCCGCAGCGAGCAGCTTGAGCCTAACCAGGGGGTGGTGTTCGGGCGCGACTGGGCCAACGGGCTGGGGATGAAGTTTGTTCCCTTGGGTCCGGATCTGATGGCCTCGATTTATGAGACGCGGGTGCGCGATTACGCGGTGTTCCTGCAGGGGGCCGATGCGGCGCGGCGGCCACCCAAGCCGGAGTTCCACCAGACCGAGGATCATCCGGCCGTCGGCGTCTCGCGGGATGACGCCGAGGCGTTCTGCGCTTGGCTAACCGAGCGGGAGCGCGCCCAGGAGCGGATCGGCCCGAGCCACTTTTACCGCCTGCCAAGCGACCTCGAGTGGAGTCTGATGGCCTTCCTCGTCGACGAGGAGGGGGCGACCCCGGGCGAACGCGATGCGCGCAAGGAGATGGTCTTCCCGTGGGGGCGCGAGTGGCCGCCCGACCACCTCAGCGCCCCGGTCGGCAACCTCGCCGACCGCACCGCCGCCCAGTCGCTCGGCACCCCGCTTGGCCGCTCGATTCCCAACTACGTCGACGGCTTTGCCAGCACCGCGCCGGTCGGCAGTTTCCCGCCCAACGCGCGCGGGATTTTTGACCTGTGCGGCAACGTCCACGAGTGGGTCGCTGACGACTACAGCCGCGCCACGCGCTTCGGTGTGCTCCGCGGCGCGGGCTGGAAAACCTATCAGCAGGAGCACCTCGTGCTTGGCTGGCGCAACGCCGTGCCGCCAGCATTCCGCGACAACATCTACGGGTTCCGGGTCGTCCTATCCAAGGAGAGCCAGCAGCCCCAATCGGCAGGAAATCCTAAACGTTAGAAACAACAGAGATGGTAGAGATCAAGATCGATTACGAGGGTGAGCTGCACTGCAGCGCGGTGCACGGCCCGTCGGGCCAGGGGATGACCACCGACGCGCCAGTCGACAACTGTGGCCGCGGCGCGAGCTTCTCGCCAACCGACCTGGTCGCCACCGCCTTGGGCAGCTGCATTGCCACGACCATGGCCATCGTCGCCGGGCGCAAGCAGATCGAGCTGCAGGGGAGTCGGTTTGCGGTGCGCAAGATCATGTCCGAGGATGCCCCGCGGCGCATTGCCCGGCTCGAGGTCGACGCGTTCATTCCGCTCGGCGCCGACCATCCCGAGCGGAAGTTGTTGGAAGCTGCCGCCAACGGCTGCCCGGTGACCCGCAGCCTCCATCCCGACGTCGAGATCGTCCTCACCTGGCAGTGGCATGGCTGAGCTGGCCGCCGCGCCACTGTTAGGCGTCGCCAAACCAGCCGTCGAGCGTCGCGAGGTCCTTCTCCATCCCGGCCAACAACTCCGCGGTGCTCCCCGCGTATTCGACGTGGAGCGACACCGGGGTGGCCGGCGCCAGCAGCTCGCGGACCATGGCGGCGGCCCTGCGGTCGACGGCCCCCTGGCCTAACGGCACCGCGGTGCTGGTGCGGTTTTCGATCTTGTAGTCCTTGAAATACACCGCGGCGACCTGGGGTGCGGCCCTGCGGAAGTTCAGTGCCCAGGTGTTGGTGCCTTCCACCGTCGCGTGGGCGAAGTCGAAGGCCATCCCTAGGTGGGCCGGATCGACGCCTTCCAACAGCTCGAGCAGGTCCCAGACCGGCCCGCCGAGGTAATCGCTGCCGCGGTGGTTCTGGTATTGCCCCTGGATGCCGAGCTCGGCGTTGAGCGCGGCAAGCTCCTTGAGTTGGGCGCTGAAGTTGGCGAGTTGGCGCGCGATCGGCTGGTCCTTCGAGTAGCGCAGGTGGGCGAGCCGGTAGCGGCGGATGCCGAGCTTGGCGGCCGCCCGCAGGATCGCCTCGGTTTGCCCGCCCTTGTCGACGGCCGCGATGGTCGTCGTCATGATCGCCAGCTCGATCTGGTGCTTTTGGAGCGCCGCCACCAGGATTGGCAGTTTGTCGCCAACCTCCGCTGGCTCAAGGTGGCCGCCGGGGCGGATGGGCGCCTCGACCGCGCGCACCCCGAGGCCGCCGAGCTTTGCCGCAAGTTCCTCAAACGGCAGCTTCTCAAGACCCTTGGTGAAAATCGCCCGCCGGTAGCCCGCCGGCGCTGCCGCCACCGCCCCCAGGGCGGGCGCCGCGGCCAGCCCGGCGAACACACAACTTGCCTGTTGGAGGAATTTCCGGCGGTTCATCGGCTCACCCTAGGACCCCTGCGGCGAGCGTCAACCCTCCGGCCAGTCCCTCCGCCGCGTAAAAAAGTGTTGCTTCCAACGCTCGCCACGGTATGACTTGAACACCAATCCGCATAAAACAAGGCAACAAACTAAGGATTATGTTTCCCGACCACGCCCCCTTGTCTCCCGCACAGCGCCAGGCTCTTGCCTCTGTGCTTGGGTCCCTGGACGGCGGCCAGCGCGCCTGGCTGAGCGGCTTCTTGGCCGGATCCGCCCCGCTGGCCGTTCCTCTGGCCGCCGCCCTGAGCGCTCCCGTGCCGCTGACGATCCTCTACGGCACCGAATCGGGCAACTCCGAGGCCCTTGCCGACAAGAGCGCCAAGGAGGCGAAGCGCCGCGGATTCAAGCCGGTGGTCAGGAACATGGCGCAGACCCCGGCGGCAAGCCTGGCAGCGGTCGAGAACCTGCTAGTTATTGTTAGCACCTGGGGTGACGGGGAGCCGCCGGAAGCGGCGCTGGAGTTCTACCGGGAGTTCATGAACGGGGCGCCGAGCCTCGCGGCGACGCGCTTTGCCGTCTGCGCGCTGGGTGACACCAGCTACGAGAAGTTCTGCCAGACCGGCAAAGACATCGACGCGCGCCTCGAGGCCCTTGGCGCAACCCGCGTCGCCGCCCGCCAGGACTGCGATGTCGACTATGAGGAGGCCCACGCGGCCTGGCTCGAGCAGGCGCTTGCCGCACTGGCTCCCGCGGTTGCTCCCGGAGCGGCGGCGGCAGTGGTCGCGCCGGCGCCTCTCTCAGAAGTGTTGTTTGACAAGCGCAATCCGTTTCCGGCCGAGGTGTTAGCCAACCTGGTCCTCAACGGTGACCGCTCCGAGAAGGAGACCCGCCACCTTGAGCTCTCGCTTGAGGGCTCCGGGATGAGCTATCTGCCTGGGGACGCGCTGGCGGTCGTGCCGCTCAACCCGGATGACGCCGTCGAGGCGGTGCTCAAGGCCAGCGGCCTGACTGGCAGCGAGGAGATCGAGGTCAAGGGCGCGGGGCGCAAGCCGCTCGCCGCCGCCCTGCGCGAGGATTTCGACATCACCGCCTTGTCCCGCGCCGTGCTGAGGAAATACCAGGACCTCGCCGGCTCCGCGAAGCTTGCCGAGATGCTCGCCGACGACGCCAAGGACTCCCTGAAGAATTTCCTGTGGGGCCGGCAGATCGTCGACGCCCTTGAAGAATTTCCGGTCCCGGGGCTAACCGCCCACCAACTCGCGGGGATCTTCCGCAAGCTCCCGCCGCGTCTCTATTCGATTGCCTCAAGCCCGCTGGCCCATCCGGACGAGGTCCACCTAACCGTCGCGGCGGTCCGCTACCACAGCCACGGGCGCGACCGCAAGGGGATCGCCTCGACCTTCCTCGCCGACCTTGCCCCGGTGGGCTCCAAGGTTGCCGTCTACACCCACCAGAACAAGAACTTCCGCCTCCCCGAGGCTCCCGAGACCCCGATCATCATGGTCGGCCCGGGCACCGGCGTCGCCCCGTTCCGCGCCTTCGTCGAGCACCGCGCCGCACTCGCCCACCCGGGCAAAAGCTGGTTGTTCTTCGGCGAGCAACGCTACAACGAGGACTTCCTCTATCAGCTAGAGTGGCAGGAGCACCTCAAGAGCGGGGCGCTGAGCCGGCTGGAGGTGGCCTTCTCGCGCGACCAGCCGGAGAAGGTTTACGTCCAGCACCGGATGGTCGCGCATGGCGCGGAGCTCTTCGCCTGGCTCGAGGAGGGTGCGAGCTTCTATGTCTGCGGCGACGCCGAGCGGATGGCTGTGGATGTCCACGAGGCGCTCGTGAAGATCGTCGCCGAGCATGGCGGCCGTTCGCCCGCCGAGGCCGAGGCGTACCTCGACGCCCTGCGCAAACAAAAGCGCTACCAGCGCGACGTCTACTGAGCCCCGCAAACACCCCTAACTAACAATCTCATGAGCGAAGAACCCAAACTCGCGGCCAACGAGGGCATCAAGGTCCGCAGCAACTACCTGCGCGGAACCATCGCCGAGGGCCTCCAGGACCTGACGACCGGGTCGATGTCCGAGGACGACCAGCAGCTGCTGAAGTTCCACGGGACCTATCAGCAAGACGACCGCGACGTGCGCGCCGGCCGGCGGGCGCGCAAGCTCGACAAGGCGTATTCGTTCATGATCCGCATCCGCGTCCCCGGCGGCGTCGCCAGCCCGCGCCAGTGGCTCGAGGCTGACCGGATCGCCGAGGAGTTCGGCAACGGCACCTTCAAGCTGACCACCCGCCAGGCCTTCCAGCACCACGGGATCATCAAGAGCAACCTGAAGCGGACCATCCGCGAGATCAACGCCGCGGCCATGGACACCATCGCCGCCTGCGGCGACGTCAACCGCAACGTCATGTGCAACCCCAACCCGCACCTCTCCTCGGTCCACGCCGAGGTGCTGCGGGCCGCCCAGGCGATCAGCGACCACCTAACACCGAGCACCCGCGCCTATCATGAGATCTGGCTCGACGGCGAAAAGCTCAGCTCCTCCGAGGAGGAGGTTGAGCCGATCTACGGCAAGACCTATCTGCCGCGGAAGTTCAAGATCACCATCGCGGTGCCGCCGAGCAACGACGTCGACATTTTTGCCAACGACCTGTCATTCATTGCGATCGTCGAGGACGGCGCGCTGGTCGGCTACAACGTTGCCGTCGGTGGCGGCATGGGGATGACCCACGGCGCGGATGCCACCTATCCGCGGCTTGCCGATGTCATCGGCTTCTGCACCACCGCCCAGGTCATCGCCGTGGCCGAGAATGTCGTCAAGGTCCAGCGCGACTTCGGCGACCGCCGCGAGCGCAAGCATGCCCGCCTCAAATACACCATCGAGGACCACGGCGTCGCCTGGTTCAAAGCGCGGCTCGAGGAATACCTCGGCTTCCCCCTCGGCGCGACCCGCCCCTATCACTTCGAGGACAACGGCGACCGCTACGGCTGGGTCGAGGACGAGCGCGGCCACGCCCATCTAACACTCTTCATCGAGGGCGGCCGGGTCGTCGACACCGACAACTATCCGCTGCGCACCGGCTTGCGCGAGATCGCCAAGATCCACCAGGGCGACTTCCGCCTGACGGCCAACCAGAACGTCATCATCGCCGATGTCGCCCCGGCCAACCGCGCCGCCATCGAGGCCCTCTTGGAAACCTACAAGCTGCGCGACAGCCACCTGCGCAGCGCCTTGCGCCTCAACTCGCTCGCCTGCGTGGCGCTGCCGACCTGCGGCCTCGCGCTTGCCGAAAGCGAGCGCTACCTCCCGCACCTGGTCACCGAGCTCGAGGAGCTCATGGAGCGCCACGGGCTGCGCCACGACGCGATCACCATCCGCATGACCGGCTGCCCTAACGGATGCGGCCGCCCCTACATCGCTGAGATCGGCTTTGTCGGCCGCGCGCCTAACAAGTACAACGTCTACCTTGGCGGCGGGTTTGCCGGGCAGCGGCTCAACAAGCTTTATCGGGCGGCGGTGGCGGGCGAGGAGATTGCCGGGCTGCTTGCGCCGCTCATTGAGGACTATGCCAAGCGGCGCGAGCCCGGGGAACGCTTCGGGGATTTTGTCATCCGCGTCGGCCACATCATGGAGACCAAGGCGGGCAACGAGTTCCACGCCGATGTCGCCGCCGAGGAACTCGCCGCTGTTGGGGAAGCCTGAGAATGCTCATGGACATTGTCATTCCACCGCTAGCGGCGCTTGCCCGGGATCCAGCCGCGGAACTCTCCGCGGAACTTGCCGGATTGCGCGCCGGCGAGCGCCTGCGGCTCCTGCGCGCGCGCCATGGCGAGCGCCTGGTCGCCACCACCAGCTTTGGCGTCCAGGCTGCGGTGATGCTCCACCTCATCAAAGAGCACGCCCCGGACATCCCGGTGGTATTCATCGATTCCGGCTATCTGTTTGCCGAAACCTATCGCTACGCCGCCGAGCTCACCGAACTGCTCGATCTGGATGTGCGCGTCTACCAGCCGGCCCTAACCGCCGCGCGGATGGAGGCGCTCCACGGGCGCCTCTGGGAGCAGGGCAGCGACGGGATGGAGCGCTACGCGGTCCTGACCAAGGTCGAGCCGCTCAACCGCGCCCTCGGCGAGCTTGGCCGCGACATCTGGCTCAGCGGCATGCGCCGGTCCCAGTCACGCACCCGCTCCGAGCGCCCGTTTGCCGAACAGCAACGCAAGACCCTCAAGGCCTATCCAATCCTCGACTGGGCTGACGCCCAGGTCGAGGCCTACTTCCACGACCACCAGCTGCCGCGCCACCCGCTCGCCGCCAGCGGCTACGTCACCATGGGCGACTGGCACTCGACCCTCCCGGCCGCCGACGGCCTCGCCGCCGAGGCCACCCGCTTCAACGGCGCGAAGTACGAGTGCGGCCTGCACATCGAGTCGGGCCAGCAGGACTTCCAGATCTAACAACATTTGGCGTGAAAACCTGTCCGCCGCGCCTACGCTGGCGGAGGCGAGCCTCTCCCAACCCAACAACGAAGAACAACAGCATGAGCAAAGGAATTTCAGCCAGCATGGCCGACACGGTGGGCAACACTCCGCTGGTGCGGCTCAACCACCTAACAAAAGGGCTGCATGCGGAGGTCTGCGTGAAGGCGGAGTTTTTCAACCCGCTCTTCAGTGTGAAGGACCGCATCGGCAAGGCGATGATCGAGGCCGCCGAGCGCGACGGCCAGCTCAAGCCCGGCGGCCTGATCATCGAGCCGACCTCGGGCAACACCGGCATCGCGTTGGCCTTCGTAGCGCGCGCCAAGGGCTACCGGATCATTCTAACCATGCCGGAAACGATGTCGATCGAGCGCCGGGTGCTGCTGCGCCTGTTAGGCGCGGAGTTGGTGCTCACCCCCGGGCCGCGGGGGATGGGCGGGGCGATTGCCAAGGCCAGGCAGCTCGTCGAGGAGAACGCCGGCTCGTTCGGCCCGGGGCAGTTTGACAATCCGGCCAACCCGCAAGTCCACCGCGAGACGACCGCCGAGGAGATCTGGGAGCAGACCGGGGGGGAGATTGACGCGTTTGTCGCCGGGGTCGGCACCGGCGGGACGATCACGGGCGTCTCGGAGGTCATCAAGGCGCGCCGGGCGATGCGCACGTTTGCCGTCGAGCCGGCCGCCAGCCCGGTCATCTCCGGTGGCCAGCCTGGGCCGCACAAGATCCAAGGCATCGGCGCCGGATTCATCCCGAAGAACTGCAATGTCGAAATCATCGACGAGGTCATCACGGTCACCAACGAGGATGCCTTCGAGACCGCCCAGGCGCTTGCCCAACAGGAAGGGCTCCCCGCCGGGATCTCCACCGGCGCCAACGTCTGGGCCGCCCTCCAGATTGCCAAGCGCCCGGAGTTCGCCGGCAAGCGCATCGTCACCGTCGGCTGTTCCTCGACCGAACGCTACCTGAGCACCATGCTCGCTGAAAAAGTCCGCGAGGAGGTCATCAACCTCCCGGTCCACGAGATCTAGCAGCGCAGGGCAGGCAACAATCCAAGCGGTCACCCGCCAGCCCCGTGGCTGGCGGGTTTTTTTGCTCATTTGTGTTAGTCGCGGCGCTCCGCCAGGCGGTGCTCAAAGGCGCTGACGATTGCGGTGAGCCAGCGCTGGTTTTCCGGGTTCGGCTCGGCCTGGTGCCAGCGTTCAAACGATTGCTTCAGCCACACCAGCAGCGCCCGGGTGATCGACGAGTAGGGGAAAACCCAGCCGTCGATGTCAATGAACCCGCGCTCAACGATTACCCGGCGTGGCGCCGGCAGGACCGGCAGGTCCTGGGGCGAGGCGATCGGGCGGCCGTCCGGAGCGGTCCCAAGCGGCACGCTTGAGGCTGGATTCGGGTGCGGCGGGTCGGATGGGTCGCGGGGGAAGTTCACGGCGGCGGGGGATGTTAGATTGTTAGTAAAACCCCGGCCGGGGAAATTTCAACCCGGGAAAGTGAGCTTACTGGCTGACGCTGGCCATAGCGGCGGGTGGGTAGCGCTCGCCCTGGACGGCGTTGAAGGCACGGCCAAGCAGTTCATGGTCGGCGCCGGAGAGCTGCACGCTGAGGGCTCCGAGGTTCTCCAATAACCGTGATGGCCGCTTGGTTCCAGGGATGGGGACAAGGTCGTCGCCCTGGGCGAGGAGCCAGGCGAGGGCGATTTGCGCCGGAGTCCGGCCGTGGCTCGCGGCAATGTCGCCAACGGCCGCGGCAAGCCGCAGGTTGTGGGAGAAATTCTCGCCCTGGAAGCGCGGGTTGTTGCGCCGGTAGTCGTCCGGCGCGAGCTCGTCGAGCGACTTCAGTTGCCCGGTGAGCATGCCGCGGCCAAGCGGGCTGTAGGCGACCACGCCGATGCCGAGCTCGCGGCAGGCGGCCAGGATCCCGTCGGTCTCGATGTCGCGCGTCCACAGGGAATACTCGGTCTGGACCGCGGCAAGCGGATGAACCGCCGCCGCCCGGCGGATGGTTTCGGCAGCCACCTCGCACAACCCGAGGTGTCTAACTTTTCCCTCGGCCACCAGCTCCGCCATCGCCCCAACAGTCTCCTCAATCGGGGTGTTGGGGTCTACCCGGTGCTGGTAGTAAAGGTCGATGACCTCGACGCCGAGCCGCCGGAGGCTCGCCTCGCAGGCGCTGCGGACACACTCGGGGGTGCCGCAGAAGCCCTTTTTCGCCGGCTCGGCGGGAGTCCGCAGATAGCCGAACTTCGTGGCCAGGACCACCTCGGCACGCCGCCCGCGGATCGCCTTGCCAAGGAGAACCTCGTTGCTGTGCGGCCCGTACGCGTCGGCCGTGTCCAGCAGGGTCACTCCGGCGTCGAGCGCCGCATGCAGCGTGGCAAGCGACTCGGCGTCGTCACGTGATCCGTAAAACTCCGACATTCCCATGCAGCCGAGACCAATGGCGGAGACTTCCAGGGAGCCAAGTTTGCGGGAATCCAGCATATATCTAACAACAGTTCCGGGGTCCGCAGGGTGGCCGGTGGCGGCGGGAAAGTCAACCGGGCACGGGTGTGGGCGGGGGGTAGCAGAGCTTGCACAGCGGGTGGCGGGCGTGGAGACTCGCGCTTGTGATGGATTCTGGAGACACGTTGGCCCCGGCGGTTGGTTTTATTGGCGGTAGCGGCATGTATGCCCTCGACGGCTTGGAGGTGCGCGCGCGCCACCGGATTGTCAGCCCGTTTGGCGAGCCGTCCGACGAGGTGCTAGAGGGCCTGTTGGGTGGCCGGCGGGTGTGCTTTTTGCCGCGCCACGGGGTTGGCCACCGGTTGCTGGCCCACGAGATCAACCACCGGGCTAACATCTGGGCGCTGCGCTCGCTCAACGTCCGCTGGGTGGTGGCGATCACTGCGGTGGGCAGCCTGCGCGAGGCGCTGGCGCCGCGCGAGGTGGTGGTGCCCGACCAGTTGGTCGACCGCACCGGCAAGGGCGAGTTGCACACGTTTTTCGGCGGTGGCATCGCCGCCCATGTCGGCTTTGCCGACCCGTACAGCGAGGACCTGCGCCGGCTGCTTGTCGAGGCGGCGCGGCCGCTGGCGCCGCGGTTGCATGCCGGTGGCACCTACGTCTGCATGAACGGGCCGGCGTTTTCGACCCGCGCCGAGGCCAAGATGCACCGCGCGCTCGGGTTCGACATCATCGGCATGACCAACGCCGGCGAGGCCCGCCTTTGCCGCGAGGCGGAAATCGCCTTCGCCACCCTGGCCATGGTGACCGACTACGATTGTTGGAAGACCGACGAACCGCCGGTGGAGCTCTCCACGTTGTTGGAGAACCTCCACGCTAACAGCTCACTGGCCAGGCAGGTCATCGCCGCGCTGGTCCCGCGCCTGCCGGCCACCCCGTCGTGGCCTGAGCATCGCGCGCTGGACACGGCGATCCTCACGCCGAGGCAGGCGTGGGATCCTGCCAAGGCGCGCGACCTGGCGCCGCTGCTTGGGCGCTTTGCCGGCTGCTAGGCCGATGCCCCGGCTCGCGCGGCAGCTTAGGTCTCGCGCGCGGGGGCGGCGGCAACCGCCGCGGTGCCGCTGGCCGGTTCGGCTCCGCGCCGCGCCGCGGTGGGCGCCAGGAAACCGTCGCCGCCCACGAGTCGGTGCGGGAACGGCATCTCGATGCCCTCGCGCCGGAACGTCTGGTGGACTTCAGCGGCAATCGAGTTGCGCACGCTCAGGTAGTCCTCCTTGACCATCCACACGCCTAACATGAAGTTGGTCGCCGATTCGCCAAAGCTGACAAACATCACCAGCGGCGCGGGCTCATCGAGGCAGAGTGGATTCTTCTCGGCGGTGGCGCGCAGCACCCGCATCACCCGGTCGATATCCTCATGGACTGCCGTCGCCACGCTCAAGTCATAGCGCCGGATCGGGTTGCGGGTGATGTTGGTGACCTTTGACTTGACCAGGGTTTCGTTAGGGATGCGCACCGAGCGGTTGTCCATGGTGCGCACCGTCGCGGAGATCATTCCGATGTTGTCGACCACGCCGGTGACCCCGTCGACCTCGATGAGGTCGCCGACCACGAAGGGCTGCTCGCCCAACAGGAAGAACCCGCTGATGAGGTTCGACAGGGACGTCTGGGCGGCGAAACCAATGGCGATGCCCGCGATGCCGGCCGCGCCGAGGACGGCGCCGAGATTGATACCTAATTGATTAAGTGCGGTGGCGAGGACCAGGATGATGAGCGCCCAACGGACGATGCGGGTGATCAGGACCCCGCCCTGGGCGGTGAACCGCGCCGTGGACACCCGGTAGACCAGCCGTGAAAGCAGGGCCGCCAAGGGCAAGCCAACCGCCAGCACGATGGCCGTGGAAACCAGTTGGCCTATCCTTTCCTCTGTTAGCGAGAACGAGAGGAAATCCGGAAGTTGGACGGCAATGCTCATGATGGATCACCGAGGGGATTGAGGTGGCCAAGCACCCGGGCAAAGGCGCTGTGGATCGTCGAGCGCCGGCGCCGGCCCTGCGGCGGGGGAGTGAGCTCGGCGGCATCCTCATAGGGGGCTGCGGGCTTGGATGCGTAGGTGATGTTGCTGAGGTTGTGCTCCTGGGCGTTGACCCGCAGGCGCGCGGCGTTGGACCACAGGCGGCCGTCCTTTTGAAACACCGCAAGGTGTTGGGTTTCCAGATAGAGGCGCTCAAACGGCAGGCTCTCGGTGCCGTCGTTGACGATGCTGATGGCGCAGACGATGTCGTAGGCTGGCCACTCCTGTGGCTCGAAGGTGCGCCGCGCGTAAGTCTTGAGGGCGAACCCGAGGCTGCCGGCCAGCGGCGTGCCGTGCCAGGTCTTGGAGAGCCGCTCGGTGGGAACTGCTAACAGGCTAACCATCGAGCCGTGGCACTCGCCCAACACCTCGATGGACGCGGAGATGCCGACAAAGAAGTTGGCCTGGCCGCCCGGCGAGAGGTGCAAGAGGCTGCGCGGCCGGGCGATGACCGGGAGAGACGGGAAAGCTGGGCGGAAGCAGATGCGGCAGTCGCTGGGATGGCGGTCCCAGCGCTCCCAGTTGATCTCATCGGTAAGCTCCGCGGCGTTGCCCTCCAGGCCGATGCCGGGCGGGGCGCCGCCAGGAAACGAGGCGATCCGCCACTCGCCATGGATGTTCATGACCAGCAGCGAGAGGGCGCCAAAGTCGGCGCGCAGCCAGTGGCCATTGGCGATGGTTCGCTCGTCCCACTGGTCAGGCACGCTCATGGCGCGGAGGATGGCGAGGGGCGGATTTGCTGTCAAAGCCAAAGCCGGTGCGCCGCTAGCCCGGGTCTGCTCAGGGCGGCTCCTCGCTGCTTGGCGTGGTTTCAATCAGCTTGCGCCCGCGCTTCTTGTCCCTAACCAAAACGGTCGTGACCGTGCCGCGGCGGGTCTTGCGGACTTCAAACAGATCGATCGCGTTGAATAGGTCGCTGAGCTTACTGAAGCCGTAGTTGCGCGGATCAAACGACCCCTGGTTGGAGATGTGCGATCCGACCGGACCGAGTGGTGCCCAGCCGTCCTCGTCCTCACAGGACTCGATGGCCTTGCGCAGGGTGGTTAGCAGCTTGGTGTCGCCTTTGAGCAGGTTGACGTTGGATGCCAGGTTGGTGCGCGTTTCGCGCGCCTGGGTGTTTTCGTCCAAATAGAGGAAGCGCGAGCAACTGTTGACGAACGGCGCCGGGGCCTTGATGCCGCCAAAGCCGATGACCTGTTTGCCGTCGGCCCGCAGGCGCAGGACCAGCGGAGTGAAGTCGCAGTCCGAGGAGACCAGGCAAAACGTGCTCACCTGCTTGGTGTAGAGCATGTCCATCGCGTCGATGAGCAGCGCCATGTCCGCCGCGTTCTTGCCCTTGACCAGATCAAAATGTTGGATCGGCTGGATCGCGTAGTCATGGAGGATGTCCTCCCATCCGGACAACAGCGGGTTCTTCCAGTTGCCGTAGGCGCGGCGGATGTTGACCACCCCGTAGGAGGCAAGCTCGGCAATGATGAAGTTGATCTTGCTCGCCGGCGCGTTGTCGGCGTCGATGAGCAGCGCGATGCTGTCCGACGGCGGAGTGGAGGAGCTCATAAGGGGCAAGATGGACCGCGCCGGCCGCGGGTGACAAACGGTTTTTTGTTAGCCTCCGCCGCCCGCTGGAACCATCGCGCCGTCGACCAAGCGGGCGATGCCGAGCGGGTTGTCCTGTTGGAGAGCCGGGGGCAGGAGCGGGTCGGGGACATTTTGGAAGCAGACCGGGCGGATGAAGCGCTGGAGGGCGGCGGTGCCTACCGCGGTGAAGCGCGAGTCGCTGGAGGCCGGCCACGGGCCGCCATGCTGCATCGCGCTGCCAACGGCAACCCCGGTAGGGACGCCGTTGACGATGACGCGGCCAGCTAACTGTTGGAAGATGTCGAGCAGGCCGCTTGCCGCGATCTCGTCGGTCTCGCCGAACACCGAGGCGGTGAGCTGGCCGCCGAGGGAGCGCAGGACCGCGGCGGCCTCGGCAATCGATCGATAGCTGACAATCATGGCGAAGGGTCCGAAGACCTCGTGGCGCAGCGCGTCGTCGCCGAGGAAAGTGGCCGCGTCGGTGGCCACCACCAGCGCGGCGCCCTGGGATCCGGTTGGAGCGGTGGTGGCGCGGGCGAGCACCTTCAGCGCGGGATGCGCGTCCGCCGCCGCGCAGCTGTTAGCGAAGCTGCTCGCGATTCCGGCGTGGAGCATCACGGTTGGAGCCGTGGCGCTGACGCGGGCGGCCAGCATCTGGCGGAAGGAGTCGGCGTCCGGTCCGCTCGGCAGCAGAATGATTCCCGGCTTGGTGCAGAACTGGCCCGCGCCGTCGAGAATCGAGCGCGCGACGGCGGTGCCAGTGAAAGGGTTGGAGAGGCCGCTTGGCAGGATGACGATCGGGTTGAGGCTTCCCATTTCGGCGAAAACCGGGATCGGGTCGGGCCTGCTGGCCGCCGCATCGAACAGCGCGCGTCCCGCCGTTAGGGAGCCGGTGAAGCCGATGGCCTTGGTGTGCGGGTGGCGGGCCAGCGGCGCGCCGAGGATTTTCCCCGAGCCCTGCAAGAGCGAGAAGATCCCCGCGGGCAGGCCGGTTTCGCGCAAAGCCGCCGCGATGACCTCGCCGACCAGTTCCGAGGTTCCGGGATGGGCCTCGTGGGCCTTGACGATCACCGGGTTGCCGGTGGCTAGCGCGGAGGCCGTGTCGCCGCCGGCCACCGAGTAGGCGAAGGGGAAGTTGCTGGCCCCAAAGATTACCACCGGCCCGAGCGGCAGCATCATCCGGCGCAGGTCCGGACTGCCAGTTTCGATCCGCGCATCCACCCACGAGTTGTCCCGGGCAATGGCGGCAAACATCCGCAGCTGGGCCACGGTGCGCGCCCGCTCGCTTGTTAGGCGCGGCTCCAACAGGCCGGTCTCCAACCGGGCCCTGTCAATAAGTTGGTCCCCGAGAGCGAGCATCCCGGTGGCGACCGCTTCGAGCAATTGGGCGCGGGACTCCCCGCTGGCGGTGCGGAAGGCAGCGGCGGCCTGCGCGGCGGCTTGCAGGGCGGTGTCGACATCGGCCAGCGCGGCGATCCGGAACCCGCCAGTTAGGGTGGCTCCGTCAATGGGTGAGACGGCGTGGAAGAGCGTGCCGCTGCCGGCGCTGCGGGAGCCGGCAACAAGCGAGTGTCCGTGAAGGGTGGGCATGCGGGTAGGGGTGGTTCGCGAAAGGTAGGTCAATCTAGCGGGTCTGCGCAGGCTTTTTGCGGCCATGCGCCAATTGGGACCCCCGGGAGCCGCTGGCTAACAGTGATGGCGGAGCAGTTGCGGGCAACTGCGGGCTTGTCAGCCCCGTTGCCGGGGGGGATTCCCGGCCAATCAGTTGCGACCTATGGTTGACGTTAGGTGCAAATCTGCATAAGTCCGCGCCATGTCTCAGTCAGCCCGCAAATCAGCCGTTGGTCCCTGGTCCGGAACTTTCCCTGCCATCACCACCTCTATGCACCAGGATGGTTCCCTTGACCTTGAAGGGACCGCCCGCCACACGGAGCGCCTGATCGCCTCGGGTGTGTCGGGGATCATCTACCTTGGCTCGCTTGGTGAAAACCAGATGCTAACCACCGAGGAGAAGCGCCTGGTGATGCGTGAGATGGTGGGAGTCGTCGGCGGGCGCATCCCGGTGCTCAGCGGCGTGGCTGAGACCTCGACGGCTGAGGCGATCCGCTACACCCAGGACTGCGAAGCGATGGGCGTCGACGGCATCATGCTGATGCCCGCGATGTGCTACAAGACCCCGGATGTCGAGGAAACCAAGGCCCACCTGGTGGCCGTGGCTAACAAGACCGGCATGCCGATCATGATTTACAACAATCCTATCAGCTACGGCAACGACATCACCCCGGAAGGTTTTCTTGAGCTCTCGGGCGTGAAGAACTTCGTGGCGATCAAGGAGAGCACCGGCAATACCCGCCGCATCACCGACATGCACAACACCGTGGGCGGCCGCTACGCGCTGTTCACCGGGGTTGACGACCTCGCCCTGGAAAGCGCGGTTCTCGGCCTCGACGGCTGGGTCTGCGGCACCGGGATCGCCTTTCCCGAGGAAAACCAATACCTTTGGGACCTCATCGTCGCCGGTGAATGGGCCAAGGCGGTGGAAATCTACCGCTGGTTCACCCCGCTGCTGCACCTCGACGTCAGCGTCAAGCTGGTGCAAAACATCAAGCTCTGCCTGCAGGAAGTCGGCCTTGGCACCGAGTGGGTGCGGGCCCCGCGCCTGCAACTCGTCGGCGCCGAGCGCGAGGCGATCCTCAAGATCATCCGCACCGGCATCGAAAACCGCCCGCAGATCCCGGCGCGCGCCTAACGGTCGTCCATAGCAGCTGCTAACCGCACCATGCGCTCCATCCAAGTCATCGACTCCCACACCGGCGGCGAACCGACCCGGGTGGTCATTGCCGGGGCGCCCGACCTCGGCCGCGGGCCGATCGCCGAGCGTGTCGAGCGGTTGCGCAACGACCACGACGACCTGCGCAAGGCGGTGGTGTTGGAGCCGCGCGGCTCCGACGTGATGGTTGGCGCGCTGTTGTGCGAGCCCTACGAACCCGGCTGCGTCGCCGGGGTGGTGTTCTTCAACAACGTCGGCTACCTCGGGATGTGCGGCCACGGGCTTATCGGCCTGATGGCGACCTTGGCCCACATGGGGCGCATCAGCGTGGGGACCCACCGAATTGACACCTGTGTCGGGGTGGTGGAAGCCGTGCTTCACGCCAGCGGGGAGGTGACCTTCACCAACGTTCCTAGCAGAAGGAGCGTCAAGGACCTTGTCGTCGATGTTCCGGGCGTCGGCATCGTTAGCGGGGACGTCGCCTGGGCGGGAAACTGGTTTTTCCTGACCAAGAAGCCGCACGTGGCGTTGTCGATGGACACCCTCGAAGAGCACACGGCGATGGCCTGGAGCATCCGTCAGGCGCTAACAGCTGCGGGGTATCCCGAGATCGACCACATCGAGTTGTTTGGTGACCCGCGCGGCGGTGCAAGTTCGCGCAGTTTTGTGCTGTGTCCGGGCAAGGCGTACGACCGGTCGCCATGCGGCACCGGGACGAGCGCGAAGCTCGCCTGCGTGGCGGCGGACGGGAAGCTGGCGGTCGGCGAGGAGTGGGTCCAGGAGAGCATTGTTGGATCGACCTTCCGTGGGACGTTCCGCTGGCATGACCAGGAGCGCGGCGAGATTCTGCCAAGCATCACCGGCCGCGCGTTTGTTAGCGCGGAGGCCAATCTTTTGTTTCACGAGGATGATCCATTTGCCGCGGGGATTTCATGAGTAAGCACGTTGTCGTCATTGGTGGGGGAGTCATCGGGCTGTCAGCGGCGGAGGCCTGCGCGGCGCGCGGCGACCGGGTGACGCTCATCGAGCGGCTGCCGCGGAGGCGGACCGGTTGCTCGTTTGGGAATGCCGGGATGGTGGTCCCGAGCCACTTTGTCCCGCTCGCCGCGCCGGGGATGATTGCTCTTGGGCTCAAGTGGATGTGGAATCCCGAGTCGCCGTTTTACGTCAAGCCGCGGGTCAACTTGGACCTGATCCTGTGGGGGCTGAACTTCATGCGCTCGGCCACCAAGGAGCACGTCGCAGCCTGCGCGCCGCTGCTGCGCGACCTGAGCTTTGCGAGCCGTGAACTCTATCTGGAGCGGGCCAAGAGCGAGGATTTCAGCCTCGTCACCAAGGGCCTGCTGATGCTCTGCAAGGAGGCGCACACGCTCGATGAGGAAGGCGCCATGGCCGCTCGCGCGCGTAACCTCGGAGTTCCCGCCGAGGTGCTCGACGCCAAGGCGACCGCCGCCATCGATCCCGCCATCCGCATGGCCGTGGCCGGGGCTGTCCACTATCCCAAGGACTGCCACCTCTCGCCCGAGCGCTACATCGAATTGTTGGAGAAGCGCCTGCTGGATGCCGGCGCCACCCTCCACTGGGGAACCAACATTAACGGTTGGGGCCGCGACGGCGCCAGGATCCGCTCAGTCAAAACCGACGCGGGCGAGATCGAGGCCGACGAGTTCGTCCTTTGCGGCGGGATCTGGTCGGACGAGATCGTCAAACCGCTGGGGCTGCGGGTGCCGATGCAGGCAGGCAAGGGCTACAGCGTCACGGTCAACAAGCCGGCCGAGCTTGCCGAGTTGTGCTCGATTCTAACTGAAGCGCGGGTTGCCGTCACCCCGATGGACGGCGGGATGCGCTTTGGGGGGACGATGGAGATCAGCGGCAACAACGACCGGGTCGCCCAGCGCCGGGTCAACGGGATCATCCGGGCGGCGACCAGTTATTTCCCGAGCTTCAAGCGCGAGGACTTCGAGGGCATCGAGGCATGGCACGGACTGCGTCCGTGTTCCCCGGACGGAATGCCCTACCTCGGCAGGACCGCGGCGGCGGCCAATCTCACCGTGGCAACCGGCCATGCGATGATGGGCCTGAGTCTTGCGCCGGTGACCGGTGAGATTGTCGCCCGGTTGGTGGCGGGTGAGCCGTCGGGGTTTGACCTGCAGCTGCTCTCGCCGGACCGCTTTGCCAGCCGCAAGCTGCGCAACGGGTGAGGGTTGTTAGCGGGGGGATTCGGGTGGCTGGTTGCGCCGGTAGATGGCGAACCCGCAGCCTTTCTGGTCGCTGGCAAGCGCCACCCCCATGACAACCGGCGCCGACTTTTGGAAGTGATTCTCAAGCAGGGTGAACCCGGGGATGACCGGAGGAGTGGCCCGCAGTTGGAATGCCTGGGGAACGACCGCGAACTCGGCTGTCGGCGGAGGACTTTCCCGATAGAAGTCGACCTGCGGGGAGTCTGGCGCCAGCGTAAAGAGCGGCTCGGCGAAGGCGATTCGGGCATGCGGATGGCGGGCGCTGAAGCTGGCAAGCTGGCGCTTGGCTTCCCGCAGCGATACCCCGTCGGTGAGCCATTGGCCGCGCAGCGCCAGATCACGAAGCAGGCCAAGCGAAATGACCAGCAGGCAGACAGCTATCCCGGCGCGCAGCGCCAGCGGCGAGCGCCTGGAGGTGACTGCTAGATAGGGGGCAAGCATGCCGATGGGAACGAATGGAACCAGGTTGTAGGTTGCCCAGTGTTGGATGATGGTGAAGCGGACGACTGCGGCGAGCGCAACGATGAGCACAACACCGAACGCCACTGGAGACTTCGGCCAATGCCCGCGCACCAGCCATCCGCCGCCCGCGCCAATGGCCAGCAGCGCCACCGGCAGCATCCAGTTAGGGCCATTGGTCATCCAGTGGCCGAGCGCCTCGGAGGTCCTGCCAACCTGCATCGCCACCTTGCCCATGCGCAGCGTTCCAAGGACCCAGTCATCCCACCGGTACGGGTAAACCAAAACCATTAACAGGGCGAAGCACGCCATTGCATAGCCGCCGGCGACCACCGCGGCCTGAAGAAACCTCCGCGGTGCCAGCGTCCATGCGCATGTCGCCAGGGTCGCAAGCGCCGCCAGCACGCCGACGAGTGGATGCAGACTTGCCACCACCCCTAACAGCACTCCGGCGCCGCGGACCCGCCAGGCCGGCGCCAGGCGCCAGCCGATGCCCACGGCGACCATCATCAGGAGGGCTACCAGCGGCTCCGGGCGCCCCGGCGAGCCGTAGCTGTAAACCGCCGTGGCAAGGCCAAACCCCAATGCCCACAGCCAGGCCACCGGGTTCATGCGCATCCCGCGGCGGCGACCCAGATCGAGCAGGAGCAGCGGCAAAGCCAGCGCCGCGAGCGTCTGGATGATGGACAGAACGATGGACAGGTTCTCGCTGCGTCCCTCTCCTAGCAGGCCGGCGATCACCATCGGATAGAGATAACCGTGATAGACCATCCGGCCGCTTCCCTCCACATCAAGGGCTGCCGCTGGCTGCCAGACACGGTTGACGAGTTCTCCGGACTCGGCAAAGGCCAGCGCCTGGGGAAGGAACACCCGCGCATCCACCCCTAACAGCGGGAACCCCCACGCGGTGGTCACTCCCCGGAACCCGAGCCACACGAGGGCGACGGTGGTTGCCAGCACGGCGGCAGGAATGGCGCAGCGGCCTAGCATGGCCGTTTTCCTGGCAGGGGGATCCGGCCCGCGGCTAACAAGAAGCCGAGCGTGTTGGCCAGCTGCGAGACGCCGAGCAACGCGGATGCGCGCAGCGCGCGGAGCGGCGGGTGCTGGTGAAACGGATAGGTGAGCAGGCGCAGGTAGAAGCGCGCCGGCTCGACCCGCAGCGTGGCATGGCTCCTGGCCTGCCAGTAGGCGGCGGCGCCGCGGCCGTAGCGGTAGTGTTGGTTGAGGAACTTGGCGAAGCTCAGGTCATGGGCGTGGCCGATGCGAGCATCGCCAACGAAGACCAGGCGCCCGCCCTGCTCGCGCCAACGGGCGCACAGGTCGCGGTCCTCGCCGGCGTTGAGCTGGAAGCCCGCATCAAACCCGCCGTGCTCGAGGAAGGTTGCGCGCGTCGTCGCCATGTTGTTCGAGGTGAAAAACCGCGCGTTCTCCGGATCGGCGTTGTAGTAGGCGTACAGGAATTCAACCAGCACCTGACTGGCTTCCGAGCCTGCCCTGTTAGGAAGGAGGTTGGTTACCGGTCCGCCCAACAAGGAGGTAGGCCGCAGTGGCAATTCGCGGGCGAAGGCCTCAAGCCAGCCAGGCTCGGGAATGCAATCATCATCCGTGAAGGCAAGATGCGGCGCCTTGGCGAGCTGCGCGCCATGGTTGCGGGCCGCACCGGGGCCGCCTTGGGGGACGTTGGCAATCGTGACATCGAGCTGGCAGGAGCGCCGCATCTGGTCGGCAAGTGGCTCGAGGTCATGGTGGGCGCCATCGTTGACGACGATGACCTCGAAGCGAGCGCGCGCGAAAGTTTGGCGGGCGAGCGCGGCGAGGCAGGGTTCGAGGATTGCGGGCCTCCGGTTGGTGGGGATAATGACGCTGAACTCAGGACTCGTCATGGGCGGTTGCGGCGGCACTGGGTTTGTCGGCCAGGAGGCTGTGATAAACAAATGGGAGCAGCAGAATGAAGCCGGCCGCGACGCTCAGCCAGCCGTGCGGGCTGGTCCATGTTAGCACTGCGGTCATCGCGATGGCCAGCCCAACAGGCGCGGCCGCAAGGCGGGGCAGGGAGCGCTTGGGAAGGTCGCCGATGACCGCGCCGAGCATGGCGAGTGCGTAGGCGATGGCGCCGCCGAGGGTGACGAGGGCGGCGCCGCGAAGGCCCGAGCGTGGAATGATCCAGAGATGGGCGGCGGCGGCGATGAGCGGCAGCGCGAGCGCGGCGGCGAGGAAGAACCGGTGGCGCCCGCGGGCGATGAGGATCACGGTTGCGCCCGAACCGATGGCCATCGCGCAAGCGGCGCAGATCAGCATGGCGAACGGGCCGCTTGCCGCCGCGTAGGAGGGTCCAAGCACCGCGGGCAGCCAGACCTCCCCGGTGGCTGCGGCCAGCGCGGCAAACGGCAACAGCCAGAAGAGCACCCGCAAGATCTCGCCGGCATCGGCTGCGAAGATTCCCGGTGTTAGCCGGTGCTGTTGGAGTTGGCGGAGCATGGTGGCGGTCCATGCCATGGCGAAGAACCCGGGGATGAGAGCGAAGTTCTGGGCGGCGGCATAGATCGCGGTTGCCTGCTGATCGTCCAGCAACGTTCCAACCATGAGGATGTCGAGCTTGTCAAAAACCCGCAAGGCGATGGAACTCACCGCGGTTGCCCCGGCAAGTTGCCAGAATCCGCGCAACTGCCCGTGGGTGGTGCTGCCGCGGAGGATGCCGACCGGGGCCGCAAGGCGCGCGACGACAATCTCAGGGATCCAGGCGATGGAGGCGGCAAGCACCGCGCCGAGCGCTCCATGGCCATGGTCGACCAGCACCCAGGTGAGGGCCAGCCGGGCGAGCCAGCGGGCCGCGATCGCACCGCTGCGCCAGCGTGGACGCTCCCAGGCAATCAACGCGGTGCGGAAAAACAGCGCCACTCCAAAGAACGGCAGCCCGCCGGCAAAGGCTAACAACAGCGGGGTTGTCTCCGGCATTCCAACAAGAGCGGCTATCGGAACCGCGGCCGCCGCCAGCAGCAAGCCCGCGAGAACTCCCGCTGCTAGGTGGCGGCGCAGCAGTCTGGCAGGGATGTCGCTGCCGACGGTGCCGGGCTTGCCGAGGAAGCTCAGCGAGGCGCGCGCGAGCATCCCGGAAAGCGACCACTCCAGCCAGCTGGCAAGCGCCGCAGCCAGCGCGAAAAGCCCGTAGGCGGTTAGTGGCAGCTCGCGGGCGAGGAAGACATGCAGCAGCAGCCCGGCGGGCAAGGCAAGCGAGTCCGCGGAGAAATGCCACAGCGACTCACGCAGCGATGACCGGCGCTTTGGCATCTCAATCGTGAAGGATTGCCAGGTCCTGTGGCTGGACGAAGCGGGCGCGCCTGCATTCGAAGTTAGAATAGGTGGCGACGAAGTCGCCGGCACCGAGCAGATTGCCGACCAGTTCGCCCGTGGCATGGACGATTGCAACGACCCACGCATAGGCAAGGATCCGGAGCGTGTCGCCAGGGCCGTTGGCGGCGCGGATTAGGTCCGTACGGCTGCGCCACATCCGCAGGAGCGGGATGCCAGGCGTGGCGGCGGCTTGCAGCAGCCGACGCGCACGCGACCAGCCACCGCGGGTCCACCGCTCGCCGGCAAACATCCGTCCCCCAACCAGCGCGTGGCGAAAGGCGCTCGCCAGGCGGCTCGCGTTGGCGTGGTGGGTTGCGGTCGTTGCGTTGAGAATGAAAATCCCATCCGGGTGGAGCCGCTTCACCGCGTCCTGCAGGTGACACTCGACGGCCAACAGTTCGGCCACCGCGGGTCCAAGTTCTAACAGATCTGCCCGCCGGTAGGCGGTGTTGTGCCATGGGAGTGAAGGGCGTGGATGTTGGGCAGGGGTCCAGTTGGCAGCTGCCCATGGGCCGAAGTGGGCGGCGAACAAGACCCGGCTGAGCGGATGACGCGGGTTGGGGTTGATGAATGCGGGTGCCGCCGCAACAACCCGGGGAGCGGCGAACGAGTCCAGCAGCGCGGCCGCCCATGAGGGCTCGAGGAACGAATGGTCCTCACAGAAGGCGATGACCGGTGAGCGGGCTAACATGGCGGCCTCCGCCCGGAGGGACGGCAGTCGGGTGGTTTCGCCAAGGATCAGCTGGAAGCAGGCGAAGGGTGCCAATCGCGGCAGCGCTTGGGAAAGGATGGTGGGCGACTCGGAGACGAGGATCAGTTCGAGGTCGCCCGCGACGGTCTGCTCGCCGAGCAGGCGCAGCGCCTTGGCGCCGCTGGCGAACTCGCCGCAGATGGCGAGGATGGCGCTTAGGCGCGGCGGGTGGCTCGGGTCGGCCACCTTGATGACTTCATGAATGGCATTCATTCTGTTGGGAGATGGTTCGCCGCAGGTTGCAGGAACGGTGGCACGACAGCGATGCCGGCGGTGAACCTGCCGCGGTGGAATTCGAGTTCGGAGACGAGCGAGGCGGCATCGCCGGCGCCGCAGAGGTAGCCGACCACCTCGCCGAGCGAGTCGGAGCAAAGCAGCAACGGCAGCAGCAGGTGGAACTTGGCACCCCGGTTAGGTGTGAGCTGGCGGGCGGAACCAAGGGTGCGCCACCACCTCAGGGCGATGATGAGTGGCAGCGCTGCGGCGCCCAACAGCCGCTTCGGCAGCGGCCAGTTGAGGGCCCGGCAGGCGCCAAACAATCGTCCGCCGAGGAACCGGAGTGGCAGCGACGGACCTAGCAGTGAGAAATTGAAGTGGTGGCTGCGCGCGCGTCGCGTGACGACGAGCTTTGCGCCGCGGGTGGCCTGCTCCCAGAGCCACGGTGACTCGAGCTGCAGGATGTTGACGAGTTCGGCGGGATCAGTCGGGAGGAAGTCGCGCCGATAGGCGCTGTTGTGTCCGGGCAGGTGAATCTGCGGCCGGCTTGCGGCGTCCAATGTCGACCATGGTCCGTATTCGAGGAGGAAGTTCAACTCGGCGACCGGGCCGTTGGAGTTGGCGCTGACCATCAGCGGAGCGGCGCCGTCGGCGCCTGCCTCCACGGCGGCGGCGAGAGCTTCGGCCCATTCCGGTTCCGGGAAGCAATGGTCCTCGGTGAACACAAGGGTCGGGGCGCTGGCAAGCCCAACCGCCAGGGTCCGCGCCTTGGCATTGATGAACGGCCACTCGAGGGCCGCGCAGCGGACAGTCTGGAACGCCTCGCGCCATTCGCTCAGGTCGTCCGCAGCCAGTTGCGGCGGCCCGACGATGATGACCTCCAACTGTTTGGCGATCGACTGGGCGCGCAGCGCGTGGAACAGGCTGGCGAGCGTGGCGATGCAATCAGGCGTGACGCAGATGACCGAGAGCCGGGGTGTTGCGTGGGGACGGGTTGCTGACATGACAGTGATGAAGTGGTTAGAAACCGGCCGTGGCTTCGGCTTGCTCGACCCATCCGAGAATAGCAGCCGCCTGGGTAACTGTGGCGAGACCCTCGGCGCCGGCGACCGCCGCGACGAGCATCCGGGTTTGCGACACCCGCAGCGCCTGCGCGGGCCGCATTCCCGGAAGTTTGCTGGCCAGCCGCGAGGTCCAGAGCCGGACGGAATCTCCCATGCCATGGCTGGGGGACAGGCGCACCGGCGCGGCGAGGCCCCACAGTTCTGTTAGTATGGTTGCGGTGCCGGTGTGGGCCCGCAGCGAGAATGTTGGACTTCCGTGATAGGCGCAGTGGAGATCGATCTCGGTTTCGCCGGCGCGCAGGCGCAGGTGTGCCTGGTCATGTTCGGTGTGGCGCGAGTTGATTGCGGCGGATTCGAGCGCAAGCGATCGGCCGGTCAGCCAGGTGGCGAGGTCGAGGAGGTGGGTGCCAAGGTCACGGAGCGCGCCGCCGCCGGCGGCGTGGGATGCGCGCCAGGTGCCGGCGGCAGCCAGCGGGGCGATGAACTCCATCTCGAGCCGCCGGAGATGCCCCCCTGCCAGCATCGCCCGCAGTTGTTGGATGGCGGGATGGAACCTGTAGTTGTACGCGCAGCCAGCGAGGGATCCCGCGCCAGCTAGCAGATCGAGCTCGTGGCTGGCGCGTGCGCCGGGCTTCTCGATGAGGACCCGCGTGCCGCTGGCCAGTGCGGTCAGGGCCACCTCGACGGTGGCTTGCGGTGGCGTGGCGACGATGGCGAGGTCGATGGCGTGGGTCGCCTCGAGGAGTTCGGCGGTGCTGGCAAACAGGCGGGCGCCGGGGACGGTTCGGGCGGCGGCGATGCGGGCGGCTTCGCCCGGATCGGCGATCGCGGCAATCGACCAGCCGCGGAGGCCAGCCACCGCGCGAGCAAGCGCGCCCAACCCGTGGGCGCCGCCGCCAAGCAACGCCAGCCTGACTGTTGGATGATCCCGGTCCTGGCCCATCCGGCAAATCAGGCTGCGCCGGCGGCTGGCTTCTTGGGCACGACGACCTCCTCGTAGTACGAGCGCTCTACGTTGACGTCCCAAAGGTCGGTGAGCTCGCCCGGCTGTTGGAGGTTCTGGGCGGCGAACATGCCGGTTAGCATCGAGTGGTCCTGGTTGTTGTAGCGGTGTTGGCCGTTGCGCCCGATCGACTCGAAGTTCTCCAGGCCGGCAAGCCAGCTGCGGATGGTGGTGACATGCTTCAGGTAGTCGGCGTCGTACACCGGATAGGCCTTCGGCTGGCGGATGACCACCCCGTGGCGCACCCGCGCGCCCGGGGCGAGGTTGAGGGTTGCGAACTCGCGGGTCGCCAGGTCGACGAGTTCGTCGTCGGTTAGGTTCCAGAGCGGGTCGCCGACCGAGCAGAAATACTCCATCCCGAGACTGCTGGAGGATTCCGGATCAGGAAGCATCGCGGCGCTCCAGTTGCCGAAGTTCTGGATGCGACCGACGGCGACGGCGGGGCTGTGGACATAGATCCAGTTGTCCGGGAAAATCCCCGGGCGGTCGACGACAAGCCCGACGAGGATGAAGTCGCGGTACTTGAGAGCCTCGGCGGCGGCGACAACTTCCGGCGGCGGTGGCGGATCGAGTTGGCGCACGAGCGAGCGCAGCGGCATGCTGGAAATGACGTTGTCCGGGTGGAGCAGTTCCATCCGGCCGTCGGGATGGCTAACACTAACAGCGGTGACGCGGCCGTGGTGGTGGTGGAGGGAGGTGACCTTGCGCTGGAGGTGGACATGGCCGCCGGCGGCGCGGATGGCGTTGGTGAATTTCTCCCACATCATGCCCGGGCCGAGGCGTGGATAGTCGAACGCCTCGATGAGGGATTTGACGTTGCCGCGGCGGAAGATGGCGTTGGTCACCGCGGAGCGCAGCGAGAGTCCCTTGATGCGCTGGGCGGCCCAGTCGGCGCGGATCTCGGTGCACGGGATGCCCCAGACCTTCTCGGTGTAGGTTTTGAAAAAGGTTCGGAACAGCCGCCGGCCAAAGCGGTTGGTCACCCAGTGCTCGAAGGTCTCCTCGGCCGGGTGTGGGCTGAGTTTCCAGCGAAGGTAGCTTGCGGCGATCGCGAAGCTCTCCGCGGGGCCAAGGTTGTTGAGGGTCTCGAAGATCCGCAGCGGATAGCTGTAGAAACGCCCGCCAAAGAAGATCCGCGAGAGCCGCTTGACCCGCAGAAAGTCGGCACCCATCACCTCGTGCCAGAGTTTGCTGACCGCCTCGGATTTCGTGTAGAAGCGGTGTCCGCCGATGTCGTAGCGGTAGCCGTGGTGGACTTCGGTGCGCGAGATCCCGCCGACCTCGGTGCCCGCCTCCAACACCGTGGTGGACCGACCGCTGCGGGCCGCAAGCAGCGCGGCTGTTAGGCCGGCGGGTCCAGCGCCGATGATCAGGGTGGTGGGATGCTCGGTCATGGTGGTGAGGATGGGTCCGGGGCTCTGGCGGCGGACCCTACTGTTAGATGGGCGGGGATTGCCAACAAGAACCCCGCGGCGCACTCGAGGTGGTGGAGAAAATGCCAGGGAATGGCAGCAAGCAGAAATATGGCGCCGCGCCGGCGTGCCAAAAACTGATAGAACCGGAGGTTCAGGAGCAGAAAGGCGAGCAGGGCGGCCACGGCGGTGGCGGTGGCGGGAAGCGGGACGAGCGGGAGTGCGGGGATGGAGATGAGCAGCAAGCCGCTGGCGGCCACGGCGGCCTGCATGGCCGGGCGCGACTGGAGACCGCGGGCGCCGGGTTGGCGGGCAAGCAGGAGCCGGCTCCATGGGAGCGCCCTATCTAACAGGTCGGTGCGCAGCAGTGCCAGCGGGCGCCAATGTTTCAAGTGGGTCACCTGGAGGCTGGGGACGAGCACGAGCGGGTGGCCGGCGCTGGTAAGGCGCAGGCCGAACTCGACGTCCTCGATGCTGGGCCGCGGGAAGCGGGCAGCGTCGAAGCCGCCGACGGCATGGAAGGCAAGCCGGCGCACGGCACCGCAGCCGGTCCAGAAAGTTGAGGTGTTGCCGGCCTGCTGTTGGTGGGCGAAGTGGTGGAGAAGGTTGCGGTACTGGGAGACGAGTCCTTGGTGCTCAGGGCGGTCGTCATAGGACCCGAGGAGGCCCGCGGCGGCCGGATGGTGGTTGAGCGCGGCTGCGAGTTGGGCGAACAGATCTAGCGGGACGAGGACATCCGAATCGCAGAAGAACAGGAACTCGCCCGAGGCTGCCGAGGAGCCGTGGTTGCGCGCCGCTGCGGGACCGGCTGGCAGATGCAGCCAGAGTTGTTGGAGGCGGCTGTTGGGGATGTCGGGCGCGGCGTGGAGGGGTGCCTCCGGTGGGCCATCGCAAACAGCAATGATCTCACGCGGCGGCGGCGCGCATTCAAGGAGCCGCGCAATGACCCGTTGCGCATGCGGACAGGCTGCGTGCCACGGGACCACCACCGAGATGTCACCCGGTCCAATCATTCCAAACTGGCGGGGTGGCGGGGCATGCGACCGGGGGAGCTTGGGCCCTGGTGGCGGCTGCGGCAAGCGGCGAGTGTGCTGGCCGGATTGGACATCCTGTTAGTTCCTGGGTGCTTCGGAGAACGCCTTTGCCTTGGCGTCGCCGATTGACCAGAGGATCGCGCGGCGGACCAGCTCGTGATAGGCGGGGAGGTTCCAGACGCGCATGTCGTGGCCGCTGGCGCTGAAGAACACCCGGCCCTTGCCCTCGGTGCGCACCCAGGTCCACGGCTGGGGATCGGATTCACCGGGGTTGAGCGGCGGGCGGGTTTGGAGCAACTGGCGGTCGGCGGCCGGCTGGGTGAGCTCGTAGGTCTCGTCCCAGGCCTCGAGGACCGGCAGGTCGCGGGTGATCGGGTGTTGGGCGTCAACCGTGATCGGTGCGAACACCGCGCTCTTGTGGCCTTTGAACTTTCCGCCCAGGACCTCGAACCATTCCTTGGAGCGGTAGAAGTTGCCGCAGGCGCTGTGGAGCCCAACAAGCGCGCCGCCGTCGCGGATCCACGGGATGATCGCCTCGGGGACCTGCTTGTCGCTGTGGTTGGCATAGGCCAACAACACGTCGGTTTCCGCGAGGCGCTCGCGGGTCACAAGGGCAAGGTCGGTGATGAAGGTGAACTTGAAGCCGTGGGGTGCGAGCGCGGCGTTCAGGGCGGTGAAGCGCTCCAGCGGCTTGTGGGTGCCCTCGTCGCCGAGGAACAGGACCCGCAGCGGGTTGGGATGGACGGGAAGATCGGCCGGGGCGGGTGCGCCTGCCGGCGCCGTGGCCAGTTGGCTAACAGCTAGGATTTCCTCGTGGGTGAACGGGGTCTTGCGGGTGGCGATCTCGGCGCGGATGCGCTTGATCTCAGTGGCGGGAAGCGGGGTGGCCCAGTTGTTCCACTTCTGGCCGATGAAGTTGAGCACGTCGGTTAGGGACTCGTCATTGTAGACGTGTTCGAGTGGGACCATGACCCCCTCGGGGAACTCGGCGGCGGCGCCGGTCTGGCCCTTGAGGAGGATGCGTCCGAGGACGTTGATGTTGCCGTTGTTTTTGAACCACTTGGAGTTGGCCAGTGGTGGGGCGATGTTCTTCAAGCCGCGGCCGTCGTTGCCGTGGCAGGTGGCGCAGAGCGTCTCGAAGATCGCCTGTCCCTGGCGCGCGGAGCGGCCGAGGGCGTTGCGCTGGAGGTCGGCCTGCTCCTTTTCCAGCAGCGCCGCGATGATCGGGTTGTTGGGCGCGGTTGTTAGCTCGGCCGGGGGCTCAAGCTTGGCGCGGCGGTAGGCGAGGAAGAGCTGGATGCGGACGTGGGCATCGGGGTCGGTGACCATGGCGCCGAGGCGTGCGCCGAGGTCCGGGTCGCCCTTGATGAGCCACGGTTCGGCAAGCTGGACGGCGGCGCGGCGGACCCGCGGGCTGGCGTGCGCGCTGTTAGCAAGAACCAGCTCGCTGGTCAGCGCGTCAAGCCCTTGGAGGGAGAACATCGCGTGGATCCTCGCGTTGGCATCGGCGTGCTCGCCGGCCATCTTGGTGAGCGGCGGGACGGCCGCCTTGTCGCCGCGGCTAACGATGAGCATCTGTGCGGTGTCGCGCCACCAACCGTTGGGGTTGGCCAGGTGGGCGACGAGTTCGGCCGGGGACTCGTCCAGCATCCTCGGCTGCGGCCCGGGCTTTTTCCCCTGCGGCAAGAACCGATAGATCCGGCCGTGGCGGACCACCTCGATCATGCCGTACTTCTGCACGCGCCTGAAACGGTCGTTGTCGATCGGGAACCACTCCTTCTCCTGGATGATGCCGCGATACATGTCGGAAAAGACCAGGCTGCCGTCCGGCGCGGTCTCCGACCAGGTCGGGCGAAAGTAGGCGTCGCTGCTGCGGATGAACTCGCTGTTAGGGAATACATTGTTGGCCAGGCCGTGGCCGTTGTTCCATTCGATGCGGCCCATGCGCAGGAAGCGTCCGACCGGTTCGCAGACGACATTGTTGCCGTAGAACTCGGGCATGAGCTGGCTGCGCAGGACGGTTTGGCCGCAGGCGGCGGAGAACTCGGTGAGGATCCGCTGGTTGACGAAGTCATAGCCGCCGCCGCTCTGGTCCCAGACGCGGCAGAGCGAGAATGGTTTGGCGTAGTCCGGGCCGTGCTCGTTGAGGTCGCGCAGGATCGGATAGCCGGCGGGGAGTTGGAACCAGCGGGTGGGGTTTTTGCCGCCGGCGGCGCTGGAGAACAGCCTGCCGTCGTCATCGCGGGCGAGGCCCCACTGGCTGATGCGCCCGACGTCGTGGCTTGAGGACTGGAGTTTGCCGCCGGCGAGTTTGAAAATAAAGGAGTTCGTGCAGATGGTGTTGTCGAGGTTCCAGAGCATCCCGGAATGTTGGTGCTCGATGTTGGCGTTGTCCGGGCCGCCCTTGAAGATGATCTCCTTGCGCTCGGAGACGCCGTCCTTGTCATCGTCAAAGTACGCCCAGACGGCGCTCGAGCCGGTGAAGTTGACCAGCACCCGGTCGTGGAGCGGCAGCACGGTGCGCGGCAAAACCACCTCGTCGATGAAGACCGTGCGCTTGTCCATGACGCCGTCGCCGTCGGTGTCGGTTAGTTTGACGACGCGGCTAACAGGCTTGAGCTGGTCGGTCGCGTGTTCGTCCTGCATGTAGGTGCGCCACTCGCAGACATACATCGCGCCGTTGCCGTCAAAGGCGAAGCTGGCCGGCTCCTCGACCATCGGCTCGCTGGCGATGCATTCCAGCTTGTAGCCGGGCGGGATCTCATATGTCTTGAGTGCCTCGGCGGGGGGCAGGGCGGGGAAGCGGGTGTCCGGGTCCCAGCCCTTCTGGGCAAGAGCGCTGCCAGAGACCGTTAGGGCAAGTCCGGCAAACAGTGCAAAGGGGCGGCGCATGCTGCATAAACTGCGCAGGCTGCGTTAGACTTTCAAGCTTTCGGGCGGTGGCGGGTTACTCGTAGAGCAGTTGGGCGCTGGCGCGGCAGTCGCTGGCGGGGACGAAGCGGACCCAGTAGGCGGAGAAGGCGGCCGGGAAGGAGTGTTGGAGCGGGGAGTTGGCGGTTAGGTTGAACGATTCCGCCAGCACCCAGGTGCCGGTGCCGGTGATGTCGATCTCCATGCGCACGGCGACGTCGCGGTCGGCCTCGAGCGTTAGGGATTTCCTGTCATAGGCGGTCATGAGGTAGGGGTCGGACGGAATGCCTGCTTTCACCTGGGAGTCGAGCCATGGGCCGCCGTGGCCGCGGGGTTTGCCGAGCTGCCAGAGGTCGTCGACGGCGCCGGCCCAGAGGGCGGCCTTGCCGTCCTCGGAGCGGATGATGTGCGGGTTGGGGGCGGTGCCCGCCACGCCAGTTAGGATGAGCAGTCCGCGGTACGAGCAGAAGTCGTGGATGGCGCGGTTGTGGGTCGCGATTGGGCGGACCAGGGCGAAGCCGCCGGCGTTGCGGGCGGGGAGCTCGTAGATGCTGCCGTGGGCATTGAAGACATCGCGCTCAGTGGCGACCTCGCGGGCGATCCGGGCGGCACCGAAGGGTCCTTGTTGATCGAAGGCGGCGTCGCCCTTGGGGAGGCGCCAGCGCTTGCGGTCGTCATCAATGAAGATCACCGAGGCGGCGTCGACTTCCAGGATGCCCGCGGCGGGGGCGATGGTGGTGTTAGCCTTGTGATAGTCGGCAAGCTTGGCGTCGTCCTTGCGGGTGAGCTTGAGGGCGGCGTCGAGCTCGTAGTAGCCGATGTCGCCGCCGGTGTTGGAGACGGCACCAAAGGCCAGAGTGCGGGCATTCTCGGCGCGGGCGCGCACGGTGCCGCCGATGATGGCGGTGTCGGACGGCTTGGCCAGGCCGTCGAACAATGGGTTAGCCGTTTCGCTGCGGGTGTCGCGGTTGCGGTAGGTGAACACGGCGCTCACCGCCTTGGCGGAGGCCGCCGGGGTAAGGCGGATCCAGACGCCGAGGTCGCCAGGCTCGAAGGCATGGAAGAGATAGCCGCCGGGGGCGACCTCAAGCTCGCGCAGCTTGCTCCAGGTGCCGTCGCCCTTGGGGTCGACCTCAAGCGTGAACTTCAATGGGCGCGCCTCGCTGTTAGTCAGGTGGAGCGCGCGCAGCTCATACCCTGAGAACAGGAATGGATCGCTGGGCACGCCGGCTTCAACCGCCTCGTTGACCCAGACCGCGCCACGGCCGATGACCGGACCGAGGTGGTCGAGGGCGGCGGGCTGGACAAACCATAAGTTAGATTGGGACTGGGGTGCCGCCACCGTCCCCTTGGCGGCGCGCTTGTTGAGGAACTCGCTCTTGGCGGTGTCATCGCAGCCAAACACGACGCGGCCATTCCAGGCGGTGAAGTCGCCAACAACTTTGAGATAATTCGAGCGCGGCGCGATGCCTGCCGAGTTTTTCGGGGTGAAGGATTTCGGGAAATGCCAGAGGGTGCCGTGCATGATCATGAGCAGGTTCTCGCCGGTGCCGATGTCGCGGATGCGCGGCCACTCGGTGTTCCAGCCATGGGCGCCGTCGTAGGAGTGGGACCCTTTTGGCAGCCGCCAGGTGTGCCATTTCCCCTCCGCCAGGCACTGCAGGATCAGCGAGCGGTGATCCCAGCCAATCGCCCATAGCGGATCGGTTGCTGGCTGCTCGTTGCCATAGATGCCGCCCGGGCCGGTGACCTCGGTGAACTGGTTGCGCCGGACAACGTTCCAGTTGTTAGTCGAGCCGTCCCACTCGGCAAGCACCCCGGACGGGGTGGCGGGGTGCTTTTGGGCCTCCTTGCCGTGCTCGCCGTTGTTAGCATAAACTAGGCGCCCCTGGCCGGAGAAGAGTCCCTTGCCGTGGTAGCCGGGAAGGTTGGCCTTGGGGTCGCCCTTGGCCTGCTCGTCGGTCCAGAGCTCATTGACGGCCAGGGTGGTGAGGTCGACTTCGTAGATCCCCTCCTCCATGGTGGCGAAGTAGGCGAGTTTTTCCGGGTTGGTTAGATGGCGGGCGTTTCCGGTGAGGCGGCCAAACATGTTGGCGGCGGGGATGGTGCGGACGTTGCGCTGGGCGTCGATGAGGTAGCGCGAGATGATGAGCTGGTTGGTCTCGCGGTGGATCATCCGGTTAGCCGGGGTGCCGCCGACGCTTTCCGGGCGGACGATGAGCTCGAGGTCGTTGGTGATCTCGTAGAGCTTGTCGCTGGACTCCTTCGGTTGGTGGGGCGCGTAGGTGACCGCCCAGAGCCGGTCGGCCCAGGGGACGAGGGCGCCGGTGCCGCACTCGCCTTCGTCGTTGAAGAACGCGAGGTGCGGATAGATGCCGGAGAGCGAGATCGGCTCGGCAGGTGCGGCAAGGCTGAGGGCTAGCAGGATGAAGGTGCTCGCGCGCATGGGGGGATTTCAAGAGAGGCTCTAGGTAGTCCCCGTCTACGTTCCCCGGGAAGGATATTGTTCGGTGGATGACAGGCCGAGACCGGTGGCGGAGTGGCTGCCCGGGGGAGTTTGGCCTTGTCGCAAGCGGGTGTGGCTGCTAGATGGCGCCCGCCCTTGAGTTTGCTCGTCGACAATCTCGCGTCCCCGGTCGTCCTCTGCTTTGTGCTCGGGATGGTGGCCAAGTGGGTGAAGAGCGATCT